>CAZTHL010000202.1:0-1576 GCA_964613585.1 uncultured Mycobacteriaceae bacterium | reverse complement strand
CTGTCAATCGGCACGGAACCGGGACCCTGGATCGGCGTCCAATCGGGACCCCTCAGCTGGCATGAGGGAGGGACCGCGGGCGTGATCGTCGCGGAGCCGTAGGCGGAGCGGCGAACTCGCCCGCGGGGCGGGCTCGAGTGGGGATCAGGCGCGGGTCTTGAAGCGCCAGCTCTCGTTGCCGGTCTCGACGATGTCGCAGTGGTGGGTGAGCCGGTCGAGCAGCGCCGCGGTCATCTTGGCGTCGCCGAAGACCGTGGGCCATTCGCCGAAGGCGAGGTTGGTGGTGACGATCACCGAGGTCCGCTCGTAGAGCCGGCTGATCAGATGGAACAGGAGCTGACCGCCGGTCTGGGCGAAGGGCAGATAGCCGAGCTCGTCGAGGATCACGAAGTCGAGGCGGGACAGGTGGTCGGCGGTGCGGCCCTGGCGGCCGCCGCGGGCTTCGGCGTCGAGACGGTTGACGAGGTCGACGACGTTGAAGAAGCGGCCACGAGCGCCGCCGCGGATGCAGGATCGGGCGATGCCGACGGCCAGGTGCGTCTTGCCCGAGCCGGTGCCGCCGACCAGCACCAGATTGCGCTGCAACGCCAGGAAGCCGCCGCTGGCGAGGTCGCGCACGAGCGGCTCGTTGACCGGCGTGTCGGCGAAGACGAACTCGTCGAGCTCCTTGGCGAAGGGCAGCTTGGCGATGGTCAGCTGGTACTTCATCGAGCGCGCCTGTTTCTCGCTGATCTCGGCATCGAGCAGGTCGCCGACGATCCGCGGCGGCTCATGCTGGCGCTTGATCGCGGTCGTGATGATCTCGTCGTAGGCGGCGCGCATGCCGAAGAGCTTGAGTTCGCCCATCGCGGCGAGAATCTCGGTACGCTCCATCAAAGGGGCCTCCTCAGGCTGTCGTAGCGGGCGCAATCGGCTGCTGGCTCCTGGCGCAGCCTGAGCGCGTCCGGCGTCGTGATGGTGAGCGGCGGGCCCGGCTCGCGGCGCCGGGCCAGGACGTTGAGCACGACATCGGCCGAGTGGACGCCGTCCGCGAGCGCCACGGCGCAGGCGGCCTCGACGGCGACGAGACCGTCGGTCAGCACCGCGCTCAGGATGTCGACCATCTGGCGGTCGCCGCCCGGCACCTTGGCCAACTTGCGCCGCACGCGCTCGAGGGCGCCCGGCAGCAGCCAATCCTTGAACGGCGCGCCGTTCCTCAGCGCGCCCGGCTTGCGCGCCAGCACCGGCACGTAATGCCAGGGATCGTAGACCGTCTGCCCGCGGCCGAAGACGCGGCGATGCTCGCCGACGACGCGGCCGTCCTGGCGGCACTCGATCCGGTCGGCGTAGGCGCGGATCTCGACCGGGCGGCCGACGGCACTCGCCGCGACCGAGTACTTGTTGTTGTCGAAGCGGACCAGGCAGGTCTTCGACACCGTCGCCGGGACGGCATGGAAGCCGTCGAACGGCCCGGCGTAGGGGATCAGGCTCGCCCGTTCGGCCTCGAACATCTCCCAGATCGTGCGATCGCGAATCTCGGGATGCGCCTGCGCCTTGGCCATCGCCACGCAGCGGTCGAGCAGCCAAGCGTTGAGCT
>CAZTHL010000201.1:0-1606 GCA_964613585.1 uncultured Mycobacteriaceae bacterium | reverse complement strand
CTAACCCGGAGGCTACTGCGCGGTCTGGCTGTCGAGGGCGTAGCCGGCCGACCGCACCGTACGGATCAGGTCGGCGCTGTCGCTGTCGTTGAGCGCCTTGCGCAGCCGGCGAATATGCACGTCGACGGTACGGGGCTCGACATAGACATCATGGCCCCAGACCACGTCGAGCAGCTGCTCCCGGCTGAACACCCGCCCGGGATGCTGCATGAAGTGCCGCAGCAGGCGGAACTCGGTAGGGCCGAGATGAATGTCGCGGCCGCTCCGGCGGACCCGATGCGCCGCCAGATCCATCATCACGTCGCCGTAGCGCAGCACCTCGTCGGCGATCGCCGGCGCCGCGCGGCGCAGCACCGCGCGCACCCGGGCCATGAGCTCGGTGGGCGAGAAGGGCTTGATCACGTAGTCGTCGGCGCCGCTGTCCAGGCCCCGGACCCGGTCGGCCTCCTCGCCCCGGGCGGTCAGCATGATGATCGGGATGTCCCGGGTCTTCGGCGTCCGGCGCAGCTGCCGGCAGACATCAAGACCGGATCGGTGCGGCAGCATCCAGTCGAGCAGGATCAGGTCCGGCCGCTCCTCACCGGCGATCAGCACCGCCTCCTCGCCGTCGTAGGCCGACAGGGTACGAAAGCCTTCCTTCTCGAAATTGTAGGAGAGCAGGGTGACCAGATCGCTCTCGTCCTCGACGATGAGGATCAGCTGCTGACTGCCGCTGCGCATGGACGTCACGTTCCGCTCACTCCTCCGGTGCGACCACGGCGAAGCTGGAGGTATCCCCTTTCGGCCGTGCTCTAGTGATCGGCTCGCCCGTGATCAGGAAATGGGTGGTCTCGGCAATGTTGGTGGCGTGATCCCCGATCCGCTCAATATTCTTCGCGATGAACAGGATGTGCGTGCACGGTGAGATGTTGCGCGGATCCTCCATCATGTAGGTGAGCGTCTCACGGAACAGGCTCGTGTAGAGCTCGTCCGCCTCCTCATCGCGGTGCCACGCGTTGAGCGCCTTCTCCAGATCGGCCTCGGTGTAGGCGTCCAGGACCTCCTTGATGATCTCCTGGACCAGGCGTCCCATGCGCGGGATGCCGCCGACCGGCCGAACGGCCGGCATCTGCGACAGGGCGATGGCGCGCTTTGCGACGTTGGCGGCCAGATCACCGACGCGCTCGAGATCGGCGGCGATCTTGAGAGCGGCGATGATCGCCCGAAGGTCGGCAGCCATGGGCTGGCGAAGCGCCAGGGTGCGCACGGCGCTGGCATCGATGTCGTGCTCGTAGGCGTCGAGCCGCTCATCCAGGCGCACCACCTTGCCGGCCAGGGTCGCATCGCGCCGCACCACGGACTGTATCGCCGCCTCGAGCTGGCTTTCCGCCATGCCGCCCATCTGCACGATGGTCCGCTTCAGCGACTCCAGCTGCTCGTCGAAGGAGCGGACGATATGCTCTTGTGCCACGATCCGTCCCTTCGGTTCCGCTCCCGTCCGCGCTCGGCCCCGGCGTCGCGGGTCAGCCGTAGCGGCCGGAGATGTCGACCTGGGTGCGCTCGTCCCTCGGGTTGGTGAAGATCTCCTCGGTCGCGCCGTGCTCGACCAGGTCCCCCAGGTGGAAGA
>CAZTHL010000200.1:0-1626 GCA_964613585.1 uncultured Mycobacteriaceae bacterium | reverse complement strand
TTCTCGCCGGAGTTGGTGCCGGACAGGACGACGTCGATCTCCTCGTCCGGGAAGATCACCCCAAGCTCCGCCAGCTCGAGCCCGGTCAGAACCGAGGCGACCGTCGTGGCATCGACAAAGAAGTTGCCGGGCGCGAACTCCTCGATGGTGTAGGAGCCGGTCACCGCCTCGATGCCGCCGAGCGTGCTGCCCTGGGCACTTTGCTCGTCCATAGGCGCGACAATTTGCACATTGTGGCCGGCGTCCACGAGCGTCTCGAACAGCGAGGTGATGCCGGGGGCGTCAAAGCTGTCGTCGTTGGTCAGCAGGATATTCAGAGACATATTCATTCTCCGACGTCGGATCGACTGAAGCGCGTAAGACGAAAGTCTTGTTTTTCTTGTGTGCCCGTGACCGGCGGTACTCTGTTCTTCGAACCGTGACGGCTTTGCGGACTCTGGGTTACGAAAATCGGAAGATTGCAGCGTCGTCCGACGGCGTCGAAAAGCGTCTTGACCGGTCGGTGGGCGTCAGGCGTGCCGGCCGGCCGGCGCCGCCCCGGCCCCCTGATGCCGGGCCGCCGAGCCCTCCCGTCGGCCCGACGGCATCAGCCCCGACCGGCCGCGGGAAGGGCTGTCCTCCTCGCGGTCGGCCGAGCGCCTCCAGGCCACAGGCGGCCGACAGGCGCCCACTCGCCGGCCCGTGACTGAGGGCGCGTGGCGCCCTCCGGCGGCTCCCGGCGGGCCGGTCAGGCGACGAGTGTCGCCTCGGCCTCGGCGATCGGAGCCGTCGGCGCCTCGTCGGCCGAATCCTCGGCGATCGGATCCTCGGCGATCGGATCCTCCCCAGCGAACACCGTGGGCAGGCCGAAGGTGAGGCCGAGCAGGTCGGCCACGGCCAGCGTCTCCGGCAGGCCGGCGGTGTAGTTGCCGTCGAGCGGCGTGATGGTCGTGTTGCCGGCCAGGAAACTGGTCCCTTCCGAGGCGGGATCGTCGGTGACCACCGGCCCCTCGAAGGCGAAGCGGAAGGTGTCGGTGTTGCCGGGCACCGGGATCAGCTCGACGTCGATGTCCATGGCCGTGGCTGCGTCCAGGCGGGTGAAGGCGATGTCGCCGGCCTCGGCGCCGACCGGGACGTTGACGTTGAGACCGCGGCCGGCCGGCAGCAGGTCGCCCGACTCCGGAGCGGTCTCGAGCAGGCTGTCGACCAGCTCGGCGACAAGCTCGCCGGTGTAGTCGAACAGGTCGTCCGGCACCTGGCCAAGCTCGTCGGTGCCGGTCGACACCGCGATCGCCGGGATGCCGGACAGGAAGGCCGCGTTCGCCGCCTGCGCCAGCACCGGCGTGGTGTTGGCGGCGACCCCGGTGCTCGCCCCGCGATCGGCGCCGGAGATGATCAGGTCGGGCAGGTCGTCGGCCAGGATCGCCTCCAGCGCGGTGGCCAGCGTGGTGTTGGGCAGCGCCTCGACCGAGACGTCGCCGTCGCCGAGCTCCTCCGCGGTCCACGGCTCGAGCGTCAGGGCCGAGCCCTCGAAGCTCTCGTCCTCCGCCGGCGCAATCACCGTCACGGTGTGCCCGGCCTGCAGCAGGGACTCGCGCACCGCCTCGATGCCCTCGGCGCCGAAGCCGTCGTCGTTGGTCAGCAGGA
>CAZTHL010000199.1:0-1629 GCA_964613585.1 uncultured Mycobacteriaceae bacterium | reverse complement strand
CCCGGATTTCTCACCGCATTGATGATCTCGGCTGAGAGCTTTGCCGGACGGACGGGTCGATCGTCCGCTGCCAAACAGGCATGCGCCTTCGTCCGGCGGGGCCGGGTGAGCATTCGATGGTATGTTGCCTCTGTTGTTGATGTGCGGGCGGAAGGTCGGCCGCGTTACGCCGCGGCGGCGGTCAATCGGGCGTGGGCCAGCGCGAACTCCCCGGCATAGGGGCAGCCCGAAGCCATGGCGATGCGGATGCGCCGGACGCTGAGCCGCACCTGGGCGCCGATCTTCAGCAGCGCCAGGCGGATGGTGCCGCAACTGGCCCTGGCGAGGCGGGTGTGCGGCAGGGCGAGGCGGCGCAGCGCGCTCAGCAGTACATAGGCCATCGAGGCGAACCACAGCCGCAGCTGGTTGGCCTTCATGCTGGCCGCGCTGGCCCGGTCGGCGAACAGGTCGAGCTGGCATTCCTTGATGCGGTTCTCCATGTCGCCGCGGGCGCAGTAGAGCCGCTCGTAGAGGGTGCGGGCATCGATCCGGGAGGCCGGCAGCGAGGTGACGACGAAGCGGGGGTTGGCGCCGGCCTCGCCGCGGCCTGGCATCCATTCCGCCTTGGCCACCACGCGGCGCCGGCGGCTCCAGCTGTCCCGCGTGGTCCAGCGGACGTCGGCGAAGCGCCGCGCCGCGCGGCCGGTGCGGACGGCGTCCTCTTCGGCCCAGGCCAGCTCGGCGTGGATGCGCCCGACCAGCCGCGGGTTGCGCGCCAGGCCGAAGACGTAGTCGACGCGGGCGGCCTCGCACCATGCCATCAAGGCCTCGCGAGCGAAGCCGGAATCGCCGCGCAACACGATCTTCACCCGCGGCCAGCGCGCGCGGATGCGGGCGACGATCCGCTCGATCTCCTCCACCGCCCCGGCGGCGGCGTCGATGTTGGCGCGCCGCAGCTTTGCGGCCAGCAGGTGGTCGCCGCAGAAGACATAGAGCGGCAGATAGCAATGGCAGTCGTAATACCCATGGAAGAAACGGCCTTCCTGGCGGCCGTGCAGGGGCACGTCGGTGGCGTCGAGGTCGAGCACGATGCGCCCGGGCGGCCGGTCGTGGGCGTCCAGAAACAGGTCGACGAACAGGTCTTCGATGGCGGCCGGGTCGTGGGCGATGCGTCGGTAGCGATCGTCGCCGGAGGGCGCATGCTCGAGCCGGTTGAGCGTGCTCTTGCCGGCCAATGGGGCGCAGTTTGCGCGGCGCGCCTGCAGCCGCCCGAGCACCGCACCGAGCACCGGGTCGCGGCGCAGCTCGTCGTGGTCGACCAGGTCCTCGTAGCCGAGCGCGATGCCGAACACGCGCTGCCCGACCATGGTGCGGAGCGAATGCTCCACCCGCGCCGCCGACCGGCCGTCGGCAAAGCAAGCGGCGAACCGGTCGACCAGCCCGATCGCCTTGTCCGTGGCGCCCAGAAGCAGCGCGCCGGCATCGGAACTGATCGCCCCGCCGCCGAAATCCGCCACCACGGCCCGGCGATCGAGGCGTGCGAAAAGCATCGGTTCCGGGCTACACTCCGTTTGCATCGAGGCGCTCTCCTGCTTCGTGGTAACTCTTTGTCGCAGAAGAACTTTCCTACGATCAGGGCCTCGATGCACC
>CAZTHL010000198.1:0-1650 GCA_964613585.1 uncultured Mycobacteriaceae bacterium | reverse complement strand
CCCCGAGGACGGCACGGAGATGGTGTTCGACACCACCGGGTCGATCTTCAACGGCAACGTAACGGTGGTCGAGGCCGGTGAGTCGGTCACGGTGTCCGATCCGGCCGGGGTCGCCTTCGATGAAACCTTCGAGGGCGAGAATGGCGGCCGGGCCATCGCCATCGACATTGCCGGCGGCAATGGCGACGAGGCGCCGTTCGACAATGCCGGCGGGGTGCTGACCCAGGCGTTCGAGTTCGGCGAGGAGGGCATCTCCTCGACGATCACGGTGATCTACGACGGCGACAGCGACCCGGCCACCCAGCTGCGCAACCCGGACAATCTGGACTGGGCGGACGACGGCCGGATCTACGTGCAGGAGGACGAGGCGTTCCCGTTCGAGTTCGGCGATCCGGAGGACAACGCGGCGCTGGACGTCGAGGCCTCTCTGGTCGCGCTCGACCCGACCTCGTTCGACGAGAACGGCAATGCGCTCGTGGAGCGGGTCGGCCAGGTGAACCGGCTGGCGGAACTGCCGGTCGGCGCCTTCGACAACGACCCGCTGGATGCGGGCGAATGGGAGACCTCGGGGGTTCTCGACGTGTCGACCCTGTTCGACGAGGCGCCGGGCACGCTGGGCATGACCACGGTGCAGGCGCACACGCTGGAGACCGGGCCGATCCAGGAGGACGAGATCACCGAGGGCGGCCAGCTTCTGTTCTTCAGCGACGCCGGGGCCGAGGACAGCCCGGCGGTTGATACCGACACCCTGGTCGGGATCGAGAACCTGAGCGGCACGGCCTTCGCCGACACCCTGATCGGCGACGGCGAAGCCAACCTGATCGAGGGCGGCGACGGCGACGACATCCTGCAGGGCCGCGGCGGCGACGACACCCTCCTGGGTGGCGCCGGCGACGACCTGCTGGCGGGCTCGGCCGGTGACGACACGCTTGATGGCGGCGAGGGCACTGACACGGTGACCTTCTCCGACATCGCCATCCCCGAGCCGGACGACCTCGACGACTTCGATGCCGACGGCGATGAAGGCGTCACGGTCGATCTCGCGGCCGGCACCGCCACGGTCACCATCCCCGGCCCGGCCGAGGGCGACAGCACCATCTTCACCCATACCCTGACCGGCATCGAGAACGTCACTGGCACCTTCGATGAGGACACCCTGATCGGCGACGCCGGCGCCAACATCATCGACGGTGCCGAGGGCGACGACATGCTCGCCGGCGGCGCGGGCGACGACACGCTGATCGGCGGCCTCGGTGACGACACCCTGCTTGGCGGTGGCGGCAACGACAGCCTCGATGGCGAGGAAGGCACGGACACGGCGAGCTTCGCCGATCTCGACGTGCCGGGCGTGAGCGCGGACCTGACGGCGGGCACGGCCGAGTACATGCCGGCGCCGGACGTCACCATCACCGATACCCTTTCGGGCATCGAGAACCTGACCGGCTCGACCGGTGACGACAGCCTGACCGGCAACGACGAGAGCAATTCCCTTGATGGCGGCGCAGGCGACGACGTGCTGGACGGCGGCGCGGGCGAGGACGAGCTGATCGGCGGCGCCGGCATCGACACGGCCGACTTTGCCGGTCTGGGCCAGGGCGTGAACGCGAACCTGGAGATTGGCGTGGCGAGCACGGTGGTGGGCGAAGGCTT
>CAZTHL010000197.1:0-1753 GCA_964613585.1 uncultured Mycobacteriaceae bacterium | reverse complement strand
ACAGCGTCGATGTCGTACGTCGACATCTACAACCTCTTGAAGTTCCAGCGCTCCAACCAGAACACCTGCATCAATCAGCGGCCGCTGGTGAAGGTGGGTGACCGCGTGCGCCAGGGCGACATCATCGCGGACGGGCCGTCCACCGATCTCGGCGAGCTGGCGCTCGGCCGCAACGTGCTGTGCGCCTTCATGCCCTGGAACGGCTACAACTTCGAGGACTCGATCCTGATCTCCGAGCGCATCGTGCGGGACGATGTGTTCACCTCGATCCACATCGAGGAATTCGAGGTGATGGCCCGCGACACCAAGCTCGGCCAGGAGGAGATCACGCGGGACATTCCGAACGTCGGCGAGGAGGCGCTGCGCCATCTCGACGAGGCCGGGATCGTCTATATCGGGGCCGAGGTGAAGCCGGGCGACATTCTGGTCGGCAAGGTGACGCCCAAGGGCGAGTCGCCGATGACGCCGGAGGAGAAGCTGCTGCGCGCCATCTTCGGCGAGAAGGCGTCGGACGTGCGGGACACCTCGCTCAGGCTGCCGCCGGGGGTCAGCGGTACCATCGTCGAGGTGAGGGTGTTCAGCCGGCGCGGCGTCGACAAGGATGAGCGCGCGCTCGCCATCGAGCGGGCCGAGATCGAGCGGCTGGCCAAGGACCGCGACGACGAGCGGACGATCCTCGAGCGCAGCTACTTCGACCGGCTGAAGGCAAGCCTGATCGGCCAGACGGCGGTGGGCGGCCCCAAGGGCTTCACGACCGGCGGCGAGATCGACGAGGCGGCGCTCACCCCCTTCACGCCCGGCCAATGGCGGCAGATCACCGTGGCCGACGAGAAGCGCATGGCCGACATCGAGGCCATGGGCACGCATTTCGATGAGACCATCGACCAGCTGAAGAAGCGTTTCGAGGACAAGGTCGAGAAGCTGCAACGCGGCGACGAGCTTCCTCCCGGCGTCATGAAGATGGTCAAGGTCTTTGTCGCCGTGAAGCGCAAGCTGCAGCCGGGCGACAAGATGGCCGGGCGCCATGGCAACAAGGGCGTCATCTCCAAGATCATGCCGATCGAAGACATGCCGTATCTCGAGGACGGTACGAACGTGGATATCGTCCTCAACCCTCTGGGCGTGCCGAGCCGCATGAACGTGGGCCAGATCCTGGAGACCCATCTGGGCTGGGCGGCGAGCGGGCTCGGCCGTGAGGTCGGGCGACTGATTGAGCAGGTGCAGTTCGACGGCGGCGCCGACGGCGCGCTCGACCGGCTGCGCGAGCAGCTGCGCACGGTGTACGGCCAGCAGTACGACAGTGACGTGGCCGACATGACCGAGCCCGAGATGCTGGAGATGGCCGGCAACCTGCGCAACGGTGTGCCCATGGCGACGCCGGTGTTCGACGGTGCGCGGGAGAACGACATCGTTCGCATGCTCGAGGAGGCCGGGCTGAACGGTAGCGGCCAGGTCACGCTCGTCGACGGCCGAACCGGCGAGCCGTTCGCCCGGAAGGTGACGGTCGGCTACATCTACATGCTCAAGCTGCACCATCTGGTGGACGACAAGATCCACGCCCGCTCGATCGGGCCGTACAGCCTGGTGACCCAGCAGCCGCTGGGCGGCAAGGCGCAGTTCGGCGGCCAGCGCTTCGGTGAGATGGAGGTGGGGGCGCTCGAGGCGTTCGGCGCCTCCTACACCTTGCAGGAGATGCTCACGGTCAAGTCGGACGACGTGTCCGGGCGGACCAAGGTCTATGAGGCGATCGTGC
>CAZTHL010000196.1:0-1842 GCA_964613585.1 uncultured Mycobacteriaceae bacterium | reverse complement strand
GATCGGCTATCCGCTGACCGTGCACGGCACCGGCGGGCAGACCCGGGCCTTCATCAACATCCAGGACACGGTCCGCTGCATCGCGCTGGCCATCGACAACCCGCCCCAGCGCGGCGAGCGGGTCAACATCCTCAACCAGATGACCGAGGTGCAGCGGGTCCGCGACTTGGCGCGCATGGTCTCCGAGCAGACCGGCGTGCCGGTCGACTTCGTCGACAACCCGCGCCAGGAGGCGGCGGAGAACGAGCTCGACGCGCGGCACGAGCGGTTCCTCAATCTCGGCCTGCGGCCCATCACCATCCGCGCCGGGCTGCTGAACGAGGTGATCGAGATCGCCCGGCGCTTCCGCCACCGCTGCGACCTGTCGAAGATCCCGTGCCGGTCGCTCTGGCGGGCGAGCGCGCTGGCCGTCCGCTAGCGCGGTTCCGGCTCACCTGGCATCACCGGCCTGCGGCCGGACAGGCGCCCGCCGGATCTGCTAGGATCGCCACGCGTCCCGGCGCCGGGCTCGGGGCCGGCCCGGCACGGGCCCGGTCCGCCGCCGTCCACCGCCGCCGAAGCCGATCCGCGCCGGCCGCGCGCGCCGGGGCATCCGCGCCGTCCGTACGGCCACCATCCGAAGGGAGGAGATCTCGTGAGCTTCACCGTCATCGAGCAGGCGCCCGCGCGGCTCAACCGCACCGAGCTGGCGGTGCCGGCCAGCAGCACCAAGTTCCTGCAGCGCGCGCCCGGCTCGAACGCCGACATCGTGTTCCTCGACCTTGAGGACGCGGTCGCGCCGAACGAGAAGGAGCAGGCGCGCAAGAACGCCATCGAGGCGATCAACGATCTGGACTGGGGCGCCAAGACCCTGTCCGTGCGCATCAACGGCCTCGACACCAAGTACATGTACCGGGACGTGGTCGACGTGCTCGAGCAGGCCGGCGAGCGGCTCGACCTGATCATGATCCCCAAGGTCGGCACCGCGGCGGATGTCTACGCGGTCGACATGCTGGTCACCCAGATCGAGGCGGCCAAGGGGCGGAAGAAGCGCATCGGCTTCGAGCTGATCATCGAGACGGCGCTCGGCATGGCCAACATCGAGGAGGTGGCGCGCGCCTCGCGCCGCACCGAGAGCCTGCATTTCGGCGTCGCCGACTACGCCGCCTCGACGCGTGCGCGCACCACCAGCATCGGCGGCCCGAACCCGCTCTACGGCGTGCTGACCGACAAGGAGGAGGGGGCCGAGCGCGAGTACTTCTGGGGAGACATGTGGCACTACCCGATCTCGCGCATGGTGGTGGCCGCGCGCGCCGCGGGCCTGCGGCCGATCGACGGGCCGTTCGGCGACATCGGCGACGCCGACGGCTACCGGGCCCAGGCCAACCGGGCGGCGATCCTCGGCTGCGAGGGCAAGTGGGCGATCCATCCGAGCCAGGTCGACCTGGCCAACGAGGTGTACAGCCCGTCCGAGCAGGAGGTGGCCAAGGCCAAGGCGATCCTCGAGGCCATGGAGAAGGCCGACCGCGAGGGCCTGGGCGCGGTCACCCTGGACGGCCGGCTGATCGACATCGCCTCGATCAAGCAGGCGCAGAACCTGGTCAAGAAGGCCGAGCAGATCGCCGGGAAGTAGATCGCCGGGAAGCGGAGACCTGGAGCCGCAGGGGTGCCCCTCCCCGCCCCGGCATGCCGGAAGCGGGTGAAGCCTCCAGTCATTCGCCCGCCCGCGCGCCCTCTCCCGCGCGGAGCGCGGGAGAGGGCCCGGGCGGGGGGCGGGCCGCGCTGCCACGGAGGCCGAGCCCCTCTTGACGGCGAGGCCCATGGCCTCTTCCCCGCTTCTGCCCGCCCGGCCTCTGCCCGCCC
>CAZTHL010000195.1:0-1863 GCA_964613585.1 uncultured Mycobacteriaceae bacterium | reverse complement strand
GGACTAGCGGGTAACAGCCCGGCTCTTCCTCGCTTCGGGATCTCGTCGAGACCGTTTGACCGTCTTCCGTGCCGCCTCCGGCATCACCGCGCTGGCCGTCAAGCCGTTGCGCGGCATGCCGAATCTCTCAAGCCGTGGCTCACTCCACCGGAGCGATTCCCCCCGTTCAGATCCCCGTCCGCGAGGCGGCCGGGGCCCGTCTGGAGGGCCACACCGGATTCATGATGTGCTCATTGATGCTGAAGGGGGCTCCAACCACGCCGATATCCCGCCTGATTTCATGGCACTGGTGCTCAAGGCGCTCTTGGTTCACGGAGCACGCTGGGGGCCGAAAGGCGAGATGCTGGATCGTTGCTTCGGCCCGCAAGGATCAGGCAAACACATCGCTCGGCGGGACGATATCGCACGTCTGCTCGGCTACGGCGTGCCGAACATCGACCGCGTTCTCGATTGCACCGAAAACCGCGCCACTCTTCTTGGATTTGGCGCTATCGAGCCGGAACGTGATCTGCTGTACCGGATTCCGCTGCCGGTGGGTCTTGAGGGAATCAGAGCGCTTCGGGCGCTGACGGTTACGCTTTCCTGGTTCTCTCCGATCAATGCGCGGCACCAGGGTTACCGGATGGCTGCGCTTGATGTCAGCCCCGGCAGCGATGACAAGTACTGGCTGGTGTCGGATCGAGATTCATGTCAGCCGACGGACAGGACCATTACACGAGGTACGGTCTTTCACGAACGCCGGCACGGACAGCAAGCGGCCGTGTTCGTCGATGATGGCCACCTTCTGCTCAAGACATCGTGCCGCAGTGCAGCCGGCGACCTGCGGGACGCGGTGCCATTCGCGCTGGCTGTGAGCTTCGAGGTTGGTATCGACTCCGGTATTCAGGTGTACGACCAGATTCGCACCCGGCTGGCAGTTCCGGTCCAGCCAGGGTCTGGCGGCGGTCCACGGTAGTCGGCAGTGCCCGCAAGACAGGAGTGCAACGGCTGTAAGAGGGAGTTCACGGGACACTAAGGGGTCCGACGGGGGGGCACGGGAGAGCGGACATCTCCCCGGTGCGGTCCAGGGCGCCCAGCCCTGGCCGTGATCCAACGGCGACGCGTTGGCCATGGGGGTCTTGGGGGAGCGCGGCGGCTCCCCTGAGCGGCGATGCAACGGCCGGACGAGGCTCGAATGCGCCACACCCGCCCTCATCGCCTCCGGCGGTTAGGGCTGTCCCTAAGGGATGCAACGGGGGATGGGAAATCCCCCCTTGGATGTTTCGATGTCTCGGTTCGACGGCGGGGGCTCGGTGTGAGGGCGGCCGGTGTCGGCCTGGATTGCGCGTGCGTCCGGTGCGGACGGGTCCCTCCCCGTCCCTCGCCCCTGCGGCGAGCGCGAAGAGGGAAATGTTCTTTTGGACGGCGTCCGGTCCCGATGTTAAGGACGTTTTAGGGTCTTGCGCCTATTTTGGGCGCACATGCAGCGGGTCATCGGGAGGAAGGACATGGACGGAACGCGGCGGCGGAACGAGGCTTCAGCCTTGGCCGGGGTGGGCCGGGTCCGAGCGCGTGTCCGGGGCCGTGTCCGAGTGCGTGTCCGGGGCTGCACCCCTACCGACGCCTACATCCCGCTACACGGCGGACCGGGCCCGGGCGCACGGCGGGGAGAGACGGCGCGGACGGCGGTCCTGCCCGATCATGCCGTGGCCGCGACGGTTCCGCTCCTCCCCGCGGCCGACCGGCCCGCGGCCGCCTCGAGAAGCGCGACCGCGCCCGCGGCCGCCTCGAGAAGCGCGACCGCGCCCGCGGCGGATCGGCGCCACGCCGGCGTGCCCACGGCGGATCGGCGCCGCGCCGGCGTGCCCGCGGCGGATCGGCGCC
>CAZTHL010000194.1:0-1893 GCA_964613585.1 uncultured Mycobacteriaceae bacterium | reverse complement strand
CCCCCGCAACCATCGATGTCAGCACCCGCCCGTCCTCCGGATCGGCGGGTGTCTTGCGTCCGGCCGCCAGCGTCAAGATGCCGGCCAGGTCACCCTCCAACCAGAGGTCCGCCCCACCACCCGTCGCCGGGGAGACCACGATCCGGCCGACCAGAGAGCGGATATCGTCGCTCGCCTCGAGGCGGGCTTTCTCGTCCCGGAGGGCCTCGAACAGGCCATCGATCCGCTCGCGGTAGGTATGCGCCATGTGGGGGTGTAACAGTGCCGGCGGCTCCTCGGCGTGCGCCAGCTCGCGAAGGAGGTCGGCCTTCCGTGCTTCCAGGATCGGCATCTTCTCCTTCATCGACGGTGTGTAGAAGCCGTCCATCACCGCTTGAATCATCTTCTCGATCTGGGCTTCGACTTTCTGGATCTCCGCACGCTTGGCGTTCAGTTCTGCGGACGCGTCCATGCGGAGCCGATTGGTCTCGCGCGTATACTCCTCGCAGAACTCCTGGAAGAGCGCCGGGTCCATCAGCTGGTGGCGCAGCGCGTCAAGGATGCGGCTTTCCAGCTCCAGGCGGCCGATCCGCGTGTGGTTGGTGCACGTGCCCTTGTTCTTCACCGTCGAGCAGCCGAACAGGTCGCGATAGACCATCGAGTAGCCACCGCCGCATTCGGCGCACGCGATCAGGCCGGAGAACAGGTAGCGCGTGCGCCGCACGGCGGTCAGGCCGTTGCCGTCCGCCTTGCCGTAGCGCTCGCGGATTGCCGCTTGGCGTGTCTTCACCTTGGCCCAAAGACCGTCATCGATGATCCGAAGCTCCGGCACCTCCTGCAGGACCCATTCGCCGCGCGGATTGAGCCGCGAGACGCGCTTGCCGGTGGCCGGGTCCTTCACGTAGCGGAGCCGGTTCCAGACGATCCGGCCAACATAAAGCTCGTTGTTCAGGATGCCGGTGCCGCGCTGGACGTTGCCATGGAGCGTGCTCGGCCCCCAGCCTTCGCGACGCGGCCCCGGCACGCCTTCGGCATTGAGCTCATGGGCAAGGCGCCGCGGCGACTTGCCCGTGGCGTAGTCGGTGAAGATGCGGCGCACGATCGCCGCCTCGGCCGGATCGATCGCCCGCCCGCCATGCTCGGGCTGGCCGTCGGGGCCGATCTTTCGGACGACCCTGTAGCCGTAGCTGTTGCCGCCCCCGGACTTGCCGTCCTCGACCCGGCCGCGTAGGCCGCGCCGCGTCTTGTCCGCCAGGTCCTTGAGATAGAGCGCGCCCATCGTGCCCTTGAGGCCGATATGCAGCTCGCTGATATCGCCCTCAGACAGCGTGACGATCCGTACGCCGGCGAATGATAGGCGCTTGTAGACGCCGGCAATGTCCTCCTGGTCGCGCGAAATGCGGTCGAGCGACTCCGCCAGGACAATGTCGAAGCGCCGCGCCAAGGCGTCCTGCATCAGTGCCTGGATGCCCGGCCGGATCAAGCTCGCGCCTGAGATCGACCGGTCGCTATAGCTGTCGGCGATCCGCCAGCCCTCGCGTTCCGCCCGCTCGCGGCACAGCCGGAGCTGGTCCTCGATCGAGGCTTCGCGCTGGTTGTCGGACGAATAACGGGCGTAAAGGGCGACACTCTGCATGACCGGATCCTCAAAGCTCTACAACTTTGAGTCTGAATCCTTTCGCGCCTTCAAACAAGCCTCCGCGTAGTGCTGCCTCGCCGCTTGCCGCGCAAGCGCCCGAACGATGCTGAGAAGCCTGGGATCAGGCGACGTGATCAGCTTGCGCTTATCCCCGGAAGCGCCTTTGCGGTCAACCGGACCGGTCGAATTGGAGCAGCGAGACGGCATACGGCGGACGATAGATCCAGTCTCACCAAGATAAAATGCTCCCAGTACCAACGTGGTCTAGTCTCCTA
>CAZTHL010000193.1:0-1895 GCA_964613585.1 uncultured Mycobacteriaceae bacterium | reverse complement strand
ATCGCTTAACCAACTACGTTCCTCCTATGTTCCGGTCTTACTGTTGAAGTTGGGTGAGGGTTTGTACGGTTTTGGGCGCGATCGGGTTGTTCTTGTGTGTCCATGTAAGGGGCTTTGCAGGGCCGCCGGGACGTGATTCTTTCGGTCCATGTTCATCGATGCTGTGCCCAACCGTAAGTCGCCGCCGGCGATCTTGTTGCGCGAGGCCTATCGCGAGGGCGGCCGGGCGAAGAAGCGCACGCTGGCCAACCTGTCGAAGCTGCCGGCGGACCTGATCGCGGCGATCCGGGCGGTGCTTGACGGCGCCAGCGTGGTCGGCCCGGGCGAGGACGGGTTTCAGATTGCCCGCGCCTTGCCGCACGGCCATGTCGCAGCGGCGCTCGGCATGGTGCGCAAGATCGCCCTCGACCGGCTACTGTTGTCGACGGCCAAGGACGCGCCGTCCCGGCGCCATCGCGACCTGGTGGTGGCGCTGCTGGTCGATCGGCTGATCGCGCCACGGTCCAAGCTGGCCTCGGTGCGCGGGCTCAACGACGAGAGCGCGCACACCAGCCTTGGTGCGGTGCTGGGGCTGGGTGCGGTGGCCGAACACGAGGTCTACGAGGCGCTGGATTGGCTGGGCGCGCAGCAGGCGCGGGTCGAGACCGGGCTGGCCCGGCGCCACCTGAAGGGCGGCACGCTGGTGCTCTACGACGTCAGCTCGTCGTCTCTGGAGGGGCGCTGCTGCCCGCTGGGCCAGCACGGCTACAGCCGCGACCACCGCCCGGACCGGCTGCAGATCGTCTACGGCCTGTTGTGCGCGACGGACGGCTGCCCGGTGGCGGTCGAGGTGTTCGCGGGCGATACCACCGATCCGGCGACGCTGGCCGCCCAGGTGTCCAAGCTGAAGGAGCGCTTCGCGCTGTCGCGGGTGGTGCTGGCTGGTGACCGCGGCATGATCACCGCCGCGCGCATCGCGGAGGATCTGACGCCGGCCGGGCTGGACTGGATCACGGCGCTGCGGGCACCGGCGATCGCCAAGCTGGCCAGCGCGGGCGGTCCGTTGCAGCTGTCGCTGTTCGATCAGCGGGACATGGCGGAGATCACCAGCGCCGACTATCCCGGGGAACGGCTGATTGTCTGTCGCAACCCGCTGCTGGCGGCAGAGCGCGGGCGCACGCGGGCGGACCTGCTGGCCGTCACCGAGCGCGACCTGTCGCGCCTCGCCGACCAGGTCAAGCGGCGGCGCGCGAACCGGCGCACGGCGGCCGAGATCGGGCTGGCGGTCGGGGCCGTCCTCGGCAAGCGCACGATGGCCAAGCACTTCGCCATCGACATCGCCGACGGGCGGCTCACCTGGCGCCGCCGTGACGACACCGTCGCCGCCGAGGCCCGGCTTGACGGGTTCTACGTGATCCGCACCAACGTGCCTGCCGAAGACCTCGACACCGCCCAGGCGGTGCAGGCCTACAAGGACTTGGCCCGGGTCGAGTGGGCCTTCCGCTCACTGAAGACGAGCGAGCTGGAGATCCGCCCGATCCGCCACTGGAAGGCGTCGCGCGTGCGGGCTCACGTCTTCCTGTGCATGCTCGCCTACCATGTCGAATGGCATCTGCGCCAAGCCTGGACGCCGCTGCTCTTCGACGACCCCGAGCCGGAGACCGGCCGCGCCCTGCGTGCCTCTCCGGTCGCTCCGGCCGAGCCGTCACCGGCCGCCGACATCAAGCGCGCCACACGGCGCACCGACGAGGGCCTGCCGGTCATGCCCAACTTCAACAGTGCGTCCGGAACAATGCAGCCAGATCAATAGGTTACGGCAGCCGGAAAGGCTGTTTGCACTACATTTCGGTTGTTGGAAGGTTTGGCCCAACTTCAACAGTGCGTCCGGAACAATGCAGCCAGATCAATAGGTTACG
>CAZTHL010000192.1:0-1909 GCA_964613585.1 uncultured Mycobacteriaceae bacterium | reverse complement strand
TGCTCGGCTATGCCCGGGCGAACGGATCCCAAGCCTGGGCGGCGCCGGATCAGGAAGCAGTTCGGGACTTCATTTCCGACCTTGAATTGAGCCAGGCATGGCAAGCGCTTGAGCGGGCCGAAGCCGCCAAAGGGGCAGCCACCACCATCCTGCCCTGCCTTGACGGCGTCGGCACGCCTGCGGTGATCGAGTTCGAGCCAAAGGGAAAGAGCTCGATATACCCGCTTGCCTTCGAGACGGGCGGTCGCGCTCGGCCACCGGATGAGTTCGAGCCGGTGCCGGATGCCGTCGCTGAGCCCCCGGCGGACAACATCGGGTCTCAGTGGAGGGCCGCGGCCGCTGGCGGAGCGAGCCTGGGCAGGCTCGGATCGGCAGAGCCGTCCAGCGATCGGCAGGAGGCGCGCAGCCCGCACATTGACCCGTCGCCGGCCCTTGCGCTCCTGACATATTATTGCGCGACACGGCGAGCACAGCTCGGCGTGTCAGCTCCCGAGCCCATTCTGATTGAGAACGGCCTGCCGCCAGCTTGTCTCGCGATTGATCAAATCGCCGCGGGCGCCACGGCAATGGACGGCCATACGCACGAGCTAGTGCTCCAATGGGCGCGATCCTTTCGACTGGAAGCCTTGAGGCGCAAGTCAAACGGCGTCGAGACGGAGGATCCATTCTTCGTTTGCGCCGCGCCAGCGACAGAGCCCCTTGGAGAGGGCCGACATGCGACGCGCTCTCTCGACTCCGTGCGCAACGCGATTACCGAGATCTTTCGGGGCGTGCTGCCGCAAGGCTTCGATCTGCGCCCCGACTGCCCGCCGATCCTCACCATCCGTGCGGATGTCGGCAATCGTGGCATGGGCTGGAGCAAGCGCCTGCAGGAGCAGGTGAAGGACAAGGTGGTCTTCATCGGCACCGACCTGTCCTCCGCGCCTGACCGGCTGCCTGTGCCCGTCTACGAAAACCTTCCCGGCGTGTACTGGCATGCCATGGCGTTCGACAACCTCCTGACGCTGGGACCTGACTATCGCCGTCCGGGTGGCTGGCTCACCGTATCAATCCATGCCGCCTGCATGTTGCTTCTGGGCGTTTTGGCCGTCCCCTTGTGGCACCGCCAGGAGCAGATCATCGCCCGACTCGACCGGAGCCGCATGCGGCTCGGAAGCTTGGCAGGCGAGCCGGCACGGCGCCTGCAGCGGCGCCAAGCCAAGCTGGTTCAGGGCGTCTTCATCGTCGAGAGCCGCTTCCTGCGCCTTGGCTTGGTGCTGCTGTTCGTCTTGCTCGCTGCCTTCTTCCTCACCACCAAAGGCCGTTATCCGATCGCCGAGTGGATTGGCGGCATCGGCTTCGCCTTGCTGCTGTACTTCCGCGGCGTGATCACCGCGCTCGCCACCTTCGTCCGGCGCTTCTTCGTGGGCAACGGCCTGCTGTCGTCGATCCTGCGCACCCTGTCCACGTCGGCGGCGGCCTGGGTGCTCGTCATGCCGGAAACGGTGCCAAGCCTAGACGAGACCTTCGCTTGGTTCATGAGCCTAGCCTACGTCGCCTTCATGGTTGGCAGCTGGATCTTTGATCCCGTCGCCCGCCTGCGCTGGGCGCAAGTTTCACGTCACCTTCGGCTGTCCTGGGATGTCCTGAAGGGGACACGCTAGGTCCGGACATCAGAGCTGCCGAATCACTCCGCAAAGAGCGGGCCTCACCCGGAGCAGGATGCGCCACCACCTCAACTGCCCTCAAGTAAGGCATCGGAGTCACTAATGAAGACTAATCTGTCCCGACTTGCGCGTGTTTCTGCCGCCCTGCCGCTCCTGGCCCTGCTTTCCCCGTCGCCGGTGGCCGCCCAGCTGCAGGCCGGATCATGCTCTAAGGAGGTCTGCCCGCCGCGAGCCAAGTGCGAGGCGGTCCGGGTCGACGAGGT
>CAZTHL010000191.1:0-1982 GCA_964613585.1 uncultured Mycobacteriaceae bacterium | reverse complement strand
CGGGCGCGGAAGCCGGGCCCGCCGTCCGCCGCCGCGGCCCCGGCCGGCCGCCTCGGCCGCGGCCGGCGCCGCCCCCGGCGGTCGAGGCCTTCCTCGACATGATGGTCGCCGAGCGCGGCGCCGGCGCCAACACCCGTGCCGCCTACGCCCGCGACCTGGCCGACCTGGCCGCCAGCCTGGACCGGCGCGGCCGTCCCATCGAGCGCGCCTCGACCGAGGATCTGCGCGGCTACCTCGACGAGCTGGCGGCCCGCGGCACGGCCGCGCGCACCGTGGCGCGCCGCCGCTCGGCCCTGCGCCAGTTCTTCCGTTTCCTGGTGTCGGAGGGCCGGCGCGCCGAGGATCCGGGCGCCGCGCTCGACGGGCCGCGCCTCGGCCGCCCGCTGCCCAAGGTGCTCGGCGAGGCCGAGGTCGACCGGCTGCTCGAGACGGCGGCGCGGCGCCCGGGCCCGGAGGGCCGGCGCCTCGCCGCCCTGCTCGAGGTGCTGTACGCCACCGGCCTGCGCGTGTCGGAGCTGGTGACGCTGCCGCTGAGCGCCGGGCGCGCCGGCGACGCCCTGCTGCGCATCGCCGGCAAGGGCGGCAAGGAGCGGCTGGTGCCGCTGTCCGAGCCGGCGCAGGACGCGCTCGCCGCCTATCTCGAGGTGCGCGGCGCCTTCCTGGTGCCGGGCCGCGAGGGCCGGCAGGCGCGCTGGCTGTTCCCGTCGCGCAGCGCCCGCGCGGGCCACCTGACCCGTCAGCGCCTCGCCCAGTTGCTGAAGGAGCTGGCGCGCGACGCCGGCATCGCGCCGTCCCGGATCAGCCCGCACGTGCTGCGCCACGCCTTCGCCACCCACCTGCTGAGCCGCGGCGCCGACCTGCGCACGGTGCAGACGCTGCTCGGCCACGCCGACATCTCGACCACGCAGATCTACACCCATGTGCTGGCCGAGCGGCTGCGGCGGCTGGTCGAGACCGCCCATCCGCTCGGCCGCACGCCGCCGGGCTGAGCCGGCCGGCCGCCGCCGGCGCCCGGGCCCGGGCCCGGGCCCGGGCAACCGCGGAGCGTTGCGCGTTGTTCAGCCGCAAGAGCCTGTGCTAGACGGCATCCGTATGCCGTGGCGGTCCCGCCGCGAATCACCGAATCATAAAGAAACGGTCTGGGAACAAGGGGCATCAGCGAAATGAAGATTATCGTGCTGGGCGGCGACGGCTTCTGCGGCTGGCCGACCTCACTGCATTTGTCCCAGGCAGGCCATGACGTCGTCATCGTCGACAACCTGTCGCGCCGCAACATCGACAACGAGTTGGAGGTGCAGTCGCTGACGCCGATCCAGCCGCTCGGCGTGCGCCTCAAGACGTGGCAGCAGGTCAGCGGCCGCCGGGTCGGCTTCCGCCATGTCGATGTCGCCCGCGACTATGACGCGGTGCTGCGGCTGTTCGTCGAGGAGGCGCCGGACGCCATCGTCCACTTCGCCGAGCAGCGCGCCGCGCCCTACTCGATGAAGAGCTCGCGGCACAAGCGGTACACTGTCGACAACAACGTCAACGCCACCCACAACGTGCTGGCGGCGCTGGTCGAGTCGGGCTGCGACGCGCACCTCCTGCATCTCGGCACCATGGGCGTGTACGGCTACGGCGGCGACGGCGTGGAGATCCCGGAGGGCTATCTGCCGGTCAAGATCGAGGCGGCGGACGGCCGGCTGGTCGAGCGCGAGGTGCTGTACCCGGTCAATCCCGGCAGCGTCTACCACATGACCAAGACGCTCGATCAGCTGCTGTTCATGTTCTACGCCAAGAACGACGAGCTGAAGATCACCGACCTGCACCAGGGCGTGGTCTGGGGCACCCAGACCGAGGAGACCCGGCAGCACGACCATCTGATCAACCGGTTCGACTATGACGGAGACTACGGCACGGTGCTCAACCGGTTCCTCATGCAGGCGGCGATCGGCTATCCGCTGACCGTGCACGGCACCGGCGGGCAGACCCGGGCCTTCATC
>CAZTHL010000190.1:0-1985 GCA_964613585.1 uncultured Mycobacteriaceae bacterium | reverse complement strand
CTAATCCTGCCAGAACTTGAGCCGCCCTGAGCCTGCTCCGCGTTTCCAATGATGAATCCGGCCTGAAACGGCACCGATACATTGTTCTCCTGGCGCAATGGCGTGGCGAAATCTACCCTCGTCGGCGATCCGTACACGGCATCAGGAGCCGGGAGCATGCGTCGGCAGATCGTCTATCTCGGTGGCTTCGGTCATCGCATCCTCGATCAGTCGGCCGCGGTGGTCGCCGACCGTATCGCCCGTGCCGTGCAGGAGCGGCTGAGCGATGTGCCCGGCATGGCCTACCGGGTGCACGTCGAGGCCGACGCCCATGCCCCGGCGCCGGACCTGGCGGTGGACATCGCCACGATCGAGCTGCGCCGCGGCGACACCTGGACGCCGGTCATCGACGTGCTGGAGGTGAGGTATCTAGACCGCTTCGCCCGCTCCGTCTCCCGGCTGTCGCCGCTCGGCCGCGCGTTGAAGGCGCTGTCGATCCTGTGGATGAGCTGGTGGACCAGCCACAAGGCCCGGCGCGCCGCCATCCGGCCGGGCCGGCGCGGATGGCGACGGCCACGGCTCGAGCAGCTCCAGGCCACCTGGCTGACCATGGTTCTCCTGCTCTCCGTCGGCTATCTGATCTACTGGGTCGGGCTGGCGGCGATCCTCGCCGCCGTCGCGGCGCTGGCGGCCCTGGGCATCCGGCTCGACACGGTACCGGTCTGGCTGCTCACGATCATCGTGCCTCTGCTGGGGCTGGCAGAATCCGTGCGCCGCAACGTCTTCGACCGCTACGAGCAGTGGGCGGCGGAGACCTTCGCCAGCCTGGAGTATCAGATCGACGACCAGCCCTTCCTGGCCGTGCCCAACGCGGTGCTCGATGCGATCGAGCTGGCGCGGCAGCGGCAACCGGGGCCGATCGACCTGCTCGGCTTCAGCCTGGGCTCGTTCCTGTCGACCGATGTGCTGTTCCCCCGGCAGGCGCGCCAGCGGATCTGGTCGCCGCCGGCCGAGATCGACAACTGGATCACCGTTGGCTTCCCATACGACTTGGTGCGCGCGACCCGTCCGGACTACTTCCGCAACCGCCAGCCGCCGACGGTGCGCCTGGAGCGATGGCTCAACATCGTGGTCGAGCACGACTTCCTCGGCACCGGCTTCGAGCCCGGCGACGGCCGCGGTGTCCACGTCGCCGGCAGCAACCGGCTCATCGCGCCCGACGTGTCGCTCTCCTTCCGGCCCGACGGTCTGACGCGGCCCGGCCGGCTGGCCTGGCTGACGCCGCGGCGGCTGGTGACCAAGCACACGATCTACTGGAACGACCAGGACCCGCGCGCGCCCTCCTGCTTCCGGATGATCGTGGACGAGGCGGGCTGGACCCGCGGCGTCCTCGACCTGCTCGACAGCGGCCGCCACGAGACCGGGCGGGTCTACGCGGTGCGCTGATGCGGCCTCGGCTTTCGCCACCCTGCCGCTCAGCCACAGCGTTTCCGCGGGATGCGGACTCGGCACCGGCCCGCTCCTCCGCCCGGCCACCCCAATCATACTATCGTTGGCTGGCTGGCCGTGCGGGGGTGCGGGCCGGCGATGCCACCTAACCCGGAAACGCGCTAAACCGCCTCGGCCTTGCGCGACTCGCGCTTGCGCTCGTTGGGGTCGAGCAGGCGCTTGCGCAGGCGGATCGACTTCGGCGTCACCTCGACCAGCTCATCGTCGGCGATGTAGGACAGCGCCTGCTCGAGGCCCAAACGGATCGGCGGCGTCAGGAGCACGTTGTCGTCCTTGCCGGCGGCCCGGATGTTTGTCAACTTCTTGGCCTTGAGCACGTTGACCTCGAGATCGTTGCCGCGGGTATGCTCGCCGACGATCATGCCCTGGTAGACCTTGACCCCGGGCTCGATCAGCATCGGCCCGCGGTCCTCCAGGTTCAACTGTGCGTAGGCCACCGCCTCTCCGGCGGCGTTTGCGATCAGCACGCCGGTGCGCCTCCCTGCGATCGTCCCCTT
>CAZTHL010000189.1:0-2062 GCA_964613585.1 uncultured Mycobacteriaceae bacterium | reverse complement strand
GAAGCAGTTGCAGTCGGACCCGTGGGAAGCGGTCAGCGCCAAGTATCCGGTCAACGCCAAGTTCCAGGGCCGGGTCACCAACATCACCGATTACGGCGCCTTCGTGGAGCTGGAGCCGGGCATCGAGGGCCTGGTCCACGTCTCCGAGATGAGCTGGACCAAGAAGAACGTGCATCCGGGCAAGATCGTCTCGACCTCGCAGGAGGTCGAGGTGATGGTGCTCGACGTCGACCCGCACAAGCGCCGGGTCAGCCTGGGCCTCAAGCAGTGCCTGGAGAACCCCTGGGAAGGCTTCGCCGCGAAGCATCCGCCGGGCACCGTGCTCGAGGGCGAGATCAAGAACATCACCGAGTTCGGCATCTTCGTCGGGCTGCCCGGCGACATCGACGGCATGGTCCACCTGTCCGACATCGCCTGGGACAAGTCCGGCGAGGAGGCCGCGGAAGGCTACAAGAAGGGCGACCGGGCGCGGGTCAAGGTGCTCGACGTCGACATGGACAAGGAGCGCATTTCGCTCGGCATCAAGCAGCTGGCAGAGGATCCGTTCGAGAAGGGCGCGGCCGCGGTGCACAAGGGGGCGGTGGTCACCTGCGCGGTCACCCAGGTCACCGAGGGCGGCATCGAGGTCAAGGTCGGCGACTCGGACATGACCGGCTTCATCCGCAAGGGCGAGCTGTCGCGCGACCGCTCGGAGCAGCGGCCCGACCGATTCGCCGTCGGCGAGAAGGTCGACGCCAAGGTAACCCAGATCGACCGGCCGGCGCGCAAGATCACCCTGTCGATCAAGGCGCGCGAGGTCGACGAGGAAAAGCAGGCGATGGCCGAGTACGGCTCGTCGGACAGCGGCGCGTCGCTCGGCGACATCCTGGGCGCGGCGCTGCGCAAGGCGCGCGAGGGCGGCGCCACCGACGAGGGCAAGAAGGGCGGCTAGAGCGTCTCCGGCTTGGGTGGCATCGCCGGCCCGCTCCCCCGCCCGGCCGCCCGACGACGGTTTGCTCAGCCCGGCCGCGCGGGGGAGTGGCGCGGTGCCGGGTCCACGTCAGGCGAAAACGCCAGCCGGCCGGCGTCCGCCGGGGGCACCGGCCGCGCCCCGCCGCGGCCGGTGCGAACGCTAAAAAACCCTTTCAAAGGAACGGCTTACGCTTGCTTTTCGGGGCCGCTTTTGGCACCGTTGCAGGCGCTTGAGGGGCCGGGCCGGGACACGGCGCGCCCCCGGCTGGGGCGAACGCCGTCTCCGGCAGGGCGCCGACCCGGAACAAGAACAAGAACGCTGAGCGCCGCGGGCCGCGTCGGAGGGTCTCCGATCGTGCCCTGGGCGTGCCAGAGGCCGACGACGCGCGATGACCAAGTCCGAGCTGATCCTGCGGCTGGCCGAGAAGAACCCGCATCTCTACCAGCGGGATGTCGAGCGGATCGTCGGCACCATCTTCGACGAGATCGCCGCCGCCCTGTCCCGCGGCGAGCGGGTCGAGCTGCGCGGCTTCGGCGCGTTCTCGGTCAAGCGCCGCGACGCCCGCCTCGGGCGCAACCCGCGCACCGGCGAGGCGGTCCAGGTCACGGAAAAGCTCATTCCCTTCTTCAAGACCGGCAAGCAATTGCGGGAGCGGCTCAATGCCGATGAATAGCCGGGTCTCCGGCCCCGCTGCCGGCCCGACAGCGGAGGCGAGGCGCTCCTGATGCTCAAACTTCTCAGCGGGCTGATCACCCTGCCCATCGTGTTGATCATCGTCCTGTTCGCGATCACCAATCGGCAGCCGGTGAGCTACGAGCTGTGGCCGCTGCCGAGCCAGGTGACGACCTACGGCTTTCTGTGGGTGCTGGTGCCGCTGGTGCTCGGGGTGCTCATCGGCGGCACCGCCATGTGGCTCTCGGCGGGACGCTGGCGCAAGCTGGCGCGCACCCGGGGCCTGCGCCTGCGCGCCGCCGACGAGGAGCTGCGGCGCTTGCGCGACCGCCAGGCCAAGGCCGACGAGGCGGCGACGCGGGAGGCCGAGCGCGCCCGCGCGGAGGCCGCCGGCCGCGCTGCCGGCGAGGCCGCGGCCCGGGAGCGCGCGCCCGACGG
>CAZTHL010000188.1:0-2110 GCA_964613585.1 uncultured Mycobacteriaceae bacterium | reverse complement strand
ACCGCTCCTCCGTCTACGCCATCGACGTTGCCAAGTAGCTCCTGTCGCCGATCTTCCACGTCAACGTCGTAGACCCCGAGGCCGTGGCCCAGGTCGTGAACCTGGCGATGGACTTCCGGCGGCAGTTCAAGCGCGACGTGTTCATCGACATGTACTGCTACCGGCGCCGGGGCCACAACGAGTCGGACGAGCCGGCGTTCACGCAGCCGGTGATGTACAAGGCCATCGGCGAGAAGCCGAGCGTGCGGGAGAGCTACCTCGACAAGCTGCTGTCGCTGGAGGGCCTGACGCAGGAGGAGGCCGACGAGATCGAGCAGCAGGGCTACCAGAAGCTCGAGGACGAACTGGAGCGGGCCCGCAGCGAGTCGTACGAGGTCGAGAAGCCGAAGGTCGGGGGCGTGTGGGAGGGCTTCATCGGCGGCCGCGAGCACCAGACGCCGGACGTGGACACGAGCGTCGACGAGCAGCGCCTGCGCAGGTTGCTGCGCGGGCTGGCGCGGCTGCCGGAGGCTTTCACGCCCGACGACAAGATCCGGCGGGGGCTGGACCAGCGGCTCGAGATGGCCGACGGCGAACGGCCGATCGACTGGTCCGCCGCCGAGGCGCTGGCGTTCGGGTCGCTGGCCGTCGAGGGCTACCCCGTCCGGCTGACCGGCCAGGACTCGGAGCGCGGCACGTTCAGCCAGCGCCACGCCGTGCTGCACGACGCCGAGACCGGCATGACCCACACCCCGCTGCAGCACCTCAGCGACGACCAGGCTCCGGTGCACATCTACAACAGCCCGCTCTCGGAAGCGGGCGTGCTGGGGTTCGAGTACGGCTACAGCATCGGCTCGCCGGGGTCGCTGGTGTGCTGGGAGGCGCAGTTCGGCGACTTCGTCAACGGCGCCCAGGTGATCATCGACCAGTTCATTTCCTCGGCCGAGGCCAAGTGGCTGCGCATGTCGGGGCTGGTCCTGCTGCTGCCGCACGGCTACGAGGGCCAGGGACCGGAGCACTCCTCGGCCCGGCCGGAGCGGTTCCTGACCATGTCGGGCGAGGACAACTGGCAGGTCGTCAATTGCACGACCCCGGCCAACTACTTCCACGTGCTGCGTCGGCAGATCCACCGCGAGTTCCGCAAGCCGCTCATCATCTTCACGCCGAAGTCGCTGCTGCGGCACAAGGATTGCGTCTCGCGCAAGGAGCAGTTCGTCGACGGTGCCACTTTCCACCGGGTGCTGCCCGAGGTGGCGGAGATCGCGCCGCCCGACCGGGTGCGGCGGGTCGTGCTCAGCACCGGCAAGGTCTATTACGACCTGAGGAAGGAGCGCGACGAGCGGGGCCTGCGCGACGTCGCCCTGGTCCGGCTCGAGCAGATGTACCCGTTCCCGGAGGACTCGCTGGCGGCCGAGCTGACCCGCTACCCGAACGCGGACGTGGTCTGGTGCCAGGAGGAGCCGGCCAACATGGGCGCTTGGTTCTTCGTCGATCGGCGCATCGAGGCGCTGCTCGAGCGGATCGGCCACGGCGCGCGGCGGCCGAAATATGCCGGTCGGGACGAGGCGGCCTCGCCGGCCACCGGCCTGCTGCGCCGGCACAACCAGGAGCAGGCCAAGCTGGTCGACGTGGCGCTCACCATATGAGGCAGTTCCGAAAACGGTAAACGAACCGGGCCCACGCCTGATGCTATAAGGCTGCGATAGGATGTTCTGTCCGACCGGTCGGCGAGCCGTCGATCCCGCCGCCGGCCGGTCCCGCCGCATGGCTCGTCAAGAGAGGGTGTACGGATGAGTGTCGACATCGTGGTGCCTGCGCTGGGCGAGTCGGTGAGCGAGGCGACCGTGGCCCAGTGGCTCAAGAAGGTCGGCGACAAGGTCGAGCAGGACGAGCCGCTGGTCGAGCTGGAGACCGACAAGGTGACGCTCGAGGTCAACGCGGCCGAAGCGGGCACGCTGTCGGAGATCCGTGTGCCCGAGGGTGAGAGCGTCGAGGTCGGCGCGATCCTCGGCACGATCGGCGAGGGGGTGGCCGCTGCGGCCGGCAACGGCGCGGCCAAGGCGGCGCCGGCACCGGCGCCCGCGCCCTCGACCCCGGAGCGCCCGGCCGCCGCCCCGCCGCCGGCCGAGCC
>CAZTHL010000187.1:0-2229 GCA_964613585.1 uncultured Mycobacteriaceae bacterium | reverse complement strand
GCCGAGATCGCCTTCCAGAACAAGGCCACGGTCTACGCGATCCTGTTCAAGGCGGCAGCGGAGACCCTGCGCACGATCGCTGCCGACCCAAGGCATCTCGGTGCCGAGATCGGCGTCGTGGCGGTGCTCCACACCTGGGGCCAGACCTTGCAGCACCACCCGCACGTCCACTGCATTGTGCCGGGCGGCGGTCTGTCGGCCGACGGCACCCGCTGGGTTGCCTGCCGGCCTGGCTTCTTCCTGCCGGTCCGCGTGCTCTCCCGGCTGTTCCGGCGGCTGTTTCTGGACCACCTCCAGCGTGCCTTCGAACGCGGCAAACTCGGCTTCTTCGGCGACCTTGCCGAGTTCGCGCATCCCGCCGCCTTCGCGTGCCGGATCCGGGCGCTGCGCCGGGACGCGTGGGTCGTCTACGACAAGCGCCCGTTCGGCGGGCCCGAGCAGGTACTGGCCTATCTGGGTCGCTACACCCATCGGGTCGCTATCGCCAGTTCCCGCCTGGTCGACATCACCGACACCGAGGTGGCCTTCCGCTGGCGCGACTATCGCCATCACGGCAAGACCAAGGTCATGACCCTCCAGGCCCATGAGTTCATCCGGCGCTTCCTGCTGCACACCCTGCCGGACGGGTTCCACCGGATCCGCCATTACGGCTTCCTCGCCAACGGTCACCGGGCCGCCAAGCTGGCGCTGTGCCGGACACTGCTGGCGGCGCCACCCGAGGTTACACCCATCCAGTCCACGGAAGACCGCAGTGGTACCGCGATGGCCTTCGATCTCTGCCCGCGCTGCGGGGGCAGCATGGTCATCCTCGCAAAGCTCCCGCAGGTGCCGATACGGGCACCGCCTCTCCCATGACCCGGCCGCCGTTCCCCCGTACCAAGCCACGACGCCGGCGCCCGTGGCGGCCGCACAGGAGCGCTGCGCCGAACAGGACATCCGACCGCCGGTTCGATGCTTCGACACCGATCACGCGCGAACCTGCCGCAGCTTCGCGCGCCCGCATGAGGGCCGCTGGCACTGCTACCGCCACTTCACCTCACCGGCAACGCCGCCCCATCGGCACCTCGGACCAAGCGCCGCGACCACAATCCCCATAGCGCACCTGCCATCCCGCGGGTCAGTTCAATCCGGCTTCAATGAGGTCGCCTCCACACCCGGCGTCTCCGTCGAGCGACCTCACAGAAGCCTCCAGATTCCGCTGCGGACGGACTATGACGCCTGCAGGCTTCGGCAATTGGCGAAGGCGTGTACGCAGGCCATGCAGGCTCGGCGGCTGTTGGCGCTGGCGGCGGTTTATGACGGCGAGAGCCGAGAGCGTGCCGCCCAGCTCGGCGGTATGGATCGCCAGACCCTGCGCGACTGGGTGCACCAGTTCAACGCCGAAGGCCCGGCCGGGTTGGTGGATCACAAGGCGCCGGGTCCGACGCGTTGGCTGAGTGACGAGCAGATGAGCGAGTTGGCCGCGATCGTCGAGGCCGGGCCCGACCGGGATCGTGACGGCGTGGTGCGGTCGCGCCGGGTCGATCTCAAGCGGGTCATCCAAGAGCGGTTCGGCATCACCGACGCCGAGCGCTCGGTTGGCGCGCTGCTCAAGGTGCTGGGCTACAGCCATGTCAGCCCACGGCCGCAGGCGCCCGGCCAAGACACCGAAACGCTGGAGGCGTTTAAGAAAACTCCGCCGGCCGGGTCGCCGAGCTGAGCCGCGGCCTGCCCGCCGACACGCCGATCGAGGTGTGGTTCCAGGACGAAGCGCGCATCGGCCAGAAGAACAGCCTAGTCTACCAATGGGCGCGGCAGCCGGCCCCGCCAGCCGCAGGATCAGCGCTACGAGAGCGCCTATCTGTTCGGCGCGATCTGTCCCGAGCACGGTACCGGCGCGGCGTTGGCGCTGCCGGCCTGCGACACTGAGGCGATGGCGCTGCATCTCAAGGAAATCACTGCTGCCGTCACTCCCGGCGCCCACGCCGTGGTCGTGCTCGACCGGGCGCCCTGGCATCGCGCCGGCGCCTTGCCGGTACCGCCGAACATCACATTGATGCTGTTGCCGCCGCGGTCGCCGGAGCTCAATCCAGTCGAGAACGTCTGGCCAGTCGAGAACGTCTGGCCAGTCGAGAACGTCTGGCAGTTCCTCCGACAGACCTGGCTGGCAAATCGCGTCTTCGAGACCAGCTTCAGCCGATCGGCCCGCTTGGCCCGGAACACGAAGATCGTGCCCGAGAAGGGATCGGC
>CAZTHL010000186.1:0-2475 GCA_964613585.1 uncultured Mycobacteriaceae bacterium | reverse complement strand
CCGCGCGGCGGGCCCGCGGCCGGTCGCCGGCCGCGGCCGGCGCCTCGGCCGGACCGGCCACGGGCCGGGCGCGCAGCCGGACCAGGACGTCGCGCATGCTGCGCGGCGCGGCATGGGCCGCGTCCTCCTCCGCCACGGCGGCATCGGCCTCGCCGGCCGCCATCCGCTCGGACAGGCGGCGGGCCAGCGCCTGCTTGACCCGGTCGTGGTCGGGGTCGGCCGGCAGCAGGCTGACCCGGGTGACCACCTCGAGCTGGAGGTCCCTGGGCAGCCGGTCGAGCTGGCGCAGGATCGACAGGCGGGTCGGCACGGCCACGGCCTGGGCCTGGACGATGCCGAGCACCAGGCGGCGGTAGACCGCCGGGCTCCAGCCGAGCTCGTAGGCGAAGCGCTCGAGGTCGTCGAGCAGCCGGTTGGGCGCCAGCCGGCCGGTCGACAGCCCGTCGAGATAGTCCCGGAAGCGCTCGTCGGCGCGGGCGCGGGCGGCGTCGACGGCGTGGCGGGCGAGGGCATGGACCGCGCGCAGCCCGGTCTCGCCCGGCCCGGCGCCGAGCAGGGCGGCGGTCACCTCCTGCACCGCGGGGAAGCGGGCGTGGTCGTGCACCAGCGCGACGATCGCCAGCAGCCGGGGCTGGCCCAGGCTCTTGACCGTGAGCCGGGCGGCCGCGGCGACAGCCGCGCCCTCGAACGGGTCGCTGATCGCCATGACCGCCAGCACGGTCGGGCTCTCGTAGGGGCCGAGGTCGAGGTCGGGGCTGAGCAGCTCGGGCGGCCTGAGCGGCCGGCCGCCGGCCTCGGCCAGGATCGCCGGTCGGCGCGCCCGGTAGCGCCCCGCCAGCTCCTCGATCAGCCGGGTCTCCTCCGGGTCGTCGGCCGCCGGGGCCTCGCCGCCGTCATTGGCCGGTTGGAACGGGTGGCTTGCCTCGCGCATGTCGCCGTGCCTGGCTCGCTCGTCTCCGGTCGCGCGCGGGGGCCCGCGCGCTCGTCCCTGCGCGGCCGGCGCCGCCGGCCGGCCGGGAGCGGTCCGGGCCGGCGCGGGGGCGGCTGCCGACGGGCAGGCCTCGACTGTGGGCGGTAAGGCTTGACAATCGATAAAGCGCACGGCCGCTGCGGCGTTTCCGGCGCACCGGGCAGCGGGCCGGTGCCGATGCCGCGTCAGGCGGGGACGCGCCAAGGACGCGGCGGGGCCGGGCGGGCGGGGCCGGCTCAGGAGGGCGGGTTGAGGACGTTCGCCGGGACGATCACCGGGCGGAAGGCGAACAGCCCGGGCCAGGCCGGGTCGACCGTCACCTCGACCGCCTGCACCTCGCTGGCGCCCATCACCTGCAGGCGGTAGACGGTCTCGATGGTGGCGAGATCGTCGGTCTTGAGCGGCTGGTCGATCAGCAGGACGTGAAAGTCGCCATGCACCAGCAGCACCGGCTTGCCGAGGGCGAGCGCGCCCTCGCGGAAGGCGCTGATGGTGTCGGCGAAGCCGCTGGCGCCGTCATGGCGCTCCTCGAACAGCGGGTTGGCCTGGAAGGCGACCACCAGGCCGTGCACGTCGTCGGCCGCGGCTGCCTCGAAGGCCTCGGCGATCCAGTCCAGGTTGGCCTGGTTGCGGGCGAAGTACTCCTCGACCGAGGCCTGGGTGCGCTCAAAGCCGTTGTTGCTGCCGACCACGTGGACGGTGGCGAAGACGACGCCGCCGTGGCGCCAGCGCTGATTCTCGACCATCTGCGGGTGGCTGCCCTGGTCGGCCTGCCGGGTCACCGGCATCGGGCTCGCGCCCAGGCTTTGCGCCTCGCTGAAGTGCATGGCGCGCACCCGCTCGAGCCGCTCGAGCGGGTCGTAGCCGCCGGCCGCGGCGCGATGGCAGTCGGTCCACTCGTTGTCGCCCGGCGTGTAGATGAGCGGCTGCTCGAAGGTCATCAGCTGGTCGAGGGTCGCCTGCAGCCGCGCGTCGGAGCACTCGCTGCCGCCGCTCTTGGTGTCGCCGACATGGACCGAGAAGGCGGGCGCGAGCTCGTTGACCCGGGCGATCAGCCGGTCGAAGCGCTGGTAGTCCTCCGGCGTGGCGTAGGGCATGTCGCCGAGCGCAATGAAGCTGAAGCGGCCGTCCTCCGAGGCCGGGGCGGCGTCCTGGGCCGGGGCCGGGGCCGAGGCCAGGGCGACGGCGACGGTGATCAAGGCGGCGGGCGCGGCGAGGCCGGCCGCGCGGGACAGGCGGGGCATGGCGGGAAGCTCCGAGGGCTGGGACAGGCACTGCCGGTGACAGGCCGTGCGCGGCGGCTCGGCTGCACGCTGCGGCTTGGCTGGACGCTGCGACGCCCGCCACCGACCGCATGCTAGCCCGGCATTGTTCCGCTTGCGTGACCATCCGGTGACGCTTCGTTCGCGGCGTCGGCGCCGCGGCGGCGGCGCGCCCGGCCGGGGGCGGCCGCGGTACCGCGCGGGGGGGGCAGCCATGGTTTAGCGCGGGCCGGCCGCGAGGTC
>CAZTHL010000185.1:0-2623 GCA_964613585.1 uncultured Mycobacteriaceae bacterium | reverse complement strand
GTACCGGCTGCCCTAGAACGAGGTGGTGTTAGACTTCTACGCCCGGCTGAAGTCGATCAGCCGCGGCTACGCCAGCTTCGACTATCAGATGGACGAGTACCGCGAGGGCGACCTCGTGCGCATGTCGATCCTGGTGAACGCCGAGCCGGTCGACGCGCTGGCCATGATCGTGCACCGCAGCCAGGCCGAGCGGCGGGGCCGGGCCTTGTGCGAGCGGCTGAAGGAGCTGATCCCGCGCCAGCTGTTCAAGATTGCGGTGCAGGCGGCGATCGGCGGCCGGGTCATCGCGCGCGAGACGGTGCCGGCCCTGCGCAAGGACGTGACCGCCAAGTGCTACGGCGGCGACATCACCCGCAAGCGCAAGCTTCTGGAGAAGCAGAAGGAAGGCAAGAAGAAGATGCGCCAGTTCGGTGAGGTGGAGATCCCGCAGTCGGCCTTCATCGCCGCCTTGCGCATGGGCGACGAGTAGGCGTCCCATGGCCGGCGGTGCGGGACCGTCGGGACCGCCGGCCTCCGGGCCGGAGACGCCGGACGAGCGGCAGCGCCGGGCCCGGCGCAAGCGCAAGCGCAACGGCTTCCTCAACCATCTGCTCGCCTATTTCGGCGTGCTCGTGGTGATCACCCCGATCAACGCCTGGCTGACCCCGCACGAGCCCTGGTTCCTCCTGGTCATGGTCGGCTGGGGGGCGCCGCTGGCCGTGCACGCCGCCTACGCCATGGAGCTCTTCGGCGGGTCCGATCGATAGCTTGGAAAGGATCGACGGGGCGGGTCGATGAATTCGTGCTCGGTCTCGGCAATTAACGCTGAAATCGATTGAATAGCGTTTCCCGGGTCCCTTTATCCCGCCTCGCGGTGGGGCCATGACGGTCCCCCGGCTTGGAGCAGGTGGGAGGCGTCATGAGGACGGCCTTGAGCATCAGGATGATGGTGGCCGCGCTCGCGCTCGCGGCGGGAGCGATCGCCGGCGGCCCGGCCCGCGCCACGCCGGTGACGCTGACGCCGGTGCTGACGGGGCCCGAGACCACGCTCGCCGCGATCCTCGACGGGATCGGCGCGGCCGGCGGCGGGCCGCTCGAGCGGGTGCCCGATCAGGGCGACGCGCTGTGGCGGGCGACCGGCGTGGAGCCCGCGCGGGCGCGGGCCTGGGCGCGCTTCGCCAGCCTCGACAATGCCTTCGGCGTGGTTCCGGGGGCGGCCGGCGGGCTCGACGGCTTCGCGCCGCTGGTCTCCGGCGTCGCCCCCGGCCGGGTCGCGCCCGGCGGCTGGTTCGCCCTGCCGGTCGACGAGCTGTTCCGGCTGGCGATCCGCGCCCCGGGTGGCCGGCTCTACACCTCCCGCGCCGCCGACAATGCCGACGGCGCCGACCATATGGTGACCTGGGCCGACGCGGGCGCGCCGGGGCGGGTGATCGTGGCGTTTGAGGATCTGTCGATCGGCCGGGCCGACCGCGACTACAACGATCTCGTGCTGGAGCTGCGCGGCGTGGCGCCGGTGGCGGTGAGCGAACCGGCCGGCCTGCCCCTCCTGGGCGCCGGGCTGGCCGGCCTGGCGGCGCTCGGCCTCGCCCGGCGCCGGCGCTCGAGGCCCGTGGGCGGCTGAGCCGGCGCCGGGGCGCGGGCGGCCTCGGCCGGTCTTTCCGGCGCGCCCGGGCAGGCGATGTTGGACACCGCGCTTTGGGCTTGGCTAAGCTGCCGCGCGCGTCACGCGAGACAAGGCACGTGAGACAAGGGGAGGCGGCGCCGATGGACGAGCGTCTGCTGAAGGTCGTGGAGACGACCCAGGAGGAGATGAAGCTGGTGCTCAAGAACCAGGAGGAGATCGTCGGCACCGTCCGCGACGTGCTGAAGTCGATGGACGAGCGGCTGGAGCAGCTCGACCAGCGGGTCGCGGCGCTCGAGGCCGGGCGCGGCGCCGGGCCGGAGGGAGGCGGCTGAGCGGGTCGTTCGGGCGTCCGCGTGGCGGGGCCTACGGAAAAATCGGTGAAAGACGCCGCTACCGCAGCGCAGCATTTCCGCGGCCCGCGGGAAGGTGTATACCTGTGACGATCGGTCGATCCTCTATGCGACCGGCTTGTCGACGCTCAGAACCGGGTCGAGGGCCGCATGTACTTCGATAAAATCCTGATTGCCAATCGTGGTGAGATCGCCTGCCGGGTCGTCAAGACGGCCCGGCGCCTGGGCATCAAGACGGTCGCCGTCTGCTCGGAGGCTGACAAGGACGCGCTGCATGTCCGCATGGCGGACGAGCATGTGCTGATCGGCCCGGCGCCCAGCGCGGAATCCTATCTCCGGATCGACCGGATCGTCGAGGCCTGCCGGCGGACCGGCGCCCAGGCGGTGCATCCGGGCTACGGCTTCCTGTCGGAGAACCAGCGCTTCGTCGGCGCCCTCGACGAGGCCGGCATCGCCTTCATCGGGCCGCGCCAGCGCGCCATCGCCGCCATGGGCGACAAGATCGAGTCGAAGAAGCTGGCCAAGCAGGCCGGGGTCAACACCGTGCCCGGCTATCCCGACGCCATCGCCGATGTGGATGAGGCGGTGTCGATCGCCGTGGACATCGGCTTCCCGGTCATGCTCAAGGCCTCGGCCGGCGGTGGCGGCAAGGGCATGCGCATCGCCTACA
>CAZTHL010000184.1:0-2644 GCA_964613585.1 uncultured Mycobacteriaceae bacterium | reverse complement strand
ACCAGCGAGGCGGTGCCGACGCCGTACTCCTCAGCCCCCAGGATGGCCGCCATCACCACATCGCGGCCGGTCTTGATGCCGCCGTCGGTGCGCAGCCGCACCCGGTGCCGCAGGCGATTCAGCGTCAGCACCTGGTGCACCTCCGACAGGCCCATCTCCCACGGCACGCCGGCATACTTGATCGAGGTCTGCGGGCTGGCGCCGGTGCCGCCGCTGTGCCCTGAGATCAGGATGTTGTCGGCGCCGGCCTTGGCCACGCCGGCGGCGATGGTGCCGATGCCGGTGCGCGCCACCAGCTTGACGGTCACCTTGGCGTCCGGGTTGATCTGCTTCAGGTCGTAGATCAGCTGCGCCAGGTCCTCGATCGAGTAGATGTCGTGGTGCGGCGGCGGGCTGATCAGCATGACTCCCGGGGTCGAGTGGCGCAGCCGGGCGATCTCCGCGGTAACCTTGAAGCCGGGCAGCTGCCCGCCCTCGCCGGGCTTGGCGCCCTGCGCCACCTTGATCTCGATCTCGCGGCACTGGTTCAGGTACTCGGCCGTCACGCCGAAGCGCCCCGAGGCGACCTGCTTGATCGCCGAGTTCCAGTTGTCGCCGTTCATGTCCGGCTTGAAGCGGGCCGGGTCCTCGCCGCCCTCGCCCGAGTCCGACTTGGCGCCGATCCGGTTCATGGCGACGTTGAGCGTGCCGTGCGCCTCGGGCCCGAGCGCGCCCAGCGACATGCCCGGGGTGACGAAGCGCCGGCGGATCTCGGTGATCGACTCCACCTCGTCGATGTTGAGCGGGGCGGCGCCGTCGCGGAAGTCGAGCAGGTCGCGCAGGGTGATCGGCGGCTGCCGGCGCACCGCCTCGGCATACTTCCGATAGGTCGAGTAGCTGTCGGTCGACACCGCGTGCTGCAGCATGTGGATGTGGCCGGCCTCGAGCGCGTGGGTCTCGCCGCCGCGCCGGTAGCGGTAGAAGCCGCCGATCGGCAGGCTGACGACCTCCTCGTCGAAGGCCTTGCGGTGCAGCTCCAGGACCTTCTTCTGCAGGCCGGCGAGGCCGATGCCGGAGATCCGGCTCGACATGCCGGGAAAGCGCTCGGCGACCAGGGAGCGGGACAGGCCGACCGCCTCGAAGTTGCAGCCGCCGCGGTACGAGCTGATGATCGAGATGCCCATCTTCGACATCACCTTGAGCAGCCCGTCGTTGACCGCCTTCTTGAAGCGCTCCAGGCAGGCGGCCATGGACAGCTCGCCGAACAGGCCGCGCCGCCAGCGGTCGGCGATCGCCTCCTGCGCCAGGTAGGCGTTCACCGTGGTGGCGCCGACGCCGATCAGCACGGCGAAGTAGTGCACGTCCAGGCATTCCATGGAGCGCACATTGAGCGAGGTGAAGGTGCGCAGGTGCTGGTTGATCAGATGCGTGTGCACCGAGCCGCAGGCCAGGATCGACGGCACCGCCACCTGGCCCGGCCCGACATGCTCATCGGTCAGGATCAGATGGGTGGCGCCGCCGCGCACCGCGTCCTCCGCCTCGCGGCAGATCCGGCGCAGGGTGTCACGCAGCGCGTTCGGGCTCGGGTCGCGGCCGTCCTCCGGCGCAGCGAAGGTGCAGTCGATGGTCACCGCCGTGTCGGCCATGTAGGCGCGCATGGCGGCGTACTCGGCGTTGGTCAGCACCGGGCTCTCAAGCTGCAGCAGGTCGCACTGGGTGCAGTCCTCGTCGAGCACGTTGCCGAGGTTGCCGAGCCGGGTGCGCAGGCTCATCACCCGCCGCTCGCGCAAGGAGTCGATCGGCGGGTTGGTGACCTGGCTGAAGTTCTGCCGGAAGAAGTGGTGCAGGCCGCGGTACTGGTTCGACAGGACGGCGAGCGGCGTGTCGTCGCCCATGGAGCCGACCGGCTCCTTGGCATCCTCGACCATGGGATGCAGGATCAGCTCCTGATCCTCCATGGTGATGCCGCAGGCGACCTGCCGGCGGCGCAGCTCCGCGCGGTCGAGCGATGGCGGCTCGTCGAGGTTCTCGGGGCGGATATGCCAGTCGAGGCTGCGCGTGCGGTCGAGCCACTCGCCGTAGGGCCGGCGCCCGGCCAGCATGTCCTTGAGCTCCCCGTCCCGGTAGAGCCGGGCCTCGTCGAGGTCGACCGCGATCAGTTGGCCTGGGCCGAGCCGCCCCTTGGCGACGACCCGCGCCTCGTCGATGCGCACCATGCCGGTCTCTGAGCCGACGATCAGCAGGTCGTCGCCGGTGATGGTGTAGCGCATCGGCCGCAGGCCGTTCCGGTCCATGCCGCCCAGCACCCAGCGGCCGTCGGTGGCGGCAATGGCGGCCGGGCCGTCCCACGGCTCCATCACCGAGTTGCAGTAGCTGATCAGCGCCCGATGCGAATCCGGCATGCGCTTGTTGGCGGTCAGCGCCTCCGGGATCAGCAGCATCTTGACCATCGGCGCGGTGCGGCCGCCGCGGCACAGCACCTCGAAGGCGGCGTCGAGGGCGGCGCTGTCGGAGCTGCTCGGCTGGATCACCGGCTTGATGTCGTTGATGAAGTCGCCGAGCGTCTCGTGCTCCATGCGGGTCTCGTGCGCCCGCATCCAGGCGACATTACCCTTGAGCGTGTTGATCTCGCCGTTGTGCGCCAGCATCCGGAAGGGCTGGGCCA
>CAZTHL010000183.1:0-2717 GCA_964613585.1 uncultured Mycobacteriaceae bacterium | reverse complement strand
CCGACGTCGAGTACCTGCAGGACGACGCCTTCATCGCCCACGAGCGCATCGGCGGCACCTCGAACGACGACATGCTGATCGGTTCCGCGGATCCCGATCTGATCATCGGCTTCGGGGCCCAGGACATGCTGATGGGCGGCGCCGGCGACGACGACCTGTTCGGCGGCGAGGGCGACGACATGCTGCTCGGCAACGTCGGCGAGGACGTGCTCGACGGCGAGGGCGGTCAGGACATGCTGGCCGGCGGCCTCGGCGCCGACGAGTTGTTCGGCGGCGCGGGCGACGACGACCTGAACGGCGGCGCCGGCGACGATCTTCTTGACGGCGGCGACGGCCAGGACGAGCTCTCCGGCAACCTCGGCGCCGACATCCTGCTGGGCGGCGCCGGCGACGACACGCTGGAAGGCAATGTCGGCGACGACACCCTGGACGGCGGTGCCGGCAACGACACCCTGACCGGTGGTCTCGGCGGTGACACCTTCGTGTTCACCGGCGACTTCGGCAACGACGTCGTGACCGACTTCGGCGTCGCGCCCGGGCCCGACTCCGACATGATCGAGTTCGTCGACCTCGACCCGTCGGACCTCACCTTCGACGTCTCGGGGGGCGATGTCACCCTGATGTTCGGCGCCAGCTCAGTGGTGCTGGAAGACGCCGCCGGCGCCGTCTCGGCGGACGACATTCTCTTCGTGTAGCGCTGACCGCTATCGGCCGGGCGCCGCGGGCCGCCTCCTCAGCGGGGCGGCCCGCACCGGCCCGAACGCTTCCCCGGATCCTTCAGAGGGCGCCGCCTGAGCGGCGCCCTTTTCTTCGTCCCATTCCTCGGACTCCGCTCTCATGCCGTGGAGCCGACGAGAAGACCCGTCGGCTCGCGGGCTGCCGCCGGCGACGTCAATGGCGCGACACGGCGTGACCGCGGAGCGGCGGACGTTGGTCAGGCGCGGCCGGCAGCGCGCCCGGCCGGCGGCCGGGACTGCGATCAATGAGGCCGGCCTTGCGGCCCCCGGCCAGCCCGTGCCGTGTCGCCCGGCCGCCCGCTCGCTTCCCGCCCGGCACGTTCCGGCCGCCGACAGCGCACCGGGGCCCTGTCCCGTGGACACGCACTCGTAACCCGATACCATTTGATGTCAATTTACCATCAATATTTCTTTGATGCCGTCCGATATCTGACAGATCTCGCACGATCTCGGTCGGTCACGGCTTGCGTTCAAAACGATCACAAGCAGCCTTCGCCTGTTATCTAGCCGCGACTTCCGAAAGAGTCTTGGGTCCTTTATATGCTCGTTTCCATAAATCTCCGGTTCACTTATGAGGTTTCCTCGCACAGACCAAGCCCCTTTACTTCCTCAGGCACAAGACCCCGCTGACCGCTCAGGGACAGCGATGATGCGTCTTGATCTTGCGCGGCGACGACCTGTGCGTATTACTTCTTAACCGAAGGTAGTCATGAGCGCGCCCACTGCAGAACTTTTTAGCGATCTTGCCGGGCTGGAGGATCGTGAGCTCAGCGGCTTCGGCAACAACGAGGCCGAGCCGGACCTCGGGACCGCCGGCAGCCCCCTGCTGCGATTGTCGCCGGCGAACTATGCCGATGGCGTCGGCGCGGTTGAGGAGCGAGAGGCGCCGCGCGAGATCTCGAACATCGTGGTCCACCAGGAGGAGCCGGTCCCAAACAGCGCCGGGGTCAACGCCCTGTGGATCTTCCAAGGGCAGATCGTCGATCACGACACCGCGTTCAGCATCGAGGACCGGAGCGACGTCATCACCACGCCGGTGCCGGCGGACGACCCCGTGTTCGGCGAGGACGGCCTCGGCTTCGAGGAGCTCGAGCTCGAGCGCAGCGTCGTCGCCGAGGGCACCGGCATCGTCGCCGAGGACGGCACGCCGATCCCGCGCGAGCAGACCACCGTCCTGTCGAGCTTCATCGACGCCTCGAACGTCTACGGCTCCGACGCCGCCGTCGGCGACCTGCTGCGCGAGAGGAACGCCGATGGCACGCTGAGCCCGTTCCTCGCGACCGGCGAGGGCGACAACCTGCCGACCCTGGAGCAGTTGGCCGCGCGCGACGGCCTCGATCTCCACGATCCGGCCGACGCCGACGGGATCGACGCGCTGCTCCAGACCGGCATCTCCGACCTGGTCGCCAGCCCGACCCCGTCCCCCGATCCGCAGACCCTGGTCGCCGGCGATGCCCGCGCGAGCGAGAACATCGCGCTGTCGGTGATCCATACCGTTTGGCTGCGCGAGCACAATCACCAGGTCGAGCGGCTCATCGACAGCGGCGCCGCCGAGGGCATGGGCGACGACGAGATCTACGACGTCGCCAAGCTCATCGTCGAGGCCGAGATGCAGCAGGTCGTCTTCAACGAGTGGCTGCCCCTGCTGGTCGGCGAGGAGAACATCCCGGCATTCGAGGGCTATGATCCCAGCGTCGACCCGACCATCGCCAACGAGTTCGCCGCCGCCGCCTTCCGCATGGGCCACACCTTCCTGCCGCCGATCCTGCCGCGGCGCGAGGAGGACGGCTCCGAGATCGCTGCAGGCGACGCCGAGCCGTTCATGGCCTTCTTCAATCCGGCCGAGCTCCACGCCGGCGGCGGCGTCGATCCCCTGGTCCGCGGCCTCGCCGGAACGGTCACCCAGGAGGGCGATCAGGAGATCGTCGACGACGTCCGCAACCTCCTGTTCGGCCCGCCGGACAACCTCGCCGTCCGCGA
>CAZTHL010000182.1:0-2731 GCA_964613585.1 uncultured Mycobacteriaceae bacterium | reverse complement strand
TCGTCCATCGGGGCCCGGCCGGCCCGGGGTGCCCGCCGACGCCGATCGCGCGTGACACCGCCGGAGGCTTCCCCGATCGTGCTGCATCCCGGCCCTCCTGCGGTCGTGTTCGCGATATGTTCGCAGAATAGCCGGTGATGCTTGCCGATCGGTTAAGGCCGCAGTCGGCACGCGCACGGTTCTGCGCCGGGCCGCGCCTCGAGGCGGAGACCAGGATCCTGGCATCGTCGTCCCGGTGGTGGCTGGACCGGCCTGCATGGACGTGGCAGCGCCGTTGTGGCACAGCCTTCTCGCCGGCGATCGCCGACGCGGTCCGACGACCTCCCCGTTTTTCCGGCCGAGTTCCTAGATGCGCCTGCGACCTGCCGCGCCGCCCGACCTCGATCTGCTGCTGTCCTGGGACCGTGAGCCCCATGTGGTCGCGGCCTCCGGCAGCGACGGCGCCATCGACTGGGCGGCCGAGCTGCCGCGCCGGGTCGGCTGGCGCGAGCTGCTGATCGCCGAGGCGGCGGGCCGGCCGGTCGGCATCCTGCAGATCATTGATCCGGCGCGCGAGGAGACCGGCTATTGGGGTGATGTGGCGCCGGGCCAGCGCGCCATCGACATCTGGATCGGCCGGGCGGCGGATCTCGGCCGCGGCCTTGGCACGCGCATGATGGGCCTCGCGCTCGAGCGCTGCTTCGCCGAGCCGGCGGTGACCGCGGTGCTGATCGACCCGCTCGCCGCCAACACCCGCGCCTGCCGCTTCTACGAGAGGCTCGGCTTCCGCTGCCTTGGCCCGCGCCGGTTCGGCGGGGACGACTGCCTCGTGTACCGGCTGGAACGGGCGGCGTGGCGGGGCAGTGCCCGGCCGACGCCCGGCCAGCGCCTCGCCGCCGGCATCTCGAGCCGCCGGCCTCTCTGATCGACGGGGCACGCCGAGGCCAGCCGTCTACCCGGGCAGGGAGAGCACCGGGTCCCGCTCTGCTTGACCCAGCCTCTACGAGAGGTTCGATAAACGAGCTCTCCCTGTGGCTGGGATGGAGCGGAGCGTAACCCGACAGCCCCCACGTTCCGACCGCGCGACGCTTATCATGTTTGTGCGGCCGGTTTTCCGCTGCGCCCACCGGCGCTGCATGACGGGGTGAGCTGGGCGCTGATCAACGGCGCCCCCCGCCGCGCGTCGCTGTCCGCATCGGCTTCCCCAGGAGCCTGCCCCTCGGCCGCTTCGCCGTCACCGAGACCCAACTTGAACACCGCCTTCCGAAAGATCTTTTCAGAACAATAGGTTATCGGTGCGGCGCCGGTTGTTGGCACCACATGTCGGCGGTTCGGGCAGGCGCGGGGTCAGGTGGCGGGTTCGCGCATGGTGGGCGGCAGGGCGACGCGGGCGGCTTGGTACAGATGGCCGGCGACGCCGCTGGTGGGCGTGCGCAGGATCGTGGTCTGGCTGCCGGTCTGCAGGGTGACCTCCTGGAGCCGGTCGAGGTCGCGCAGGACGTCGCCCCATTCGAGCTGCAGGCCGGCGGCGTCACAGCGGTTGTGCAGCTCCTTGCGCAGCACAAGGGCCAGGAACGAGCAGAATACGTGCCCGCGGATGGCCGCATCGGAGGAGTGATAGATGGGCCGCGTGCGCATCAGCGCCTTGGCGGTGCGGAACAGCTCCTCCACCTGGAGCAGATCGCGGTAGCGGAGCATGGCCTGCAAGGGCGTGATGCGGGCGTTGGTGCGCAGCACGAACACCCCGTCGAAGCGGGCCTCCTCGGCCAGCCGGCCGATGTCGATCTCGAACGCCGGCCCGCCGGCCCCGACGCCGTCGGCGCCCTCCCCGCCCTGGGCCCGGACCTTGCGCAGATAGCGCCGGTAGGCCGAGTTGCCGATCAGGGCCTTGTCGCCCTTCTTCAGCTGCGCCTCCAGCCCGGCGACGATCGCCTGGCGGTCCTGCCGGTCCTTCTCCGCCTCGGCCTCGTTGCGGCAGACAATGTAGCGCCGGCCGGCGACCCGGACCTCCTTGGCGAACAGCTGGGTCTCGCCCTTCGGTGGCGCAGCCGGTCGACGATCGGCATCAGCACGGTCCCGTCGGCCGGGTTGCCCGGCGCCATCTCCGAGCAGATCGGCCGGCCCGACGGAGGCCAGCAGGCGCTCGAGGTCGCCGCCGGCCAGCACCGCCCCCCTTGCGCCCCAGGGTCTTGACGATGCGCTGGCGGGTGCGTTTGCCCTCGCGCACGCTCTCGACGAGGTACAGATAGGTGTCGCCGTTGACGGTCTTCTCGCGGACGAACACGGGGAATTATCAGCGCAGGATTTCATAAAAGATCAATAATGATAAAGACCTGCGCTGCATAATTTAGCACCACATTTTTGAGCCGCGCCGCAAGCCACCCTCAATAAATCAAGCACTTGCGCCCGGTGTTCATGCTCTGTCCCGCGCGCACCGTTCAAGTCGGGTCAGGATAGGCGAGATCGCCCGCGACGGCCAAGCGGCCCGGCCCAACGCGCCCCGTTCGCCAGGGTGGGGATCGACAGAGCCGACCGCGTCTTCACCGCCCGCCCGGACGCCGTCGGCATCGACGTTGTCTCCGAAACCCGCCAGGGCCTGGAGGACGCCCGGCAGTCCCAACTCCGCGTGCTCTGGCGATTTCCCGGCTCTGACAAAGCCGGGTCCTGCACCGGCGCAGCTTAAGAGTGCCGGACGGCCTAGAATTCGCGCTCAATACGGCGCCGGCCGTGCAGAACACGCTCAATGACGACG
>CAZTHL010000181.1:0-2878 GCA_964613585.1 uncultured Mycobacteriaceae bacterium | reverse complement strand
AGCAGCCGGGCGGAAACTGCGGCCTGTTTCTGGATAGAAGCGTCGGCGCGCCGCCTTGAAAAAGCAATGCCAATCAGGGACTTATCGTGCTCCGGCGCGTTCTGTCGCGTTATTCGGAAAGGTGTTAGTAATTCCTCGTGGGAAAACGCTTCCGACACAAGCCACTTGACCGCCACGCTGGCGTCGACGACGTAGCCGCTCATGCCACGGTGTCGCGATCGCGGTCGGCGCGGATGATCTCGCTCGAGTCGACACGGGAGCGCAGGCGCTCGCGCAGGGCGCTGGCGCGAGCGGGAAAATCCTCTTCTCCCTCAAGCAGGGCCGCACGGAGGATTTCCCGGTGCTCGGCTTCGGCCGAGCGGCCGTGGGCGGCCGCCCGCTGCTTGAGCGCGCGCACGATGTGATGGTTGACGTTGCGGACGGTCAGTTGCCCCATAGCCCTCTTGCCTTCAGAATAGCGCCTTCATTGAAGGCAAGTATCGCCGTTTCCGGTGGTGTCGGGCAAGCTTGGAGCGACCGATGGCAAAGGTGGAGGCCATGCGGTTATCGCCGAATTGGATGGCGTTGGCCAATCATGCCGCTGTCTGGAAACGTCCTTGCTGACATCGGAGATTGCGCTCCCCGCAACCAGAAAATGCCCGCTATCTCAACACGATAGAGGGCTTTCCATTCTCTAATCTGCGCCGCCCAATCCCGGCCGGGTACCAAATGGGTACCGCTCGAGATCAAGCTTGCGCCAAGCTCCGGCACCGGCGAAGGCCACCATCCCCGCCGCCATTCTCCCGGAGGTTGCCGCCGTCCATCCAGCGGCTGAGGCTGATCCGCTGTCGGCGATGGACCGATCGGCGATCTCGACGCCAGTCCTTCCGGTTCGACGACGACGCTGTCGCCACGGACGTGCCGCTCCACGTCGGATCGCCGTCGTCAATCCGGCGGTAACCCGTGCGCCGGATACTCGGGTTGCCGGGGTGCATTCGCTCGATTGGACACAACCGTACTTCATGCCGGCGCGGCGACCGTGCTGTGACCCGAGCAACACCGTTCTCACCATCGTCGACCGTGGCGACCCTGAACCCGCGATGCTGAAACTGGAAGAGATCCAGCGCGGCGGCCGAATTGACGGCCTATCGCCGGCCGGCGACGCCGATGTCATCTCGGTCGACTGGCTCGGCGAGCATCAGCTCGAAGTCACCTTCCGCACGTCGAAGGGGCTGGACCAGCGCATCCTGCAACGCAGCGACGAGGCGCATCTGCGCTCGGCCGCGCCGACCGCGCCGTTTTCCTTCGAGGGCGATGCCGAGGACTTCCGCCTGGCCGCGGAGGCGCGGCGCATCGGCCTCGCGCACCTGTTCGACCCGTACCTGGCGCTGACCAATTCACAGGTCGAGCCGCTGCCTCTGTGCGCAGATGTTTCACCTCGGGGCTCGACGCCTGGCGGGCGGTGTCGCCTGCAAGCCGCCGCTTGCCGGCCTCCAGAAACTCCTTCGACCAGTTGTAATAGAGGCTCGTGACGATCCCCTCGCGGCGGCAGAGTTCCGCGATGCTCTCCTCGCCGCGCAGGCCCTCGAGAACGATGCGGATCTTCTCCTCCGCCGAGTGCTGCTTGCGTGTGCGACGCCGGATGTCCTTCACGACCTTCTCGGCCGGCAGCTTGAGTGTTCCGGGTTTCTGTCTCATCTCCACTCCTTGGCGGTTACGATGAGCCACAAACCCTCCGTTCCAAAATCACATCAGATGTCCCATAGGCACTGACGGCGGACAATTCGAGAATGAGGAGCAGGCGGGCAGGGCCTTGAAGCGGCTTGCCGCCGCGAAGCGCAGGCGCGGCTACCGCGCGCCGGGCGAGGCCGCTTCATGAGCAGTGAGGGCATGCAGCTCTATGATGGGGCAGGGCGCAGGAAGTACCTCACGGGCGAGGAGCGCCGCGCTTTCCTCGCCGCGGCCGAGAAAGCCCCGCGCCAGGTGCGCACGCTGTGCCTCGTGCTCGCCTTCACCGGCTGCCGCATCACGGAAGCCCTGGAGCTTTCCCCGCGGCGCATCGATCTCGAGGCGGGCACCGTCATATTCGAAAGCCTTAAGAAGCGCCGCAGGGGCGTCTACCGGGCCGTGCCCGTACCGCCGCAGGTGATCGACGCGCTCAACATGGTGCACGGCGTCAGAGAGGCCCAGCAGAGCCGGGAAGGCGGCAAGGGACGCCTCTGGACCTTCTCGCGAACGAGCGCCTGGCGGTATGTGGCGGACGTGCTGGAGCAAGCCGGGATCGAGGGGCCGCAGGCCTCGCCCAAAGGCCTCCGACACGGCTTCGGGGTGCAGGCGGTCTCGAGCGGCGTGCCGCTCAACATGGTGCAGAAGTGGCTCGGCCATGCCCAGCTCTCGACCACGGCCATCTACGCCGATGCCGTCGGGGCCGAGGAGAAGTCCATCATGAGCCGGATGTGGGGCAATGCCTGAGGACGGTTTCGCCAGGAGAGGCGAGAGGCCGGGCTCGTTGGCATGGGCGAGTTCGGCCTATTACAGTCTTTCCCCTTCTCGCCCGAAAAGTCTGTTGTCCGAGGGCGAACTCACAAAAATGGACTGGGACCACACTCCGCGTTTGAAAAAGAGGCGGGCTGGCGTGCTCAATGCGCCTTGGTGCAATTCGGATCAACGCACGCTCATTGCCGGGAGACTTCGAGGTTGGCGCGGGCGGTCTCAAGGTAAGGCGCGTCTGTGGGCAGCAAGATGCCGCGTGCCACCATGTCTTCCATGCGCGCGACGATCTCCTCCCAGTACTTCGTGGCGTTGCCGCCGTCGACGCCGGCCATCCGCCAGAGTGAGACCCACACGTCGCGGGCCCAGCCGGCATTGCCCGGATCGCGCGCCGCCAGATCGCGGGCGA
>CAZTHL010000180.1:0-2953 GCA_964613585.1 uncultured Mycobacteriaceae bacterium | reverse complement strand
GTCTCGGCGGCGACGGGCCTTCCAGCCCCGCCGCCGAACCGGCGCGCCCACGCTCGCGCACGGACGGACGTCCAAGGCTCGCCGGAATCAGCGCGCCATTATTCTCCGCACGTCCTCGAATTTCACCATGCGCGTGCTTGCATAGATGAACTTCAGCGGCAGGAACGACACACAAATCGCACCCAACGGGCGGTCCAGCGCTCAACAATCTGGTGTCAAGCTGTTGCCGTATGGTCTGCTCCGCGGGGGGTCACTTTGCCGTGACGCCGCGAACAGCCTTGTTGTAGCGGCCCCCCGTCTCGACCATTCTGCGACAACATTCGACCTGTCTTTGATCGGGATACCTTCCATGCGTCCATCAACCGCCCGCCCGGCGCGCCTCCGGGTGCCGCTGGCCGCCTTTCTGATCGTCTGCCTGCTCGGCGCCGGCGGCCGGCTCGCGCTCGCCCAGGCCGACGGGCTCGCCCCGGACGAGCGGGCCGAGATCGAGGAGGTGGTGCGGGCGTACCTGCTCGAGAATCCGCAGGTGATCGTCGAGGCCCTGGAGATCCTGCAGGCGCGGGAGCAGGCGGCCGAGCGGCGGCTGCAGCAGGAATCGCTGGTCGAGCGCCGCGACGAGGTGTTCGACAGCCCGCGCTCGCCGGTCATCGGCAACCCCGAGGGCGACATCACCCTGGTCGAGTTCTTCGACTACCAGTGCGGCTACTGCAAGCGCATGGTCGACCAGGTGTTCCAGCTGACCGAGGAGGACCCGGACCTGCGGATCGTGCTGAAGGAGTTCCCGATCCTCGGGCCGGGTTCGGTGATGGCGGCGCGCGCTGCGCTGGCCGCCGGGCAGCAGGGGCTGTACGCCGAGCTGCACAACGCGCTCATGCAGCACCGAGGTGCGCTCGACGAGGAGACCATCCTCGGCCTCGCCGCCGAGGTCGGCCTGGATGTCGAGCGGCTGCGCGCGGACATGGACAGCCCCGAGGTGGCGGCCGAGATCGAGGCCAACCTGGCGCTCGCCGAGGCGCTCGGCATCCGCGGCACGCCGGCCTTCATCGTCGGCGACCGGGTCGTTCCGGGCGCGGTCGGCTACGAGATGCTCAAGAGCCTCATCGACTCCCAGCGCGCGGGCTGACCGGCCGCGCGCCCCGGCAGAGCCGCCTGCCCGGACCCGTCGGGACGGCCCGTTCGGTGGCCGGATGGTCCACCGGGCCGGCGCCGCGCGACCCGGCCGCGCGCGGCGTCATCGGCTGGTGCCTGTACGACTGGGCCGCCTCGGCCTTCAACACGGTCATCGGCACCTTCGTCTTCTCGGTCTACTTCGCCCGCGGCATCTACGGCGACGAGACCCAGGGCAGCGCCGTCTGGGGCTACGCGATCGCGCTGTCCGGCATCGCCGTGGCCGTCCTCAGCCCGGTGCTCGGCGCCGTCGCCGACCGGGCCGGCCGCCGCAAGCCTTGGCTCGCCGCCTTCCTCCTGGTGACCGTGGCCGGCACCGCGCTGCTGTGGCAGGCCGAGCCGCGGCGCGAGGACATCGCCTTCGCCCTCGCCTGCGTCGTCGTCGCCAGCATCGCCTTCGAACTGGCCAACGTGTTCTACAACGCCATGCTGCGCGGCGTCGCCCCGGAGCCCTGGCTCGGCCGAATCTCCGGCTGGGGCTGGGGCATCGGCTATCTGGGCGGCCTCGCCTGCTTGGCCGCGGCGCTGTTCGGGCTGGTAAGGCCGGAGCCGCCGCCCTTCGGCCTCGACCCGGACGCGGCCGAGCCGGTGCGCGCCACGGCGCTGCTGGTCGCCGCCTGGGTCGCGGTGTTCGCCCTGCCGCTGTTCCTTTTCGCGCCCGACGAGCCGGCCTCGGGCATCCCGCTTGGCCGCGCGGTCCGCGAGGGGCTGGGTACGCTGGCGCGCACCGCCCGGGAGATCCGCCGCTACGGCAATGTCGTGCGGTACCTCGTCGCCAGCGCGCTCTATCGCGACGGGCTGGCGACCCTGTTCGCCGTCGGCGGGCTCTATGCCGCCGGCACCTTCGGCATGAGCTTCGAGCAGATCCTGATCTTCGCCATCGGGCTCAACCTGTCGGCCGGGCTCGGCGCCGGCGCCTTCGCCTTCCTCGACGACGCGGCCGGCTCCAAGCGCACGGTGCTGGCGGCGCTGGCCGGGCTGATCGGCTTCGGTGTGCCGCTGCTGCTCGTCACCGAGGCCTCGACGTTCATGCTCCTGGCGCTCGGCCTCGGCCTGTTCGTCGGCCCGGCCCAGGCGGCGAGCCGCTCGCTGATGGCGCGGCTGGCGCCGGCCGGCATGCAAGCGGAGATGTTCGGGCTGTACGCGCTCACCGGCAAGGCGATCACCTTCCTCGGGCCCTTGCTGTTCGGGCTGGCGACCGACATCTTCGACAGCCAGCGCGCCGGAATGTCGACCATCCTGCTGTTCTTCCTGGCCGGCGGCGCACTCCTGCTCACCGTCCGCGAGCCGGCGCGGGCAGGGTCTGCCCCGGCATCCGCCTCCGGCGGCGCGTGACCGGCGGGGCGTCGCCCGGCCGCGAGGGCGACCGCGGGTCGGCATTGTCCCGGGCAGGACGGCGCTTTAAGGTCGGTCGCGCCGGCGCCACCGCCGGATCCCCGACACGCTGGAACGCCTGTGCCTGCTTTACCTGCCTCCGAGGCCCCGAGCCTGAACAGCTATCGCACCGGCCCGAACGAGGCCGGACATTTCGGCCTGTTCGGCGGCCGCTATGTCGCCGAGACGCTGATGCCGCTGATCCTCGAGGTGGAGCGCGCCTATGAGGCGGCGCGCGAGGACCCGTGCTTCCGCGCCGATCTGGCCTACTACCTGACGCACTATGTCGGCCGGCCGAGCCCGCTCTATCACGCCGAGCGGCTGACCCGGCATTTCGGCGGCGCCAAGATCTACCTCAAGCGCGACGAGCTGAACCACACCGGCGCGCACAAGATCAACAACGTGCTCGGCC
>CAZTHL010000179.1:0-3026 GCA_964613585.1 uncultured Mycobacteriaceae bacterium | reverse complement strand
GCGCCACCCATCGACGCGCCACCCATCGACGCGCCACCCATCGACGCGCCACCCATCGACAAGGGGACGGATCTGGTCCTGCAGGTGTCCTCCGGGGGTGAGCTGGTCAATGCGATCGATCAGCTGGGCTGGCGCTTCGCCGATGTGGTCCAGGCATCGGCAGGCGTTCCGAGGCTTTCCGTGGCCACGCTGCCGGACGATCTCGCGGCGCTGGAATCGAGCGGGGTTCGAAAGGAGGTGTTTCTGACCGCGCTCCTGCCGGTGGTCCTCATGGTCAACGAGGCCATCGAGGAGGAGCGGGACCGCCTCATTGAGCTTCAGTATCGGCTCCGGCGCGGCGTGCCCTTGGCAGAAGCGGACGATGCCTGGCTGCGGGACGTGGCACGGCGCTATCGGGGCGAGCCGGACGATATCGCGACATTGCTGCTACGGGTCGACCACGTTCCTCCTTCCATGGCGCTGGCTCAAGGCGCGCTCGAATCAGGATGGGGCACCTCGCTGCTGGCGCGGGCGGGCAATGCTCTCTTCGGCCAGATCACCACCGACGACGACGGCATACCGTCGGTCAGTGGCGATTACCGGTACGCCAAGTTTGACAGCCTGAGGGCGACGGTGGCCGCATATGCGCACAATCTCAACACCCATCCGGCCTATGCGGGGTTTCGCGCCCTGCGCGCACGGCAGCGCGCCGAACACGGGGTGCTGGACGGATACAGCCTGTTGGATGGACTGATGGCGTACTCGGAGCGGGGTGAGGACTATATCAGGGACGTGCGCCGCATTATCGTCATCAACAATCTGACAAGGGTCGATGCCGCAATCCTGGCTACCGGTGACAGCATTCAGACCGGGTCGACTGGTGACGATGCGGTCGGCTGAACGATGGCGTGCGAGGGCATGGTTCGATGAGCATACTTGGTGACAACGGCCTTGATCTGATCTTCCGCACCGCGCGCACGCACAGCGCATGGCAGGATCGGCCGGTGCCGGAGGTGATGCTGGAGGCCATCTACGACTTGGCCAAGATGGGCCCGACAAGCGCGAATTGCAGTCCCATGCGCCTCGTGTTCGTCGTCAGCGCTGAGGCCAAGGAGCGGTTGAAGCCGGCCCTCATGGAAGGCAATGTGGTCAAGACCATGACGGCCCCCGCGACAGCGATTGTCGCATACGACAGAGCGTTTCACGACCATCTGCCCCATCTGTTTCCGCATACCGATGCGCGATCGTGGTTTGAAGGGAATCCTGAGCTGATCGAGGAGACCGCGTTTCGCAACGGTTCCTTGCAGGGCGCCTATGTCATCATCGCGGCCCGCGCGCTTGGCCTCGACTGCGGCCCCATGTCGGGCTTCGACCGCGATCGGGTCGACCGGGAGTTCTTCCCCGAGGGTCGGTATCGAAGCAACTTCCTGTGCAATATCGGATACGGCCGTCCCGATGCGCTGCATCCACGCGCACCGCGGTTCAGCTTCGAGGAAGCTTGCCGGGTGCTCTAGAGCGTTTCCGCGTGATGCGGTATCGGCACCGGCCACCTCACCAAGAACGCTCTAGCGGGCCGCCATGCGGGTGCTTGCCCTCGATACCGCGGGCCCTTCGGCCTCGGTGGCGGTCGCGAATTCGGGACATGTGGTACGGAAGATCGTTTGTCCGACCCGCCACGGCCACGCCGAGCTGGTCCTGCCGGCGATCCGGGACTGCGTTCGCCTTGCCAGTCTCGACATCACGGAGATCGATCTTCTGTCCGTGGCCCTCGGCCCTGGGTCGTTCACCGGGCTGCGGGTCGGCGTGGCGGCCGTCGCGGGCTTGGCCCTTGGTCTCCAAAAGCCGATCCTTGGGATATCAAGCCTGCTGATCGGCGCGCACGCCGCGGCGGAGGCCGGTTGCTCCAATTCGATCCTGGTCGTCCTGAGCAGCCGTCGGGAGGAGCTTTTCGTCCAGCATTTCTCGGCGGACATGAGACCGCTCACCGATCCGGAAAGCCTGTCACCAGCGCGGATCCTGGAGCGGTGCGGCGCCGACGCCTCCATCACTCTGACGGGCGACGGCGTGGACGACCTCCTCTCCCGGGAACCGGGCCTGTCGGGACATCCTCGCATGGTCAAGGGGCAAGCCGCCGTGACCGTTCTGGCCCGGCTGGCCACGGAGTGGTCGGATCAAGCATCCTCCGATCCGCCACTGCCCTTGTATGTCCGTCCGGCGGACGCACTCCCGCGAGCCCGGGCTGGGCGGCCGGTCATACCATGATGGCCGCACCCGGCTCGATGGGCCTCCGCATCGACCGGGTCGACGGCACAGCGGCCGATCTGCTCGCCGCTCTGCACCGGGCATGCTTTGAGGACGATCGCTACGTCGACTGGCAGGCATCCGCATTCCTGAGGCTCCTGGCCGATATGCGGTCGCAGGCATGGGTCGCCAGCGTGGATGGTGAGCCGCTCGGATTCGTCGCCATCCGGTCGATAGCCGACCAAAGCGAGATCCTGGTGATTGGTGTAAGGCCTGAGCAGCGTCGCCGGGGCCTCGGCCGCCGTCTGCTCGAACGGGCCATCGAGGCCAGCGCCCGGACCGGTTCGTCGGCGCTGTTCCTTGAGGTAGCCGCCGGCAATGCGCCGGCGCTCAAGCTTTACGGCAAGGCCGGCTTCGGTCGGGTAGGCTGTCGAACGGGATACTATCGGCATGCCGAGAGCAGCGAGGACGCCCTGATCCTGCGCCTTGACCTTGGCGCTCCGGCCGCCGGCACGGAAGCCGCGGAAACCAGGGCGAGCGCCCCCGGCTCCCGGGAGGTGACGGGGCTTCAGGTTCCGGACGCGGCTCAGGACAGCTGAAGCGTTTCCGCCTGACGCGGAAGCGGCACCGGCCCACTGCCCCGCCCGGCCACCAACGTGGGTGCTTCGTCGGGTGACCGGTCGGGGAAGCCGGACGGCGATGCCCCCTGACCCGGCATCGCTCCGGCATCAGGCTGGTCCTGCCGACCGGCGCCGCCAAGAGGAAGCGTGACGGGGGCTGCCTGTGCCGGTTCTCTTCCGGAATAA
>CAZTHL010000178.1:0-3080 GCA_964613585.1 uncultured Mycobacteriaceae bacterium | reverse complement strand
AGGGCAGGGGCTCCCCCTCCCACACGCCCCGGGCGAAGCGGCGGCCGTCCGGGGCCGGTTGTTCCTTGGGCAGGGCGCGTAGCGACAGGCGCACCTTGCCGTGGTGGGCGGCGATCAGATAGGCGGGCAGATCGGCCTCGCGCGCCCATCCGTGGTGGGCCAGGAATGCCAGCGCCGAGGCCAGTTCGTGGCGGAAATAGGCCCGACCCCTGTCCCGATGGTAGGCCGCCGCCTTGGCCAGCGGCACGGCCCCCGGATCGGTGTTCCCCAACCGGGCCTGAAAGTCTTCATGCGCCTTGCCGACGTCGTGCCAGCGCGCGGCGGTCACCACCGCCTCGCGCGCCGCGCCGGTCACGCCCAGCGCCGCGCACAATCTCTCGGCCTCGGCGGCGACATGGCTCAGATGCGCGGTCAGCGGCACCGGGACATCCTTGCGGCTGTCAGGGTCGGCGTCGGCGGTCTCTGCGCCGGAGTCCGGGTTGGACCGAACCGGGGTCACATCGGCCTTGCTGTCGGGATCAAAGCCCCGATCGGCCGTGTAGCCGCCCTTTGACGCATCGAGCATCAGGACCAGTCCGGGCCACGGACCGTCGGTAGACAACCGCCGCCACGTCGGAACGCTGTCCCGGCCGCCCTTTCCGCGCCGTGCCTGGGGGTCGGCGTGCCAAGCCTGCTTGCCCTTCAGCCACGCCTTCGCCCGGCCGATGGGGATGGCGCACAGCTCGTCGCGCGTCGCCGCGGGCTGGGCATCCAGGGTGTTGGCGACATCGTCGCGCCAGAACACGCGCACGTCGGTGTCGTCGGCATCGCGCACATAGGGCGAGATGTCCACGTCGAAGCCGGTCAGGTCCGGATCGGTGTCGAACAGCTCGATCAGATCCTTGCGGCGCAGCACACGGCGCACCGGCTGCGGATCGCCGGGATCGGTCAACCCGGCCGGCGCGGCGTCGGACAGCTTGGACAGCCGCTCGCGGGCCTCTTCCAGGTCCTTCACACCATAGGGCGCGGCGCGGGACGCGGCGTCCTTGTCGTCCGCCGCGCCCAGGACGTCGATCCAGACCACCGGCGCGCCGCCCTCTACGGTGTACTCGCCGCGCCGGTTGACCCGCCCGAACCGCTGCACCAAAGAGGCCCACGGCGCCAGTTCCGTCACCAGCACGGCCGCCGACAGGTCCACGCCGGCCTCAATCGCCTGGGTGGCGACGATAATGGCATCCCGGGGACTGCCCGGCGCCGGCAGGGCATCGACGATACGCGCCCGGTCCGCCGGCCGGAAGCGCGAGTGGATCAGCAGGATTTCCACTCCGGGCTTTGTCGACAACGCCTTGTGAACCGCCTGCGCGCGCTCCACGGTGTTGACGATGACCAGGGTGGGATAGCCGGGCCGGTGTCGGTCGATCACCGCCTGGGCAAGGGCTTGCGCATACGCCTTCGCTTCATTCTTATTTTTCTGGCTAGGCGGCGATATCTTGGCCGGGGCTAGCGGCTTGTGCGCCGAGACGATGGCCTTGATCCGGGCATTGTCGGCATCCTTCGGAAAGTCCTCGGGGACGCGCCAAACCGTCGGCGTGTGCCGGAAATCCACGCTGGCAAGCCACTCCGTCTTCAGCGTCGCCGACACCCACAGGCTGCGGGCCGATCGGTCTCCCCCCAAGCGTCTCCGGAACGCCTCAAGCTGGGTCGAGGTCGGCCGCGCCGCGCCCATGGCCTGCACCTCGTCAAGCACCCAAAGGGCGTCGGTATGCAGCAGAGCGAAGTCCACCGGCCAGCGGAAGCGGCTCATGGCGTAGCCGCGCATCAGGGCGCGGCTGACCAGCATGTCCTGGGTGCCGATCAGGATGGCGGGCCGTTCCGGGTGCTCGAACCATCGGGTTTCGTCCGCACCGCCCATCAGGACATGGACATCTTCGCTTCGCGGTAGACCAGGAACGTCGCCGAGGGCCGCCATCCAGCGCCTCGCCGACTCCGCCGTCTGCTCGACCAGGGTGCGCATGGGCAGGCAATAGACCAGTCGGTGCGGCGCCGCCGGGTCCCCCTGCGCATGGCGCCACGCCCAGGCCAGGACAACGCCAGCTGTCTTGCCCAGACCGGTTGGCGCGATCAGGGCGTCTGGCCAATCGGTCGCTTTCGCCAGCGCCGATTGCCATGCGCTCGGTTCGTCGTCATTTTCGAAGGCGGTTTGGAAAAACGCACGATAGGTCATGTTCTCCCCCGAACAGGCACCGCACCTGCGACGCATGCGACCCATGCGGGCATGTTGTTGCAGCGTCCCGATCGATGCGGCTTTGTTGCAAACGCTGGCTCTGTGGTGGGGAATGGCGGTTCATAATGACCAAGGCCTTAAATTTTGGTGAATGCCCAATGCGGCAAACAACTCAAGCTTTTCTCTCGCTAGCGCAACATACAGGTTGATGTATTGCCTTGAGTATCTTAATCCAGAGGAAGTGAATCTTTCCAAAGCTGTAGCTTCAATATACCATGATGTATTTGTAAATCTTCGCGGCGGCCCCCTGTGAGATTTTCATGGAGTTCTTGAAGAAAGAACCTCAAGAAAAGCACGAAATCTTGTTCGTAATGTTTACAGGCCGCTGCAAGGCTTGACACTTGTGTGAAACCCCATGACTTTGAACGGCGCTGTATCCCAGCGATAAGTACCAAGCAATTTTGTCCGGGACAACGTCGCCAGACTCGATAGTCGTTCGGACACAACGCCATATAGAGACCCAACGAACTGGCTTGAGGGCGTCGAACTCGGCCGGCGCCATGGCCAGCGTAACCGCTTCTCGATTTCGGGGGCGTAGACCTGGACCCGGCGATAGATCGTGGAATGATCGACGGGAACGCCGCGCTCGGCCATCATCTGCTCGAGATCACGGTAGCTGATGCCGTAGCGGCAATACCACCGTACCGCCCACAGCACGATCTCGGTCTCGAAACGACGCCCCTTGAACTCCGACACGGCTCGCTCCTCGCGAACGAAAGACCGCCATTCCCCACCACAGAGCCGGCGTTTGCAACAAAGCCCCCGGGTCGTGTCCCGCCGAGTGGTGTAGGAGCTGTGGGTAAGTCGGCCGCCGCAG
>CAZTHL010000177.1:1696-3113 GCA_964613585.1 uncultured Mycobacteriaceae bacterium | reverse complement strand
CGTAACCTATTGATCTGGATGCATTGTTCCGGACGCACTGTTGAAGTTGGGTTTGAACGGCGTGCCCCATCCGCCCCCGCCAGTCGGCGGGGGCGCGGAGAGGCTTTCGGCCGGTGTGCCGAGCCCGGCAGGGGCCGCGGAGCCGGCTGTGAGGGGGGCGAGGGCGAGGTGCGAGGCCGGGGTGCGAGTCAATGGCCCGATTGTATCGATCCGGCGCGGCGCGGACACCTCGATGTTCTCTCTATAGGCGCTTTTCGTTCCATCCGGCGGCCTGTGCGGAGTTGAATGATTTCAATGAATTGGCGGAGTTTTGTGCCGGCTTTGTTCGCAAAATTCGTATTGTATCGATCCAATCGCTTGGAACGCGAACGAAAAAGAAACATCCGGGCTGTGGAGCGGGGCCGGAGCCGGGCCCGGGGACGCGGCGCGGCCGCCGGACGGTGCCTTCGGGCGTGGCCGGCGCTGCCCCGGCCCGGCCTGATGGGGCCGGCACGATGGGCCCGGCCTGATGGGGGCAGGCACGATGGGGCCGCCACGATGGGGCCGGGCCGGCGGCGGGGGGCGCTCCGCGGGACCCCTGCCTCATTGGCCGGGTGATGCGGACGCGGCCGGCATGCTAGAGCGTATCCGGGTCAGGTGGCATCATCGGCCCGCTCCCCCGCCCGGCCAGCCTGAGGATGCTGTCGTTGGATGGCCGCGGGTGGCCGGGCAGGGGAGCGGGCCGGCGCCGATTCCGCCTGACGCGGGATCGGTGATGCCGCTTGAGCCGGAAGCGCTCCGGACCTGCTTCGCGTCAACGAAGCCCGAGGCGGCGCCGACGGGTCGGGTGACGGCCGGCGCCTTCACCCTCGACGCGAGCGGCGGTCGCCGGTATACAAACCCTTACATATTCATGCCATAGTCCCCGGGAGGCGTGGAACATGGAGAATCCCGTCATCAAGCACGGTCGCGTCGACCCCGAGACCTTTCTCGAGACGCGCACCATCTCCTTCCATGAAGGCCCCGTCATGCTCAATCTGGAGCCGGACTTCTGGGCCGCCATCGAGCTGATCGCCCAGCGGGAGAACCGGGGCATCCTGGAGATCTGGGAGACCATTCGGGATCTGAGGGGCGAGGATCAGACTCTCGACGCCTGCTGCCGGCTGTTCGTCCTGCGCTACTGGCGGAGAAGCTACGCCGCGGCGGAGGCCAAGCGGCAGGCGGAGATGCGCAAGCTCGCGCGCAAGGAGAAGGCCGCGGCGCGGCGGGCCGCCGCCCGGAAGAAGAAGAAGGAGGCCGCCGGCGGCGGCGGCGAAACCGGTGGCAGCGGCACCAGCACGGGCGGCTCGAACGGCACGGGCGGCGGCCTCAACGGCACGGGCGGCCTGAACGGCACGGGCGGCCTGAACGGCACCGGCGGCCTAAACGGCACGGGCGG
>CAZTHL010000177.1:0-1596 GCA_964613585.1 uncultured Mycobacteriaceae bacterium | reverse complement strand
CCCTGCCGGCCGGCCCTGCGGGCTGGCCCTGCCGGCCGGCCCTGCCGGCTGGCCCTGCCGCGCTACAGCGGAAGGAGGGGGCCCCTGGCCGCCAAAGGGTGGGCGGCCCGGGGTCTCGGGGCCGGGCGTGCCCCTTGATCGGGTCGGGTCTTCCATCGGGTCGGGTCTTCCAAAGCCGGCGCGGGTGGCCGCCGCCCCGTGCCTCCCCCGCGCAGGGGCGTGGCGGGGGGCACGCTTATCCATTGGAAGGTGATCGCGCCCTCTCCCGACCGGGGGCGCGGGCTCGACCGACCGGTCTGTACGCCATCGACCGAATTTGTTCGATCAATGTTCGCTACATGTACCCCTTTTAGTCACGGTGGTGCATAAATCTCTAATCCGTGAACAGACGTTCCGTGAACATCGGCCGGCGCCGGCGCCCCGGGGCTGGCCGGCGCGCCGGCGTGCGGCGCGTCCGGCCGGGGCCCGGGGGCCGGAGCGTTTCCGGCTCGAATGGCGTCGCCGGCCCGCTCCCCCGGCCGGCCACCCAACGACAGCCTGCTCAGGCCGGCCGGGCGGGGGAGCGGGCCGGTGCCGATCCCGCGTCACGCGGCAAGGCTCTATTGCACGACCTGGGACTCGACCTCACGGGCGTGGTGATAGAGCCGGCTCAGCATCTCCTGCAGCACCGGGATCTCGTGCTCCTCGAGCCCGGCCAGGATCTGGGCCTCGCGCTCGCGCGCCGTCGGCACGATGCGGTCGTGGATGGCCCGACCCTTGTTGGTGAGGGACAGGACCGAGCGGCGCCGGTCGCCCGGATCGACCGCCCGGTGGATCAGGCCGTTGGCGGTGGCGCGCGCCACGGCGCGGCTGACCCGCACCTTGTCCATGGCGGTGCGCTCGCACACCCCGTTGGCGGACAGCGCGCCGAACCGGGCCAGGATGGCGAGCAGCCGCCATTCCGCCACGCTCAGGTTGTGCTCGTCCTCGTAGACCCGGGCCAGGGCCCGGCTCACGGTGCCGGCCAGGACCGACAGCCGGTAGGGCAGGAAATGCTCCAGGTCGAGCGTTCCCTCGTCGACGGGCGTGCCGCCGTCCGAGGATTCGGAGCTGGTCTTGCCGGTCTCGCCGGGGCGATCCCGGTCCTCACGCAACGGTGCCATAGACTTTACTCCCCCCTGGTTGCTCCCGCGGACAGCGCGGACCGCGAGCAAGCGTTAGCCTCATTGGTCCGGCACCCGCGGCGCGGGCGGCGGCCGGGCGGCCGGACAGGACGGCGCGAGGGCGTCAAGATCTCGCAATTCGGAATGTGCTGATACACGCTTCCGGCAAGCAAGACCCCGATGAGCCGCTCCCGCACAGGGCGAGGGCGCCCCCGTCCGGATGCCTGCGAGCGACTCTCGTCGATTGGTTAAGCGTGGTCTGTGAGAAATCCCTTATCTCATCGAAATTGTTGCCACTCCAACAAAGCCCCGACCCGGCCACGGAGCGCCGTTTTCCCTCAATGGCCGGTGTCGCGGGCACGCCACAGCAGCAGGAAATCAGATCAGCCGCCGCCCGGCACACCGGCGGCGCGGCGCGGCCGCGCGCCCGGCAGCCCCTCCGGGCGCGCCGACT
>CAZTHL010000176.1:0-3134 GCA_964613585.1 uncultured Mycobacteriaceae bacterium | reverse complement strand
GACCCACAACCGGCGGTACCTGGAGGCTTCAATGAGGCCCCGGCATTACTGCCGGGGAAGACCCAGGACCAACCGCGAGAGACTCCTTCGGGGAACCGTGGCTTCAATGAGGCCCCGGCATTACTGCCGGGGAAGACGTCGCCGACGGCCTCACCAACCTTAACGGCCTGCCTGGCGCTTCAATGAGGCCCCGGCATTACTGCCGGGGAAGACGCGTCAGGATCGAGTAGACGCCCCCAAGGGCATCCTGCTTCAATGAGGCCCCGGCATTACTGCCGGGGAAGACGGCCCCCTCGCAACCCGCGGATTCCGCGGGCCGAATCGGGTCATTTGCGAGAGGTCCGTCGCATGGGCGGGAGAATGCCATGTCCGGACCCGCGACGCCACCCCCGCGACGGCGAAAAAGCCAGATTTTACAATGTCCAAGACCCATGCGAGCGGTCCCCGGGAAGTATCGCGCCACTGGACCGCTCGCGGCGGCGCGGCGGCGGTGACCGCGCGCGTGCCCATCGCCCCTAGCAGAGCCGGCCGGAGGGCGCCACCCCCGCGAGGTGCCCCGGTCCGCGAGGTGCCCCGGTCGCTCCTGCCTTTCCCTCGCCACCACCTGCCCTGGGCGCTGTCCGGGTCTCGCGCGCGCCAAGCGTCCCGAGCGGCAACACCGACCCGGCATCGGCCCTCGGCCCCGATCGGTCCGGCCCGGCCCGGAGCGCCGGCGAGCGTCGCCGGAGCCCGGTCGATCTCCCGACGCGGGCCCGCGCCCGCTCCGCCACGCCCGGGCTCCAGGCCCTCACACATCGCCTCGCGCCGTGCCATCCGGTGTCCGGCAGGCGAAGAAGAGGAGCCTTCTGCACGAGGACCGGCGTCGCCTGCGGCCAAACCCGGGGACCGTCGGGCTTCGCTCCGCTCCACCCGACCCCTGCGCGCTCGCGGTGTCCGTGGCCGACCGGGCCACGCCTGGCCGCCCGATCCTCATCCGCCCGGCCCGGCCCGGGGTATGGCGCCCGGTAAGCGCTTCTTCAACCTCCGGGTGGTATATGACTTTCTATGACCACCGAGTCCGATCCGCAGACCGGCCGGGCCGGCGCGCACGCCCCGGACAGCGCGCCACCCGAGGAGCCGGCTCTGCACCCCGACCCCACGGCCGACCCCACGGCCGAGCCTGCGGCCGGCCCTGCGGCCGACCCCGCGCCCGAGCCGGCGCCGGCCTGGACGCCGGGCTTCACGCTCGACCCGGCGCAGCCCGAGCTGCCGCTGGCCGCGCCGCCGCTGCCGGAGGATGTGCCGCCGCTGCCGCTGCGCATGGTCAACGAGTTCGTCTACTGCCCGCGGCTCGCCTACCTCATGTGGGTCCAGCAGGAATGGGCCGACAGCGCCGACACGGTCGAGGGCAAGGCCGCGCACCGGCGCGTCGACCGGCCGGCCCAGGCCCTGCCCGCCCCCGAGGCGATTGACGAGGACGACCGCATCCACGCCCGCTCGGTCACGCTCGCCTCCGAGCGGCTCGGCCTCATCGGCGTGCTCGACCTGGTCGAGACCGAGGACGGCGCCGTCGTCCCGGTCGACTACAAGCACGGCAGGCGGCCCCACGTCGCCGCCGGCGCGCACGAGCCCGAGCGGGTGCAGCTGTGCCTGCAGGGCCTGCTGCTCGAGGAGCACGGCTACACCTGCGCCGAGGGCGTCATCTACTTCGTCGCCGGCCGCGAGCGGGTGCGCGTGCCGTTCGACGAGCCGCTGCGCGCCGCGGCCCGCGCCGCCGCCCATGGCCTGCGGCTCACCGCGCTCGCCGGCAAGGCGCCGCCGCCGCTGGTCGACAGCCCGAAATGCCCGCGCTGCTCGCTGGTCACCATCTGCCTGCCCGACGAGGTGTCGTGGCTGAGCCGGGGCGAGCCGGCGCCGCGGCCGCTCGCGGTCGCCCGCGACACCGCCCTGCCGCTCTACGTCCAGGCGCCGTACGGCAAGCTGAAGAAGCGCGGCGACACCCTCGAGGTCACCGTCGAGGACCAGCTCGCCGACCGGGCGCGCCTGGCCGAGGTGTCCCAGGTCTGCCTGTTCGGCAACATCTCGGTCACCACCCCCTGCCTGCACGCGCTGATGGATCTGGGCATCCCGGTCTCCTGGCACAGCCAGGGCGGCTGGTTCCACGGCCACACCATCGGCACCGGCCACCGCAATGTCGAGCTGCGCGCCGCCCAGTACCGCGCCAGCTTCGCGCCGGCCGCCTGCCTCGCCATCGCCCGCGGGCTGGTCGAGGCCAAGATCCGCAACAGCCGCACCCTGCTGCGCCGCAACGCCGCGCCCGGCGCGGCCGAGGCGGCGGCGGCCTTGGGGGACGGCGCGGACGGCCCGGCCGCCGGCAGCGGCACGGTGGCCGAGACCCTGCGCGCGCTGAAGCGCCTGGCCGAGCAGACGGCGCGCGTCGACACCCTGCCCGGGCTGCTCGGCGTCGAGGGCAGCGCCGCCGCGGCGTACTTCGCCGCCTTCGGCCGGATGCTGAAGGGCGAGGCGGCGGCCGGCTTCCGCTTCGACTTCACCCGGCGCAACCGCCGGCCGCCGACCGACCCCATCAACGCGCTGCTGTCCTTCGCCTATGCCCTGCTGACGCGGACCTGCGCGGTGGCGCTGTCGGCGGTCGGCCTCGACCCCTATCGCGGCTTCTACCACCAGCCGCGCTACGGCCGGCCGGCGCTGGCGCTCGACCTGATGGAGCCGTTCCGGCCGCTGCTGGCCGACTCGGCGGTGCTGATGGCGGTCAACAACGGCGAGCTGGGGGCGCGCGACTTCGTGGCGATCAACGGCGCCTGCAACCTGCGGCCGGCCGGGCGCAAGGGCTTCATCGAGGTGTTCGAGCGGCGGCTGGAGCAGGAGATCAGCCACCCGCTGTTCGGCTACACGGTCAGCTACCGCCGGCTGCTCGAGGTGCAGGCCCGCCTGCTCGGCCGCCATCTGATGGGCGAGATCGACCGCTTCCCGCAGGTGGTGCCGCGATGAGCCGGGACGACTCCGCGTCCGGCACCGGCGCCGCCCCGCCGGCCCGGACCGGCCGCGCGCCGGGCAAGGGCACCGGGCCGGGCACCGGGCGGGGCGCCGGGCGGGATGGCGCGCGCGGCGGTGGGCCCGTCGGTGGGCGCAGCGGC
>CAZTHL010000175.1:0-3223 GCA_964613585.1 uncultured Mycobacteriaceae bacterium | reverse complement strand
CGCTGCGGCGCACCGGGCTGATCCGGGCCGACGGCAAGCGGGCACGGGCGGGCCAGCGCCGGGCGCCCGGCCAGACGGCGCGCGGGCCGCCGCCGCCGCCGGCCGACGCGCCGCCGCCGGAGCCGGCGCGCGCGCCGCCCGGCGAGCACGAGGCCGCGGCGCTGCGGGCCATGGTGCTGCATCGCGACGAGGCGCTGATCGTGCTGAACAAGCCGCCGGGGCTGGCGGTCCAGGGCGGCACCCGGGCCGGCCGGCACCTGGACGCCCTGCTCGACGCGCTGACCTTCGGGGCGGCGGAGCGGCCCCGGCTGGCGCACCGGCTCGACCGCGACACCAGCGGGCTCCTGGTGCTGGCCCGCAGCGCCGCGGCGGCGCGCGCGCTGGCCGCCGCCTTCCGCGGCCAGGGCGCCCGCAAGCTCTACTGGGCGATCGTGGTCGGCGTGCCGGCGATCCCGGTCGGCCGCATCGACGCGCCGCTGGCCAAGGCCGACCGCGGCGGCGGCGAGCGGGTGGCGCCGGACGACGAGGACGGGCGGCGGGCGGTCACCCTCTATCGGGTCCTCGACGCCGTTGGCCGGCGGGCCGCCTGGCTCGCCCTGCAGCCGCTGACCGGGCGCACCCACCAGCTCCGGGTCCACGCGCTCGAGCTCGGCACGCCGATCCTGGGCGACGGCAAGTACGGCGGCGCCGGCGCGTTCCTGCCGGGAGCGCCGCTCGCCCGGCGGCTGCACCTGCACGCCCGCCGGCTCGCCCTGCCGCATCCGTCCGGCGGCACGCTCGACCTGATCGCGCCGCCACCCCCTCATCTGGCGGACAGCCTGCACTATCTAGGGCTGGACGGGACCATCGAGGGGCCGGACGGGTTCATCGACGCGGGCTGGGGCGCTTCCGCCTGACGCGGACCCGGGCCGGCGGTGCCACTCGCGCCGAGCGCTCCGGCGACCCCGGCCCCTCCGGATGCGCGCCGGGGTCGGCGGACCGGCCGTGCTGCGGTGCCGGTCCGTCCGGCCGCCTCCGGAGCGCGCCCCGGCCGTCGGCTTGCTCTTTCTTCAGGGGCGGGTCGGCATTATGCGTATAACCACACGTTGATAGGGGCTTCCTCCCCTAGACTGTGGTTCGGTGTCCCGGTCATCGCTCCCCGGCCAAGCGGGTCCCCTGCCGCCTGCCGTGGAGCCGGCTTGTCGCTGTCGGGAGTAAGGAGTTCGTCGCCCGTGGTTGCTCTTGATGTCCCCCTTGATGCCCGGCCGGTGGTCGCGCCCACCGCCCGGCTGGCCTTGTTCGACTGTGACGGCACCCTGGTCGACAGCCAGAGGGCCATTGTCGCCGCCATGCGCGAGGCCTGCGTCGCGGCCGGTGTGCCGGCGCCGGAGCCGGCGGCGGTGCGCAGCATCATCGGCCTATCGCTGTTCGACGCCGTCGCCCGCCTGCTGCCGGATCTGGACCGGCGCCGGCACATGCGGGTCGTCGAGCAGTATCGCCAGGCCGTCCTCGACGGCCGGCAGCGGGACGGCGACTGGGAGCCCCTGCACGAGGGCGCGGCGGCCGCGCTGGACGCCCTCGACGAGGCGGGCATCCTGCTCGGCATCGCCACCGGCAAGTCCCGGCGGGGCCTGGACGCCGTGCTCGCCTGCCATGGCCTGACCGACCGCTTCGTGACGGTGCAGACGGCGGACACGGCGCCCGGCAAGCCCAATCCGGACATGGTGCTGCGGGCCAGCGCGGAGACCGGGATCGATCCGGCGGCCACCGTGGTGATCGGCGACACCGCGCACGACGTGGCCATGGCGCGGGCCGCCGGCGCCCGCAGCATCGGCGTCACCTGGGGCTATCATCAGCGCGCCATGCTGAGAAGCGCCGGGGCGGACACGCTGGTCGACCAGTTCACGGCGGTGCCCGGCACGGTGCTGTCGCTGCTGGCGCACTGATCCCGCACGGCTCGACAGCACGGAGGGGCGGTGAAGCGGATCTACACGAGTGTGGAGGTCGCCTGGACCGGGACCGGGCATGAGGTCCGGCTCGACGGCCGGCCGCTGCGGACGCCGGCGCGGCGCCGGCTCAGCCTGCCCACCGAGGCCCTGGCCCGGGCCGTGGCCAGGGAATGGGATGCCCAGCGGGACATCGTCCGGCCGGCCGAGATGCCCTTGACGCAGGTGGCCAACACCGGGATCGACCGGGTGGCGCCGGAGCGTGAGGCGGTGGTCGAGCACGTCGCGGCCTATGGCGAGACCGATCTGCTGTGCTACCGCGCGGCCAAGCCGGCCTCCCTGGCACAGCGCCAGGCCGAGCTGTGGCAGCCCCTGCTCGACTGGCTCGCCACGGCTCACGACGCCCGGCTCGATGTGGTGGTCGAGGCGGTGGCGCCGCGGCCGCAGCCGGCCCTGGCGTTGAGCGCGATCCGGGCGGCCGTGGCCCGGCAGGACGACTGGCGGCTGACGGCGCTCCACCTCGCCACGGCGGCCTCGGGGTCGGTCGTCATCGGCCTCGCGCTGGTCCAGCGGCGCATCGACGCCGCCCTGGCGTTCTCCGCCGGCCAGCTGGAGGAGGATTACCAGATCGAGCGCTGGGGTCTGGATGCCGAGGCCGATCGCCGGCGCCGGTCCGTCCGGGCCGACCTGGAGGCGGCCGAAACGATGCTCGATCTTCTCGTCGAGGCATGAGACGCCGGCCGGCGCGCCGCTGTTGGTCCCGGCGTCACCCCGGCGCAGCTTTTCTCGCACCTGCAAAAGGTTCATGCTATCACTGACGGTCGAGGCACCGGTCAACCGCGCCAACGGTCCGGCTCCCGATCCCGCGGCGCTCCCGCAAGCGGATCGGGCATGGGAACGGCGGGGGAAGACGAGCAGGGGAGACGGCGGACATGCGCGAAATCCTGGAGAAGCTGGACAACAAGCGGGGGGCGGCGCGTCTCGGCGGCGGGCAGAAGCGCATCGACCGTCAGCATGCCAACGGCAAGCTGACGGCCCGCGAGCGGATCGACCTGCTGCTCGATGCCGGCTCCTTCGAGGAATGGGACATGTTCGTCGAGCACCGCTGCGTCGACTTCGGCATGGCCGACAGCAAGGTGCCGGGAGACGGCGTGGTCACCGGCTATGGCAGCATCAACGGCCGACTGGTCTTCCTGTTCAGCCAGGACTTCACCGTCTTCGGCGGATCCCTGTCGGAGGCCCACGCCGAGACGATCGCCAAGCTCATGGACAAGGCGATCCAGGTCGGCGCGCCGGTC
>CAZTHL010000174.1:0-3260 GCA_964613585.1 uncultured Mycobacteriaceae bacterium | reverse complement strand
GTCCGGCAAAGCTCTCAGCCGAGATCATCAATGCGGTGAGAAATCCGGGCTAGAGGCGCTCGAAAGATCCGAACTTTTTTCAGCCCCGCCCCGTCCCCAGTGGCTCGCCCTGATGCCATATTCTGGAGCGCGTCTCCAGCCCCGAGCATGACCGGCCGGACAACCGCATCAACGACGGCAAATGCGACCGCCGGGGCCGGTTCTGGGCCGGCACCATGCAGAACAACTACGCCGAGGACGGCAGCCGGATCGAGATCGAGGGGAAGCAGGGCGCGCTCTACCGGCTCGACCCCAACCTGCGCGCCCGCCGCATGGCCGACGGCTACGGCATCTCCAACACTCTGGCCTGGAGCCCGGACAGCCGGACCTTCTATTTCGGCTGCTCGATGCGCCGGGAGATCGATGCCTGGGACTTCGATCCCGAGACGGGCGAGATCGCCAACCCGCGCGTCTTCGTCTCGGGCGGCGAGGGCAGGAATGACGGCTCGACGATCGACGAGGAAGGCTGTCTCTGGACCTGCCGGATCGGCGCCGGCAAGGTCGTCCGCTACGACCGTGACGGCCGGCCGGAGCGGGAGATCGCCCTGCCCGTCTCCCGCCCCACCAGCTGCATGTTCGGCGGGTCGGGCCTCGCCACCCTGTTCGTCACCACCGCCATCGACGGGCTGAGCGAGGATCAGCGCCGCGCCGAGCCCTGGGCCGGCCACGTCCTCGCCGTCGAGCCCGGCATCCGCGGCCTGCCCGAAGCACGCTTCCGCGGGTGACCCGCCCGGAAACCGGAGAGGGGACTGCAGCCATGCAACCCGCCACGGCCCTCTGGCCTCTCCTTCTCTATGCCGCTCTCGTGATCGGCGGTGTCGCCGGGGTGTTGGGGCTGTCCTACGTCCTCGGCGGCCGGCAGCGCGGGCGGGCTACCGGGGAGCCTTACGAGTCCGGCATCCGGCCGATCGGCTCGACCCGCGAGCGGTTTTCGGCGCGGTTCTATCTGATCGCCGCCCTGTTCGTGATTTTCGACCTCGAGGCGGCGTTCCTCTTCACCTGGGCGATCGCATTTCGCGAGGTCGGCTGGGAAGGCTATATCGGGGCCGTGATCTTCATCGGCGTGCTGCTCGCCGCGCTGGCCTACGAATGGAAACGCGGCGCGCTGGACTGGGCGACCGGGCGTTACGGCCGCGCGCAAGGGGCCGGCGCGCGGGGGGCGGGGCGATGAGGTGGTCGCTGCGCAAGGTGACGCCGGGCGAGCCGGTCCAGCCGCCCACCGTGACGCCGGAGCGGCCGGACGAGGCGGTGCGCCGGGCGGTGCTGACCTCCCGCCTGCAGGACCTCGTGGCGTGGTCGCGCAAGAACTCGCTCTGGCCCTACAATTTCGGGCTGTCCTGCTGCTATGTGGAGATGGCCACCTCGCTGACCAGCAAGTACGACATCGGCCGGTTCGGCTCCGAAGTCATCCGCGCCACCCCGCGCGAGGCCGACCTGATGATCGTCTCCGGCACCGTCTTCATCAAAATGGCGCCGGTCATCCGGCGGCTCTACGAGCAGATGATGGCGCCGCGCTGGGTGATCTCGATGGGCTCCTGCGCAAATTCGGGCGGGATGTACGACATCTACAGCGTGGTCCAGGGGGTGGACAGCTTCCTGCCCGTCGACGTCTACGTCCCCGGCTGCCCGCCGCGGCCCGAGGCGCTGCTGGAAGGGCTGGTGCTGCTGCAGCAGGCGATCGGCAGCGAGCGCCGGCCGCTCAGCTGGGCGATCGGCCCCGGCGGCCCGGAACCGGCCGACCGCCCCAGCCAGCGCGACGCCAAGCGGGACGCGCGGATGCGCACGCGGGAACTGCCGGGGCCGGACGGCGTTTAGCAATCTTCAGTAAGCGGGTGCCCCCGCTGCGAGAAAAGAACAGTAGGTAGCGGGATTCACCCTTTTGGATAGCAGGGAGTGCAGCCGCTTGGCGCGCAAGGACCCGGACCAAGTTTCGGGGAGCACGAATCATACGGCGCGCAGGTTTTCGGCGCGCAGATATCGACGATCCCGCGCGGCTTGACCGCGTGTTCATAGATTGCCGAGCGAGTATCCTCCAGCGCCTCGGATCGGACGATCTCGTGCAACGATTCGCGGAATACGGAACCGACACTCCAGGCTTTTGACATCGTGCAGGGAGATACGACGCCATCCGGCCCGACGCAGAGGGTGCCGTTGGCACATTCGCCGCAAAGCTCGGACATGTCGTGGTCCTTGGATGCGGAGCCGCGCCCGAATTGCCGCAAAGCGTCGGTGCCCACATTGGCCACGCCGATATTTTTCAGGAAGGCCATGGTCTGATCAACCGCATGGCGGTTCTCGTCCATAGCGATGACGCCCACGCGCAAGCGAACGCCCTCAGCGACAAGACGTTTGATGTTGCCCAAAGTCCTGGTGAAGCTGCCGGTCACGGTGGTGATCTTGTCGTGCAGATCGGGCGTGTCGGCATAAAGCGAAGTGGCAACCTGAACATTGCGGCGCTTGATGAGCGACAGAAAGTCCTCGGGCAGACGAAAGAGGTTGGTGAATAGCTCGACGAAGTCGTAGCCGCGGTCGCTGGCGTGAACGATCAGCTTGTCGATATCCTTGTTCAGCGTAGGTTCGCCACCGATGAACTGAATGCTCCGGCAGCCCATGTCATAGGCATCGTCGATCAGCCGGACATAGTCCTCATATCCAAGCAAATCGTGGCTATACGTTGTTGGCCCGGAGTCGGAATAGCAATGAGAGCATCTGAGATTGCATTGGTTGGTCAATTCTAGCCATAAAAAGTTGAGCGGCTTCTTGTCCAATGGATAGAAGGGCATTTCGACTGCGGACATGGGGCTTCTCCGAGCTGTGCTAGCGCAGACTGCTAGCTTGCCGACAGTCAGAGATGAACCGTACTCGCGCCTTGACATAAGTCATGCAAGAGTGCAATCGCAATAAAAGAACCTTACATCACTAATAACGTGATTAGACATACCTCTGCACTCATTTAGCGGTCTAATTGATCGAAGGCAAATGTTGTCGACCTGGTTTGGTTTCGCTTTTTTTGATGAAGCTGATAATTTTAGTAGCAGAAATAAGTAGCTTTTGAACATTCTCAGCGAAACATATGGCTTACGGGAGGGCCGCGCTCGCCGTCTGCTTCCCGCTGCCAGTGACAGTCTAGCCCAACTTCAACAGTGCCTCCGGGAGAAAGTAGCTGGATCAATAGGTTACGACAGCCGGCACGGCTGTTTGCACTACATTCCGGTTGTTGG
>CAZTHL010000173.1:0-3261 GCA_964613585.1 uncultured Mycobacteriaceae bacterium | reverse complement strand
GATAGGCGGGGCAACCGGGGGCGGCGGCGGCGGTTCCGGCGCGCCCGGCGGGCGGCGCCCGCGAGGCGGGGTCGGCACGGCGCTTGGGCCGCCCGCGATGGACGGGTCGGGGAGCCGCCTGGCCCGGTGCCTACTCGGCCGGCACCATGAGGCCGCCGCCGCGGTGCGCGTCGCGGCCGAGCAGCAGCGGTCCCTTGACCGGGCTGGGGAAGGCGAGGGTGACCCGGGCCGCGACACCGCCGCGCGGGCCGGCGCGAATCTCGGCCTCGACCGCGGGCCGCGGCAGCCCGCGCCGCCGGCATTCCTCCAGGAGGTCGGCCGTGACCACGGGGGCCGGGTCCTGGCGCTTGCGCGGGTGGCGGGTCGGCCGGTAGTCGGTGACCGAGCGCCAGTCGCGCGCCGGGCCGGCGAGCGGCACGGTCTCGGTCTCCGGCCGCGGCGCGAGCCGCAGCACGCCGAGCGGCCCGGCACGGACGGTCTCGAGCCGCGCCACCACGTCGGTGAAGCGCTCGGCGAGCCAGTCCGGCGGCGGCGCGTGCGAGCGGTCGGCCCGCCACGGCGCCACGACGCCGACCTGGTCGAGCCGGCCGTCGCCGTCGCGGTCGAGCGCGAACAGGAAGGCATGGCCGTGGTGCCCCGGCCGCGCCGGCCCGGTCGAGGCGCCGAGATGGCCGGAGAACAGGGCCAGGACCGCGTCGCTGCGCGTGTCGGAGGCCAGGCTCATCAGCGCCCGCCGCACGGCGTGCAGCAGCGGCTCCCGCTCGGCCAGGGCGGGAAGCGGGTCGGCGGCCAGCGCGAACAGGGCGAGGTCGCGTCCGGCCGGCACCGGGGCCATGAGCCCGAGCCCGAGATAGCGCCCGTCGCCGATGACGAGCGGGCCGGCGATCGGCTCGGGGAAGGTCAGCTCGACATGCCACAGCGCGTGTTTGCTGAAGCGCGTGCCGTGGGCGAACTCCTCGGCCCTCGCCCCTTTGGCTCCCCAGGGCTCGCGCTGGATCCGGATGTCCGATGGCCGCGCCGTGATGCCGGCGTGGCGCAAGGCATGCAGGACGGCCCCGGCGGCCGTGGTCTCCTCCTGGGCGCGCTCGGCGCCGCCCTTTGCCTCGTCAAGGCGCCGGGCCGGGTCGATGCGGCGCCGCCGGGCCTGCGGGAGGGCGGCGGGCGTCACCGTGTGCCAGCGCCGCCTGGGCCGGCCGGCGTCGATGCCGTAATGGCGGAGCATGTCGTGCGTTTCGGTGGGAACGAGGCGGACATGGTCAAAAAGCTCGCCCGTCTCCTGGTCGTCGGGCCGGGTCAAAGGCATGCCGTTGAGCGCCCAGTCCAGGGAGGCCGCGCGGATCGGACATTCCTGCGGCACCTCGACGAGCAGCCGACGGATGTCCGGGTCGGCATGGGCATGGCCGATCGAGGGCAGCGGCAGGAACCGCACCCGCCGGGCCTTGTCGGCGTCGGTCGCGTTGAGGCTGCCCTTGAGGAAGCGCCCGATGTCGGCGTGGCCGCACCCATTGCCCAGGACGTCGGCGTCTCTCTCGACGGCGTCCTCCAGTCGCTGGATCGCCGCGTCCCGCACCCTTTCGACGAGCGCTGACGCGTCGGTGACCGACCAGGCCCGAAAGCTGTCATCGCCGCTCCAGCGCAGCTCGAGCAGCAGCCGCGCGGGCGGGGCATCGTACGCGACAGTGCGGAATGGGGCGCGTGGCGGGCGGGCGAAGCGAGTGATGGTGGCCCGACCGCGTCCCTCCCGGGCGAAGCGGCGACGGCCGGCTGCGAAGCGCGCGATAAGGCCGGCAAGCGAACCTGTGGTACGGCAAGAAAGCCGTCGCCTCCCACTTGGCGCCGGACGATGAACGACGCCACCATGAGCGCCGAGCCGTTCTTCAGCCGTGTCGAAATCGAGGATCTCGGCGTCCGCGAAGGCCGGATCGACCCCGCGGCCCAGCTGGTAAAGGCCCTCCGTCAAGCCAACGAGCGTCTTGGCGTGCACGTCGTTCCAGCGCGTGTCCTCGGCCGTCCAAAAGTACACCAGGGGCTCGTTATGGTCGAAAAGCCGCGGCGTGCTGGTCTTCAGCGTGCGGATCTCAGCCGTCCGCGCCGGATCGCCGCCCACGGCGTCGAGGTCGTTGTTGGGGACATAGCTGGGCAGCGATTGTCCCGCTTCGGCAGGCGGGGCGGCCACGACCGGCGGATCAAGTCGTTCGAGCCAAGCCAAGGCGGCGTGGCTCTCCTGAGCGATCCTTTGCCCCTTCGCGGCGCCGGCCACCAACGCCTGGTAGAGCCGTGCCGGCGCGGGTGGCCAGTCACCGGCGCCATGGTAGCGGCCATGGCAGAAGCGCACGATGATCAGCAGTGACTTTGGCACAGGCTCAGTTCTTCTTCTTTTTCGCCGCGTCGCGGTCCTTCTGCGCCCGCGTCCTGTCGAACACGGCCTTCCGGTCGGCGCCGACCCCAAACTCCTTGGCCACACGCTGGGCATAGCCGAGGACCAGGTCCTCATCGAGCTGGATCGCGTCACGATGACCTTTGCGGTCGACCAGTTCCCAGCCGGCCTCACGGGCCGGATCGGGGGTCAGGAGACAGCCCTGCCGAAGGAAAGGGTCGCATGGCTCTGCCGCCGCGACCAGCGCGAGCCCGAGGATGTACCGGCGTAGAGCCTCGCCGCTTTCGCCGCCCAGCCGGCGCAGCGCGACCAGGTTGACGGTTGTCTCGCGGACGATCTCGCCGTGGGTGACGATCCCGCCGTGCTGCTCGGTCGCCGGCACGTGGACGAAGCCGCGCTGCGCCAGTGGATCCTTGCTCTTGCCGCTTGTCTTCTGGGCGTCTTCGGCGGCCTTGTCGATCTCCGCCTCCGGAAAGGCCGCGATCGCCTTGTAGTCGAGGGCAGGGTTGTACTGCGCCGAGCGGCTGATCCGACTGACATCCCAGGCGCGAATCACCGATTGCACGATGCGGGGCAGCTTCGCCTCGGTGTCGCGGGAGTCCCATGCTCCGAACACCAGCGACGTCGGCGCGATCCTGGCGATCCGTGTGGCGTCGCCGCGATCGAGAAAAGCTTCGAACGCCTTCTTCGCCTCGTCGCCCAGGTCCCAAGGCTCATTCTCCGGATGCACCGCAGCGCCGGGCAGCGCCTTGGATGACCGGACGACGGCGTCGCCAAGCCGGTGGCCGGCTTCGAGCAGCGAGACCGTCTTCGCTTGGCCCTCTTCATCCTCGCCGTACTGGATGTCGATCTGCGGCACCAGCGTCGAGAAGGGCTCGTGCTTG
>CAZTHL010000172.1:0-3377 GCA_964613585.1 uncultured Mycobacteriaceae bacterium | reverse complement strand
CCGTGGTGATCAGCCACGACCGCTGGTTCCTCGACCGCATCGCCACCCATATCCTCGCCTTCGAGGGCGACAGCCGGGTGACCTGGTTCGAGGGCAACTACGAGGAGTACGAGGGCGACCGCAAGCGACGCCTCGGCGCCGAGGCCGAGCAGCCGCACCGGATCAAGTACAAGCCGCTGACCCGCTGATCCGATGCGCTGGCCGCGCCCGTCCCGGCCGCCCGGGCCCGCGCGCTCACGCCGCCGGCGAGCGGCTGCCCCACGGGGTCGGCCGCGACCGCGAGACCGGGTCGTCCGTCGTCTCCGCCTCCGCCGCCGCGCTGCCGAAGGCGTCCCGGGCGAGCCGCTCGATCTCGGCCCGGAAGGCGATCGAGCAGGCGCCGTTGAGGCCGGCGCGCAACCCCTCCTGGCGGGCCCGCAGGACCACCCAGATGCCGCGCGGCACCAGATGCCGGCGCAATTCCCGGGCCTGCCGTTCCAGCTCGGGGTCCGGTGTCTCGCCCTCGTGCAGCAGCACGTACTCCAGCCGCGCCATGGTGGGCCCTCGGGGCTTCTGGTTCCCTTTCCAGCCTAGTCTGAGCACGACCGCCATTACCGTTCCCTTAATGCCGGGGAGCAATGGCCTCAGCCATCGGCCCGAGCGTTTCCGGCTCGAATGGCATCGAGGGGCCCGGGCGGCGGCGGCTCGGCGGGCGCGTATCCGGCCGAGCCGACGGGTCTTTCCGGCGGCTCGGCGGCCCCGGGCGGCGACGGCCCCGCCCACCCTGCCGATCGAAGGCCGTTCCTGTGGCAGGATCATGGCCGCCCCGGCGGCGCGCCTCCGATCCCTGTCCCCGGCCCGGCGTCGGCTACGGCCGCACCAGCAGGATCGAGCAGGCGTCCTCACTGACCAGGTCGCAGGCGTCCAGATGGCGCAGCAGCGGGTCGTCGGCGGCCAGGGCGAGCGTGCCGCCGGCGACCCGGCGGACCAGGGCGTCGAGGCGCGGCTCGGCCGGCACCTCGCTCACCCGCGCCTCGAGCCGGACCGGCAGCCGCTCCAGGAGCGCCCGCAGTTCGGCGAGCCGGTCGGCCCGCCCGGCCGGCCCCGGCTCGCGCGGCACCAGCAGGTCGACCGGGCCCGCCTGCCCGGCGGCGAAGCGCGCCGCCGCCTCCAGCAGCCGCGCTCCGGACGGCCCGCCCCGGAACACCACGGTGACCGGCCCGCCCGCCGCGAAGCCGCCGCCCAGCAGCAGCAGCGAGCGGGCCCGCCCGGGCGCGGCCGCCGGCGCCGCCGAGCGCATGCGGAAGCGCCGCACGAAGGGCCGGCAGGCGCTCTCCAGGATCAGCATCTCCGCCGCCGCCTGCTCGCTCTCGATCGCCGCGCCCAGCGTCCCCGGCACCGTGCGGAAGCTCCAGCGCAGCCTGAGCGGCTCGGCCTCCCGCGCCAGCGCCCGCTCCAATTCGCGCGCCAGCACCCGCTGCTCGGCGGCCAGGCGCCCGGCGGCAAGCGGCCGGCTCACCGCGGAATAGGCGCTGACCTGGCGCACGACGGGCAGGCCGGCCGCCGCCAGCAGCTCGGCGTTCTCGACGTAGAGCGCGCGCAGCTCTGCCTGGAGCCGGGCGGCGATGCGCGCGGCATGGCCCACCGCGGCGCGGTGGCCGGTGGCGGCGTCGAAGGCGATGGTGATCACCCGCGGCCGCTCGCCCGGGTGCCTCTCGTCCTGCCGATCGGTCATGTCTCGCGCTCGCCCGTGCCGGCGCCCCCGGCATAGGCCTGGGCGGCCCTGGCGTGCTCGATCAGCCTGGCCTCGATCCGGGCGTTGATGCTGCCCTCCGGGAAACGGCCCTCGGCGTCGCGCTCGCCCGCCGGCATCCCCGTCAGCAGCGTGATCCCCTGGTCGATGGTGCTCACCGCATAGATCCGGAAGCGGCCCTCGCGCCCCGCCTCGACGACATCGTCGCGAAGCATGAGATGCTGCACGTTCGCGGCGGGAATCAGGACGCCCGGCTCACCCCGCCCGCCGCTCTGGCGCCAGACATCGAAGAAGCCCTCGATCTTCTCGTTGACCCCGCCGATCGCCTGCACATCGCCGTGCTGGTTGACCGAGCCGGTGACGGCGAAGGACTGCCGGATCGGCACCCCGGCCAAAGCCGACAGCAGCGCGTAGAGCTCGGCCGAGGAGGCGCTGTCGCCCTCGACCCCGGAATAGGACTGCTCGAAGACCAGGCTGGCCGACAGCGACAGCGGCCGGTCCATGGCGTAGCGGCCGGCCAGGAAGCCCTGCAGGATCAGCACGCCCTTGGAATGGATCGGCCCGGCCATCTCGACCTCGCGCTCGATGTCGACCAGCTTGCCGGGGCCGACGCGCACGCGTGCGGTGATCCGGCTCGGCCGGGCGAAGGCGAAGCCGCCCAGCTGGCTGACCGCCAGGCCGTTGATCTGGCCGACCCGCTCGCCCTCCAGGTCGATCAGCACGACGCCGCGGCGGATCAGGTCGTAGGCGCGCTCGCGGATCCGGTCGGCGCGGAAGATCCGCGCCTCGTGCGCCTGCCGCACGTCCTCCTCGGCGATGCCCGAGCCGCGCCGCCTGCGCGCCCAATGGTCGGCCTCGCGCAGCAGGTCGGACAGCACCGCGCCGTGCAGCGACAGCCGCCGGGAATCCTCGGCCAGGCGCGCGGCGCGCTCGATCACCCGGGCCACCGCCGGCGCCTCCAGGGGCAGCAGCTCGAGCCGGCGGGCGCGGGTGGCGATCAGCCGGGCATAGGCGCCCAGAGTCTCCTCCGACCACTCCATGTCCTCGCCGAAGTCGACCGGCACCTTGAACAGCCCCGGGAAGTCCGGATCGAGCCCGGCGAGCAGGTAGTAGATCATCGGCTCGCCGATCAGCACCACGGTGACGTCGAGCGGGATCGGCTCCGGCTCCAGGGACACGGTGCTGATCAGGCTCAGCATCTGGCCGACGGACTCGATCTTGACCTCGCCCATGCGCAGCGCCCGCTTCAGGCCTTCCCAGGCCATCGGCTGCAGCAGCAGGGTGCGGGCGTCGAGCAGCAGGAACCCGCCATTGGCCCGGTGCAGCGCGCCCGGCTTGATCATGGTGAAGTCGGTGACCAGCGCGCCGAAGCGCGGCATGTGCTCGACCCGGCCGACCAGGTTGGCATAGGTGGGCAGCTCCTCGCCGACCACCGGGGCGCCCTCGGCCTCGGCGTTGTCGACCAGCAGGTTGACCTGGTACCGGGTGTCGAAGCGGGCGCCGGCCGCTTCGCCCTGGGCGGCCTGCATCATGGCCTGGACCTGCTGCCCGCCGCTTGCTTGGCCGCCGCCGCCCGGGCCCGGGCCGCCGCCCGGGCCCCCACCGGGCCCGCCCCCACCGGGCCCGCCCCCACCGGGCCCGCCCC
>CAZTHL010000171.1:0-3424 GCA_964613585.1 uncultured Mycobacteriaceae bacterium | reverse complement strand
CAGTTTCCTGCCCAAGGTGTAGATCTCGGTGGACGACAACACATAAAAAACGGGACAGGTGGTCGAAGCCATCCAGCGGTCCGCCAACACCGGCCGGATCGGGGACGGGAAGATCTTCGTCCTCGATATCGTGCAGGCGGTGCGCATCCGCACCGGGGAGACCAACGCGGAGGCTTTGTAGAATCATGTACAAGACAAACGTGATGAAATGGGTGCGTCTGGCCGGCCTCGCGGCGCTGGCCGGGCTGGGGACCGCGTCGCCGGCGCTGGCGCAGGAGGCGGCCGGCTACGCGGCCGAGGGCGTGCCGCTGGAGACCCAGTACGTTCTCAACACCTTTTCCTTCCTGATCCATGGCGCGCTGGTCATGTGGATGGCCGCCGGCTTTGCGATGCTCGAGTCCGGCCTGGTGCGCACCAAGAACACCGCGGCCATCTGCCTGAAGAACATCGCCCTCTACTCGACCGCCGGCATCCTCTACTACCTGGTCGGCTACGACCTGATGTATCCGGGTGAGTTCAACGGCTATATCGGCCTGGGCGGCTTCCTGTACGACTCGACCGAGGCCGAGCTGGCCATGATCGGCGGCACCGGCACCGCGGCCTATCTGGCCGAGAACGGGTACTCGGTGATGTCCGACTGGTTCTTCCAGATGGTGTTCGTGGCGACCGCCGCCTCGATTGTCTCGGGCACGCTGGCCGAGCGCATCAAGGTCTGGCCGTTCCTGCTGTTCATCGTGGTGCTGACCGCTGTCATCTACCCGATCCAGGGCTCCTGGGTCTGGGGCGGCGGCTGGCTTGACGCGCTCGGCTTCAGCGACTTCGCCGGATCGACCCTGGTGCACTCGGTGGGCGGCTGGGCCGCGCTGACCGGCGCCATCATCCTCGGCGCGCGCAGCGGCAAGTACAATCCCGACGGCACGGTCAACGCCATGCCCGGCGCCAATCTGCCGCTCGCCACGCTCGGCACCTTCATCCTGTGGCTCGGCTGGTTCGGCTTCAACGGCGGCTCGGAGCTGGCCCTCGGCGCCGCCTCCAGCGCGGCCAACATGGCCATCGTCTACGCCAACACCAACCTGGCTGCGGCAGGCGGCGTGATCGCGGCGGCGATCCTGTCGCAGGTGGTCTTCAAGAAGCTCGATCTGACGATCGTGCTGAACGGCGCCATCGCCGGCCTCGTGTCGATCACGGCGAACCCTGATCTGCCGAGCACCCTGTCGGCGATCATCGTCGGCGCGGTCGGCGGTGGCCTCGTCGTGTTCGCCGTGCCGATGCTCGACAAGCTGAAGATCGACGACGTGGTCGGCGCCATCTCGGCCCACCTGGTCGCCGGCATCTGGGGCACGCTCGCCGTCGCCATCTTCAGCAACGACGCCACCATCATCGCCCAGCTGACCGGCATCGTCGCCATCGGCGCCTTCGTCGTGGTGACCAGCGGCATCGTCTGGCTCATCCTGAAGGCGACCGTCGGCATCCGGGTCACCGAGGAGGAGGAGGAGCTCGGCCTCGACCGCACCGAGCTCGGCATGGAGGCGTATCCGGAGTTCGGCCAGGGCGCCATGCGCGCCTGAGTTCCAAGGCGCCGCGGCGGGGCCCCGACACCCGCCGCGGCCGCGGCCCGTCATCGTGTCCGTCCCGGGCGGCCAGACCGTCCGGGACGGCACGCGTTTCGGACGTCCTTGCGACGGCCTTCAAGCCCGGTCAGGCCTTTACATATCGCCTCAAGCAAGCTGCCCAAGTCCCTGGAGTCCGGGGCTCCGTCGGCTTGTGCCGGACTGCCCTGAACGGTAGACTCGCAACCGGGCCGGTGATCCGCTGGTCCGACCCGCCGGGCGGCGGGCAGCGCGTTCCAGGAGGCACCCGATGGCGGCCAGCCGATCCCCCGGCTATGGCGGCGGCGCCCGCGCCCCGCGACCCTTCCTGCCCGAGGCGCTGCGCCGCTTCCTGGCGCGACGGCTGGTCGAGCTGGCGGGGCTCGGCATCGCGCTCGCCGGCCTTGCCTTCCTGCTCGCGCTGGTGAGCTACGATGCGCAGGACGTTTCCTGGAACCGGATCGGTGTCAGCGCCGAGCCGGCGAACTGGCTCGGGCCAGCGGGCGCCCGGGTCGCCGATCTCTTCATCCAGACCTTGGGTGCCGTGTCCTTCGGGGCCGGCGCGTTGCTGCTCCTGTGGGGCGGACGGCTGCTGGCCGGGCGGTCGCTTGGCCGCCCGGCGCCCCGCGTGCTGGCCCTGCTCGCCGCGTTGCTGCTCGGCGCCGTCGCCCTGGCGCCGCTGCCGGCCCCGGCGGGCTGGACGGCCTCGGCCAGCGCCGGCGGCGCTATCGGCATGCTGATGCTGGCCCGGGGCGGGGCGTTCCTGGCCGGGCTCGGCCTGCCGGCACCGGCGTACTGGACGGCGCTGCTGGCGCTGCCTGCCGCGCTGGCCGCCGGGATGGCGGCGACCGGCCTCAGCCGAACGGAATGGCGCGCTCTCATCCTCGCCCTCAAAAGGCGGGCGCTGACCGGCGCACGTTGCGGCGGGGCGCTGCTCCGCCGCGCCGCGTCCGTGGGCGGGCTCGTGCTCGGCCGCGGGCTCGGTGGTGCCCGCACGCTGGGCAAGCGCCTCGCCCTGCCCGCGCCCGCCGCCGGGCCGGCCGGGGAGGCGGCGGCGGGGCGGGCTCCGGTTCCGGCGCCGCGCACGGGCCGGGCGACCGAAGCCGACGCGGACGCGCCGGCCGCGCGATCCAAGGCGGCGCCGGTGGTGGTCGCGCCGCGCGCCGCCGCGGTGCCCGCCGGCCGCCGCACCGAGGACGAGCGGCAGGCCCGGCTCGACTTCGACCGGCCGCCCGACTATCAACTGCCGGCGCTCGAGCTGCTCAGCCTGCCCGACCCGGCCCGGCGCACCCCGCAGACCGACGAAGAGGGGCTGCAGCGCAACGCCGCGCTGCTGGAGGGCGTGCTCGCGGACTTCGGCGTGCGCGGCGAGATCGTGCGGGTCAATCCCGGGCCGGTGGTCACCTTGTACGAGCTGGAGCCGGCGCCGGGCACCAAGTCGAGCCGGGTCATCGGGCTGGCCGACGACATTGCCCGCTCGATGAGCGCGGTGTCGGTGCGCGCCGCCGTGGTGCCCGGCAAGAACGCCATCGGCATCGAGCTGCCCAACGCCCGGCGCGAGACCGTGCACCTGCGCGAGCTGCTGGCCAGCCGCGACTTCGAGCGCTCGTCGGCCCGGCTGGCGCTGGCGCTCGGCAAGGACATCGGCGGCATGCCGGTGATCGCCGACCTCGCCCGCATGCCGCACCTGCTGATCGCCGGCACCACCGGCTCGGGCAAGTCGGTCTCGGTCAACGCGATGATCCTGTCGCTGCTCTACCGGCTGTCGCCCGAGCAGGTGCGGATGATCCTGATCGACCCGAAGATGCTGGAGCTCTCGGCCTACAAGGACATCC
>CAZTHL010000170.1:0-3454 GCA_964613585.1 uncultured Mycobacteriaceae bacterium | reverse complement strand
TCGGTCTGACTGTTGAAGTTGGGCGTGGCGTCTCTCGGGTGAGTGGTCATGGGCGGGGGCCGCGGTCGAGGATCGGCGACAGGGAGTCAGCCCGTCGGTTCGCTGGCATGAGCCACGGCTTGGTGCTCTGCCGCTGCGGCGCCTTGTGGATCCGGATCAGTCGGCCAGCAGGACGGGGTCCGGTGACCGGACGAGCCTTGGATAGGACAGGAGATCGTCCGAGACGGGACGCTGAAGCGTGAAGCGCCCGTCCACGCCCCGAGCGCGGGCGTCGTCGATCCAGCGGCGCGCGTTCTCGCTGGAGACGCCCGACAGGATGAGGGTGTCGTAGACGAGCTGATACTCGTAGGGGAGGGTCGTGCCGAAGGTCAGCGGATCATCCGACCCGATGCACACGGGCAGTTTCAGTTCCGAGTGATCCCCTTCCGGCGGGTGCAATCGCCATAGCGGGTGGCGTGCCAGATCGCCGAGGTCGCCGATCAGCAGGTTCGAGGAAGGGTTCACCTCAATGACGAACCCGCGATTGTTGATGTTTCGACGCAGGCCCGCCTGTATCGCCGCCAGGGCCTCGCCTTCCGTCTCGGGGTCGATCCACTCGATCATCCGGCCACGGCGGAACGTGTCCGGGCAGGTGAGGTACGCCCAGGCGAGCCGGTCCTCCAAGGGAACCGTCCGGCCGTCGAGGGCGTCTCCGCGCCCGGCGCTTGCGCCATCCGGGAACCCAATCGAGTACAGATAGGAGCCGCGGTGAAGGCGCTCGACGACTCCGATGAGATGATGGATTTCCAGGTTGGCGCCCAGGCCGGCGCCGAACACCTCGCAGCCGAGACGGTGGATCTCGTACTCCAGGAGGGATCGGCGGCGTTTCGGCACCGGCGTGTCGTTGCGCCGGTACCAGTGCCATTCCCACGCCAGGTCGAAAAGGCGGACCTCGCGGGGGATGGCGACCCGGCCGGCGCGCAGGGCCCAGTCGTGGGGATCGACGCCAAGCGCAAGGGCATGGCCGAGGCGGTCGCCTTCCCGAAGCCCGAAGAGATGGATCGCCTCGTCGATCTGACGCAACCCGGTAAGCAGGTGCACGAAGTCCTCGCCGGCATGAACGGTCGTGCGCAGGGGCGGGACCTCGCGCCCCCACGCGGTGTGCAGCCAGCGGATGGCCTCGTCGCCCGCCTGGCGTGTCGCCCGAAGGAGCGGCGCGATGACCCAGAAGGGCACCCCCATCTCGTCGGTGCAGACGTCGACGCCGCGGATCACCTCCACGGCTGTGGGCATGGTTCGCAGCGTCCAGATCAGCGCCAGCGCCTCGCGCTCCTTGGTCCTGAAGAAGCCGGCGTAGCGGAAGCGCGCGCCATCGGTGGGATCGGCATGGGTGTCCCGCCAGTACCCCTTCGGAAGCCCTGAGAGCGCGCCGCCGCCACGGTTGCGCGCGAAATGATAGACGATGCCGAATTCCAGCGGCGTGCCCCGAGCGTCCTCCGCCTGTCTCTTCAGCCTCAGGTATGTTCCGAGCAGCTGCTGCAGCTCCTGATAGGTTTCAGAGATCTCCTGATCCGGGGAGATGCGGATCTCCAGCGAGCGCAGGCCCGCCTGTCGACCACAGAGACTCGCCGCGGAGTCGAGGCGCAGCCGGTAGGGGGCGAGCCGCTTCACCGGCCCCAATCGGTCATAGAAGCGGATGAACCATTGCAGGCCGGGGGTCAGAGGCCGATGCAGCAGATGCCGATACACGAGGCAGCGGACGCGGACGATCTGCCAGAAGACCTGTTCGAACAGGGCATCGCGTCCGTCGGCGCCTTCCAGATAGTCGAGCGCGTGGGCCACGAAATGCGCCTCGGCGCCGAGGCCGCCGGTGCTGTCCGGCGCCAGATGGCGGGCGATGGGGTCGCGGGCCAGGGCGAGATCCCGCTCCGCCGGCATGCCGTCGCCGGAAAGACCGGCCAGATCGCGGTAGAGCATCTGCCAGGATCTGAAGTCGACCTGGCGGCTCGGCCCGGCGGACGAGCCCCGGAGATGTCCAAGCTCGTCGATGAAGACGGCGTACCAGCCTCCGCCGAGCGACGCGGCGAGTTCCGGCCGAACGACCTGGACGATGAAGTCCTCGAGCGGACGGACCCTTTGGGACGGCGACAGGAAGGCCGCGAGGACATAGCGCATTGTGGCGGCACGAGCCAGCAGCGGTCCCAGATCGCGACCTTCGTCAAGCTCGGCCCCCGGGCTCCTGAAAAGGGTGGAGTCGACGTCCCGCAGTGCGATCGCGTGCAGCAACAGGACCCATGCCAGCGGAAAATCAAGCGCGGCGCCGAGGTGGAGATGGCTCTCGACGAAGCCATGGTCGGCGAGCTGCCGCTCGACCGTGCGCGACAGACAGTCGACCCGGCCGGGCAGAGGCTTGCCGGGCCGGGTCAGCGCCGCCACGAGCAGGTCCGGCGGCAGCGCCAGCGACAGCCAGCGCCAGCGCCAGCGGGCCAGCGCCTCGCGTGACTGCGGCGTGTCGTGCACCGGTCGCAGCTCCTCGGGGTGAAGCCGGGGCACGGCCGCGGCTCCCTGCACCCACAGGTGCTCATCAGCGATCCGGCGCAGGTACCGGTGGAGCGGCGTGGCCAGATGTGCGTCGTCGCCGAACCACATCTTGTCGCGGATGGCGACGGCTTCCTCGATGGAGAGGCCCGGCAGGTTCCGCACGATGGCACGCTCGGCCGCCCGCCACAGCTCACTGGTGCCGCTGGCGAGAGCGGGATCGAGGCGCTGGACGCGCAGTCGAAGTGCGTCCTCGCTGGCGAGCGGAAAGGCCGCCATCTCGGCCGTGACATGCGGCAACGGTATGCCGGTCAGCCGCGTCGCCTTCATGCGGAGGCACCGGAAGCGGGACCATCGGAAGCACCGGCATCACCGCCTGAGGCCCTCTTCGGGTCCTCATTGTGATTGTAGTGAAAGATTGGGTCCATTTCTTCAGGGAAATCGCTGCAACTGTCGAATATAAATCTAAATTGGGGAAAGTGCCGAATGATTGGTGCTCGAATTTCGTTTCGAAAGGCTGATAAAAAGTAGCGTTCCTTTTCCCATAACTTCAATGCTCCAACAGTGTCCTCTTTTCCATGATTATCAAGCGTCGATCGCTCTATTCTTGCCGCTTGCACAATTCGTTTGCGTGCTTCAAGGCCGAGCCCAAGCTCGGGGAGAGTGAAGAGGGCGAGGCGATTGGCCCAGTCGCGTAAACGGCGGCCGCGCGAGGTCTCACGCGAATTTTCCGCCAAAGCCTTTGCCACGCTTTCAAAAGTCTTTTCCCATAACTCCTCTGAAACGGGGGCTTCAAACTTGTTTGTGTCCTTCGCGAAGTCCTTCTCATCGGGTGCTGCGTTCCCGGTAAGGATGGCCGTGGCGCCCGTGATCCAGAAAAAGGCAAGCCATTCGATCCGCGAGTCTTCGGGTATCAAATAGTCTGCGAGCGGCCTTA
>CAZTHL010000169.1:0-3503 GCA_964613585.1 uncultured Mycobacteriaceae bacterium | reverse complement strand
GCCCGTCCGATTGAAGCGAGATGATGCCCGCGGCTCCGTGACCGCGCACCTAACCTTGCTGGCGCCAGCGCCGCCTTTGGCCGAGCCGCGTCGCGGGTCGGGAGATCCATGCCGACGAACCAATGGCGGAGACTCGCTTGCTCCGCTCATCGAGCACTATCCCTCACCCTTGACCCTTGACCCGAGAGACGCTTCTGAAGAACTGGCTGCGACGGGCACAGATTCTATAATACTCACCCAAATCGGCGAGACCGGAACGAAGAATTACTTGAAGATCAAGTCACGCGGCTCGTGAATGACCGGTCTCATCGGGTCGGCAGCATGATGACGCCGGCCGCCCGGAGCGCCGCTCACGGGCCTTGATGCCGCCCGGAGCGCCGCTCACGGGCCTTGATGAGGTGCCGGTCGATGGGCGGATCACCCGCAGGGTCGAGGGAGTGACCGGGCCGTCGCCTCCGGTCCCGGCTGATGCCGCCGAGCCAACACGACGACCTGTCGGCCCGGCCGGGGATACCCCCCGCCAGCCAACGCCGTCCGGGCACGCCATGGGTATCCAATGACCGATGCCCTTGGCTCGCCGGTATCAGGCGGCTGCGCCCGCCGCATGGCGCTGCTCATCCAGACCGTCCCGTCCGCCGATCCCATCAGCCGAGCAGGGCCGCCTCCGCCTCCTCCGTCTCCGCCTCCGTTACCAGGCCGTAGAAGCGTGCCGCAGTGGCGCCGAGGATGGCCTCCCGATCCTCGCTCCGCACCGGTGCCAGCAGCTCCTGCGTGGCCCGCCACCATTGTAGGTAGCCACCCGCCAGCTCGACCATCGGCCAGTCGCTGCCCCACATCAGCCGCTCAGGGCCGAAGCAGGCCAGGAGATGCTCGACGCAGGGCCGCAACTGCTCCGCCGACCAGCCGGTGCCGGCCCGGCTGACCAGCCCCGAGAGCTTGCAATAGGCTTGGGTACGGTCGGCCAGCGCCGCCATGGCATCGGCCCATCGCTTGAACCCGGTCCCGTCAAGCGGCGGCCGGGCGGCATGGTCGACAACCAGATCGAGATCCGGATGGCGGCGCAGCAGCTCATAGATTGAGCGCAGGTGGCGCGGCTCCACCAGGGCATCGAAGGTCAAGCCATGGCGCTGCAGCCATTCGAACACCGGCGTCATCGACTCGTCCAGAATCCAGGCCGGGTCGGAGACATCCCGCAGCATCGGACGGATGCCGCGGAGGTACGGATCGGCGGCCAGGGCAGCAAGCCTCTCGGCGGCGTCCGGGTCCGTCATGTCGATCCAACCGACGACACCGGCCACGAAAGGATTGCGCCGGGCCAGGTCGAGCAAAAAGCGCGTCTCGGCCACCGTGTCTGCGGCCTGGACCAGAACGGTTCCGGCGATCCCGGTCTCCTTCAGGATCGGCTCCAGCTCCTCCGGCCCGAAGTCGCGATAGATGGCCGCCTGATCCTCGGCGAGCCAGTAATAGTCGCCGCGGTCGAGCCGCCAGAAATGCTGATGGCTGTCGATCCGGCACGACATGGTCACGACCCTGCCCCTGAACGGCGGGCCGAGGACCGACCGCCGAGGGCGTCATTGACAGCTCTCGGCACGGCGCGAAAGGCGGCAAGCAAGCATGGCATCAGCGGCGGTTCCCGTCCCGTCCGCCGTCGGCGGCCGATTCCCGGCCGCGCCGACGGCACATTATTAAAATATTGTTGCAGAGCTTACGGATACGGTGCAGGGCTTGTCAAGCCGGGCACGGCTGAACGCCGTTGACGCCGGCCGCTGCGCCACCGGCGCAAGTATTCGCAGGCGCCTTCCCAGCAGTCGCAAAATATCGTGATTGCCAATGAAAATATTTCTCTAGAAGAGATGTCCCGGACGCCCCATTCACCTAAATGGAACTCCAAGAGGTTGACCCGGGAGGTGAGGGGGAATGACGCGTCAGGTCCAGGCCACACGACAATCCGGCAGCGGCAGCTGCGCCGAAGGGCGGACCGCTCGGACCTTTAAACTGAGTGATTTGCCGCCGCCCGACACGGAGCGCTGGGGCTTTCGTCGCAAGGCGGCGGTGGTCTCCGCCGTGCTGGCCAAGGTCCTGACGATGGAGGATGCATGCCGGCGCTATCGCCTGAGCCGGGAGGAGCTGCAATCCTGGATTGAGCAGATCCGCCGTCACGGCGCCCATGGGCTGCGTGTCACGCGTCTGCAGGATTACGGCCGGATCTCCGACGAGCGGCGGGACCGCGACAGCCTTTGACCGCGCCGCCCGCCGGACCGAAGGCGGCCGGACCGGGCGACTCGCGCAAAAAGGAAAGGCGGCCGCAGGGCGGCCGCCTTGTCCCGACTCGACCCGGACGAGATCCGGATCAGTTCTCGTGGGCAAGTTCCCAGACGTCGGGAGAGCGCCAGAGCCGCGAGCGCAGAAGCTCACGCTCGAAAATGAACTCCTTCGGAAGACGGTCGAAGAAGCGGTCGAAGAGCTCCTCGTGGGCGTGCGCCTCGAGGGCTCCGGCGTCCTTGCCGACGCTCATCATCTCGTAGAACTTGCTGGTCGGGAAATCGAGGCCGGTCCAGCGGATGTCCTCATGCCGTGGCATCCAGCCGATCGGGCTTTCGACCGCGAAGCCGCGGCCGTGCACCCGGTCGATGATCCACTTCAGCACACGCATGTTGTCGCCGAAGCCCGGCCAGATGAACTTGCCGTCCTCGTCCTTGCGGAACCAGTTGCAGCGGAAGATCCGCGGCGGGTTCGACAGCTTGCGCCCGACATTCAGCCAGTGGGTGAAGTAGTCGGCCATGTTGTAGCCGCAGAACGGCAGCATGGCCATCGGGTCGCGCCGCATGGCGGCCTGGCCGACCGCCGCGGCGGTGGCCTCCGAGCCCATGGTGGCGGCAAGGTAGACGCCGTGGCTCCAGTTGAAGGCCTGGAACACCAGCGGCATCTCCTTCGACATGCGCCCGCCGAAGATGAAGGCGCTGATCGGCACGCCGTTGGGATCCTCCCACAGCGGGTCGATGGTCGGGCACTGGGCGGCCGGCGCGGTGAAGCGGGAGTTCGGGTGCGCCGCCTTCTTGCCGCTGTCCGGGGTCCAGTCGTTGCCCTGCCAGTCGATCAGGTGCGCCGGCGGCTCGTCGGTCAGCCCCTCCCACCAGACATCGCCGTCGTCGGTGAGCGCGCAGTTGGTGAAAATGCTGTTGCCCCACAAGGACTTGAGGGCGTTCGGATTGGTCTTCTCCGAGGTGCCCGGCGCCACCCCGAAGAACCCGGACTCCGGGTTGATGGCGTGCAGCTTCCCGTCCTCGCCCGGCTTGATCCAGGCGATGTCGTCGCCGACGGTCAGCACCTTCCAGCCCTCGAAGCCCGGGGGCGGCACCAGCATGGCGAAGTTGGTCTTGCCGCAGGCGCTCGGGAACGCCGCCGCGACATAGGTCTTCTCGCACTGCGGGCTCTCGACGCCGACGATCAGCATGTGCTCGGCGAGCCAGCCCTCGTCGCGCGCCATCACCGAGGCAATGCGC
>CAZTHL010000168.1:0-3532 GCA_964613585.1 uncultured Mycobacteriaceae bacterium | reverse complement strand
CCCGGGATCGGCGCCCCGGGATCGGCGCCCCGGGATCGGCGCCCCGGGATCGGCGGGCAGGTTCCGGCGCCGCCGGAAAGCGCCGCCGCCCCGACCCGTCCCCGCACGGGCGGGCCTCCCGCCCGGCCTACTGGGCCGCCAGGGGCGGCGGGGTCTTGCGGGAGGGCTTCGAGCCGCCGCGGCCGAGCGCCTCCTCCAGGCGGTCGCACAGGGTGGTCAGCACCTTGACCCGGGCGTGCTTCTTGTCGTTGCCCTCGACCAGGATCCACGGCGCCGTGCGGGTGCTGGTGCGCTGCACCATGTCGTTGACCGCCGCCTCGTACAGGTTCCACTTGTCGCGGTTGCGCCAGTCCTCGTCGGTCAGCTTCCAGCGCTTGTAGGGGATGCGCTGGCGCCGCTCGAACCGGCGCAGCTGCTCGTCCTTGTCGATGTGCAGGAAGTACTTCGACAACAGGATGCCGTGCTCGGTCAGGTCCTGCTCGAAGTCGTTGATCTCGGCATAGGCGCGGCGCCACTCGGCGACGCTGGCCAGCCCCTCGACCCGCTCGACCAGCACCCGGCCGTACCAGCTGCGGTCGAAGATGGTCACCCGCCCGGCGCGCTGAAGATGCCGCCAGAAGCGCCAGAGGTAATGGTGCCGGCGCTCCTCGTCGGTCGGCGCGGCGATCGGGATGACCAGATAGTCGCGCGCGTCCAACGAGGCGATCACCCGGCGGATCGCCCCGCCCTTGCCGGCGGCATCCCAGCCCTCGAACACCAGCACGCTCGAGGTGCCGCACTCGCGCGCCGTGCGGTAGAGCGCGTGCAGCCGCGCGGTCTGCTCGCGCAGCGCCGTCTCCGCGTCCTTCTTCTTCAGCTTCAGGCCGAGGTCGAGCCGCTGCAGCACCGAGGGTTGCGCCGGCACCGAGAGGCGCGCCGCCGGGTCGGCGGGGACCGGCGCATCGGCCCCCGGCGCCGGTGTCACCGCGCTGTCCGGCCCGAGCCCGGCCGCGCCGCCCGCGAGCCCTGCGCCGCCGCTCGCCGCGCCGCCGTTCGTCGCGCCGCCGTTCACCGGGCTGCCCGCCGCCGTGCTTCCGTTGATCCGCCGCGCCTGCAGCTCGGCCGCCGCCGCGCGCGTCACCGGCAGCTGCTCCAGATGGTGATGCAGCGCGTCGCGCAGGTGGGTCATGACCGTCAGGTCGCGGTAGCGGTCGTCCTCGCTCTCGACGATGTGCCACGGCGCGTGCGCCGTCGACGTGCGGATGATGGTCCGCTCGGCCGCCGCGGTGAAGCGGTCGAACATCTCCCAGTGCTTCCAGTCCTGCTCGGTGACGCGCCAGCGCTCGTGCGGGTCCTTCTCCCAGCGGCGGTACAGCTTCTTCTGCGCCTCGCGGCTCAGATGCAGCCACAGCTTGACGATCATGGCGCCGTCGTCGGCCAGGCACTGCTCGAAGCGGGCGACCCGCTCGAGCCGGCCCTCCAGCTCGCCGTCGCCGATCCGGCCGTAGACATGGTCCAGGTTGGGCCGGGAGTACCACGAGCGCAGGAACACGCCGATGCTGCCGGCCGGCGGCAGGTCGCGCCAGTAGCGCCAGAACTCCGGCCGCTCGCGCTCCTCGTCGGACGGCGGGCCGTAGGCGCGGGTGGCCAGCCAGCGCGGGTCGAGCCACTCGTTGATCAGGTTGATGCTGCGGCCCTTGCCGGCGCCGTCGACCCCGGCGAACACGATGATCGCCGGCACCGCCGCCTGGCGCAGCCGCTGCTGCAGCTCGAGCAGCTCGATGCGCAGGCCGGGGGCCGCCTGCTCGTAGTCGTCGCGGTCGAGCCGGCGGCCGACCTCCGCGGTTCGGAACATGGGCCCGCTGCCTCCCGGGCTCGAGGGTTGCTGCGTCTCGGTGCCGACGGCCGGGCGGGGCGGGGCGCCTCGGCCCCGGGCGGCCGGAAAATCCCGTCGCGCGGCGTCAGGGTTTCAGGATCAACCCTTTGCCCGCCCCACGCAAGAGGCCGCCAACGGCGATTCGGCCGGGCGCGCGCCGGCCGGGCGGAACGGCCGGCCCCGGCGACCCTCCAAGCGGCCGGGTGCCCTGCCGCGGGAGGACGCGTCGGGGGGATGGAGCGGCGACGCCGGCGATCGTCCCCGCCTCGCCGCGGCGCCCGGACGGGCCTGTCGGCAATCACCGCAGGCCGCCCCGCTCCGGCGCCTCGACGGGCGTCCCCGCCTCACGTCATCCCGGCCTTGCGGCGCGGGTCGGCGGCCCCCTTGGGCTGCCAGCGGGCGACGAAGGCGTCGAGCTCCGGGTCCGGCGGGTCGGGAAGGACGATGCGCAGCCGCACATACTGGTCGCCGGCGGCGCCGCCCGCCGGGTCCCTGAGGCCCTTGCCCTTGAGCCTGAGCGTGGTGCCGCCGCTCGCCCCGGGCGGCACGCGCACGGCCACCTTGCCGTCCAGGGTCGGCACCTCGATGCTGGCGCCGAGCACCGCCTCCTTCAGGGTCACCGGCACCTCCAGATGCACGTCGCGCCGGCGCACGGTGAAGAACGGATGGGCCGCCACCCGGATCTCGACATAGGCGTCGCCGGTCGGCCCGCCGCCCAGGCCGCCCAGGCCGCGGCCCTTGAGCCGCAGGGTGCGGCCGTCCTCGGTGCCGGGCGGCACGGTGACCTCGACCTCGCTGCCGTCGGACAGGGTCAGCCGCTTGCGCGCGCCGGCCGCCGCCTCCAGGAAGTCGACCTCGAGCGTGTAGGACAGGTCGGTGCCGCGGGCGCGGAAGCCGCCGCGGGTGAACATCTCCTCGTAGCCGCGGGCGGCGTCCCGCTCCGCGCCGCCGCGGGAGGCGCGGCGGAACGGGTCCTCGGCGCGCGGCCGGCCGGCGGCGTCGATCTCGCCGCGGTCGTAGCGCGCGCGCTGCTCCGGGTCGCTCAGCAGCGCGTAGGCCGCGGCGATGTCCTTGAAGTGCTGCTCGACCAGCGTGTCCCCGGGATTGCGGTCGGGGTGGTACTCCTTCACCAGCCGGCGATAGGCGCGCTTGATCGCCTCGGCGTCGGCCGTGCGGCTCAGGCCCAGAAGGCTGTAGGGATCGCGCATGCCGTGCTCCTGCCGCCCGGCGCCCCGGACCTCGGCGCCCCGGCCGGGGGGTGGGCCCGGCCCGGGCGCCCGCGGATCCGCGGCCGGTCCGGCCATCGTACCCCGGGGCCGGGTAAGGAAGATCTAAGCCAAGCCGCCGCCGAAGGCGATGGCCTCCGGGTCCCATGTCCTGGTCCTCCGGCATCGGGCCCTGCGGCGCCGCCGCCAGACAGCCGGGATCACGTGGCCGCGGAGGGCCCGGCTGGCGGCCGAGTCCCTCCCCAAGCCTCGCATCCTTCCCCCCTGGCCAAGCGGGCGCTTCACCGTGGAAGGGCTACGCTGCGCTTGTGACTTCAGTCTTGTGATCAATCTCGAGAAATGGAAGGTCCGTCAGCCCGAGCGAAGCGACCCCCCTTATCGCGAGCGAAGCGACGCTCTTTACCGCGAGCGAAGCGACGCTCTTTACCGCGAGCGAAGCGACGCTCTTTAC
>CAZTHL010000167.1:0-3654 GCA_964613585.1 uncultured Mycobacteriaceae bacterium | reverse complement strand
ACGGCGAGGCCCATGGCCTCTTCCCCGCTTCTGCCCGCCCGGCCTCTGCCCGCCCCGCCTCTGCCCGGAAGGGTGAGTGGTTTCCCGATCCCTGCCCCGTGACCGCGGGCCATCGCCGCGGGGAGAGGGAACGGCAAGCTTATCGGATCAATCTGATCAGGACATGTCCCACATCGCCGCCGAGCGGACCGCCACGATCGACACGCCGCCGCCGTCCCTGATCGGCCCCGGCGACCCGCCGCTGCTCGACCGGATCGAGCCCGACGGGCCGACGCCGGTGCTGCTGCTGGCCGACCATGCCGGCAACGCCGTGCCGCGCGGGCTCGACCGACTCGGCGTCGAGGCGGATGTGCTCGCCCGCCATGTCGCCTACGACATCGGCGCCGCCGCGCTGACCCGGGCGCTGGCCGGGCGGCTCGGCGCCGCGGCGCTGCTGCACCGGTACTCGCGGCTGCTCATCGACCCGAACCGGCCGCTCGACGACCCGACCTCGATCTGCGCCATCAGCGACCGCGCGGTGGTGCCCGGCAACCGGGGACTGACGGCCGAGCAGCGGGCGCGCCGGGCGGCCACCTTCTTCGTCCCCTACCACCGCGCCATCGAACAGCGGCTCGACGCCTGGCTCGACGCGGGCGCGCTGCCGGCGGTGGTCGCGGTGCACAGCTTCACCCCCGCGCTGCGCGGCTTCCCGCGGCCCTGGCATGTCGGCGTCCTGTGGGCCGAGGACGGCCGCATCGCCCGGCCGCTGATCGACGCGCTCGGCCGCGATCCCACGCTTTGCGTCGGCGACAACCAGCCCTATGACGGCCGCAACCGCCATGGCTACACCGTGGAGACCCATGCGCTCGCCCGCGGCCTGCCGCACGTGCTGATCGAGGTGCGCCAGGACCTGATCGCCGAGGTGGCCGGCCAGCGCGCCTGGGCCGACCGGCTGGCGGACGCGCTGGCGCCGATCCTGGCGGCGGTGGCGCGCCCGCCCGCGGGCGCCGGCTGATGGCCATCGCCCCGCCCGCGCTCACCATCGGGGTCGAGGAGGAGTATCTCCTGGTCGACCCGGTGACCCGGGATTTGTGCCAGGACCCGCCGGAGAGCCTGCTCCGGCAGTGCGAGGAGCGGCTCGACGGCCGGGTCAGCCCCGAGTTCATGCGCTGCCAGATCGAGGTCGGCACCCGGGTCTGCCGCGACATCGCCGAGGCGCGCGCCGAGCTGGTGTTCCTGCGCCGGACCATCGCCGAGGTGGCGCGCACCCATGGGCTGGCGATCATCGCCGCCTCGACCCATCCCTTCGCCACCTGGCTGCCGCAGAAGACCACCGAGCGCGAGCGCTACAGCCAGTTGGCGCTGGAGATCGGCGCGCCGATCCGGCGCCTGCTGATCTGCGCCATGCATGTCCATGTCGGCATCGAGGACCCGAACCTGCGCATCGACCTGATGAACCAGGCCCGGTACTTCCTGCCGCATCTGCTGGCGCTCAGCACCTCCTCGCCGTTCTGGCAGGGCATGGAGACCCAATTGAAGTCCTACCGGCTCGCCGTGTTCAACGAGATGCCGCGCACCGGCATGCCCGAGGAATACATCAGCTACGGCGAGTACGAGCAGCACGTGGCGGCGCTGGTCAACGCCGGCGTGATCGAGGACGGCACCAAGATCTGGTGGGACATCCGGCCGAGCGCACGCTTCCCCACGCTTGAGATGCGGGTGTGCGACATCTGCAGCCGGGTCGAGGACGGGCTCGCCGTCGCCGCGCTCTATCTGTGCATCCTGCGCATGCTGTGGCGGCTCAAGACCGGCAACGTCACGTGGCGGCGCTACAAGACCTTCCTGCTCAACGAGAACCGCTGGCGGGCCATGCGCTACGGGCTCGACCAGGGGCTGATCGACTTCGGCCGGCTCGAGATGGTGCCGTACCGCGACCTGCTCGACGAGCTGCTGGCGCTGGTCGAGCCGGACGGCCGGGCGCTGGGCTGCGAGCGCGAGCTGGCGCGGGTGCGGCACATCCTCGACACCGGCACCAGCGCACACCGGCAGCTGCGCGTCCACCAGGAGGCGCGCGCGGCCGGCGCGGACGAGGCCGAGGCGCTGCGCCGGGTGGTCGACTGGCTGATCGTCGCCACCGTCGAGGATGTCACGAGCCCCGAGCCCCCGCCCCGTGCGGAAACGAGCGAAAGACAATAGGCCCACCATCTCCTCCCCGCCTCTCCCCTCCCCTCCTCGCGTGGGGGAGAGTGAAGACCACGGGATCAATGCCTTGTCCGCATGCCGGCGACGGCAGCCCGGGGCAATATTGACGCCGTGAGCGGCGCGCCCATGTCTCAGGCACCCTGCCGGACCCGGAGACGCTCCATGGACGACCGCACCCGCACAGAGATCGAAGCCGCCGCCTTTCGCCGCTTGGTCGCACATCTCCGCGAGCGGACCGACGTGCAGAACATCGATCTGATGACCCTGGCCGGCTTCTGCCGGAACTGCCTGTCAAAATGGTACAGCGAGGCGGCCCAGGAGCGCGGCGAGGCGATCGATTACGAGGGTGCGCGGGAGATCGTCTACGGTATTCCCTATCAAGAGTGGAAGGCGCGCCACCAGACCGAGGCGACGCCCGAGCAGCAGGCCGCGTTCGACCGGGCGCAGGCCGCGGGCAGCGGGCACTAGAAGTCTGTCGGGTCTGAGCGAAAATCGTGAAGCCGGCCATGACCACGGGTGCGCCAAAGCCGTCGACGGCGGCCGCCGCCGCTCCGGCGACACCGGGCGGGCGTCCGACGATGTCCTGACGAGCGTCATGAGCGGGGCTGCCTGGCTTGGCTCGAGCGCGAGGTTTTCACAGCGCGAGTTCATAGCGCGAGGCGGTGCTGCTGCGCGATGGCGACCCGGCGGCGAACCACCGCGCGCTCCTGATCGAGGAGATCGAGGATTTGGACGGCAACCTGCGCCTCCACCTGCAGGAGGTTTGCCGCAAGGCGTGCGGCAACGCCATGACCCGGTCGGCGACGGAGACCGGCCTGCGGCGTACCCGCTTCCCGGCCGACCCGCCCTGACCGGCGCAAGACCTGCTCGCCGACGACGCCCCACCCGCGTGATCGCGGCGACCGCACTGGTTGGGGCATTGCCACTCGCCACTTGCTCCAAGCCGCGACCGGCTCCGGTCCGACAAGCGATCGCCGACCCCATCGAGCCGAGCACAAGCCTGGTTCGGCCCCTGCCGGAGACCCTGCCGAAGGCCTATACCGCCGCCCGGCGCCAGGCCGCCGCCGGCACCGGCCGGCCCCAGACCCGCTTCCCCGCCGCCTGCTCAGGACCCAAATTGGCCCCGGGCCCGCCCCGCCCCCGTGCGGGGGGGGGCGGGCGGGTGAAGGAAGAGAAACTCTAACCAATCCGATTAGTTATCCCCTCTCTGACGCCCGCGTGGAGAGGAACAGGGTGGAGGCCGGCCGCATCGCCGCCCGCAACCCCGCCAGCCTTGCCGGGACGCGTGAGGGCGCGGTACGCGGGGGAGGAAGAGACGGATCTCGCCAGGGCGGTGGGGATGGTTTAATACTCGTTAACATCAAGATAGTTCTTCCCGAAACAGGACCGCGCGCGACGGCGGGGGGGGGGGGGGGGAGAGAAAAAAAAAAACCCTAGGGGGGATGCAGAGCCACGCGGGGCGAAAAAGCAAGC
>CAZTHL010000166.1:0-3656 GCA_964613585.1 uncultured Mycobacteriaceae bacterium | reverse complement strand
CGCGGCACGTGGTACTTGTCCGCCTGCCGCCACACCGTCTCCGACTGCGGCTCCACCCCGGCGACGCTGTCGAACACCGCGACCGCGCCGTCAAGCACGCGCAGCGATCGCTCGACCTCGATGGTGAAGTCCACGTGACCGGGCGTGTCGATGATGTTGATGCGGTGGTCCCGCCAGAAGCAGGTGGTGGCGGCCGACGTGATGGTGATGCCGCGCTCCTGCTCCTGCTCCATCCAGTCCATCACCGCCGTGCCCTCGTGCACCTCGCCGATCTTGTAAGACCGGCCGGTGTAGAAAAGCACGCGCTCCGTGGTTGTCGTCTTCCCGGCATCGATGTGCGCCATGATGCCGATGTTCCGATACATGGAGATGGGGTGGCTACGAGGCATGACGTGTCTCTCGGCGGCTCGTGTTTACCAGCGGTAGTGCGAGAAGGCCTTGTTCGCCTCCGCCATGCGATGCGTGTCCTCCCGCTTCTTGGCGGCCGCGCCGCGCTGGTTCGCAGCGTCCATGACTTCGTTGGCAAGACGGTCAACCATGGTGGTCTCCGAGCGCTTGCGCGCCGCGGCGATCAGCCAGCGGATCGCCAGGGCCTGCGCCCGCTCCGGCCGCACCTCCACCGGCACCTGATAGGTGGCGCCACCGACCCGGCGGGAGCGCACCTCGACCTGGGGCTTCACGTTGCCGAGCGCCTCGTGAAACGTGATCACCGGGTCGCTGCCCTTGAGCCGGCCCTGGATCCGGTCGAGCGCGCCATAGACGATCCGCTCCGCGACCGACTTCTTGCCGTCGAGCATGAGGTTGTTCATGAACTTGCTGAGGACGACGTCGCCGAACTTGGGGTCCGGCAGGATGTCGCGCTTCTCCGCGCGGCGGCGTCGAGACATGTCCGCTCTCCTGACCGCGTTACTTGGGCCGCTTGGCGCCGTACTTGGAGCGCCGCTGCTTGCGGTTCTTGACGCCCTGCGTGTCCAGCGATCCGCGAATGATGTGATACCGCACGCCCGGCAGGTCCTTGACCCGCCCGCCCCGGATCATCACCACGGAATGCTCCTGCAAATTGTGGCCCTCGCCGGGAATGTAGCTGGTCACCTCGAACCCGTTGGTGAGGCGCACCCGCGCCACCTTGCGAAGCGCCGAGTTGGGCTTCTTCGGCGTGGTCGTGTAGACGCGTGTGCACACGCCTCGCTTCTGCGGGCACGCTTCCAGCGCCGGCACCTTGTTGCGGGCCGCCACCGGTTGACGTGCCTTGCGCACCAGCTGGTTGATTGTCGGCATTCTTCCGTTCGTCTAACCGTCGTGACCCAGTTCAGAACACAAGACGGACCGCCTCGAGTCCTGCGAAGCCCGGCGCTGACTGTCGCAAATCGTTAACCATTGGCAGGAGAGGAAGCAAAAGCCCCCAGCGCGAGGCCTGATCCAGGACCGCGCGGGGGGACGGCTTCTCTGCGTTGCGCCGGATCACGTCCGGCGCCATCCGCCAGTGAATCAACGAGTAGCGCGTCTAGGGCCGCGTCTGCGGCGCCAAGCCCTACCGCCAGCTACCGTAAGGCGGCCGGAATATATGGGCGCCTCACATGACCGTCAAGTTGCCGCCGCCGGATTTGCGGCGCCGGCCAGGCGACGGCCGGCGCCGCGTCCGGCGCCCGGCCGCCGCCTCGGCGCTACGCCGCGCTGCTGGCGGAATCCGAGGAGACCTCGGCCGGCAGCTCGCCCGGGGTCGAGTCCGCCTCCTGATCCGACAGCGCCGTCTGCGCCGCCCGGTCGCGTTCCGCGGCGACCCGCTTCAAGCGATTGACCACCGAGCCGGTGCCGGCCGGGATCAGCCGCCCGACGATCACGTTCTCCTTCAGCCCGTCGAGCCGGTCGACCTTGCCCGAGACCGACGCCTCGGTCAGCACGCGCGTCGTCTCCTGGAAGGACGCGGCCGAGATGAAGGACTTGGTCTGCAGGCTGGCCTTGGTAATGCCCTGGAGGACCGGCATCGCCTTGGCCGGGCGGAGATTCTCCCGGACCGCCTTCTCGTTCTCGATATCGAAGTCCTCGCGGTCGACCAGTTCGGCGAGCAGCAGGGTGGTCTCGCCGGGATCGGTGACCTCGACCTTCTGCAGCATCTGGCGGGAGATCACCTCGATGTGCTTGTCGTCGATGCGGACGCCCTGCAGGCGATAGACGTCCTGGATCTCGTTGACCAGGTACTCCGCCAGCGCCTCGACGCCCAGAACCGACAGGATGTCGTGGGGCACCGGATTGCCGTCCATCAGAAGATCGCCCTTCTGGACGAAGTCACCTTCCTGAACGGAGATGTGCTTGCCCTTCGGAATCAGGTACTCGCGCGGCTCGTCGCCGGCGTCCTCCGGCGGGACCACCACGATCCGGCGCTTGGTCTTGTAGTCCTTGCCGAACTCGACGCGGCCATCGATGTCGCTGATGATCGCGTAGTCCTTGGGCTTCCGCGCCTCGAACAGCTCGGCCACCCGCGGCAGGCCGCCGGTGATGTCGCGCGTCTTCGAGCTCTCCCTCGGGATGCGCGCCAGGACGTCGCCGGCCTTCACCCGGGCACCGTTCTCCACCGAGAGGATGGCGTCGACCGACATGAAGTAGCGGGCCTCAAGGCCGTTCGGCAGCCGAACCACCTCGCCGGCGTCATCACGCAGCGTGACCCGCGGCCGGAGGTCGGAGCCGCGCGGCTGCTGCCGCCAGTCGATCACCACCTTCGACGCGATGCCCGTCGTTTCGTCCACCGCCTCCTTCATCGAGACGCCTTCGACGAGGTCGACATAGTGGGCTATGCCCTCCTTCTCGGTGATGATCGGCAGGGTGTAGGGATCCCACTCGGCAAGCTTGGCGCCCCGCTCAACCGGGTTGCCATCCTCCACGAACAGGCGGGACCCGTAGGGCACGCGGTGGCGCGCCTTCTCCCGGCCCTGGTCATCGGTCAGGATGACCTCGGAGTTGCGGCCCATGACGATGAGCACGCCTTCGCTGTTCGGTACGACGTTGCGGTTCTTGATCTTCACCGTGGCGTCGAACGCGGCCTCCACGAAGGATTGCTCGGCGCCGCGCTGCGCCGCGCCGCCGATATGGAAGGTGCGCATGGTCAGCTGGGTGCCCGGCTCGCCGATCGACTGAGCGGCGATGACGCCGACCGCCTCGCCGATGTTGACCGGCGTGCCGCGCGCGAGATCGCGGCCGTAGCACGTCGCGCAGATGCCGCCGCGGGTCTCGCAGGTCAGCGGCGAGCGCACCTTGATCCGATCGAGGCCCGCGGTCTCGATGGCCTCGACCTTGTCCTCGTCGATCAGCTCGTTGCGCTCGAGAATCACCTCGCCGGTCAGCGGGTGGCGCGTCTCCTGCGCCGCCGAGCGGCCGAGCACCCGATCGCGCAAGGGCACAATCACCTCGCCGCCGTCGATGAGTGCGCCGATATCGAGGCCGCGATCGGTGCCGCAATCGACCTCGATGATCGTGCAGTCCTGCGCCACATCGACCAGCCGCCGGGTCAGATAGCCCGAGTTGGCGGTCTTGAGAGCGGTGTCGGCCAAGCCCTTGCGGGCGCCGTGCGTGGAGTTGAAGTACTCCAGAACCGTCAGGCCTTCCTTGAAGTTCGAGATGATCGGCGTCTCGATGATCTCGCCCGAGGGCTTGGCCATCAG
>CAZTHL010000165.1:2517-3796 GCA_964613585.1 uncultured Mycobacteriaceae bacterium | reverse complement strand
CGTGACGGAGACGTCGCGCGCCCGGCCACCGCGTGACGGAGACGTCGCGCGCCCGGCCACCGCGTGACGGAGACGTCGCGCGCCCGCGGGCTCCTCCGCCGCGATGCCCTCGGCCGGCCGGTCGGCCATGGACAAGGGCCGACCGGACCGGTTCGACCGGCTCATCGGGATCTGCGTGCCCGCCTCGAGCCCGCCGCCCGGCAGCGGGGCGCGGTTGCCCTTGGCCGCGTCGCGCCAGGTGTACGGCGTCAAGACGTGGTCATTCGCAAGGACGATAAAGGCGCGGTGACTATCCTGCCGCACGCCTGCGAGGGCTTTCGAGTCGCCCGACAAGGGTCGCCGGCGGCGGGCTAGAAGCGGCCCTAAGCCAAATAAAACATAAGCCAATACTCAAGCAACACTGCAGAAAAAAAGTGGAGGATCTACCAAAGATGGTAGTTGCATCTGCCAGGAGTTCTTAGATCTCCGCCAGTGAAGTGCCAAAATAGCTTATTGAAGCAGCTATTTACACGGGCGCTTTCTTGCCAAGCGGCCTTTTTTATTGAAATGGACCGTTCTGCATATTATTCTACCGTTGTAAGTCACCAAGAGATCTGGGTCGGGTCCGTCATGCTCCACATCGTCGACAATCTATGCGCACGCCTTCGCACGGTTCACGACGTGGCAGGCATGCAGGAGGCCCTGTCCGAGGTCGCCAAGGTGATCGAGCTGCCGCACTATGCCTATATCGGGTATCCGGACTCGGCCGAGCTGGCGCCGCTGGTGATCGAGACTTACCCGGACGGCTGGGCCAAGCGGTATGTGGAGCAGCGCTATGACCTGCTCGATCCGATCGTCCATCGCTCCAAGGGCAGCCTGGTGCCCTTTGAATGGAGCTGCCACGAGGAGATGAAGACGGCGAATCGGTCGCAGCGTCGCTTCCTGCGGGAGGCGATCCGCTATGGCATCGTCTCCGGCTACACGGTGCCGGTGCAGGACGGCTGCCGCGGCGCCAGCCTCAGCTTCGCCTGCGACCGGGTCATCGAGTACGGCAGCGGCGTCCAACTCGTCGCGCACCTGACGGCGATCTACATCCACCAGAGGGCGGTCGACCTGGCCCGCGGCGGCAAGCCGGCGCCGAAGCTGCCGCCGTTCCTGACGCGGCGCGAGCAGGAGGTGCTGCAGTGGACCGGCTCCGGCAAGACGGCAGCGGAGACGGGGCAGATCCTCGGCTGCACGGCCCGGACCATCGAGCATCACTTGATCAAGGCACGGGAGAAGCTGGGCGTGGCCACCAGCC
>CAZTHL010000165.1:0-2417 GCA_964613585.1 uncultured Mycobacteriaceae bacterium | reverse complement strand
GCCACCAGCCGCCAGGCGGTCGCCGTCGCTGTCCGCCACGGTCTTGTCGCCGTGCCCGAGGCCGGCCGCTGACGACCGCCGTGGCGGCCGGACGGCCGCTTCATGGGCGAGGGCGTCCGCACTCCGTCAACGGTCTCGACGCGATACGCTCCATGGCGTTCGCGCCCCGGGCCTATAGCGTTCCTGCGTGGCGCGGGCCGGCGATGCCCCTCGAGACGGAAGCGCTCTAGAGGCCGAACGCGGTGAGCAACCGCTGGGTCGCCAGGGTCGGGGTCAGGACGCCGTCGCGGACCTCGGCCTCCACCGTGGGCAGCAGCTCGCGGACCTGGGGGTGGGTGCGCAGCGCGGTCATCAAGCGGTCCTCCAGCATTGACCACATCCAGTGCTGGCGCTGGCGGCGCCGCTTCTCGGCCAGCTCGCCGGTGCCGGTCAGGATTTCGCGATGGCGCTCGACCTCGTGCCAGACTCCGTCCAGGCCGGCGCGGGTGGCGGCGCTGCAGGTCGCCACCGGCGGGTGCCAGTTCGGGCTCGCCGGCTTCATGATGTGCAGCGCGTTGCGGTACTCGCTGGCCGCTCCCTGGGCCCGCAGCACATTGTCCCCGTCGGCCTTGTTGACCACGACCATGTCGGCCAGCTCCAGCACCCCCTTCTTGATGCCCTGGAACTCGTCGCCGGCCCCGGCCAGCATCAGCACCAGAAAGAAGTCGACCATCTCCGAGACCATGGTCTCCGACTGGCCGACCCCGACCGTCTCCACCAGGACCACGTCGTAGCCGGCGGCCTCGCAGACGGTCATGGTCTCGCGCGTCTTGCGGGTGACGCCGCCGAGCGTGCCGCTTGAGGGCGACGGCCGGATGAAGGCGGAGGGGTGGATCGACAGCCGCTCCATCCGGGTCTTGTCGGCGAGGATGCTGCCGCCCGAGCGGCTCGACGTCGGGTCGACCGCCAGCACCGCCACCCGGTGCCCGGCCTCGACCAGCTTCAGTCCCAGCGCCTCGATGAAGGTCGACTTGCCGACCCCGGGCACGCCGGTGATGCCGACCCGTTGGGCGCCCCCGGCATGGGGCAGCAGGCGCAGCAGCACCTCCTGCGCCACGCGCTGATGCTCCGGGTTGCGGCTCTCGACCATGGTGATCGCCCGGCCGATCAGCGCCCGGTTGCCGACGCGCACCCCTTCGGCGATGTCATCGACGGTGTAAACCCGCCGAGGCGCGACGGCGCGGCCGTCCCCGGCGGGTGGATAGGCGGCAAGGGATTGCGACAGCGGCACCTGCGATATGTCCGTCCCCTCGGAGCCTACTCCGCGGCCTTGGGCGTGGCGCCCGGCGGGTTCATGTAGCGCTCGAGCAGGTCGGCCGCCGCCTCGCTGATCACCGTGCCCGGCGGGAAGATCGCCGTGGCGCCGGCCCGGTAAAGCGCGTCGTAGTCCTGCGGCGGGATCACGCCGCCGACCACGATCATGATGTCTTCGCGGCCTTGCTTCTCAAGCTCGGCCTTGAGCGCCGGCACCAGGCTGAGATGGCCGGCGGCCAGCGAGCTGACGCCGACGATGTGGACGTCGTTCTCCACCGCTTGGCGCGCGCTCTCCTCCGGGGTCTGGAACAACGGGCCAATGTCGACATCGAAGCCCAGATCCGCGAACGCCGTGGCGATCACCTTCTGCCCGCGGTCGTGCCCGTCCTGGCCCATCTTGGCGACCAGGATGCGCGGGCGCCGTCCCTCGCGCTCCTCGAACTCGGTGACGAGTTTATGCACCCGCTCCATGGAGTCCGCGTTCTCTCCGACCTCCCGGCTGTAGACGCCGGTGATGGTGCGGATGACCGCCTGATGCCGGCCCCACACCTTCTCAAGCGCCAGGCTGATCTCGCCGACGCTGGCCTTCTCCCGCGCCGCCTCGACGGCCAGCCCCAGCAGGTTGCCCTCGCCGGTCTCGGCCGATTTGGTCAGCGCTTCAAGCTTCTGCTGCACCACGGCCTCGTCGCGGTCGCCGCGCAGCTGCTGCAGCCGCTCGACCTGCTCGCGCAGCACAGCCGAGTTGTCGACCTTCAGGACCTCGACCGCGTCCTCACGGTCGAGCCGGTACTTGTTGACGCCGACCACGGTCTGCCGGCCGCTGTCGATGCGCGCCTGGGTGCGGGCCGCCGCCTCCTCGATGCGCATCTTGGGGATGCCGGCCTCGATGGCCTTGGCCATGCCGCCGGTGCCCTCGACCTCCTCGATATGGGCCCAGGCGCGGCGCGCCAACTCCTGGGTGAGCCGCTCCACGTAGTAGCTGCCGCCCCAGGGGTCGATCACCTTGGTGGTGCCGCTCTCCTGCTGCAGGAACAGCTGGGTGTTGCGGGCGATGCGCGCGCTGAAGTCGGTGGGCAGCGCCAGCGCCTCGTCCAGCGCGTTGGTGTGCTGCGACTGGTGGTGGC
>CAZTHL010000164.1:0-3818 GCA_964613585.1 uncultured Mycobacteriaceae bacterium | reverse complement strand
CACGGGCAAGATCTTGTGGCCGTTGTAGACGCCGATGGTCAGGCCCACGAACTGCGGCAGGATTGTCGAGCGCCGGGACCAGTTGCGGAGCACCTCGTTGCGCCCGGACGCGCGCGCCGCGGCGGCCTTCTTCAGCAGATAGCCGTCGACGAACGGCCCCTTCCAGATCGAACGCGCCATGGCGTTCCCTCACTTACGGCCGCGGCGACGGATGATGTACTTGTCCGTCGCCTTGTTGTTGCGGGTCTTGTGGCCCTTGGTCGGCTTGCCCCACGGCGTGACCGGATGACGGCCGCCGGAGGTACGGCCCTCGCCGCCGCCATGGGGGTGATCGACCGGGTTCATCACCACGCCCCGCACCGACGGACGCTTGCCCAGCCAGCGCTGGCGCCCGGCCTTGCCGAGGCTGATGTTGGCCTGATCGGGGTTCGACACCGCGCCGATCGTGGCCATGCATTCGCCGCGCACCCGCCGCAGCTCGCCCGAGCCGAGCTTGATCTGGGCATAGCCCATGTCGCGGCCGACAAGCTGGACATAGCTGCCGGCGGCCCGCGCCAGCTGGCCGCCCCGGCCCGGCTTGAGCTCCACATTGTGAACCACCGTGCCGACCGGGATCGAGCGAAGCGGCAACGCGTTGCCCGGCTTGATGTCGACCCGCTCGCCGGCGATCACCCGGTCGCCCGGCGCCAGACGCTGCGGCGCCAGAATATAGTTGAGCTCGCCGTCCTCGTAGCGCACCAGCGCGATGAACGCCGTGCGGTTCGGATCGTACTCGAGCCGCTCGACCGTGCCCCAGACGTTGAACTTGCGCCGCTTGAAGTCGACCAAGCGGTAAAGGCGCTTGTGGCCGCCGCCGATGCGGCGCGCCGTTATGCGCCCGGTGTTGTTGCGCCCGCCTTTCTTCGTCAGCCCCTCGGTCAGGCGCTTGACGGGCTCGCCCTTGTGCAGGCCCGACCGGTCAACCAGCACCAGCTGGCGCGATCCCGGCGTGACCGGATTGTGCTTCTTCAAAGCCATGGCGTCGTCCTCAGCGCTACAGGCCGGAGGTCACGTCGATCTGGTAGCCCTCGGCCAGGGTCACGATCGCCTTCTTCTCGTCCGACCGCCGGCCGCGGATGCCGCGGAACCGCTTGGTCTTGCCCTTGCGCCGCAAGGTGTTCACCGCGTCGACCTTGACCTCGAAGAGACGCTCCACCGCCTCCTTGATTTCCGGCTTGGTCGCCTCGAGCGGGACCCGGAAGGTGACCTGGCGGTGCTCGGAGATCTGCGTCGCCTTCTCCGTGATGACCGGCGAGCGGATCACGTCGTAGATCTGCTCGTCGCTCAGCGATCTCTTGCGTGGCGCTCTCATCGCAGGCGCGCCTCCAGCGCGTGCGCCGCGTCCCGGCTCAGCACCAGGGTGTCATGGCGCAGGATGTCGTAGACGTTGGCGCCCAGCTGCGGCAGCACGTCAATGCGCGGCAGGTTGCCGACCGCCAGGCGAAAGGTCCCGTCGACCTCGTCGCCGTCGACAATCAGCGCCGACTCGATCCCGAGCGCCTTCAGCCGCGCCGCCATCGCCCTGGTCTTGTGATCCTCCGTGGCGAGCCGGTCGAGGACGATCAGCCTGCCCTCCTCGACCTTGCTCGACAGGGCGTGCCGCAGCGCCAGCTTGCGGACCTTCTTCGGCAGGTCGAAGCCGTGATCCCGGGGCACCGGACCATGCGCCACGGCACCGCCGCGGAACTGCACCGAGCGGTTCGAGCCCTGGCGAGCCCGGCCGGTGCCCTTCTGCTTGAACGGCTTCTTGGTCGTGCCGGAGATCTCGCTGACCGTGCGGGTCTTGTGGGTACCGGCGCGCCGCCGGGCCAGCTGCCACGTCACCACGCGGTGCAGAAGCGCCGTGCGCTGATCCTTCGGCTCCCGGGTCTTTGGATCGGGCCGCGCCGCCGGCACGCCGAACACCCCGTCGTCGAGCTCGATCTCGCCGGCGTCGTCGTTGTCCAATGTCCTGACCGGGAGCTTCATCGCTCAGCCCTTCTCCGCCTCGCCGGCGCCGGAATTGTCGCCCTCCGTGCCCCCAGGCGTGGCCGGAGCGGCCTCGCCGGTGTCCGTCACGGCATCACCCGGCGCCGTCGCCTCGTCCGCCGGCGCCGCGTCCGCCGCCACGTCGGCGCCGTCGCCCGCCTCGGGCCCGCTCGACGCAATGTCGGCGCCCTCACCGCCCTTGGTCACCGCGCCGGGAAAGGGCACGCCCTCGGGCAAGGGCCGCTTGACCGCATCGCGCACCAGCACCCAGCCTCCGGCCGCCCCCGGCACGGCGCCGCGCACCAGGATCAGGTTGCGCTCCGCATCGACCGACACCACGGCAAGGTTTTGAACGGTGACCCGCTCGGCCCCCTGATGCCCGGCCATCTTCTTTCCCTTGAAGACCTTGCCCGGGTCCTGGTTCTGACCGGTCGAGCCATGCGCCCGGTGCACGACGGAGACCCCGTGCGTCGCCTCCATGCCGCGGAAATTGTGCCGCTTCATGGCGCCGGCGAAGCCCTTGCCGATCGAGCTCCCGGTCACGTCGACCCTCTGGCCGGCGACGAAGTGATCGGCGCGCATCTGATCGCCGATCTCCAGCAGGGCATCCTCGCTGACCCGGAACTCCACAAGCTTCAACTTCGGCTCGACCTGCGCCTTGGCGAAATGCCCCCGCATCGGCTTGGTGACATTCTTGACCTTGGCGCGGCCGGCGCCGAGCTGGAGCGCGGTGTAGCCGTCCCGGGCGACGGTGCGCTGCGCGACAACCTGGCAGCCGTCCATCTGCAGCACCGTCACCGGCACATGCTGACCCTCCGCATCGAACATGCGGGTCATGCCGAGCTTCTTGGCGATCACGCCGGTTCGCATCGTCGGTGTCCGTTCAGAGCTTGATCTCGACGTCGACGCCGGCCGCGAGGTCGAGCTTCATCAAGGCATCGACCGTCTGCGGCGTAGGATCGACGATGTCGAGCAGCCGCTTGTGCGTGCGCAGTTCGAACTGCTCGCGCGACTTCTTGTCGATATGCGGCGAGCGCAGCACCGTGTACCGCTCGACCCGGGTCGGCAGCGGGATCGGGCCGCGCACCCGCGCGCCCGTGCGCTTGGCCGTGTTGACGATCTCGCCCGTGGACTGATCCAGGACCCGATGATCGAACGCCTTAAGGCGAATGCGGATATTCTGGTTTTCCATCGTTGTTCAATCGTTCCTGGACCAATCCCCGGTCCGGCCCTTTCCGACTTCGCATCTCAAAGCGTCTCGGGTCGTCCTTGATCGCCACTGGCCTCGAGGAGCCGAGTAGGCGCAAAGAGCAACCCAGCGGGCTGGCGACCTGCCATCGCCCCGCGGTGAAGACCCTGTCCGGTTGCCGCTGCTCACGGCCCCGGAATTCCTGATCCGCCCCGGGTCATCGCCCCGGGCGGTCGTCGACCCGCGCCCCCGTGCCGGCGCCGCGATCAGCTCAGCGAGGCGGCACCGGCCGGGCGTCCCCGGTCACTCGATGATCGAGGCAACAACCCCGGCGCCGACGGTGCGGCCGCCCTCGCGGATCGCGAAGCGCAGACCCTCGTCCATGGCGATCGGGGCGATCAGCTCCACGTTGAGGGTGACGTTGTCCCCCGGCATCACCATCTCGGTGCCCTCGGGCAGCGTCACGACGCCGGTCACATCCGTCGTCCGGAAGTAGAACTGCGGCCGGTAATTGGTGAAGAAGGGGGTGTGACGACCGCCCTCCTCCTTCGTGAGGACGTAGGCTTCCGCCTTGAACTTCGTGTGCGGCGTGATCGAGCCCGGCTTCGCCAGCACCTGACCC
>CAZTHL010000163.1:0-3852 GCA_964613585.1 uncultured Mycobacteriaceae bacterium | reverse complement strand
CGGTTCACTTCCCGCTGGGCCAAATACCCGCACGCGCCCTGGAGCCGCGCACGAGCTTGGGCACACCGCCTTCGCGGACGATCGATCGCCGCACGGGCTGCTGCCGAACTACGGGCGGTCGCTCCGGCAAGCCGCTTACCCTCAGCACGCGGGAACATCGCGGATGTCCTTTGGCGGGCGGCGCACGGCCAGCACCGCGTGGCGTCGAGTGTTCAGGAACGTTGGGCGATTTTGAGGACATCGCCCAGTGGATCGGCCACGCCGATGCCCGCTCGACACGGAGCGGGCGGGACGTCCATGCCGCCCCCGGCGGTTCGCCAGTATCGTTGCCATACACCAGGATCATTTGCACTCCAACGTGTTCCGGGCGCACGGCCAGAGCGTGCCGAAAAGGGGGCCATCGCGTCGCCTCAAGCCACCGGAGAGCATAGACGGAATTTCCCTATCGATTGATAAGCCTTTCTTTGCACCTAATACGAGTCAATCAACCCCCGCCGAGCTTGCAGCGTGGCGTAGGAGCGCATCTCCGAGCCTGCCGCAGCGACAAAGGGGGAGGACTCACTTGACCTTGTTCATTGCCCAACAGCTGCCGGTGCTCCCCCCGACCGTTTTCGCCGCCGCTGACCTCGACTTCCTCGCGCCGCGCGTCGTCGAGTTGACCTACACCAGCCACGCCATGCGCCCCTGGGCCGAGGATCTGGGGCATAGCGGCCTGCCGTTCCCCTGGAACCCGGAGCGCCGGGCCCAGTTACGCGCCGAGCTGGACGGCTTCTTCGCCCGCAAGTACAGGCTGCCGCGGGACGAGCTTCGCTACGTCCTCGACCCCGCCGACACCCATGGACCCGACTACCCGCCGGAGGCCTTCCGCGGCCTGCGCGATAAGGAGATCGCCCACTTCGGCGAGTACCGCATCCGGCGCCTGGTGCTCGCCGCCTATCACGCGCTGGAAGGGGTGGCGCCATGACGGCCAGAACCCAGCGCGTGCGCGACCCCATCCACGACCTGATCGTCTTCGACGAGAAGGACGAGATCGACCAGCTGGCTTGGCGCCTGATCAACACGCCCGAGTTCCAGCGCCTGCGCCGGATCCGCCAGCTCGGCGTGAGCGACCTCGTGTTCCCCGGCGCCACCCACAGCCGCTTCGCTCATTCGCTCGGCGTCTATCATAATGCCCGGCGGCTGCTGGCAATCGTCGAGCGGATCGGCGGATCCATGGAAGGCCCGACGGAGCGGGAAGAACGGGCCAAGGCCGTGCGTCTCGCCGCCCTGCTCCACGATGTCGGTCACGGCCCGTTCAGTCACATCTTCGAGGGCGCCCGGGAGGCACTGAGCACGCAGCAGGGCCGGGTCGGCGAGTTCCTGAAGCACGAGCGACTGAGCGCGCTGCTCGTCCGCCATCCCCAATCCTCGATCCGGAGGATCCTGGAGGAGCACGACGCGTCGCTTCCGGAGAAGATCGCCGAGCTGATCCAGGCCGAGGATCCGTCGGACATATATCATGCAGTGCTGTCCAGCTCGTTCGACGCCGACCGCCTGGATTATCTGGTGCGCGACCGGTACATGACCGGCACGGGGTCCGGCGCCGTCGACATTGAATGGCTGCTCGACAACCTTATCGCGGAAGCCGTTCCGCTGAGCACGGAAGAGGAGGACGAACAGGACGATGGATCCGTGCTGACCTTCGCCTTTGCCGAGAAGGCGCGCGCCGCAGCGGAGGATTTCCTGATCGCGCGCTATCGGCTCTACAGCAGCGTCTACCTGCACAAGGCGACCCGCGGCTTCGAGCAGGTGGTCCGCGCGCTGATCTGCTGGCTCGGGTCGCCCGGCAACGCGGCGGCGGTCGGGATTGAGCCGGAGCACCCGCTGGTCCGCTTTCTGACCGCCGATAAGGAAAATGGGCTCGAGGACTACGCTAGGATCGATGACCTGATGGTCTGGGGATTGATCGAGCGGCTCAGTCGCTGCTCGAGCAAGCGCCCGCGGGAGCTGGCGACGCGCTTGCTTCATCGGGAGCGGGCACGGTGCCTGGACCTTCTCTCGCATCACCAGGCGAACCCGACCGCGGCGCGCGGCACGGACGACAAGCTTCGGGAGCGCTTCGCCGCGCAGCTGGGTGAGCGTGTCTTTCGCGACTCGGCTTCGATAAATCTTTACAAGGCTCTGGACGGCAACCCCGCCAAGGAGCACACGATGATTCGGATTCGCGGCACGACGGGCCCGCTGGAGATCACGCGCTTTGGCGACACCCTCATCAGCGGCAAAATCATGAAGGATCAAACGATGATCCGATACTATTTCCTGGATGACGACAATTTCGAGACCGCCCGGCGGATCGCCACGACAGGACGATGATCGGCATATGACGGCGGAAGAATATCTGTTTGAGCTGTTCGCGGCCGGCGGCGGGGCGATCGACGGCCGTATCCGCCTGCAGAAGATCGCGTATCTGCTCCAGAAGCTGTCGGGCCGGGAGACGTTGACCTTCATCTATCATCATTACGGCCCGTTCAGCCGGGATCTGGCCGAGGCGCTCAACAGGGCGGTCGACCTTGATCAGATTGACGAGGAGTTCCGCGACACCAGCATGGGCACGGTCTACAGCCGCTTCCGCCAGGCGGCGCCGACGGCATCCGATCGCGACAGCCTGGCCGGGATTCCCGCCGATCAGGCGCGGACCGTGGTGGCGAGGCTGAAGGCCCATCCCTCGCTCATCCTGGAGCTGGCGGCCACGATAGACTGGCTGAGAACCGCGGAAAAGGTGACCGACTGGAAGACCGCACTGCGCCGGCGCAAGCCGGTCAAGGCGACGGACGCCAACATCGCGCGGGCGGAGACCCTGCTGGCGGAGCTCGGCCTCGCCGCCTGACGGGACGCCCGGGCCGCTGAGCCCCGTGCAGCGCCTGGAGTTCGAGCGGTTGACCGAGGACAACGGCTTCGGCCTGCCGCAGCCACCCGAGGATGATTGGGCCGTCTTCACCGGACTGACCTGTCCCTACCGCCTCTGGATCGCGCGGCTCGAGCCGCGATGGCTGGTCGGGCTCGCCCATGACGGCGTCATGGCGGAACTCGGCTCCGAGCACGGCATCGCCCCCTTGCGCCGGCCGGACGGCGGCACAACGGTGGCGGTCGACGAGCTGGGGCCGATCCTCCGGCGGCTGCTCCGCCTCGTCCGCAGCCTGCCGACCGCGCCGCTGGACCGCTTCCTGGAGCAGATCCGTTCCCTGCCGACGACGACCGAAGAAGAGCGGCTTGCTGTCGAGCGTATCGGCCAGGACGTGTTCAAGGACGCGCTGCTGGATTATTGGGGCGCCGCGTGCCCGCTCAGCGGCGTTACGCACCCGCGCCTGTTGCGCGCCAGCCATATCAAGCCCTGGGCCGCCTGCGAGACCGATGCTGAGCGGCTCGACGTGCACAACGGCCTGCTGCTGGCCGCCCACCTCGACGCGGCCTTCGACGCCGGGCTGATCTCCTTCGCCGATGACGGCAAGCTTCTTGTCTCGGCAACGCTGAGCAGGGCGGATCGCGCGCGGCTTCGTCTGGACCAGCTGCCGGCGCTCCGAGGGCTCCTGAAGCCGCACATGCTCTTTCTCCGGGGCCACCGGGCGACCGTGTTCCGAGCCGCCGATGCGAGCCCTTTGGCCCGGTAACGCGTCGCTCCGCCGGCCCCGCAGGAGCCTGTCGCACGGCGGGGCCGCGTGATCGCGCCGCGCCGCCGCCTTGTTGCGCCGGGGCGGGGGGCATGGCACAAGGCAGCTCGCGCACCGGGCCCGCCCCTGGTCGGCGGCGGCGCGCCCGCGTTGCGTGTGCCGTCACCGGGGCCGCCGCTTGTCACCGCCGGCCGGCCTTCGCCCG
>CAZTHL010000162.1:0-3943 GCA_964613585.1 uncultured Mycobacteriaceae bacterium | reverse complement strand
CCGCCCGCCACCGACACGCTCTCGATCACGTCCGGGTAGAGCGTGCCCTGGGCCAGGAAGCGGACGCCCTCCAGGCGCGCCGCCGCCTCCTCGAACACCTCGATGAAGGTGGCGCCGATCGCCTTGCGCTTGGCCTCCGGATCCTCGACGCCGGCGAGCCGCTCCAGGAACCGCGCCTCCTCGCGCGCATGCACGAGCGGAATGTTGTAGTGGTCGCGGAACAGGCCGACCACCTCCTCCCCCTCCCCCTCGCGCAGCAGGCCGTGATCGACGAAGATGCAGGTCAGGCGCTCGGCGATCGCCTCGTGGATCAGCACGGCGGCGACTGCGCTGTCGACCCCGCCGGACAGGCCGAGCACGACCCGGCCGTCGCCCACCTGCCGGCGGATCTTCGCCACCGCCTCGGCCCGGAACGCCGCCATGGTCCAGTCGCCGCGGCAGCCGGCGATGGCGTGGGTGAAGTTGCGCAGCAAGGCCGCGCCCATCGGCGTGTGCGCCACCTCCGGGTGGAACTGCACGCCGTACACGCGCCGGTCCTCATCGGCGATGGCGGCGAACGGCGCGTTGTCGCTGACGGCGATGGCGCGGAAGCCGGGCGGCAGGCCGGTGACCCGGTCGCCGTGGCTCATCCACACCGGCCGGCGCTCGCCGGGCGCGGCGATGCCCGCGAACAGCGGGCTCGGCGCGCGGATCTCGAGCTCGGCCCGGCCGACCTCGCGGTGGTCGGCCGCCTCGCCCGCGCCCCCGCGCTGGGCGCACAGGGTCTGCTGGCCGTAGCAGATGCCGAGCACCGGCACGCCGAGCCGGTAGACCGCCGGCGCGGCGCGCGGCGTGCCGCGCTCGGTGACCGAGGCCGGGCCGCCGGACAGGATCACGGCCTTGGGCGCGAAGGCGCGCACCCGCTCGTCCGTCACCCGGTCATAGGGCCAGATCTCGCTGTAGACCCCGCTCTCGCGCACCCGGCGCGCGATGAGCTGGGTCACCTGGCTGCCGAAGTCGATGATCAGGACCCGGTCGTGGGCGCGGCCCGGGGCCTCGGCCTCGCTGAGCGTGGGGGACGGGCCGGCGGGGTCCGTCGCGGGAAGCGGCATGGCCACGGGATACCGATGCTGTGCGGGACGGCAGGCCGGCAAGCTAGGCAAGCGCGCCCGCCGGCACAAGCTCAGGCGCGCTCCAGCACGGCGACGAAGAAGCCGTCGGTGCCGTGGCGCGCCGGGGTGAGCGTCAGCGTCTCGCCGTCGCCGGGCCCGATCGTGCCCACGGCCTCGTGCCAGACCCGGTCGACCGGCTCCAGCCGGAAGCCGGGCTGCGCGCCGAGGAAGCGCGCCACCCGGTCCTCGTTCTCGTCCGGCAGCAGCGAGCAGGTGGCGTAGACGAGCCGGCCGCCGGGCCGAACCAAGGCGCCCGCGCCGGCCAGGATCTGGTCCTGGGTGGCGGTCATCCCGGCAAGGTCGAACGGGCGCCAGCGGGCGTCCGGGTTGCGCCGCCAGGCGCCGACGCCGCTGCACGGCGCGTCGACCAGCACCCGGTCGAAGCGCCCGCCCTGGCGCTTCAGCCACGGGTCCCGGTCGGGGCCGATGGCGCGCAGCTCGACATTGTCCGCGCCGGCGCGGCGCACCCGCTCGCGCGCGCGCTCGAGCCGGCCCTCGGAGACGTCGCCGGCGACGACCCGGCCCTTGTTCGCCATGGCGGCAGCCAGCGCCAGCGCCTTGCCGCCGGCCCCGGCGCACAGGTCGAGCACCTGCATGCCCGGCCGGGCGTCGGTCAAGAGCGCGACGAGCTGGGAGCCCTCGTCCTGCACCTCGACCGCGCCGTCGCGGTAGAGGGCGAGGTCGCCGAGCGCGCGCCGGCGGCCGAGGCGCAGGCCGAGCGGCGACAGCGGGGTCGGCACGGCCTCGAGCCCGGCCCGGCCGAGCGCGGCGAGCGCGGTCTCGCGCCCGGTCTTGAGGGTGTTGACACGCAGATCGAGCGGCGCCTCGTCGAGCAGCGCCGTCAACGCCTCGCGAAAGCCGGCGCCGCAGGCCCTGCGCAGCGGCGCCTCGGCCCAGTCGGGGCACTCGAGACGGACCCGCTCGGGCATGGCCGGGTCGTCGAGCGGCCGGCCCTCGAGGCGGCGGGCGAAGGCGATCTCCCGGTCGTCGAGACGGGCGGGGCCGTGGCGCCGGCCGTCGAACAGGGCGACCAGGGCGGGCGTGCTCCAGCCGCGCATCAGGACGAGATCGGCGACGACGCGGCCGCGCGCGGCATCGCCGACCGGCCCGGCGCGGTCCAGCCACCAGCCGAGGCGGGCATGGCGGCGCAGCAGGGCGAAGACGTGGCCGGCGATCGCCTGGCGGTCCTTGGCGCCGATGAAGCGGCGCTCGCGCATATAGCGCGCGGCGACGCCGTCGGCCGGACGCGGCGTCGACGCGATCTCGCCCAGCAGCTCGATGACCGCGGCGATGCGGGCGGACGGGGTCACCGTGGCGACACTCGTCAGCGGCCAAGCCCGACGCCCGACCCGGTTGAACCGGCCCGGACGATGCCCTCATCCAAGCCGAGGTCGACCGACGACTCGGCGTCGGCGTACCGCCTCGCTACAGCAGCTCGATGGTCTGTGCCATGGGTCCCTTCTGGCCGCGGCGCACGGTCATGCGCACCCGCTGCTCGGCGTCGAGCGTGGGCAGGCCGGCGCGCTGCAGGGTGCGCGCCGAGACGAACACGTCCTTGCTGCCGTCGGTCGGCGTGACGAAGCCGAAGCCTTTCTCGGCGTTGAAGAACTTGACGGTGCCTTCGAGCTCCTCGCCGGGCCCGGGCGGGCCCATGCCGGGGCCGCCGGCTCCGAAGCCGCCGCCCGGCCGCGCCGCCCCGCCAATCGGGGCGCTGGCGAGATCGACGCTGTGGATGGCGGCCACCTGCAGCCCGCGACCACCTTCGGCAAGGTCGCAGACGATCGAGGTGCCCTCGGTCAGCTCCCGATGGCCGGTCTGCTCGACCACCGAGATGTGCAGGAAGGCGTCGGGCGATCCATCGTCAAGCTGGACGAAACCGAAGCCCTTCGTTGGGTTGAACCACTTGACAACGGCGGAGACGTTGGAACGGGCAACGCCCAGGGACGGACGGGCGCGGCGGACAGGCATAATCTAGCAACTCCAGAAGGGGATGGTACGGTTTGCTCACTGGCCGTTTGCCGCGGTTCGGACACCTGCCCCGGTTCCCCAGGTCGATCGCCGGAGGCGCCGCACCGCTCGCCGGCGCCCGCCAACCCGCACCATCGGCAAGGCGAATGTCCTCTCTCGCTCGAGCCTTGAAGGGACGCCGGCCGAGGCCATCGCACGTCCACCCAATTATACTAAGCTTAACACCCTTTAAGCCCAGCCGTACACTCAGAATTTCATGGACCAAAAATATTTATTAAGGGGAACTTTGCCGGGCGGCAAAAAGTTTTCGAAAATGTTGCGGGTGTTCCCAAGTCCAGGCAAGACCGCGGTATTCTACGGTGTATCGCGGTAATTCGGCGCCTCGCGGGTGACCGTCACATCGTGGACATGGCTCTCGCGCAGTCCGGCATTGCTGATGCGCAGGAACTCGCAGCGGGCGTGCATCTCGGCGATTGTGGCGCACCCGGTGTAGCCCATGGCCGCCTTCAGCCCGCCGACCAGCTGGTGCAGGACGTTGGCCACCGGGCCGCGATAGGGCACCCGGCCCTCCACGCCCTCGGGCACCAGCTTCAGGCTGTCCGAGACCTCCTGCTGGAAGTAGCGGTCGGCCGAGCCGCGCGCCATGGCCCCGACCGAGCCCATACCCCGGTAGAACTTGTAGGAGCGGCCCTGGTACAGCACGACCTCGCCCGGCGCCTCGTCGGTGCCGGCGAACAGCGAGCCGATCATGGCGGCGTCGGCGCCGGCGGCGATCGCCTTGGCGAGATCGCCCGAATACTTGATGCCGCCGTCGGCGATCACCG
>CAZTHL010000161.1:0-4284 GCA_964613585.1 uncultured Mycobacteriaceae bacterium | reverse complement strand
CGCAAGACCGGGTTCAAGGCGCAGCGGCTCGGTCGCGCTGACTGGGCGCGGCTCGGTGCGGTGCTGGCTCAGCGCGAGGAGGCCGCGCCGGTGCTGGTCGGCATCGTCCGCTTCATCGCGCTCACCGGCTGCCGGCGGGGCGAGGCTGTCGGGCTCGAATGGGATTGGGTGCAGCGAGACCGCGCGCTCCTGCCCGAGAGCAAGAGCGGACCGCGAACACTCTGGCTGGGGAAGGAGGTATGCCGGCTTCTTGCCGCCCTGCCCCGCACATCGTCGCCGCGCGTCTTCCCGGGCAAGCGGGACGGCAGCATCGATGCGGAGTTGACGGCCTTCTGGCTCAGGACCCGCCAAGCGGCCGGGCTCCCGTGGCTGCGGCTCCACGATCTTCGTCACGGCTTCGCGACCGTCGCCGTCGAGACCGGCATCACCGAGCGTGTGCTCGCCGGCCTCCTCGGCCACCGCGATCTCGAGACGACGGCGGCCTATGCCCATCTGTCCGAAGAGGACGTCTCTGCAGCAGCCGAGCGGGTTGGCGCCCATCTCGACAAGTCGCTCGGCAAGAGACGGCCGCCGAAGCGGAAGGCCACCTTCCCGCAGCGACGCCAGAAGGTCCCCGTCTACACCGATCCCGCCGTCAAGCGGTTCCTGGCCGGGAGGGTTGGGCTGCCGGAGTTCTGCGCCCGCGAGGGCCTCGACGAGGCGACCTTCCGGCGGTCGGTCGAGGCCGCCCGGCGCGCCATGCAGATCCGTGGCGGGAGGGCGCGCGCATGAGCTGGCAGGAGCAGATCGTCAAGCCCGGCGCCGTCGTCCTCACGGACGCGCTCGTCCGCCGCGCTGCGGCGCGCGACACGACCGAGATCGTGATCGCCGATGCAGTGCGCCCGGGCCTTCTGTTGCGGGTCAGGGCCTCGGGCGCGAAGACCTGGGTGCTGCGCCGGACCGAGGACGGCAAGCAGCGACGCACCACGCTTGGCTCCGCCGCAACGATCCCGGTCGTCGAGGCGCGCCGCCTCGCGGCCGGGTCGGTCCCGGCGTCGGTCGAGAAAGCTCGGACGGCGGCCCGCACCACACCCCTCTTTCGAGTGTACGTCCGGGATCACCGCGGGCGGCTTGCAGCCCGGTGCAAGCCGTCATCCATCCGAAGCTTCGACACCTACATGAAGGCGCATCTCCTCCCCGCCTTCGGCACATCGCGCCTCGACGCGATCTCGGCGGCAGCGGTCGCGGACTGGTTCTACACCCTCTCACGGCGATCGCCTGGCGCTGCGAACCGGGCGCTCAGTCTCCTGCGCGGGATGCTGGGCGAGGCCCGGCGGACCGGTGTCCTCGACCCGGACGCGCCCGACCCGACCGCCTCCATCCGAAAGAACCGCCCGGGCGCGGTGGGGCGCACGCTGACCGTGGCAGAGCTCAACCGGCTCGGCCGCACGCTCGATCGGTACAGCGAGGAATTCCCGATCGAGACGGGGATCGTGCGAATGATCCTGCTGACGGCCTGTCGCCCCGGCGAAATCTTCCGGCTCCGCTGGGAGGACGTGAAGCCCGATCGGCTCGAGCTCGAGGACAGCAAGACCGGCCCCCGCACCGTCCCACTCTCGAAGCCTGCTCGTTCCTTTCTCGCCTCTTACCGGCAGCGCCGGCGCCGGGGCTACGTCTTCCCCTGCCGGAGCCGGCCCGGCCGGCCCCGCCAATCCATCCGGCGCGTCTGGGGCATCATCCGCACTCAGGCCAAGCTGCCGGAGGGTTTCAGGCTCCACGATCTGCGCCACACCTATGCGAGCCAGGCCACCATGACCAACGAGCCGCGCTTCATGGTCAGCCACCTCCTCGGCCACCGCCACCTCGCGAGCACGCATCGCTACACCCATCTCGCCGACGACCAGCTCGTCGCCGGCGCGGACGAGGTGTCGGCTCAAGTTGTGCGTCTGCTCGCCGGAGCGCGCCGCTGAGCGGCGGGCTGTCGCCCCGGTGGAGGCCCCTTGCGCAATCGGGTGGCGCTGCCCCTGGCGGCGCCATAACCAACCCGCCGCCGATCTGCATACGGGATCGGCGGTAGCCGCGCTCACACTGGAGCACGGTCCGTGGCCAGCTTTCGCGGACAGCGCCCCACAAGATCAGTTGATTGCATTGCAATCATGGCCCATCTTTCAGGACAGGTGGTAGGGAGCATGCCCGGATGGCAAGCATCACGATCCGCAATCTCGAGGACGAGCTGAAGCGCCGGCTCCGCGTGCGTGCCGCCGAGCACGGCCGCTCGATGGAGGAGGAGGTCCGGGAGATCCTGCGCAATGCGGTCGGCGAAACCCCTCCGCCGCGCAATCTCGCCAGCGCGATCCGCGCGCGGGTCGCGCCGCTCGGTGGGCTGGAACTCGTCCTGCCCGAGCGCGAGCCGATGCGCGAACCGCCCCGTTTCGACTGATCGGCCGCGCCCGTGGTTATCCTCGACACCAACGTCGTCTCGGAGCTGCTGCGCCCGACGCCGGAGCCGCGCGTTGAGGCGTGGCTCGCCCAACAAGATGGCAGCCAAGTCTACCTCATCGCGGTCAGCGAGGCCGAGCTTCGAACCGGCGTCGCGATCATGGCGGACGGCAAACGGCGCGACGATCTTGCGGAAGCCATCGACGCGATGCTCCGCGAGGATTTCCGCGGGCGCATTCTGCCCTTCGATGGCGCGGCGGCCAGCGTCTATGCGACGATCGCAGCCGGGCGCCGCGCTGCCGGCCGGCCGATCAGCCAGTTCGACTGCCAGATCGCCGCCGTCGGTCACGCTCACGATGCGACCATCGCCACACGGAACGCAAAGGACTTCGAGGGATGCGGCATCGAAGTCATTGATCCATGGGTCGCGACATGAGCGCTCCGCTCAACTGTTCGGAGCTCGCGCGCTTTCTGCACCGATGCGCAGCGGTCTGAGCGAGACTTGCTCATGGCGACCAGGACATCGATCACCCTCGAGAACCTGAAGGCGCTCGGTGTCGATAAGCTCGCCCGTCTCGTGCTGGACGAGATCGAGGGCAACGCCGCGTTCAAGCGCCAGGTGACCGCCGCGCTCGCAGGGCTCGCCGGTCCGCAGGCGGTCGCGAAGATCATCGACCGGCGCCTTGCCGGGCTGGAGCGGGCGAAGAGCATCGTCGACTGGGACAAGGCGCGGGCCTTCCGCGACGATCTGCAAAGCGTGGTAGACACCATCGAAAGCGAGCTTGCTGGGCCGGCCCCGGACCTTGCCGCCGATCGGCTGCTGCGCTTCGTCTCAACCCACGAGACGGTCTTCGAACGGGTCGACGACTCGAATGGCTCCGTCCAGCACGTCTACTATCAGGCCATCGAGGCTGTTGGGTCGGTCACCGAACGGCTGGCCGCGCAAGATGCCGCGGCGCTGCCGGAGCGGATCATGGCAGTACTCGGCGAGACCTCGCACGGCTACCTCGTCGATGTGACCGAGGCGGTCGCGCCGCCTCTGCCGAAGCCGGTCCTCGACGACTGGGAAGCCGAGCTTGCATCGCGCATCGACCGACGAGACGAGGAAGAGCGCGCTCGCGCCACCGACCGCTGGCACTACTCGATGACGTCGCAATGGCGCGAGATGCGCCAGATCATCGCCGGCGCCCGCGGCGATCTCGACCTCCTCATGCGACTGGAGCGCGAGAAGCCGGCGCATGCGCGCGACACGGCGGGAATCGCCGCCCGGCTGCTCGACGCCGGCCGCCCCAGCGAGGCGCTGAACTGGGTGCGCGAACCGCTCCTGCGCCCGGGCCGGCCCGGGCACGCCTCAATGCCCGACCGGCCGACGCCTCCGCGCCTCCTGCTCGAAGCCCGCATCCTCCGGGCGCTGGACCGCGACGACGAGGCGGCCGGGCGGCTCTGGCAGGGCTTCGCGGAGACGCTGGACGCAGACCTCCTCCGCGCGCATCTGAAGGCCCTGCCCGACTTCGAAGACATTGAGGCGGAGGAGCGCGCTCTCGCGCTGGCACGCGCGCACGCCGACCCGCTGACCGCCGTCCGGTTCTTCATGGAATGGTCGCGTCTCGACGACGCGGCCGGGGTGGTGGTCGCGCATCGGGCAGCATGGGACGGCCGCGCCTGGCATATCCTCCCGCAGATCGCCGAGGCGCTCGGTCACGACCACCCGTTGGCCGCAACGATCCTCTACCGCGCGCTCCTCGACAGCATCCTCGAGCGCGCGCGGTCGAAGGCCTATCCGCACGGCGTGCGCTATCTCACAACCCTCAGGCGTGTGGCACCGGCGGCCGAGAGGGATCCGAGCCGGCCCGCCGATCTCGAGAG
>CAZTHL010000160.1:0-4613 GCA_964613585.1 uncultured Mycobacteriaceae bacterium | reverse complement strand
AGCTCGTGACACACAAGCATCGCCGGAGCCGGCCCGAGTTCGACAAACCGGATGGCCGCAGCCGTCAGGCTGACGTTGAACGCGGCGGCGAGCTCGCGCGCCGGGTCCAGGGTCATGCGCGGATAGCGCGCGGCCTGCGGCGCGAAGAGATAGCGCGGCATCAGGAGGTCGGCGGCGTAGCCGTCGGCGACGCGCTCCGGGTCAAGCGGCCCGCGCCGGCGATTGGCGATGTCGTCGGCGAGGCATACCGACCGGCCTCTATGGTGCCGCCAGTGACCGAGCTCATGGCCGAGAGAGAACCTGCGCCGACGTCGGGACGACCGGCAATTGATGGTAATGACGGCGCGATCTTCGAGTCCGAGGATATGAGCCTCGCAGCCGTCAAGCAGACGGCAGCGAACCGTGGCCCCGACATGCCAGGCCACGGCTTCCAGGTCGATCTCGCCGGGCTCGGTGACGCCGAGCTCGCGCAACAGAAGCTCAGCGGGCGAGAAGAGCGTCATCCGGACGCCTCGTCGTCGGAGATGACCCCGAGCTCGCGAAGCGCCTCGATCATGCCGTCCAGGTCGCTTTCGGAGAGCTCCGAACCCTTGCGGGCCGCCTGGGTGAGCTTGTCGCGAAGCTGAGGGTTCTCGGACAGCGCGTCGAAGACGAGAGCTCGTTTGCGCTCCAGGGGCAACGGAACGACACTCGGCGCGCGACGACCGGTTGCTTCCCGGACGGCGCGGCGCGCCGCCGCCATCTTCGCCTTGCCGGCGTCAAGCATTGCGCGGTCGATGACGCCTCGCATGTGCGCGGCGACAGCCTTGGGGTCTTCGCCATCTTCCGCCGTCTCGGCGAGAATGTCCTCGTCGGAGGCATTCATGATGTCATCGACGAGGGCGTCGGCGAGCCGGTCCAACTGCGTCTTCGCGTCTCCGGTTCTGTTCGTCATGGCCGCCATCCCTCCGGGTATGCTTTCTCGATCTTCCTCCTGATACGGCGGCGAACGGTGTTCCAGCTCGTTTCGTCGAGTCCGCCCATCTCCCGGACTTCTTCCGGCGGAACGCCGTCCAGATCGCCCATAAGGACGAACATGGCCTGGTCGTCGTCGGCGAAGAGGTCATCAAGCGCCGCGAGGCGCTTCTGGTGCTCGTCTGCGGCGATGACGGTTTCCTCGGGAGTGCGGGCGCTGTCCGGGATCATGTGCGCGCCGTCGCCGTCTTCGTCATCGCCAGGTTCTGGCCGGGCCAGAGGATCGATCTTCGCGGCCTTGCGCGCCGCCGACACGATGCTGCGCATGGCGCTGGCCAGAAACGTGGCGAAGCAGACGCCGGCCGGACAGTTCCGCCGTCCCTCCAGGACAGCGCGGACAGCCTCGTGAATAAGGTCGTCCGGCGCAAACGACGTTCCGCCGGCAAGCCGGGTCGCGGCCTTCTTCAGGCGGATCAGGTCCACCTCGGACAGGGCTTCAAGGGCCGCTCTCAGTTCCCCGTCCGTCAGGTATGCGGTCATATCGTCCGGCAACTGGCGATCTCCCTCCGCCTCCTTGAAAGGCTCTCCGGGGCGGGGGGCTCGGACACGAAAAAAATCCGGCCGGCCCATGTCCGAGGAAGGGCGGCGGCGGAGCCTACATCTTCGACGGCGGAAAGCGCCGGAACACGAAATGTAGGAAAGGAGCCATCGTAATGGCGAGAAAGGAACGTGTCACTCGCGTCATCGACGGAGACACCTTCATGACGGACGGGCGCAAGAACCCGATCCGGCTGGCGAATGTGGACGCGCCCGAGCGGAAGGAGCGGGGCGGGCCGGCGGCGACCAGGGCGCTGCGGGGCCTGATCGGCGGCGAGACCGTGAGCATCGACACGGTGGCCCGCGACACCTACGGCCGCGCGGTCGCGAACGTGAAGGTGGGCCGCCAGTCGGTCAACAAGGCGATGCGCGACAAGCTGGGAGACTGACGGGATGAGCATCGAATTCAGGGTCGGCGGCCGGAAGGTTCCGGCGAACCGCTTTGCCGCCGAAATGGAGAAGGCGATTGCCAAAGAGGCCCGCGACGGACTGGTCCGGGAGATCGGCAAAGTCCGCGACCCGAAGACCGGAGAGCGGCCGAAGGTTCGGGCAAAGGGCAGGGGCCTCAACGACCTGTCCCTCGAAGTCGAGGGCTCGGAAGCCGTGATCTGGAGTTGGAGTTCCCCCGGTTTGGTGGACAGTCATGGGCTTGCGTTGGCAAGCGCCTCCCGGGTGGTTCGTTCGTACTCGATAGGTGACAGGTAGCCGAGCGCCGAATGGCGTCGGGCTGGGTTGTACCATCCCTCGATGAAGACGAAGACGGCCATGCGGGCCTGGGCCTTCGTCTCGAACTTGCGCCGTTGGAGCAGTTCGCATTCGAGGGTGGCGAAAAAGCTCTCGCACATGGCGTTGTCGTAGGCGTCGCCGACCGAGCCCATCGATGGGCGGACGCCGGCCTCCTTGCAGCGCAATCCGAAGGCGATGGACGTGTATTGAGACCCCTGATCCGAATGGTGGACCACGTCGGTCGGACGCCGCTGGCCCAAGGCCATGTCGAGGGCATCCAGGACGAGTTGGGTCCGCAAGTCGGTGCCCATAGCCCAGCCGACGATGCGCCGGGAGAAGGCGTCCAGCACGACGGCCAGATAGAGGAAGCCGGCCCCGGTCGGCACGAAAGTGATGTCGGCGACCCAGAGCTGGTCGGGTCGGTCGGCGTGGAAGTCGCGGTCGACGAGGTCGGAGGCCGGCCGCATGCGGGCATCGCGGATCGTCGTGCGGGTGGCGCGTCGTCGGCTTACGCCCACCAGCCCGGCGCCCTTCATCAAGCGCTCCACGCGCTTGCGCCCGACATGGATGCCGGCTGCCGCCGCCCGCTTTGCAGCGCGAAGCAAAATCGCGCGGCCTCCGCCCTCCTCCGCTGACGCTCCGGCCGCCGCATGGCGGCGGTGCAGGCCCGATCCGGCCCCGCTCTTGCGCGCCCGGAAAGGCCGCGAGATGCGCGGTCTCAAGGGCCGGGAGACCACCCGACATGACGACCACCGACACTGACGAGCCGCATAGCGCATCGCCGACCGCTGCACTCCTCGACGAGTTGCAGCTCTACGGCCATCGTCCCTTCACGGACGAGCCTGACCCGAGGCCGCTGCCGGAACCCACAGCGCTCCAGGCTGCACTCACCGACATCTTCGACGCCCTTGTCGTGGCCCTCGGCGACACACGCCTCGAACCCGATCTCGAAGACCTGCTCTGGTCGACTGTCAATCTCTTCCAAAGGGCCGGCACCCGCGTTGAACGCGACCTCGACGACAACGAACAAGCCCAGAAGCGCTCCCAGCGCGAACAGGACGGCTCCGAAGTCCGTTCGGTCGAATTGGAGGCGCTCACCGCACAGGGCGTCACGCTCATAGAACGGCGCAACGCATACGAACTGATGCGTGACCTAGCCGCCGAACTCTTCGGGGCGCATCTCGGCCAGACTTGGCGTCCTCACTCCGGGTCGCTCGCCAGTCGCCGCACACTGACCGCCGCCGTGATCGACAGCCGCGACTTCATCGCGGCACGGCGGCGGGCCGAGACCGAAACGCTCTTACCGGCGGGACCGAAGATCGCCTTCGCCGGCGGCGCGGATTGCAACGATCACCGTGCCATATGGGCGGCGCTCGACCGCGTGCACGCCAAGCATGCCGACATGGTGCTGATGCATGGTGGCGGCCCGAAAGGCGCCGAGAAGATCGCCGCCTGCTGGGCCGACCATCGCAAGGTTGCGCAGATTGCCTTCAAGCCGGAGTGGAACCGCCACGGCAAGGCCGCCCCGTTCAAGTGCAACGATCAGCTCCTCGACACCGTGCCGATCGGGCTGATCGTCTTCCCGGGCTCGGGGATCACCGACAACCTCGCCGACAAGACCAGACAGATGGGCGTCCCCCTCTACGACTTCCGCCCACGCAAAACTGCGGCTTCGTGACCCCGCGATGCTCGCTGCGCATCACCTGAGCGCGCGCCGGAATATGCCGGAGCGCGACACCTTGCGCTATACTCCGACTGCGTCATGGCGGCGGTTGGGGACGCGCTCTCATTGAGGAGACCGCCCATGTTGATATCCGCCATCTTGAGCGCGCTCGGGCTCGGCGTGCTCGTCTATCTGCTGTTTACGCTCGCGGTTTATGCGTTCCCCTTCTTCGTCGCCGTCACGGTCGGCATGTCTGTCTATAGTGCCGACGCCGGCCTTATCGCGGCCTTCGTATCCGCATTCCTCGCCGGCGCCATCACCCTCATCGCGGGGCAGATCGCCTTCGCCACGATCCGTTCCGTACCCGTCAGGCTTGCCATCGGCGCTCTCTATGCGGCGCCCGCGGGCATCGCCGGATATCACGCCATCAAGGGCCTCTCCGAAATCGGCGGCGCGGGCGACGCCTGGACACTGGTCTTCGCGTGGATCGGCGCCATCGTCGTTGGCGCCACGGCTTGGGCGCGCATCGCCTCCCTCGCCGGGCCGGACGAGGACGCGCCGCAGACGGCGCACGCGTTCGGCGCTGGCCGCGCGGCAAACGACCGCTAGAGCGGAATTCCATCAGTCTGGATCGTAGCCGCAGGCGCTGAAGTAGTTGGTGCACTCGCTCGGC
>CAZTHL010000159.1:0-4800 GCA_964613585.1 uncultured Mycobacteriaceae bacterium | reverse complement strand
GGCTGAAGATGCCGTACGGGAAGCCGTGGCCCCAGGCGCCCATGAGCACCGGCCGGATCACCACCAGCGTGACGTACGCGAAGATCGCGACGCTGAACGCGAAGGGCACATGATAGCCGATGCCGAGCTTCCGGCAGATCTCGACCTCGCGGAGCGCCCATGAGCCGAAGGCGCCGATGGCGCAGATCGTGATGATCTGCCACAGGCCTCCTTCCTTCAGCGGCGCCAGCCCCAGGCCGTAGCTCAGGTCGGGCGGGGCGATGTTGATCTCCCACGGGTTCCAGGTCGGGCCCAGGGCGGCCCCGTAGATGATCAGGGCCGTGCCGAGGGCCGAGAAGAAGATCGTGGTGATGCCGAAGAAGCCGACATAGAAGGGACCGACCCAGAAGTCGAAGAGATCTCCGCCTACGAGCGTCCCGCCGCGAACGCGGTACTTCCTCTCAAAACTTAGCATTGCCATAGCGTGAGTCCTCCGGTCGGGAAGCCCGGGACGAATTGACCCTGCGAGCCGTGCCTGGCAGCGGGACGGCGTGCCGGCGGGACCGCCGCGCCGCCGCCGCCAGGCGGGAACGGATTACGCCCGCATCCGGAGCTCATCGGCCTCCGGCACGAGCTCCAGCGACGCAGCGCCGGCGGCCGGGGTCGGACCTTCGAGCCAGTTGAACCGGTCGGTGCTCAGCAGGATGAAGTGGATGAGCAGAGCGAGCACGAGCAGGAAGGTGAAGAGCCCCACCAGAGCCCGTCTCGGGTCGAAAAGAAGCCATACACGCCACATAGTGATTTCTCCTATACCAGCATCGGAAGGACCTGGGTCACCGTCTCGATCATCGAGGTCTCATAGCCCTGAGGACCGGGCAGCCACGGCCGCCACAACCAAGCCAGGAAGTGGGCGACGACGGCGACCGCCGTGAAGACAATGAAGCTGGTCACGAAGACTTGGTGGAACTCCTTGGCCTCCTGATCCGTTAGGCCCGACAGCGAGTCCGCTCGTCTATCTACGTCCGCCATTCTTTGAACCTCCATTTGATGGCGCCCTCAGCCGCGCCCCGTCAGTGCGGGACGCGGATCGCCATAACGACCTCGCTACGGCGATACGTGCGCCCGGCGGGGGCCGGGCGAAGCAGGCGATCGGGGGCACGCCCCCGATCGGCTGGCCGGAGCGCCGCGCGACCAAGGCGCGGGGGACGGCGCTCGACGGCCGGTATGCGATTCCTTCGTGGACGACGATCATGCGGCCTGACCCTGTGACAGGGTCCTGGCCGACTGCTCCAGGCGGGCCGCGGTGACCCGCTCCTCGCCGGCGCCGCGGGCCTCGCGCTCGGCGGCGTCGCGCAGACGCTTGGCGGCGGAGATGCGGATCAGTACAGGCTGCGCCTCGACCAGGGCGTCCAGCGCCGCCTTGGCGTCCTCATCCCAGGGTAGCGGCTTGGACAGCCGCGAGGGCGTCGGCTCGACCCGGTCGAGGTCGGTGCCCAACGGGAGGATGTGGAACAGGGCGTCGAACAGCGCGTTGCACACCTCCTGCACGAGATAGGTGGCGCCGGCGTACCCCATGAACGGCGTACCGGTGTGCCGCCGCACGATGGCGCCGGGGAACGAGGCCGGGATGTACGCAGCCCGCCCCCCCGTCTCCGCCAGATACATCCTCTCGTTGTAGCTTCCGAACAGCACCAGCGGCGGCTCGCCCCTCAGCGCCTGCCGCACCGCGTCGTTGTCGGGCTTGACCCCGGCACGGCGCGGCACCGCGAAGCGGCACGGAAGGCCCATCTCCTCCTCGAGAAAATGCCTCAGCCCGCGCGCATAGGTCTCGTTGGCGACCACCCCGAAGCTGGCCGTGGCGAAGAAGTCCTGCGTCACCGACCGCCACAGGTCCCACAGCGGCTTGATCGTGGTGTGCTTCTCGCGCTCGATGAAGGGCTCCGGGTCGAGGCCGAGCAGCCCGGCCAGGCTGCGCAGGAACCGGGTCGTCGAGTGCAGGCCAATCGGCGCCTGCAAGTACGGCCGGCCGAGCGCCTCGCACAGCGCGCGGCCGAATTCCCGGTACATGCAGATGTTGACGTCCGCGTCGACGAGGCGCGGCACGTCGTCGACGTGGCAGCCCATCGGGAAGGCCAGATTGACCTGGGCACCGAGACCCTCGACCAGCCGACGCAGCTCGGCCAGATCCGAGTAGGTGTTGAAGGTGCCGTAGCTGGGCCCGATGATGTTGACCCGCGGCCGCTCGCCGTCGCGTCGCGGCGCCGGCTTCGGCATCCTGCCGCGCCTGGCGCCGAACTCGGTCCACAGCCAGTAGAGCGCCCGGTCGGCGCTTTGCCACTGGTCCTCGTCGATGGTGCGCGGCAGGAAGCGGCGCAGGCCGGTGCCTTCGGGTGTGACCCCGCCGCCGATCATCTCGGCGATCGAGCCGGTGACGACGACGCTTGGTCGGGCCGGGTCGAGCGTGCCATGCGCGCGCTTGAGCGCCGCCTCGGTCCCGCTCTGGCCGAGCTCCTCCTCGCCCAGGCCGGTCACCACGATGGGCAGCTCGTCGGGCGGCAGCGCGTCGGTGTAATGCAGGACCGCGGTGACCGGCAGGTTCTCGCAGCCGACCGGGCCGTCGATCACCACCTGCAGACCGCGCACGGCGGTGAACACGTAGACAGCGCCCCAGTAGCCGCCGGCTCGGTCGAGATCGGCGATCAGCATGGCGTCGCCTCCGCGGCGCGCCGCGGCACGGGCTTCGGGCTCGGCCGCGGCGCCGGGACCTCCTCCCAGACGCCGGCCGTGGCGCCCTGGCCGACCCCGGCGAAGAACGCCGTCATGGCGTCGAAGCGCGCCTTGCCGGCAAGCGCGGCGTTGACCACCTGGGCCAGCGAGCCGGCCCCGGCCGGACCCATGAGCGGGCGGGCCGAGATCAGGTTGGTGAAGTAGAGCGCCGGGATCGACCGCTCCTTGGCGCGCTGCACGACGGGAGTCGTGCCGATCGCCAGATCGGGCTCGAACTCGGCCAGCGCCGCCAGGTCCGCCTCCAGCGGCGCCCGGAACCGCACCGCAACGCCGCGGCTTTCCAGCCAGTCCCGGTCGGCCGCCGACCAACGCGTCTCCGGGCAGGCGGTCCCGACATAGCGGAGGTCGGCGCCGCTCTCGACGAGCAGGCGCCCGACCAGCAGCTCCGAGCCCTCGTAGCCCGACAGGGTGATCCGGCCACGGATCGGCGCCTTGTCGAGCGCCGCCTCGATGGCCGGCAGCAGCCGGTGCTTGGCGGCATCGACGGCCGCCCCCGCCACCCCGCAGGCCGCGCCCACCGCCTCGAGCCAGGCGGCGGTGCCGTCACGGCCGACCGGGGCCGAGCCGATCACCGGCCGTCCCGCCGCCTCGAGCTCGCGCGCCGCCGCCGTGTAGAAGGGATGGATCGCGGCCACCGCGGCGCCGTCGAGGGCGGCATAGAGCTCGCGCCACTCGCGCGTCGGCACCACCGGTCCGGCGGCCAGCCCGAGCGGCTCGAGCATGCGGTCGATGCCGACCGGGTCGGCCGGGAACATCTCGCCCAGCAAGGTGATGGTCGGCCGCTCGGCCCGGCCGCCCCGGGGCGCCTGCACCGGCCCCTGCTCCGCCTCGCGCCGGGCGTAGCCGAGCATGGCGCCGGCCAGCACGTCCTTGGCCTCGGCGTGGGTCGGCACGCCGAAGCCGGGCACGTCGATGCCGATGATGCGGACGCCGTTGATCTGCTTCGGCAGCAGGCGCAGCGGCACGCCGGAGGCCGTCGGCACGCAGAGGTTGATCACCACCACCGCATCGTAGGTGTTCGGGTCGGCCAGCCGCTCGGCCGCCTCGCGGATGTCCTCGAACAGCCGGCCGGTGACCAGGGTCTCCGAGCTGAACGGCACGTAGCCGACGCTTCGCCGGGCCCCGTAGAAGTGCGAGGTGAAGCTGAGACCGTAGACGCAGCAGGCCGAGCCCGACAGCACGCTGGCGGTGCGCCGCATGCGCAGGCCGACGCGCAAGGCGCCGAAGGCCGGGCACATGCTCTGCGGCTGGTCGTGCGGGCCGGCCGGATAGTCGGCGGCGTAGCGCGCGAGTGTCTCGCTCGCCCCCGCGGCCCGGGCGGCCCGGCGCATCTCCGCCGCGCCGCCATGGCAGCCCCCGGCCCCCGAGGGGGACGCGGCCGGGCGGACGGCGGTGGCGGGCGGGGCGGCGGTACGCTCGTCATGGGGAGGCAGGTCGGTCATGGTTTCCCGGGTTGCGCCGATCGTCCGGAGCGCTCAGACGGTGTCGTAGATGACTTCGAGGGACGGCCGGGCGACGGTCGCCGTGCCGCGCAGATCCTCGGCCGTTGCCGGTTCGAGCACGACGTCGCGGCCGACCTCGTCCCCGGAGAACAGGCCGAGCAGCCCGTCCTGGTCGAGCGGCGTCGGCAGCTGCGGCGGCGCCTCGGCGACGTTGGTGGCCAGCTGCTCGAACAATGGCGCCCACGGGCTGCCGCGGCGGCCGATGATCTGGTAGTTCGCGCTCTTGCGCCGGATGTCATCGTCGGCCGGGATCGAGGCGAGCACCGGAATGCCCACCGTCTCGGCGAAGCGCTGGGCCTCGCCGGTGCCGTCGTCCTTGTTGATGACCATGCCGGCAACGCCGACATTGCCGCCCAGCCGCCGGAAGTACTGCACGGCCGAGCACACATTGTTCGCCACGAACAGCGACTGAAGGTCGTTGGAGCCGACGACGATGACCTTCTGGCACATGTCCCGGGCGATCGGCAGGCCGAACCCGCCGCAGACGACGTCGCCAAGGAAGTCCAGCAGGACGAAGACGAGGTCCCAGTCG
>CAZTHL010000158.1:0-4845 GCA_964613585.1 uncultured Mycobacteriaceae bacterium | reverse complement strand
CGGGACGAGGCCTGAGCTTCAGGCCGGATCGACGGGCCTGACCTTCAGGCCTGACCTTCATGCCGGATCGACCGGCCGTGAGACCCGGCCGATGGCCATCGCGGCCGGGGATGCCGAGCCTTGGCCCAGGAGGAGGCGGTTGCCTTGGGGTGGACGGCGGGCGCCGTGGTCACCGCGAGCCCGCCCGAGGTCATCATCCGCGCGATCGCCGCGGAGACCCCGGTCACCGCAGGCGTGGCGAGGAGCCCGGTTCCTGCTTCTTCCACCGGGTCGTTCCGGCCGAGCCGGCATCGTCGAGTGGCCGGCTCACGCCTGGCCCCGGGCGCGTCGGCGCGCCTCGTCCACGCTGAGCAGCCGATCCTCCGTCCGCAGCAGGAACAGCAGCAGGATCGCCGCCCACACCGGCACCGCCGCCCAGAACAGGTGGTTCGGCAGCTCATAGGGGGTCAGCAGCCGCTCCCAGGTGCTGGCCACCGACACCGTGTGCATGACGAGGATCGCGCCGTAGGTCCAGAGCCGCCACAGCCCGGCCAGGAAGGCGAGGACGATCGCCGTCTGCACGATGCCGGTGGCGATCAGCGCCGCATCGCCGGGCGAGGAGAAGTAGAAGGCCTCGAACACCCGCCGCGCCAGCTCCGGCGCGACGATCTTCTCGATCGACCAGACCAGGAAGAACGCGCCGATGCTGACACGCAGGATCAGCAGGCCGGTCTCGAGGGTGCGGGGCTGGGGCATGGCTTCCGGGTCTCGGGGCTGGGGCGGAGCGTGCGCGAATCCGGAGCCGGCCGCGGCCTGCCGAGCCAGACAGTCCGGGGTCGCGCCTGGCATCGCCGGCAGGTTAGAGCGTTTCCGCCTGGCGCGGAATCGGCTCGGGCCCGCTCCCCCTGCGGTCTACCCGCAATGGATCCGGATCGACCAACACGCTGTCTTCGACAACATCTGGGCAAGTATCTCGCGGGACGTCGCCAGCATCGCCTCCCCGCCCGGATCGCCGAAGCCGAGCAGGTCGAGATCACGCGTGCCGCGATGCGGGTCGTCGAACCAGCTCATCATCAGGATGGCGCCCTTCAGGACGAAGCGGTCGGCACGGGGAGACCGGCTGAGCCGGGGACAGGAGGCGCTCCGGCGCGGAAGCGCGTGAGCACAAGGTCGAAGCCCTGCCCGTTCGCTTTGGAGAGCTTTGGGAGCCGCGCGCGCCCCGGGCGCCGAGAGTCTTGATCACCTTGGCCATTGGCGGCGAGCGCCTCGAGGTCGGGTCGGATCACGGTGCCGACCCCGCCACGGCCGGCTGACCGATCCGGCGCACCCCGGGCATTGCGCCGGCCACAGCTCAGCGACACCAGGTCCCGGGACACCATCTGAGGTCACGGCGGCAGCGCGCTCGGTCGAGGGCTGCCGGCGGAGGTGGGCGCCAGCCGGACGACCGTCACCGGCCGCAGGTCCGGGCATGACCGTTCGGGCCGTCGGGGCCACCGCTCGCGTGCAGCCGCTCGCGAAAGAAGCGCAGGCAGCAAACCCGGAGCCATGATGAGTAGGTGGGTCGCTTGACGCCGGTCGGGCGCTCGTCGGCGATGTGCTGCAGGAGCGCGGCAGTGGTCTTCCGGCGTGCCCGCGCCATGTCGCCGAGCGCCTCCCAGTAGTCGGGCTCGAGCTTGACCGAGGTGCGGCGGCCGTTGAGCCGGATATTGCGTGCCCGGATGGGGATCCCGGTCCGGCTCCTCGACGGGCTCTTGAGCGTGCCCGGCCCATCCGGGCGCACGGGCCGAGCGCTGACGGGCCGAGCGCTGACGGGCCGGGCGCTGACGGGCCGGGCGCTGACGGGCCGGGCGCTGACGGAGCGGGCGCTGACGGGCCGGGCGCTGACGGGCCGCCGAGGGCGGCGTCGCGCGGGTCGCCCGCCGGCGGCGCCGAAGGGATGGCGTTCGTCACCGTCGGCGGCCGTGGCCCGTGCGGCAGGGCGGTCGCCGTCATCGGACGTCCGCCGCAAGGGCGAGAGGGTCGGCCGCGCGCCGCTCGATCCGCTCGCGCACGGCGGCGGAGCAGCCGGCGGTCGGGAACAGCCCGGTCGTGCGGTCGGCCGGATCGTTCTCGCCATGCGCGGTCAGGACGGCCTCGATCTCCCAGCGGATCTGCCGCACGTGATTGAAGCGGACGATCAGCTCGTCCCACGCGAGCGCGTCCATCTCGTCGCGGATGGCGGCCCTGAGCAGGGCGCTGCGCAGATCGATCGGCCCCCAGCCGCACATCTCATAGGTGACGGCCTCGTTGGCCATGACCTCGGCCAGATGGAACCAGCGCTGATCGTCGACATAGGCCGCCCCACGGGCCGCCCCGCGGGCTGGCTCGCCGGCTGAGGAAGGCACGCCGGCAGCCGACAAGGCGGCGGCCGTGACAAAGAGGCGCAGCCGGCGAATGAGGGGAACGGACATCAGAATCTGCCAAAACGGACGATATCATTCTGCCATCTCGTACGATCTTCGTGCCGGATCGCGCAACCAAAATGGACGGATCCAGCCAAACGAGAAGGCCGGGCCAGAATAAATAGTTTTCTATCGAACGAACATCATGCTATCCGCTCGCAGGTCTGCGGGCATCAAAAACACTGACGGGGAGGTCGAGGCAAAGCTTGTGCCGGCGCTTGTCGTTCGCAGCCACCGATGTCAAGCGAGAGTCCGGGTCGCGACGGCCAGAAGAGAGGCGAATAATATTGCTGCCGTTTCGACGGACGAGAGACTAGCACAACGTCAGATGAAGTGATCGACGTTCTGATTGCAAACTGCCGGTATGGAAGGTTTTGGGGCAGTCTTGCGCCAGCGGGCGCGCGATCTCGGGCTGACCGACGTCGAGGTGGCGCGGCGTGCCGGGCTCGAAGAGGCGCGCTACGGCAATTACGTGCGCGACAGTCGCGAGCCTGACCTCGAGACGCTGATCAAGATCAGTCGCGTGCTGGGCACGACGCCGAACGCCTTGCTCGGCATCGACGATGACAACGCCATCGACCATCGGCGCGTCCAGGCGGCGGTCCACGCGTTGACCGAGGACGACCGCGAGCTGGCCTTCGCCATCCTCAACACGATCATCGACCATCGGAAGCGGCGCCCAGGGCCGGCGCACAGCTAGGCCGGCGCACAGCTAGGCCGGCGCAGAGCTAGGCCGGCGCAGAGTTAGGCCGGCGCCGGCAGGGCCGATCCCTGATGGCCTGCGGTGGCCGGCCGGGCTCACATGATGGCGGATCATGCCGGCTGATCACCTGTGTCGTGATGGTGCGGTGAGCCTGGGCCTGTGGGCGACGGCCCAGAGCTGAGCATCATCTGCGGGAGGATCCGGCTCGCTGGGTCACCGACGCCGCCGAGCCGGACCGAGAACGCTGGGGGAGGCTGTTGCGATCGGCGGACCTGCCGATGCCCGGCTTCGGCTTGGCCATCAGTGGCCGAGAGCCGGTATCGGGCGAAGGGAGGTAGCCCTGGCCCGTCGCCGCGTCGATGAGATTGCTGGCGAGACTGCCAAAACAGCAGAGTTTCCACAGCGGTCGGCACACGCTCAGCGCTGCCGCTGCCCAAGGGGGCACCGGCGTTTCCGGGCAACCAAACACGGACATAACGGCAGAGTGCCTCCTGCCCGATCCGAGAGCGCATCCATGACCTTCGCCTGACCTTTCGCGTTGGGGAGGCTTCCGAAGCTGGATAATCGGGCTATCGGCCAAGGGCTTGGATGGGAAAGGCTGCGTCTCGTGGCCCCGACCTGCAGCAATTGTCTGCCATTTCGGCAGACGCAAAGCGGGCAAAACATCAGATGCCTCGTTAGGTCTGTCAGTCCCAAAATGTCGGCATGGATGGTTTCGGCGATAGACTTCGCGACCGAGCGCGCGAGCTGGGATTGACCGATGTGGACGTGGCGCGCCGAGCCGGCCTGGAAGTGGCGCGCTATGGCAATTATTCGAGGGACAGGACGGAGCCCGATCTCGCCACGCTGGTTCGGATCAGCCAGGTGCTGGGCACGACGCCGAACGCCCTGCTCTGTGTTGAAGCGGAAGCCGATCTCGACCGCCGCCGCATGCTCGCCGCGATCAACGCCCTCGAGAATGACGACCGCACGCTGGCCATCGCCATCCTCAACGCCATCGTCGATCATCGGAAAGGCCGCCGCCGCCGACGGCGCGGACCCAACAAGGCGACGGCAAAGCGCGGCCAAAAGAATGCTAAGGATCAAGCATCGCAAGAAGGCCGGGATGGTCCTGCGGTCGACTGACGACGGCGATTGCGGACAATATCGTCCACCCAATAGCGACCGTGCGCTTGGTAACGGTCGCGCCCCAATGACATCGCCTCTCGAGCACACGCGTTGGACCAACATCCTTCGCGTCGGCACAAGAACCACGGCCGAGGCGGCAGCGCTGGCACGGCACAAGCGGGCGCCTCTCGCTCAAAGCCACTGGGCACGCCATCAGCCCGGCCGAGTGTCTCGTGGACCGGAGGCCCGGTCGCGGTGCCGGCGCTCCGCCGCGACGCCGGGAGCGATCAAGGCGTCGCGCTCCAGATCCCTCGCCCGCCACCCATCCGCCCGCGACACGCGCATGACGTCATAGAGGCAGGTTGTCCTTGTCCCATCATCGGTCGCTCATCGTTTCTAGCGACCGGGCGGGATCGGGTTGCCAGCGCGGCTTGCCGTGCGCCCGCCCAGGCGAGCGGCAGGTCGGCGTCGGCGGTGGCGGCCGGGAGCGCCTGGGCCACGCCGTCGGTATCGCGGCCTAAGTGGGCCTGGGCCATCAACCCATTAGCAGGCTGCGGAATAAGGGGCTGGCGGAGACGTCGTTTTCGTGAGTCAACGGCCTGGGTAGGGTTAGGT
>CAZTHL010000157.1:0-4940 GCA_964613585.1 uncultured Mycobacteriaceae bacterium | reverse complement strand
CGCCGGTCGGCCTCGGCGCGCGCCGCCTCGGCCGCCTCGGCCGCCTCCTGCAGCCGCTCCCGGTCGCTCCCGGCGGTGTCGAGCGCCTGCTCCAGCTGCCCGAGATCGGGCGCGCGCGCCGCCTCGGCCTCGACCGTCCGGGCCTGCGCCACGGCCTCGCGGGCCCGCGCCTCGAGCCCGTCGTGCCGGCGCCGCAGCTCCTCGACCCGCTTCTCCAGGCTCTGCCGGCGTGCCTCGTCGGCGGCGAGCCGGCCGGTCCGCTCGGTCACCTCGGCCTCGAGCGCCTCGGCTCCGGCGCGCGCCGCCTCGAGCGCGCCCCGGGCCTCCTCGAGCGCCGCCGGCTCGGCCGCCCGGGCCTCCTCGAGCGCCGCCGCCTCGGCGTCGAGCCGGGCCGTGGCGGCCGCGGCGTCGGCACCCAGCCTGCGCTCCCGCTCCAGGTCCCGGCCGGCCTGCTCGACACGGCGCGCGGCCTCGGCCCGGGCCCGCTCCATGTGGGCCTGCTCGGCCTCCAGCGTCTGCCGGGCCACCTGCAGGCCGCCGCCGCCGCCTCGGCGCGCCGGCCCGCCTCCTGCCAGCGGCCGAGCAGCAGCGCCGCCTCGGTCCGGCGGATCTGGTCGGACAGGGCGCGGTAGCGGCCGGCCTGCCGGATCTGCCTCTTGAGGCCGCCCAGCTGGTCCTGCAGCGCCTGCAGCACGTCGTCGAGCCGGGCCAGGTTGCCCTCGGCCGCGCGCAGCCGGAGCTCGGCCTCGTGCCGCCGGCTGTGCAGCCCGGTGATGCCGGCGGCCTCCTCCAGGACGGCGCGCCGCTCGGCCGGCTTGGCGGCGATGATGGCGCCGACCCGGCCCTGGCCGACCAGCGCCGGCGAGCCGGAGCCGGCGGCATGGTCCTGGAACAGGATCTGCACGTCCCGGGCGCGCGCCGGCTTGCCGTTGATGCGGAAGTCGGAGCCGCCGTCGCGCTCGATCCGCCGCGACACCTGGATCTCGTCGGCGCCGTTGAACGGCGCCGGCGCGGTGCGTCCGGCGTTGTCCAGGCGCAGCGCCACCTCGGCGATGTTGCGCGGCGGCCGGCCGGCGGTGCCGCCGAAGATGACGTCGTCCATCTCCTGGCCGCGCATGCGCCGGGCCGAGCTCTCGCCCATGACCCAGCGCAGCGCCTCGACCAGGTTCGACTTGCCGCAGCCGTTCGGCCCGACCACGCCGGTGATGCCCGGCTCGATCAGCAGCTCGGTCGGGTCGACGAACGACTTGAAGCCGGTCAGGCGGAGCGACAGGAACTGCACGGGCGGGCTCGTCGACAGGTCCGCGGGGCGGGACGGGCGGGGCAGGGCCGGGGAGCGGCGCCCGGGCACGCGCTCAGCTGCCGAGCCGCTCGATCAGCCGGGAGAACTCCTCGATCGGCTGGTTGCCGCTCAGGGTCTCGCCGCCGACGATGAAGGTCGGCGTGGCGTCGACCTGGTAGCGCTCCTGCGCGGTCAGCCGCTGCTGGACGATCCGGTTGGCCAGCTCGTCGTCGATCATGCAGGCCTCGAAGGCGTCCTCGCCGATGCCGATCTGCCGGGCGATGCGGCCGAGCGCGACCATCGGGTCCTCGGCGGTGATCCACTGCTCCTGGGTCTCGAACAGCGTGTCGACCACGGCGAAGTACCGGTCCTCCGGCGCGCAGCGGGCGAGCATGCCGGCGCGCAGCGCCAAGCCGTCGAGCGGGAAGTCGCGGAACACTAGGCGCAGGGTGCCCTGGTCAATGTACCGCTGCTTCAGCTCGGGCAGGGTGTCCAGGTGGAAGTCAGCGCAGTGCCCGCAGGTGAACGAGGCGTACTCGATCATGGTGACCGGCGCCGCCGGGTCGCCCATCACCCGGTCGAACCCGGTGATCTCGGCCGACCAGCCGTCGTCCGGCGCGGCCACCCCGGCGCCCGGGGTCGCGGCCTCACGCGCCGGCCCCCCGGCCGGCCCCCCGGCCGGCCTCTCGTCCGGCGCGTCGTCGTCCGGCAGGACCGGCACGGCCGCCGGTGCAGGCGTCGCGTTGGCCGGCGGCTCGAGCCGCACCTGGCCGGTCGCCTGGGGCGCGCCGGTCGCCTCCGGCGTCTCGAACAGGTTGGCCAGGAACACCCCGAGGCCGATCACCAGGACCACCACGAGGATCCCGCCCATGATAACTGCCTTGTGCTTCATCCGGTCATCCACCCCTAGATGTTGGAACTATGCCCACCCCGACCGCGCCCGGCAAGCCCGCCGTTCGGGCCGGGGCCCGGGCGAGGCCCGCCGTTCGGGCCGGGGCCCGGGCGAGGCTGGGTCGCGTTGGCGCGGCTGCCGTCGAGCTGTCGGCCGAGGCGGGCCAGCCGCTCGCGCAAGGCGGTGTCCTCGACCCCGGCGAGCGCGGCGGCGACGCTCTCCGGCATCGGCGCCGCGGCCTCGGGCGCGGCGGCGGCGGGCCGCCAGCGCGGCGCGCCGGCCGGGCCGGCGAAGGCCGGGCCCTGACGCAGCTTGATCCGGGCCACCGCGGCGTAGCCGAAATGCCCGTTGATTCGCTGGAGGATGCGCGGCGCCTCATGCTGCAGCTCGAGCGCGTCGGCGCCGGCGCAGCGCAGCAGCAGCTCGGCGCCGTCCTGCCGGCCGCGCGGGAAGGCCAGCTTCTCCGGCACCGCGCGCGCCGCCAGGGCCTCGCCGGCGATGCGCGGCCAGTCGGCCAGCAGCCCGCCGAGCGCGGTGCCCTTGCGGCCGAGCGCGCCGCGGGCGATCGGCGCCACCAGCGCGGCCAGGGCCTTGGGAGAGCGCGTCGGCACTGGGCCTCCTCCGGTCGGGTCGGCGCGGCCGCCCGGGGCCGCCCCGCGGGGCGCGCCCGCGGGAGGTCCGGGCTCGCCGGCATTGTTGCCGGCATTGTTAGAGCCGAGCGGCTCGGCTAGCAAACCCTCATGCCCGCCGACCCCGCCCGCCCGGCCGCCCCCGACTCCGCGCCGTCCGTCCCGGCCGGGGCCGAGGCCGTCCCCGAGCCCGCCGCCCCCGGGATCACGGCCGGGGCGGGGCCGGGCGGGCCGTCGCTCGACTCGGCCGCCGAGCTGGGCGCGGCGCTGCTCGACTGGTTCGACCGGCACCGCCGGGCCATGCCCTGGCGCGCGGCCGCCGGGTCCCGGCCCGACCCCTACCGGGTGTGGCTTGCCGAGATCATGCTGCAGCAGACCACCGTGGCCACCGTCGACGCCTATTACCGCGGCTTCCTGGCGCGCTGGCCGACGGTCGAGGCGCTGGCGGCGGCGGAGCTCGACCAGGTGCTGGCCGCCTGGGCCGGCCTCGGCTACTACGCCCGGGCGCGCAATCTGCATCGGTGCGCGCGCCTGTTGGTCGAGCGCCACGGCGGCCGCTTTCCCGACAGCGAGGCGGAGCTGCGCCGGCTGCCCGGCATCGGCGAGTACACCGCCGCGGCGATCGCGGCGATCGCCTTCGACCGGCCGGCCGCGGTGCTCGACGGCAATGTCGAGCGGGTGCTGGCCCGCCTGTTCGCGGTCGAGGAGCCGCTGCCGGCGGCCAAGCCGCGGCTGAAGGCGCTGGCCGAGCGGCTGACGCCGGCGCGTCGCCCGGGCGATCACGCGCAGGCCGCCATGGACCTGGGCGCCACGGTGTGCACGCCGCGCCAGCCGAAATGCATCCTGTGCCCGTGGCGCGCCCCCTGCGCCGGGCGGCGGGCCGGCATCGCCGCCGAGCTGCCGAGGAAGGCGCCGAGGCCGGAGCGGCCGACCCGCCGGGCGATCGCCTTCTGGGCGCTGGACCGGACCGACGCTGTGCTGCTGCGCCGCCGGCCGGACAAGGGCCTGCTGGGCGGCATGATGGAGGTGCCGTCGAGCCCGTGGCTGGAGGCGGCCGAGGTGCCGCGGCTGGCCGAGGTCGGGAGCGCGGCGCCGGCGCGCGCCCGCTGGACGCTGCTGCCCGGCCGGGTCACGCACACCTTCAGCCATTTCCATCTCGAGCTGGCGGTGGCCGCCGCCCGGGTCGACCTGCGGCCGGCCGCGGCCGGGGGCATCTGGGTGCCGCTTGACGCACTCGGCGAGCAGGCCCTGCCCACGGCCATGCGCAAGATCGTCCGCCACGCGCTCAAGCATCATCGCTGAGCGGCGGCGGAGCCGGTCGCCCGGCCTGGGCGCCGGCCCGGGGCCCGGCGGTTCCGGCCTGGCGCCCGCGCCGGCGGTTGCGTAGCGGAATGTAGTCTTCCGTAGCGCCCGCCCCGCCGGCCCCGGGCAGACCGAGGCCGCATAGGGACCGCGCCAGTCTTCCCGCCAATGGTCCTGAACCGCCCGCGACCGCATCTCCGAGCCTCCTGCCCGCTCCAGATCCACTCCCCTATACAGGATCTAAATCCGATCGGCAATCCATTTCCGCCATCGCCCGGCGATGCCGGTGTCCGAGCCAGGGATGATCATGGCCAGAGGTGGTGAAGTCTTCATTGCGATCCAAGCGAAGCAGTTCCGGTCACGGGCTGATCACGGCAAGAAACGAGCTGAACGGCTTCCCTGTGCTCGCCGTGACGGGGCATGGTCGAACGCAGGTCGGAGTAGGCACGCGATCCCACGGTCAAGAAGCCAGCCGAGCGGCTCCGCCATCGCTGCGCCCGGCTCGGACAGGGCCTCACCAGCCGCCGGCGGCACCTTTGCCGATCCGCTTGCCGAGGATGCGTATCGCCTGTCGGGGAGCTGCTTCGGAGGAAATACTGTGTCGAGCGTGGGATATACTTGCTGGTGATCGATCCCGTCGAATGGTCGACGAGAGCGGCGATCACCGCGGCCCTATTTGCGCAAAGATGGATGCACCCGCTTGGGAGCGCGGACCGACGCAATGAACGCCAAGAACCACGCGGCCGGGCGCGCCCTCGGGAGAGACCTCTACCACAACCACACCCAGGTCGATGGCATGCTATTCGCGTCTTGGCTTACCGGGGAAGACGTCTAT
>CAZTHL010000156.1:0-5316 GCA_964613585.1 uncultured Mycobacteriaceae bacterium | reverse complement strand
CTAGTGGCTGAGGCTGCGCATAAGTGATACTAAGCCTCCGGCAATGTCTCATCAACAGCGGTTAGTCTAAGGTCGGAGACTTAGCGAGGATCCTGGCGGCAGCGCCGTCTTGAAGCTTAATGTAAAACACTGGCACGATGTGTGCGGGGAGGCAGCTCCCTGCTTGACGGGGGCCGGAGCATAGCTTGCACCTCCCTCCGATGCGTTCCAGGCGGCATGAGCTTGGTCGGGGTCCAGCGGCGAGGCGGTAGCGCGCCGCGGGCCGGCGGACGGTTAGCCTCTGGGGAGAATCTGGGGTCCAGAGGGGCAGGAACACTCCTTGGTTGTGGGCTCCGAGGGGCGCAAAAGCCTCTTGCTCGATTGGCGTTCAGAGGAAGAGCCGACATCTCCCTTTGCTCGAAGCTGGTGGCGAAACGCCGGTTGTATCTCGCGATCGCGCTCGGTCGGGAGGCGATCGGCGCCGCCTACTCGGTGCTGTTCGTCACCGCGCCGGTGCTGGCCGCGGCACTGGCCAAGGCGCATGCCGAGGGCGGGCTCGAGGAGCGGCTCAGCTTCTACGCCAAACCGAAGCTGCTGATCATCGACGAGCTCGGCGACCTGCGGTTCGCGCCCGATGCCGCGCATCTGTTCTTCCAGCACGTATCGCGCCGCTACGAGCGCGGCAGCCTGCTCATCACCTCGACCCCGCCGGTCTGCGAGTGGGGCACGGTGTTTACCGATCCAGTGATGGCTACCCCCATCCTTGACCGGCTGCCGCATCACAGCCACGTCGTCACCATTCGCGGCGGCAGCTACCGCCCGCGCGAGAAGCACCGCGGCGGCCTGATCAAGAGCCGCCCGCTTAACCTGAAGTCGCCCGGATGAGCCGGGCTTGACCAAGTGGGTCCACAGGGACCTCCCGCGCGCACCATCGCCGGACTAGTGGGCGGTCGCGCCGCCGCGCCCGGGTCCCTCCTGTGGACGTTTGGACAAGCCCTCCGCCGCACACAAGCCACCGGCGTCAACAGGGGGGCAGTTCCTGATGTCGCCAGGGGGGTCAATCTCGGATGTCGTTCGACATTCCGGCGGCCGGGCCGGGATCGTAGCCCGGACGGCCAACTCGCGCCGGATGCCCGCCAGGCTGGGCAAGCAGCTCCATGAGGGGCGTTGCAAGGCATGGCCTGCAAGACGAGCAATCGATCCCGACGGAGCGATTGACCGCGCTCAAAGGTGAGGTCCCGTGAGGTGGTAGCGCTGAGGGTCTGGGGGTAATCAGCCGGCCGGGGCGACCGCCGACGGGCCTCGCGCCGGCCGGCCGGTCATCCCCAGACCCCCAGCGACACCACGTCACCTGAGCCGGACCTCACCGCGGCCTCTTCGTGGCCGGGACGGAAAGGGGCCCGTTAACCCTGAGGAAAGGTCTTGTGTCCTATAACGGCGCTATCGTCCTGAAATTGTCCTGGGAGGCAGTCGACGTGAGGACCGAAGTGACGGTGACAGGGCACCAGACCAAGGCCTCGGCGGAGTCCGTCCCCGGCCGCCTGTCCGCACGGCTCCCGGTCCGCGCGAGGGCGCCCGGCCGGTCGGCAGCCCGGGCGCCGGCCCGGCCCTGCACAACACCACGAAAGCCTACGAAGGCCGACACGAGCGCCCCGGACGGCGCCGTGACAGGACGCCGGTCCCGAGGCCGGGACCCGGGCCCGGCACGGGACGTCCGCCCGGGCGCGCCACGCCTCCGCCCGGGCGCACCACGCCTCCGCCCACGCCGCGCCCCCGGCAGCGCGCTCCGCGGCGCGCCCGGTGGCGACCCGGCCTGCGTTGTGCCGCCGTCGCCGCCCGCCTATTGTGCCGGCATGCGCTTCGTCGCCTCGAGACCGGTCCCGATGCCGCGGCCAGCCCTCGGCCCGACCGCCACGGTCCTGCCGGCGCTGCTGGTGCTCGCGGCCCTGCTGCTGCCGACGCCGGCGCCGGCGGCCGAGGCGCGCCAGGTGCCGGAGAGTCGCGAGCAGATCAGGCTCAGCTTCGCGCCGCTGGTGCGCGAGGCGGCGCCGGCGGTGGTCAACATCTACACGCGCCGGGTGGTGCGGGATCAGGTCGGCTCGCCGCTGTTCGACGACCCGTTCTTCCGCCGCTTCTTCGGGCCCGGCACGCCGTTCGGGCCGGAGCGGCGGCGCGAGCAGAACGCCCTCGGCTCCGGCGTCATCGTCCGGCCGGGCGGCCTGGTGGTCACCAACCACCACGTCATCGCCAACGCCGACGAGATCCGCGTCGTGCTGGCCGACCGCACCGAGTACCTGGCCGACACCGTGCTGTCGGACGAGCGCACCGACCTTGCCGTCCTGCAGCTGCGCGAGGTCGGCGGACGCGCGCTGCCGGCCCTGGCGCTCGCCGACACCGAGGGGCTGGCGGTGGGCGATCTGGTGCTGGCCATCGGCAACCCGTTCGGGGTCGGCCAGACGGTGACCAGCGGCATCGTCTCGGCGCTGGCACGCACCACGGTCGGCATCGCCGACTACAACTTCTTCATCCAGACCGACGCGGCGATCAACCCGGGCAACTCCGGCGGCGCGCTGATCGACCTGGACGGGCGGCTGGTCGGGATCAACACGGCGATCTTCAGCCGCACCGGCGGCTCGCTCGGCATCGGCTTCGCCATCCCGGCCGACATGGTGCGGGCGGTGCTGGCCAGTGTCGAGGCCGGGAGGCCGCTGGCCCGGCCGTGGATGGGCGCGGAGGGCCAGGCGGTGACGGCCGAGCTGGCGGCGACGCTGGAGCTGGCCCGGCCGGCCGGCGTGCTGATCAACCGGGTCGAGACGGACGGCCCGGCGGCGCGGGCCGGGCTTCGGGTGGGCGACGTGGTGGTCGCCTTCGACGGCCGGCCGGTGGCCGATCCGGAGACCCTGCGCTACCGCCTGGCGACCCGGCCGCTCGGCGGCGAGGCGGTGCTCGGCGTCCGGCGCGACGGCGCGCGGCTCGACCTGGCCATGGCGCTCGAGCCGCCGCCGGAGGTGCCGCCGCGCCGGACGACCCTGCTGCGCGGCCGGCACCCGTTCGCCGGCGCCACCGTGGCCAACCTGTCGCCGGCGCTGATCGAGGAGATCGGCTACCGCGGCGGCCTGCGCGAGGGGGTCGTCGTGCTCCAGGTCGCGCGCGGCAGCCCGGCGGCGCGGCTCGGGCTCGAGCCGCAGGACGTGCTGGCGCGGCTCAACGGCCGGCCGGTGGAGTCGGTCGACCGGCTCGGCGGGATCCTCGGCGCCGGCAGCCCCGGCGGCTGGCGGGTCGTGATCGCCCGCGGCGACCGGGTGATCGAGACCGTGGTGTACGGCTAGGCCATGGCGGCGGACCCGAGCCGAGGCGGACGCGATGGCCGGCGCTAGGACCAGGGGCGGCGAGGCGCCCGGGCTGCTCGACGCCCTGGCGCCGCGGCCCCTGGCCGACCGGCTGCGCCCGAGCACGCTCGACGAGGTGGTCGGCCAGGAGCACCTGCTCGGGCCCGGAGGCGCCATCCGGCGCATGGTCGAGGCGCGGCGGCTCGCCTCCCTGGTGCTCTGGGGGCCGCCCGGCTGCGGCAAGACCACCATTGCCCGGCTGCTGGCCGACCGCACCGACCTGGTGTTCGAGCCGGTGTCCGCGGTGTTCTCCGGCGTGGCGGAGCTGCGGAAGGTGTTCGAGGCGGCGCGCCGGCGCCGGGGCGAGGGGCGCGGCACGCTCCTGTTCGTCGACGAGATCCACCGGTTCAACCGCGCCCAGCAGGACGCCTTCCTGCCGGTGGTCGAGGACGGCACGGTGACGCTGGCCGGCGCCACCACCGAGAACCCGTCCTTCGAGCTGAACGGCGCGCTCCTGTCGCGCTGCCAGGTGTTCGTGCTGCGCCGGCTCGACGACGCCGCGCTGGAGCGGCTGCTGGCCCGGGCGGAGGCCGAGGCGGGGCGGCCGCTGCCGCTGACCGGGGAGGCGCGCGCCGCCGTGACGGCGATGGCCGACGGCGACGGCCGCTTCCTGCTCAACCTGTGCGAGGAGCTGCTGCAGCGGGACCCGGCGGCGCCGCTCGACCCGGCGGCCCTGGCCGAGGCGGTGCAGCGGCGCATGCCGCTCCACGACAAGGCCCAGGACAGCCACTTCAACCTGATCAGCGCGCTGCACAAGAGCCTGCGCGGCTCGGACACGGACGCGGCGCTCTACTGGCTCGCCCGCATGCTGGCCGGCGGCGAGGATCCGCTCTACGTGGCCCGCCGGCTGGTGCGCTTCGCCTCGGAGGATATCGGCCTCGCCGATCCCCAGGCGCTGCCGCAGGCGCTGGCGGCGTGGGACGCCTATGAGCGGCTCGGCTCGCCCGAGGGCGAGCTGGCGATCGCCCAGGCGGTCATCTACCTGGGCACGGCGCCCAAGTCGAACGCCGCCTATGTCGCCTTCAAGGACTCGGCGCGGGCGGCCGAAGAGACCGGCAGCCTGATGCCGCCGATGCACATCCTGAACGCGCCGACCCGGCTGATGAAGGGGCTCGGCTACGGCCGCGGCTACGCTTATGACCACGATCTTGAGGAAGGCTTCTCCGGCCAGGACCATTTCCCGGAGGGCATGGCGCGGCGGGCGTTCTACCGTCCGGTCGAGCGCGGCTTCGAGCGGGAGGTGCGCCGGCGCCTCGACTACTGGGCGGAGCTGCGCCGCCGGGCGGCGGACCCGGATGCCGGGTCCGGCTAGCCGCGCTTGCCGCCGCCGGCCGGGCCCGGTACCGTCCGCGGCGTCCATCCCGGGATCCCGGCGCATCCATGTCCATGCTGCTCTCCGTCGCGGCCGGGGGCGCGCTCGGCGCCGTGGCGCGCTATCTGGTGATGAGCGCGGTCGGCCACTGGCTGGGGCCGGGCTTTCCCTGGGGGACCCTGGCGGTGAACCTGATCGGCTCCTTCGCCATGGGCGTGCTCGTGGAGGTGATGGCGCTGGTCTGGTCGCCGTCGGAGGAGCTGCGGGCCGCGCTGGTGGTGGGCGTGCTCGGCGCCTTCACCACCTTCTCGACCTTCTCGCTCGATCTCGTCGTGCTGGTGGAGCGCGGGCGCGCCGGGGCCGCCCTGGCCTATGCCCTGGGCTCGGTCGGCTGCTGCGTGGGCGCGCTGCTCGCCGGGCTGCAGCTGGCGCGCTCAGTGCTGCGATGAGCGCGGTCGAGCAGCGCCGGATCGGGCCGGAGGAGGCCGACACCCGGCTCGACCGCTGGTTCCGCCGGCATTTCCCGCAGCTCGGCCACGGCCGGCTGGAGAAGCTGCTGCGCACCGGGCAGATCCGGGTCGACGGCAAGCGGGCACGGGCGGGCCAGCGCCTGGCGCCCGGCCAGACGGTGCGCGT
>CAZTHL010000155.1:0-5333 GCA_964613585.1 uncultured Mycobacteriaceae bacterium | reverse complement strand
AGGAATAGATCGGCCGGCCCGCCTGCTTCGGCACGAAGTAGTACATCATCCCGAGGAAGCCGGCGGTCAGGAAGAAGCCGACGGCGTTGTGGCCGTACCACCACTGGGTCAGGGCGTCCTGCACCCCGGCGAAGGCCGAGTAGCTCTTGGTGCCGAGGAACGACACCGGCACCGCCAGATTGTTGAAGATGTGCAGGACCGCAATGGTGATGATGAACGCCAGGTAGAACCAGTTGGCGACGTAGATGTGCGGCTCGCGCCGACGGGCGAGCGTGCCGACGAAGATCACCAGGTAGACGACCCAGACCAGGGTCAGCCACAGGTCGACATACCATTCCGGTTCGGCGTACTCGCGGCTCTGGGTGATGCCCAGCACGTAGCCCGAGGCGGCCAGGACGATGAACAGCTGGTAGCCCCAGAACAGGAACAGCGCCAGACCGCGGCCGCCGAACAAGGGCGCCCGGCAGGTGCGCTGGACCACCCAGAGCGAGGTGCCGAGCAGCGCGTTGCCGCCGAAGGCGAAGATGGCGGCGGAGGTATGGACGGGCCGCAGCCGCCCGAAGGTCGTGTACTCCAAGCCCAGGTTGAGCCACGGAAAGCTCAGCTGGAAGGCGATGTACACCCCGGCGGTGAAGGCGACGACCCCCCAGAAGACGGTGGCCAGCGTGAACAGCCGGACGACGTCCTCATTGTACTCGACGGACGTGGCCGACGCGGCTCGGTCGGCGGTGGCGGCGGACGCCGAGGCCATGGCTCCTCCGGTGCGCGCGATGCGAAACGGCTTCCGGCGATGTCGCTGTCCGATGACCGCCGGCGGATCGCGAGCATCTCGCAAGGGCAGCACGGCGTGGCATTGACCTGGATCAACTGATCGTTGGCAGGGCCAACGGTCGCAGCCGCGGTGACGCCGCCACCGCCGATCCCGCTTGGCCCCATGAGGGAGCGGAGCGGGTGGACCGGAGCGTGGCGGGACGGGCGCGGCGCGGCCGGCGTCGGGCCAGGGTTGACCGGAAGCGGTCGTCCTGCCGGATCCCGTGCCACGCCGATCAGGTTTTGGATGGGGCTTCGAGCGTTCGCGGGGGTCCCGGTCCGACGGGCACCCCGTCCGGGATCAGCCGGCGCGGCCGACCTCGGCGGTGATCGTGCGCGGCTCGCCATTGCGCAGGACCGTCAGCTCCACGGTGTCGCCGACGGTGGTGAGGCCGATCCGGCTGCGCAGCTCCGCCGAGCTGTCGATCGGGCGCCCGTCGACCGCGACGATGACGTCGCCGGCGCGGAGGCCGGCTCGGGCGGCCGCCGAGCCGCGCCGGACCTCGGCCACCACCGCCCCGGCCAGGCCCCGGGCGTCCAGCTCGACGGCCAGGTCGGGCGTCAGCGTCTGCACGGTCACGCCGAGCTGGCCGCGCCGCACCTCGCCGAATCGGACGATCTGCTCCATGGTCGCCCGGGCGATGTTGCTCGGCACCGCGAAGCCGATGCCGACATTGCCGCCGGCCGGCGCCAGGATCGCGGTGTTGATGCCAACCAGCCGGCCGGCCGTGTCGACCAGCGCGCCGCCCGAGTTGCCCGGGTTGATCGATGCGTCGGTCTGGATGAAGTCCTCATAGCCGCCCGGCAGCAGGCCGGAGCGGCCAAGCGCGCTGACGATGCCCGAGGTGACGGTCTGGCCCAGGCCGAAGGGGTTGCCGATGGCCATGACGAAGTCGCCGACGCGGATGCCTTCGGAGTCGGCGAACCGGATCTCGCGCAGATCGTCACCGTCGATCCGCAGCACCGCGATATCGGTCTGGGGATCGCTGCCGACCACCTCCGCGGTGAACCGCCGGCGATCGCGCAGGGTCACCAGCACCCGCTCGGCGCTCTCGATCACGTGGTGGTTGGTCAGCACCAGGCCGCGGTCGCCGTCGACGATCACGCCGGAGCCGGCGCTGACGCCGCGGCGCTCCGGCCGGTTCTCAGGCAGGCCGAAGAAGCGCCGGAACATCGGGTCGCGTGCCAGCGGACTCTGCTGGGTCGGCGCGCGGAACTCCACGGCGACGTTGACCACCGCCGGCACGATCGGCTCCAGCACCGGGGCCATCGACAGCACCTCGGGCGCCGTGCCCGGCACCGCCGTGGCGCGCGGCCCGGGTGCCGTGACGTCGGGCCGGTCGACCTCCGGCGGCTCCGGCGGATCGGAGGGCTGGCAGCCGGCCAGGAGCGAGGCCGCGGCGAGGACCAGCGCGCCGGCCAGGGCGCCGGGCCGCCGCCAGCCCGCCGCCGGGCCCGCGCGGGTCGGCCTCGTCGCCATCACCAGCCCCGGTGCCGGGTGCGCGGCCGCACGATCCGCACAGCCACCGGCTGCGCCGACACGCCGGGTCCGAACGCCGGCGGCCGGCTCGACATGCCGTCGAGCAGTCGCGCCACCCGTTCCTCGGTGGGCGGGTGCGTGCGCGCCCAGGACGGCATCATCTCCATGGAGGCGCCGAGCCGGGTGCGCCAGCCTCGGGCGCTCATCCGCTCGATCCGCTCAAGCGCGGCGGCCAGCCCGTGCGGGTCGCCGGTCAGCACGGCCGCGCCCTGATCGGCGGCGAACTCGCGCCGCCGCGACAAGGTGAGCGCCAGCAGCATGGTCAGGGTCGGCGCCCCGGCCAGGACCGCCACCGCCCACAGCGGCAGCACCAGCGTTCCCGTCAACAGGCTGACCACGAGGCTCAGGATCAGGCCGATCAGGCTGATCGACTGGGTCAGCCGCGCCAGCAGCTCCGACAGGCGCATGAGCTGGGTATCGCCGGCCATGACGTGGGCGATCTCATGCGCCAGGACGGCGCGCAGCTCGCGCGGCGGCAGCAGGCGGAGGGCGCCGTCGGACAGGGCGATCCCGGCCCGGCGGCCGCTGCCCACGGTGAAGGCGTTGATCGCCGAGTGACCGAGCCAGAACAGCCGCGGCGCCGCGGGCAGGCCGGCCGCGCGGCTGAGGCGCCGCGCCTCCTCGTGCAGCTCGGGCGCCCGCCACGGCTCGATCGGCAGAGCGCCGAGCCAGCGCATCACCGTGTTCGGCCCGACGGCCGGCATGGTCACGGCGGCGGCCGCGCCGAGCGCCGCGGCCATCACCAGCCCGGTCGGCCCCCCGATGAGGAAGGCGCAGGTGCCGAGCACCGCCGTCATGCCGAGGATCAGCAGCACGGTCTCGCCGAGCGCGATCGGGCTGCCGACAGTCCGCGGCGGCGGAACGGTGTGTCCGCTCATCGGCGTCAGGACCGGGCGCCGATCGCCCGGGCCGCCTCCTCGACCTCCATAGGGTCGACGAAGGCCCCGCCGATCATGCTGAGCAGCAGCAGCGCCGCCGACTCGTCCCATCGGGTCAGTCGCGGCTCGAGCGGCGACTCGCGCCCAAGCGCCGCGAACAGCGCGCTCAGGATGGCCGCCAGAAAGGCGAGCGAGCTGAAGCTGGCGGCGACCAGTCCCGGCGGCGCCAGGGACGCCAGGAGCAGGGCCATGGCGACGATCAGGCCGAACCGGATCAGCGACACACGGTCCGGATCATGACCCTCCGGCTGCTGCCAGCGCGGCGGCTCGCGTCGGTCCGTGCGAACCTCGTTCATCTGTCTTTCCCTCTCGTCCGTCAGCAAGAGAAGCGGTCGACCCCCGAGGCGGCGGGTCGACCCCTGTCCTTCATAGAACCTTGCCCTCCATATAGGTCGATCCCGGCAGCAGGCTTGCCGCTTGATCGCGAGCCGCGGCGAGGCGGCCTCAGGCGGCGGCCTGGACCGGCGCCCGCGCCGCGAAGCCGGCGCCGCAGCCCGGCGGCGGCCGATCGCTGTTGTCGTTGGCCGGCCGCCGGGCGTGCTCGACCGCGGCGGCGCCGGCGCCGCCGAGGCAGCCCGCCAGGCCGCGCAGGCAGAGACGGACACGGGCGCCGGGATCGATGGGGAAGCCAATGGTTCGGAACATGGTCACACACCCTCCCTCTGAAGCGATGCACAACCGGCGGACCCGGGGATGCCCGGGTGCCGCGCGCCGGCTCGTCAGGCGACGCCGACATCGCCGCAGAGCTGGGTGCGACCGGCCTCCACCGCAAGATGGCCAATTCCCGTTCTTCCTTCCTTGACAAACCGTTAGCGGCCGGCGCCCGGGGCCGCGGCAGGCCGGCCGGCGGAGGCCGATGAAAGTGCGGTCGCGGGATCTTGAACGGCCACGGCGGGTGCCACAAATTTCTGGCACTCATCAGGGCGGAGTGCTAACACGCTGGCCCGAGCGAAGCGTTGGCGCGTCGCATTTCGTCACGAACGCAGTCAGAACAAGAGAGGTCATCATGGGATTTCGGCCACTGCACGACCGTGTCGTCGTCCGGCGTCTTGAAGCCGAGGAGAAGACCGCCGGCGGCATCATCATTCCCGACACCGCCAAGGAGAAGCCCCAGGAGGGCGAGGTCGTCGCCGTCGGGCCGGGTGCCCGCGACGATCACGGCAACTTGATTACGCCTGACCTGAAGGCGGGCGACCGCGTCCTGTTCGGCAAGTGGTCCGGCACCGAGGTCAAGATCGACGGCGAGGATCTCCTGATCATGAAGGAGAGCGACGTCCTCGGCGTTGTCGAGCCGAAGAGCGCCGTCCAGGCCGCCTGACCCCGGCCATCCCCCATGTCCGCTGCTCAATAGCAACTCTGTGGCACGAAAGAGAACGAGGTTCCACCGATGGCTGCGAAGGAAGTGAAATTCAGTGTCGAGGCCCGCAACCGCATGCTGCGTGGCGTGGATATTCTGGCCGATGCCGTCAAGGTCACGCTCGGGCCCAAGGGCCGCAACGTCGTCATCGAGAAGAGCTTCGGTGCCCCGCGCATCTCCAAGGACGGCGTGACCGTCGCCAAGGAGATCGAGCTCTCCGACAAGTTCGAGAACATGGGCGCGCAGATGGTGCGCGAGGTCGCCTCGAAGACCAGCGACCTCGCCGGCGACGGCACCACCACCGCCACCGTGCTTGCCCAGGCGATTGTCCGCGAGGGCGTCAAGGCCGTCGCCGCCGGCATGAACCCGATGGATCTGAAGCGCGGCATCGACCTGGCGGTCGAGGCGATCGTCAAGGACCTGCCGAATCGCAGCCGCAAGGTCGAGACCTCCGAGGAGATCGCCCAGGTCGGTACGATCTCGTCGAACGGCGACCGCGCCATCGGCGAGATGATCGCCCAGGCCATGGAGAAGGTCGGCAACGAGGGTGTGATCACGGTCGAGGAGGCCAAGTCGCTCGAGACCGAGCTCGAGGTCGTCGAGGGCATGCAGTTCGATCGCGGCTATCTCTCACCGTACTTCATCACCAACGCCGACAAGATGGTGACCGAGCTGGATGACCCGTACA
>CAZTHL010000154.1:0-5414 GCA_964613585.1 uncultured Mycobacteriaceae bacterium | reverse complement strand
CCGGGCACGGCGCCTTGAAAGAGACGATGAACGCGCGGGAATGTCAAGGACAGTAGTCGGCGGCCGTGGCCCATGGTCGGGCCGGGATAAGTATTTATGGGCAGCGCATGGGATGTCGTATATATTGGTAATGTATTTGCGCCCGGCGGGGGCCGAGGGCGCGGCCTTTGGCGCAGGCTGACGCTGTGGGCCCTTTGTGTTGAGAGCCGCCTTGAGAGGCCGCTCGGCGCCGGGCAGGCCGTGCTCCCACCGTTGGCGCGCCGGTTCCACCGATGCGGCCGCCGGGGCGTCGCCCGTGCTCGACAGCGGAAGGGGGCGGCTGACGCCTGCCGGCCACTTACCCTGTTATCGGCGGCTGTCACATGTGAAGGCCAGCGCAAGACGGTTGGGACGACCATCGAAGCCGCGTTTCGCCTTAGAGCCCGGTCGTCAAGCGAATCAGCGGCGAATGACGCTGCTGCAACGATACAGCGTACGCATACCTGCATCATCGCGATAGCCCGGTAGCAGGACCCCGCCGGCCAATACCAGCGGGTCAATGGCGTCAGCCCGTGTCCCGCGCCCGTGTCCCGCGAGGGCTGTCTCGCGAAGGCTGTCTCGCGACGGCTGTCCCGCGAAGGCTGTCTCGCGACGGCGCGGGCGGGCCGCGTCCGCGCTAACGGACATCGCCGGGCGTGGCTCCGCGTCGCGCCGGGGCTCGCCGAGGGCTTCAAATGTTCTTGCTCTGTTCGCGTTCCGTGCGCTATCGTCCGTCTCGTCTTTTCGGTGCCGCGAGGGGGAACGGGGAGGGCAGGATGGAGGGCCACGGCGAAACAGCGACGGCATGGGTGCGGACGGTGTGCAGCAGCGTGCTCCGGAGCGGCGCGCGGGCCGCGATCGCCGTGGCCGACGGCCCGGCCGCCCTGCCGGAAGCCTACGGAGCCCTACCAATCGCTACACCGACGTCCGGCAGCGGCGCGCGGCGCCCCAGCCTGGGCGCGGTCGCAGCCGCCGCGGCGGCCGACGCCGCCCGGGCCGGGGGTCCGGCCGCCCTGCCGGACCCCTGCGCGGCCCTACCCATCGCTACCCGCGCGGCCGGTGGCGGCGGTGCGGGTCTCGGCGTCGGCAAGCGCGCGCTCCAGCGCCTCGAACGGCAGCAGGACGCACCGGTGCCGGCTGCGCACGGCGGCGACCGGCGCGAACAGGGCCAGCTCCGGCCAGGGCGGCGCGCTCCCGGCGGCGCTCCGGTCCCCTTCCGGCGCGCCCGCCGCCCCGCCGGCCTCTTGGCCGTCCGCGTCGGGACGGCCCTTGAGCAGCGCCGTCACCCAAGCCTCGGCGGCGCGCAGGGCTTCGGGCGTGGCGCCGGGCGCGCGCCGGCCGAGCGCGGCGGCGGCGGCCTCGCACAGGAGGCAGCCGCGCACCCGGTGGGCGAGCGCGCCGATCACCTCGCCGGTCAGCGCGACCTCGACCGTCACCCGGTCGCCGCACAGCGGGTTGTCGACGGTGGCGGCGCCGTCCGGCCCTGGCAGCGACCCGGCCCCGTCGGCCGCGCGCGCCAGCCCGAGGAGCTCCTGCTGGTACATGGCGTCGCTCACGGCCGCTCCGCCGCTCCCCGCCCGGCTGCCCCGGGGTCCGCTGTGTCCATCGCCGCCCCGTCGCCCGCCGCGGTCGCCGCGGCCAGGGCCTCCGGCGTGTCGATGTCGGCCAGCACCGCGTCGTCGTCCATCGGCACCTCGACCAGCCACTCGGCATGCTCGCCGATCAGGTGGCGCGCCCCGGTGTCGCCGCGTACCGCCGCCATGGCCGGGAAGAAGCGCTTGTCCCACAGCACCGGGTTGCCGCGCCGGCCGTCCCGCGCCGGCACGGCGATGGCCCGCCCGGCGGCCGGATCGTAGGCGGCAATGAGACGGTCGAGCTGCGCCGCGGTGACCGCCGGCATGTCGCCCAGGCAGACCAGCGCCGCGTCGACCTCGCCCGGCAGGGCCTCGAGGCCGGCGCGCAGCGAGCGGCTCAGCCCCTCGGCGAAATCGGGGTTGCGGACGATCGCCACCGGCCGGCCGGCCAGCAGCGCCTCGACCCGCCCGGCCTCGTGGCCGGTCACGACGATCACCGGATCGGCCCGGGAGGCGAGCGCCTGGTCGATCACCCGGGCCAGCATCGGCCGGTCGCCGATCGGCGCCAGCAGCTTGTTGGCCCCGCCCATGCGGCTTGACCGGCCGGCGGCGAGCACCAGGGCGGCGACCCGCGGCGCCGGGCGGACCTCGGTGGCCGGGTCGGCCCCGGCCCCGGGCCCGGTCTCTGTCTCTGTCTCGGTCCCGGCTCCGGTCCCGGTGCCGGTGCCGGCCTCTGTCTCGGTTCCGGCTCCGGTCTCTGTCTCGGCCCCGGTCCCGGCCCCGGTCCCGGTCCCGGTCCCGGTCCCGGCCGCTTCCGGTGCCCGGGCGCGCGGCAGGGGGCGGCCCGGGCTCTCGGTCAAGAGGCCGCCGACACCCAGGCCCATGATCTCCGGCCCGCCCACCGGCAGGCCGGCGGCCAGGCGCTGCAGCACCCAGTCGATGCCGTTGAGGCGGGGCGAGCGGGCGCAGCCGGGCAGGCCGAGCACCGGGCGCGGGCCGATCCGACCCAGCACCAGCAGGTTGCCCGGGTCGACCGGCATGCCGAGATGCTCGACCGTGCCGCCGGCCGCCGCGATCGCCGCCGGCAGCACGTCGCGCCGGTCGGTCACCGCCGAGGCGCCGGCGATCAGCACCAGGTCGACGGCCTCGCGGAGCAGCGCCGCGATCGCGGCGGCGAGCGCGTCCGTGTCGTGCCGGCAGCGCCGCTCGGCGGCCAGCCGGCCGCCCAGGCCCGCGAGGCGCTCGGCGGTGACCGTGCGGGTCTTGTCGAGCACCTTGTCGAGGGTGCCGTCGAGCCGGGTCTGGATCAGCCCGGCGGCGAGCGGCCGGAACGGCGCCACCCGGATCGGCGCCGGCCCTTCGGCGGCCACGGCCTCGGCGCGCGCGACCGCCGCCGCGGGCGCGGCGAACGGGATGATCTTGATGGTGGCGACCATGCGCTCCGGTGCCACCGGGTCGTGGGGCGGCAGGGTGGCCACCGTGACCGCCTCGTCGAGCGCGTTGATCCGGCCGATGGCGCCGGCGTCGATCACCGCCAGGCCGCGCGCCGTGCTGTGCAGGTTGACCCGGCCGGTCGCCGCCGGGGTGGCGCGCAGCCACGGCCCGGCCATGGCGCGCGCGACCCGGGCGGCGGCCTCGTCCTCGTGCACGTCGCCGGGCTCGAGCCGGGCCACGGTGACCGTGTCCAGGCCGAGCGCCCGCAGCCGCTCCAGGTCGGCCGCGGTCAGCCGATGGCCCTTGCCGAGCGCCAGCCCGTCCCGGCGCAGGCTGTGGGCGAGCAGCGCGCCCTCGGCGCGGGCGACGGGCAGCGGACCGAACCTCATGGCGCCGCCGCCGAGGCTCCCGACGCGCCGGGCTCGGTCGGGCCGGGCTCGGTCGGGCCGGGCTCCGGGGGACGGGGCTCCGTCAGGCGGGGCGCTGCGCGCAGGCACCGGGTCATCTGGGCCAGGATCGAGACGGCGATCTCCGCCGGGGTCACCGCGCCGAGGGCCAGGCCGGCGGGGCCGTGCACCCGCTCGAGCTCGGCCGGGCCGTGGCCGAGCGCGGCCAGCCGCTCCAGCCGCCGGGCATGGGTGCGTCGGCTGCCGAGCGCGGCCAGGTAGAACGCCTGCGAGCGCAGCGCCGTGTCGAGCGCCGGATCGTCGAGCTTCGGGTCATGGGTGAGGGTGACCACCGCGGTGCGCCGGTCCGGGCGCAGGGCCGCCAGCGCCTCGTCCGGCCAAGCGTGCTCCAGGCGGATGTCCGGGAAGCGCTCGGCCGTGGCGAACCGCCGGCGCGGGTCGACGACGATGACCGCGTAGCCGGCCAGCGCCGCCATGGGCGCCAGGGCTTGGGCGATGTGCACGGCGCCGACCAGGACCAGGCGCAGCGGCGGGCTGAACACCTGGATGAAGTAGCCGGCGTCGCCGATCGCGACCGTACCGGAGCGGTCGGCCCGCTCGGCCTCGGCGATCCACGCGTCGAGCTCGGGCCCGATCGCCAGGTCGCCGGTGTCGGCGCCGTCCGCGCGCAGGGCCTGGGCGCCGGAGACGAGGTCGGTGACCAGGACCGCCGGGCGGTGCCGGCGGCGCGCGTCGACCAGGGCCTCGAGCAGCGGCGTCCTCATTCGACCCGCTCCACAAACAGCTGCAGCTGGCCGCCGCAGGCGAGGCCGACCTCCCAGGCCTGCTCGTCGGTGATGCCGAAGTCGAGCAGCAGCGGCCCGCCGCCGGCCATGACGCCCTGCGCCTCCTCGATCACCGCGGCCTCGATGCAGCCGCCGGACACCGAGCCGACCATGCGCCCCTCGGCGTCGACGGCGAGCCGGCTGCCGACCGGCCGCGGCGAGGAGCCCCAGGTGGCGATGACCGTGGCCATGGCGACCGGCCGGCCGGCGCGCCGCCATTCCAGCGCCTGCTCCAGGACATCGGGCTCGGTCATGGCAGGGCCGGCTCCAGGACCTCGGGCTCGGTCAAGCTACGGCCTCCTTCGGGGCCGGGTGGGGCGCCGGCCGCTCCGTCGGCGCCGCCAGCGCGGCCGCCAGCGCCTCCAGGCTATGGAGGGTATGCGCCGGGCGCAGCTCGTCCACATGCGGCAGCAGCGCCGCGGCGCCGCGTGCCCGGGGCGCGTAGCCGGCGTGGCGGAGCAGCGGATTGAGCCAGACCAGCCGGCGGCAGCCGCGGCCGAGGCGGGCGGCGGCGGCGCCGAGCATGGCCGGGTCGTCGCGCTCGAGCCCGTCGGTGACCAGCAGGACCACGGCGCCCTGGCCGAGCACGCGGCGCGCCCACTGCCGGTTGAAGGCGTCGAGGCAGGCGCCGATCCGCGTGCCGCCCGACCAGTCGGCCACGGCGGCGCCGACCCGCTCGAGCGCCTCGTCGGGGTCGCGGTGGCCGAGCTGGCGGCTGACATGGGTGAGCCGCGTGCCGAAGACGAAGGCGCGGACCCGCTGGCCGGCGGCCATGAGCGCGTGCGCGAAGCAGAGCAGCAGGCGCGAGTAGCCGCTCATGGAGCCGGAGATGTCGGCCAGGAGCACGAGCGGCGGCGGCCGGGCCACCGGCGCCCGGCGGGCCAGCTCGATGCCGCCGGCGCCGCCGCGCAGCGACCGGCGCAGGCTGCGGCGCGGGTCGATGCGCCGGCCGGCCGGATCGGGGGCGAGACGGCGGGTCGGCCGCGCGCGCAGGAGGACCGGCAGCCGGGCGCGCGCGCGCCGGGCCTCGGCCAGCTCGGCCGCGGACATCTGCTCGATGTCGCGGTGGCGCAGCGCCTCGCGCGCCGAGGCGGGCAGGGCGGCGTCGGGCTCGGGCGGCGTCGAGCGGCGGCGCGGCGCGGCCGGCGGCGGCGGCA
>CAZTHL010000153.1:0-5421 GCA_964613585.1 uncultured Mycobacteriaceae bacterium | reverse complement strand
TAGCCGTTTCCTCTCACCCTCAAAGCGAGCTACTATACACTACCGATTTGTCTGTCCGGCGCCCCGTGAGGGCGCGCGTCTCCGGGCGGACCACAAATGCGGGTGGCCCGAGATGCTCGGACGCCCCATTAGGTGGACGGGGAACGGCATGTCCTTCAATCAGTTGTTGCGATGGCGCATGCTGGGCCAAGTGCTCTGCTTGGCGGCGCTCGTTGGGGGGAGTGCCGGGGCAAGGGCGTCGGAGTCGGTCACCATCCAACTGCGCTGGGACCATCAGTTCCAGTTCGCCGGCTATTATGCCGCCGACTGGATGGGCTTCTACGAGGAGGCCGGCATCGATGCCGAGATCCGCTCGGGCTTCGACCCAACAGGGCGTCGTGTCAGGGTGGTCGACGCCGTGGCCAACGGCGACGCAACCTTCGGCGTCGGCTCGATTGACGTCCTCAAGGCGATCGACCAGGGAGCCGATCTGACCATCGTCACATCGGTGTTCCAGCAGAGCGGGACCGGGATCTTCACGATCAACGGGTTGCGGATCGACTCACTGGACGATCTGCTGCACCTCCGCGTAGGCCGCGACTTCGGCGGTCGCTCCGACATGGAGCTCCGCGCCATGCTGCTGAGCGAGGGCATTCGCCCAACTCAAGTAAGCCAGATCCACACGGACTGGTATATCGGGCAGCTTCTCACCGACGAGATCGAGGTTTATGTCGGCCATGTGGTCGAGGCGATCCCTTGGGCCGAAGCCAACGAGGTGGACATGGCCATCCTGCGGCCTTCGGCTTATGGGATCGACTTCTACGGCGATGCGGTCTTCACGCGAAGGTCGTTCGCTGTCGAGAATGCGGACCTGGTCGACCGGTTCGAGGATGCAACGCTCCGCGGCTGGGAGTATGCGATCGAGCACCCGGATGAGATTGCCAGCCGGATCGCCACATTGCCTAGACGGGCCCCGCTTCAGGGCCCTTTCGCCTACAACCAGCGGCAGGCGGGCATCATCAAGGATCTGATGCTATACCCGGTGGTTCAGGTCGGGCATACCAATCCGCATCGCTGGCACCGGAACTACGAGTTCCTCGAATCTATTGGCGAGGTCAGTGGCACGCTCGACATGCGAGACCATGTCTTCAACGCGCATCAGCTTTGGTTGGACCGGCGGCAGCAGCTGACGCGGTATCTCCAGATCGGCATGGCCGCAGCGGTGGCGCTGGCCGTCGCGGCCGCCGCGTGGATCCTGGCGCTGCGCGAAGCGGTGCTTGCCCGCACCCGGGCGCTCGCCGAGGCGCGCGACCGGGCGGAGCTGGCCAGCCGCGCCAAGTCGGAGTTCCTGGGCAATGTCAGCCACGAGCTGCGCACGCCGCTCAACGCGATCCTTGGCTTCTCGGAGATCCTCAAGGAGCAGCTCCTGGGACCGATCGGAAGTCCCCGTTATGTCGAGTACGCCGACGACATCAATAAGAGCGGCACGCATCTGCTGGGCATCGTCAACGAGCTGCTCGACATCGCGCGCATCGAGGCCGGTCGCATGCACCTATCGGTCGAGCCCCTCGACCTCGGCAGCGAGGCGCGCCGCACGCTCGACATCGTTCGCGGCACCGCCTTCTCGCACCAGCTGATCCTGGAGGACCGGATCCCGGCGAACCTGCCGCCGGTGCTCGCCGACAGCCGAGCGCTGCGGCAGATCCTGCTCAACCTTCTGTCCAACGCCATCAAGTTCACCCCGGAGGGCGGCCGGATCACCCTGGACGCCCACCAGGAGGGCACCGAATGGATCACCGTCTCGGTGCGGGACACCGGTGTCGGCATCTCGCCGGAGAACTTGCGGAAGGTCACCGAGCCCTTCACGCGCGTGGAGAACCAGTTCGTCCGCTCGCATGAGGGCACCGGCCTCGGCCTGCCGATCGCCCGCCTGCTGACCGAGGGGCTGAGAGGCTCGATCGCGCTGGAGAGCGAGGTCGGTGTCGGCACCGCCGTCCACGTCAGCCTGCTCCTGGCGCCGGCCATGCCCGCCGAGCCGGCGAAGCCGGAGGAGCCGGCGCTGACGGGACTTCCCGCCTCCGGCGCCGCTTGAGCCGTCGGGGTGGGGTGCCCGCGGCACAGCCGCCGGCCGCCCAAGCAAAACCACCCGGCGACGGTCCCGATCGGCGGCTCGGGCAAGACAAGGTTTGCCGCATTCCCGCATTGTTCCTTGCGGTGCCGGGGTGTTCGGTCGGGCAATCTCAAGAGGATCAAGCTCTTGCGCGGCATGGTCCGGGTTCGTTCCGCTGCGGCGAGGACTGTGCCCGGCCGACTTCAGCGCCCCCGCGAAGGTTGCTCGCACCAGCCCCGGGACGTCACCGCCGGCTTACCGGCCCGGCAGCTGCCGCGGCGGGCCGGGGCGTGACCCGGCGTCAGCCGGCCGGCGTCGCCGCAGGCAAGCCCAGCAGGTCCGGTGTTCCGGGACCTGACAAGTCGGCCCAAAGCCTTGATTCGGCACGGACAATCGCGCGCGTGCGGTGACCCTCGTGCACATCCGACCGGCGGTCACGGCCGGAGATCCTCCGTCGCCGGGCACCGTCCGGCGCGTGCCATGGCGCCAATCAGCCTTGGGCCCGCGGGGCGTGTCGAGCTCCGGCCCGGCCAAGCAAAGGGCGCCGTCTGCTCTGTATCCTGGCCGGCCGGCACAGTGGCGTTCGCGGACGGTTCCTTGCAGTGTCAGAGTGTACCGCAACGTTCCGTAACCGCCTGAATAGCCTGGCGCAACAGGTTCCTGCCTTGTTCTGGTCACGATAACCGGCAGGCTCGCGGCGAGCCTGTGGATGAATTGGGGACAATGGCGCAGGGGCTGTGGATCAATTCCCTCAATATTCTTGTTTTGTTCGTTCTTGACGGACCGGTCCGGCTAGACCGGGATCCAATGTTTCCAGAGCCTTGGGGGATTGTGTTCCGTGTTTGTCTGCAAAGTGGCTAGCCATCTAACGATAGGAGAATATATCAAGAACATCTGTCGTCGGAAGGGCGGCTTTGGCGGAACGACGGCCTGTGGAGGCCGGAGTCGGGGGCTGGTCACGGCGTCGGTGGAGAGCGGCATCGCGACGCCCCCGGCCGCTGGGGATAAGATTGGGGCCTGGCCACGGCCGGTCTGTGGACACGCGCCATGGCCGAACCGTGTCGACGAGAAGCAGCCCTGCCACATCAATGGGTTGCCGTGATCCGGAGGAGCGGCGAAAGGTGCCGGAGGCTCTGGAGATCGATCTCCTGGCTGGGGATCGTTCTGTGGGGAAACGCTGGGCGACGACCCGGGTGGGCATGGGCACGCCTTGAGCCTCGCTGGCGGCAAGGCGGACGTCGGGCTGTACGACGCGCCGATCCAGCGAGGATGCGGGAGCTGCGTCTTGTCCAGTCATGGCGAGCGCAGCGACGCCGTCCGCATCTTCGGTTCGCGGCGGCAAAGCGCCACCCGGTTCGCGCTGCTGCGCTCGCGACGGCGGAGAGGCCTTCTTGAAGCGTATCGAGATGGTGAAGCTGTCGATGCTCTCGCCATGGCGAGCGCAGCGAGGTCATCCAGGGCACGAGGCAGGACACGAGGCAGGACACGAGGCCGGGGTGCCGGCCTTACGCCGAGGCATGGCCATTGGCGCCGGCGCCGTCATCGGACGCGGCGCACCGGGATCACACCATCGGTCGAAGCGCCGACGCCCGATCAGGCCCCACCCGCGGGCCGCCGGCGATGCTGCGGCATCCGTCGCCATCGCACGCTCGGGAGGACCGGCGTCACGGCGATTCCGCGCACCCGGCGTGATCGGCGGCGCTCCGCGTGCCGCACGGCATCGGAGGGCGCGCCCGGCTCACGGCGCGCCCGGCTCACGGCGCGCCCGGGTCACGGCGCGCCGGGTGTCGCGGCGGGAAGGCACGCGGCCCCGCGCCGGGCGCGGGGCCGTGGGTCCTAGCTTGGCCGCTTGCTCCGGTAGTACTCGAGGATCCAGACGCGGATCGCCTTGTACCACTCCTGATCCGGCCGGCGCAGATGGCCGACGCGGAAGAGGAGGGCGGCGAGGTCCACGCCCTCCTCCGCCTGGATCTCCTCCAGGCATTCCCAGAAGTAGGCTTCCAGCGATACCTCCTCGGGGCCGCTGGGCAGCGGGATCAGCCGCGTCTCGTAGAAATGGTCGTCGTTGGAGTCGGCATCCGTCATGACTTTGAAGACCAATCGTGTGCAGAGCGCCCTATCGTATAGGAGCTCGGCCGGCAAATGAACGCCCTTAAGCGCCTGCGACCGCAACAATGGAGCGATTTCCTGGCTTCGGCGCGCTCGCCCCGCCGCGCCGCCGCGTCATGCGCCGATCGCGGGTCGCCGCAGGGTGGAGAATCGGCGGAAAGATCGTGTTTCGCTGCCCCTTTTCCGGTGTCTTGCGCGGATCCGGGTCAAGTCGGGGGCAAACGGCATCTGACGCGCGAGCCACGTCGGGAGGTGGGAACGGCCGGCGCCCGTGTCTCCCCGGCCTCGAGAGAGGCGCGGTGGAGGGGCATGTCGTACGCTCCATCCGGCCGATGCACGATCGTCCGGGGGAACGAACCCTGCCCGTGGATCGGGCGGGGCGTAGCGAAGCCGACGGCTCCCGCGGTCCCGGCGGAGCGCGGGGAGATGGGCGGACACCTTCGCAGGCATCCGGAGAGCAGCCGATCGCCCGCTCTCCTCATCGCCTTTTGGTAGAAAATGGTATCCGATGCTGTTCGCCGCTCCCCTGTAGATAACTTTTGGCGACGACGCCGGGGCGGGCGCATCCGAGCCGAGCGTGCCTCTTGCGGAGGCCGCCGCCGATGCCCACCGAGGCCTCTGGGTGGTCGAGCCGGCGCCGTCCCGGCGGTGGACAAGCCTGTGGATGATTTGCGAACTTTCGCGCGTGGCTTCGCGGTATTGCTTGCCTCTCGTGCTGCCGTCCGCCTGGGGACAAGTTTTGGAGCGGAGCCCGCGACCGGGCCCGTCGGAGGCACGCGCGGGCCCGCCCGCGGCCGCCAGCGGGCCCGCGCTGCACGGATCGTGCGCCGTCGCCTCTGGGGATGACCTTGTGGAAAGACCGCGGCGACGGGCGCTGCGCCGCGGCGAGCCGCGGAGGCCGGACCGGCCGCCCCGGCGCGGAGCGTCGGTCCACTCTCCGCGGGCATGCACGGACGTCGGCCTCGCCGGCGCCAGGACATGATGTGGGGAGATCGTTTCGCGTCAGGGCGGGCGCAGCGGCACCATCCCGGCTGCCGGTTCGTATCGGCGAGACCCCGGCCGGGAGCGTACCGCTTCGCTCGGGCTGACGGGGACCTGGACCGGGACCTGTTCGAAAGGGGCTGTTCTCTTGCCAGGACGGTCGACGGGTCGTGTCCCCACCCGTGGTGTAGCTGGTGTCTCACCAACACGATGTCCGGCGTGGGCCGGATTGGTCAGCCGGC
>CAZTHL010000152.1:0-5483 GCA_964613585.1 uncultured Mycobacteriaceae bacterium | reverse complement strand
GATTCCAGCGGGAAGACCCGATCGAGAGTCGCGTTCAGCGAGCTCTGGTATAAGTCATCATGGTGAGCGAAGCGCAGCAACACGTCATCCTGAGCGAAGCGCGGCGCTGACCGCAGCAAACCAAGAGCCCGGATCGCCCCTGATGCTCCCAGGTCCTCCATTTTGGAGACGTCAGGCGATGAGACAGGCTGTGTTGACGAGGGTGAGGCCCTTGTTCGGCCGATAGGTGAGGGTAGCAACGGCCGGCTATGGAGTCGTGCCCCAGGCGGCACTCGCCCGAGCGGCGGCCATGGGGATGACCGACACGCGCGAGCAGGGCATGGGCGACGGATCGGCCGCCCCGCCGGCGCCGCCGTTACCGTCCAGTCCCCGGCGGGCACGGCCCACGGCCGCGGCCATGCGCCTCAGGGGCGGGGTCGCGGCCGCCGGCAGGGGCACCCCGGCCAGGGCGAGATGAACCCGCCGCCCCGCGAGCTCCAGCTCGAGGGCGTGCCGCAGCAGGACGTCCCGGCCGCGGGGTGCGGGCGCCTCGATCGTCGGCGGAGCGCGTGCCGGTCCGAGCCCGACGGTTCCGTCGTCCAGGCCGACGCCCGGAGTCCGCATGATCACGGACTCGATCTCGTCGAGCTCGATGCGGTAGCCGCGGATCTTCACCTGCGTGTCGATCCGGCCGAGACACTCGACCTCCCCGTCCGCCGTGATGCACCCGAGATCGCCGGTGCGGTAGAGCCGTCCACCCGGGTTGCCGGCGAGCCCGAGGAAGTCCTCCACGAAGACGCGTCGGGTCTGGTCGGGGCGGTTCACGTAGCCTTGCGCAAGACCGACGCCGCCGACCGCGATCTCGCCCACCTCGCCCCGCGGCAGCGCCCGCTCCGCCGCGGGGTCGAGGACGAGCAGCGAGTAGGTCGGCAGCGGACGACCGATCGTCACCGGACGGCCGGGATCAAGCCGCGTCCAGGTCGCGCTGACGGTGGCCTCGGTCGGGCCGTAGACGTTGAGAAAAGTGCGCTCGGGCCGGTGCCAGCGCGCGACGAGCTCGGCCGGACAGGTCTCTCCCGAGACCAGGACGAAGCGGAGGTCGGGCAGGTCCTCCTCGAGCGTGGCGAGCAGCGTCGGCACGCAGCACAGCGCCGTCACCTGACGCTCGATCAGGAACGCCGCGAGGTCCGGTCCGAGAAGCGCGCCGTCGCCGAGGTTCGGCACCAGCGTGGCCCCGGCGTAGAGCGGCACCCAGATCTCCTCGAACGAGAAGTCGAAGGCGATCGTCATGCCCTGGTAGACCCGGTCCTCCGGACGGAGCCCGTAGATCTCGGCGGCCACCCGAATGAAGTTGCAGATGCTCGAGTGGTTGACGGCCACGCCCTTCGGCCGGCCGGTCGACCCCGACGTGTAGACGATGTAGCTCAGACCGTCCGGCGAGGGCTCCCCGCGTTTCGGGAGTGGGGCGGCGTCCTCGCCGGCGATGGCCTCGGCCTCGCGGTCGAGGCACAGGACCGGCACGGCGATCCCGTCCAGCCGAGGCTCGAGAGCCGCCAGGCTCAGCAATAGGCGGAGCCCGGCGTCCTCGGTGATGACCTCGACGCGCTCCCTCGGGAAGCACGGGTCGAGAGGCACCCACGCCGCTCCGGCCTTGGAGACGGCGAGCATCGCCACATAGGACCAGACGGACCGGCCCAGGAACAGGCCGACCCGGTCTCCGGGCGCCAGGCCCTGCCGCAGGAGGTGGCGCGCCAGCCGGTTGGCCCGACGGTCGAGCCCGGCGTGCGGGATCTCTCCGGTTTCCGCCGACACGGCCGGACGATCGCCCCACAGCGCGAGGTTCTGCTCGAAAAGATGGTGGAAGCGCTCGCCCGCGCACCAGCGGATCGTGGGGTCGGCGCCCGGGCAGCGCAGCACCCGCTCGTCGGCCGGGACCCCCGGCCCCGGCGCCGGCCCCGGCGCCGGGCGTGCCGGCAGCGTCGGGCCGGGCAGCGGCCGCTGCCCGGCTCCGCGGTCGTCCAGGAGATCGAGCGTCATGGCGCCCGCCCGTGACCCTACTCGGCCGCCATGGGGGGCGCATCCGTGACCGAGGCCGTGGCCTGGTCGAGGATGTCCAGGCCGCGGTCGAGCAGGTCGGTCGGCGTGGTGAGCGGCGCCAGCACCTTGACGACCTCGCCGCACGGTCCCGAGGTCTCGATGATCAGGCCGCCGGCGAAGCAGCGCCGGCAGATCTCGTCGGCCAGCTCGCCCGAGCCGACGTCGATGCCCTGCATCATGCCGCGCCCCTTGACCCGGACGCCGGGCACCCGGGCGGCGGTCGCCCCGAGGCGCGCGCGGACCCGGTCCGCCTTCATGGCGGCCTCCCGGACCAGGTCATCGGTCGACCAGAATTTGCGAAGCGCGATCCGCGCGGTCACGAGCGCATGCGAGTTCCCGCGGAAGGTGCCGTTGTGCTCGCCCGGCCGCCACTGGTCGAGATCCGGCCGGATCAGCAGGATCGCCATGGGCAGCCCGAATCCGGAGAGCGACTTCGACATGGTCACCAGATCGGGCACCAGCCCGGCCGCCTCGAAGCCGAAGAAGCCGCCCGTGCGCCCGCAGCCGGCCTGCACCTCGTCGAGGATCAGGAGCGCCCCGTGCCGTCGCGCGGCGTCGGCCACGCGCCGCAGCCAGCGCGGGCTCGCGACGTTGAGGCCGCCTTCGCCCTGCACCGCCTCCAGCAGGACGGCGGCCGGCGGATCGATCCCGCCCGACGGGTCGTCGAGCATCCGCTCGAGGATCGCCGCCGTGTCGACGTCCGCGCCGAGATAGCCGTCATAGGGGAACCGCGAGACGCCCTGGAGGGCGAGCACCGGCCCGATCCGGTTCCGGCGGTTGCCCGTCGCGGCGAGCGCCCCGAGCGTGACCCCGTGGAAGCCGTTGGTGAAGGCAATGACGTTGGTGCGTCCGGTCACTTTCCGCGCCAGCTTGAGCGCCGCCTCGACCGCGTTGGCGCCGGTCGGCCCGGTGAACTGGATCCGGTAATCCAGCCCCCGCGGCGCCAGCACGCAGTCCTCAAAGGACTCGAGAAAGGCCGCCTTTGCCTCCGTGAAGAGATCGAGACCATGGGCGATGCCATCGGCTTCGGCGTACTCTATCAGGGCCCGCTTCATGTCGGGGTCGTTGTGACCGTAGTTCAGCGATCCACAGCCGGCTAGAAAGTCTACATAATCGCGACCGTCCGCTCCAGTAATCGTGCTGCCGCGCGCTCTGCGAAAAAGCACGTCGAACGACCGGCAGTAGCTTCTGACCGCCGATTCTCTCCTGTGAAAAATGTCCAATGTGTTGGGTGAACATTGCCAGCCGCTCATTGGCATGCCTCCCTGAGCAATGAGATTTACTTAACTGTGAAGACACGAAAGAGGTTCCCTCAAGACCGCGATCAATGTAAGTAACAATCAAGACGCTTGCAAGATGCTTGTTAGATTCGGCCCTTCCGCAACAAGCGAAAAAGGGGTAAAAGTGTTGCTTCTATTGTGTCCTTTTGCCCCTAGTTCGTCGTGACTACCAAAGGATAGCTACGTCATGGCGTGCGGTAAGATGATGAGCCTGGACATGAAGGATCTCGTAATGAGATTTTCGGACTGTTCCCGCAGGAGCAGCGGACGTGTGAAGAAGAGATGGTTTCGCGATGATGTCGCCTGGCTTGTGGTCTTGACATCCTCTTGCCGCCGAGCCGGCGAGATGGGTGGTCGGCTCGGCCGAGGGCGCGTCCGACGGATCGGGCCGGCCTGGGCGGGTCTCCGGGTGGCGGCCGCCGTCGTCCTGGTGCTGGGGGCGTTGGGCGGGCCGGACGCGGCCCTCGCGCGGGATGGCAGGATGACCGTCAGACTGGATGCGGGGATCGAACCCGGGCGCTACGCCTTGTCCATCTCGCGCCTGGCGTCGCCGGAGATGGCGGGCCGACGGGTCGGCACCGAAGGAGGCCGGGCGGCCATCGCCTTCATGGAGGCCCGGTTCCGCGAGGCGGGGCTGGTCCCCCCCCGAGGCGCTCGGCGGCTACCGCCAGCCCTATCGCCATCGCTGGCACGGACGGGCCGAGGCCGCCAACGTGATCGGCGTGCTGCCGGGCCGGCATCCCCGGCTCGGCAGCGAGGTGGTCGTGATCAGCGCGCACCACGACCATCTCGGTCGCAATCGCGATGACGGCTGCCCCAGGAGCCGGCGGACGCGGCGGATCCGGCCCGGGGCCAACGACAATGCCTCCGGCTCGGCCGCGCTGATCGAGCTGGCGTTCGCTCTCGCGGATCGCCGGCACGAGCTCGCGCGGACCGTCGTCTTCCTCTCGACCGACGGCGAGGAATGCGGGTGCACCGGCATCAAGCATTACGTGTTCGAGAGCCCGGTGTTCCCTCTGGAGAGCACGGTCTACGCGCTCAACATCGACCAGATCGGCAAGGGGGGGAGCCTCGTGCGACACCGGCCGGAACGCAGCGGTGCGGATCAGGGCGATTGCGACCTCGACGGCGAGGTGTTCGCGCGGCGGGGCGTCCGCGCGGAGACCCTGGTCGGCGGCAACCCGCACTATCACCGGCCGAGCGACGTTCCGGAGAACCTGAACCTGCGCAAGGCGCTGCGGACGGTGCAGCACGCCTACGAGCTGGTTCTGGACGCCGCCCGCGCCCCCGCCGTCCCGCTGTCGAACTGAGGCGTGCGGCCGGTCGGGCGGTCGCGGGCCCATGGGGCCGGCGCGGCTACATCCGCTCCGGCACCTCGATGCCGAGCAGCGCCAGCAGCTGCTCGAGCGCGCGCAGGGTCAGCGCCGACAGGGCGAGGCGGGAGCGGCGCAGGGCGTCGTCGGCCTCGCTCAGGATGTGGCAGGCGCCGTAGAAGCGGCTGAAGTCCTGGGCCAGGGCGTAGGCGTGCTCGCACAGGTCGTTGGGCGTGCGCCCGGCCTCGGCCCGGGCCACGGCGTCGGGCAGCCGCGCCAGGGTCAGCATCAGGTCCCGCTCGACCTCGCCCGGCGGCAGGATCGCGCCCTCCGGGACGGCGTCCGCGAGCAGCGCCGCCCCCTCGCCGCCGGCCTTGCGCAGCAGCGACTTGATGCGCACCGCGGCGTACTGCAGGTAGGGCCCCGTGCGCCCCTCGAAGCGCATGAAGCGGTCGAGGTCGAACACGTAGTTGGACAGACGGTGGTTGCCGAGGTCGGCGAACTTGACGGCGCCGATGCCGACCTGGCGCGCGATCCCGCGCCGCTCCGCCTCCGGATAGTCGGCGGCCAGCCCGGCCTCGCCGAGCCGCTCGAGCGCCTTGTCCGCGGCCATGGCGAGCAGGTCCTGCAGCTTCATGACGCCGCCGGCCCGGGTCTTGAACGGCTTGCCGTCGGGCCCGTTCATGGTGCCGAAGCCGATGTGCTCCAGCCGCGCCTTGCCGCTGAGGCCGGCCTTCGCCGCGGCGCGGAACACCTGCTCGAAATGCAGGTGCTGGCGCTGGTCGACCACGTAGAGGATCAGGTCCGGGTCGTG
>CAZTHL010000151.1:0-5495 GCA_964613585.1 uncultured Mycobacteriaceae bacterium | reverse complement strand
TGCCGTAGCGGCAATACCGCCGCACCGCCCACAGCACGATCTCGCCTTCGAAATGACGCCCCTTGAACTCCGACACGGTTCGCTCCTCGCGAATGACAGACCGCCATTCCCCACCACAGACCGAGCGTTTGCAACAAAGCCCCGTCCGCTCGGGCCGGCGGCGCCCGGCCGCAGTCAGCCGAGCGAGGCGCGCGACCGCTCCGCCAGCCGGTCGTAGAGCGCGCCGGCGCGGCGCTCCTCGCGCAGGCGGCAGCAGTGGCCGGGGATGGGGACGACGGGACCGTGGTGCTGCAGCCGGTCGAGGGTGGCGGTGGCCACCATCGGATCGGCGTGGTCGATTTCGCCGAGCAGCACAACCTTTACGCAACAAAAAATTCGCGGAGCGTCGCGCGTCGGCGGACGGTTCTCCCATCCGATCACGACGCGCGGATGCTGCGCGACTCTTCCGGTAGCGCGACCGCTTTCTCCTCCTCCCGGACAGAGGGCTGGAGCCTGCGCAAGGGACGGCCTCGATCGTGCCTGGACGGGACTCCCGATCCGCGTCCACGTCTTGGCTCGCACCTCAGCGCACGGGTGCGGTCGCGGCGATCGTAGGGTCTTGGCAGTGACCGCGAGCCCATCGTGTTCCGTGCATGCCCGAGCGCCCGAGGACGAGGATGAGTCGATCAAGTTTTCTTCAGGTCTGTGGTGGTCTCGGCCTCCTGGGCTGCCTCGGCTTGATCGCCGGCAATGTCGCCGGGGTGATGGTCGTGGAGAAGCATGACCTCGTGGCCGACACCATCAGCGATCTCGCCGCCGGCCGGCACGCCTGGATCCAGGACGCCGGCCTGATCATCCACGCCATTGGGCTGATGGCCTGCGGCGCCGCTGTCTGGCGCTGGCGGGCCGACCCGCGGCGCTGGCGTGTCGCCGCGGCGCTGCTGGCGCTCATGGGCGTCGTGCTGATCGTCATAGCGGGGCACAATGAATACGGCGACAACGATTCCGAGAAGTACGAGATCCATCGCTACGCGGTGTACGTCTTTGGCGTGCTGTTCGCGTTCACGCCGGCGCTGCTGGCCCGGGGCCTGCGCCCGCTCGGACGGGCATGGTGGCGCCTCAACGTGGCGACCTCGGTGTTCTGGGTGGCCTTCGCGCCCTACTTCTTCCTGATCCCGACGGCATGGGACGGCGCCTACGAGCGCGGCCTCGCCGTGATCTTGCTCGGCTGGATGATACTGTTCTGCGGACTGCTGATCCGGCAAGGGCGGCGGCAGGCGCTCTGATCGAGCCGCGATCAAGCCGCCCGCGGTCACAGCTCCCCTCCGCACCGGCCGGCGGCGCCCGGCCGCGGTCAGCCGAGCGAGGCGCGCGACCGCTCCGCCAGCCGGTCGTAGAGCGCGGCGGCGCGACCGGCGAGCGCCGGGTCGGCGGCCGCCTCGCCGACGGCGCCAACGGCGACGAGCGGCCCCTGCTCCGTGGCCGGATCGATGCCGGCCCGGTCGGCAAGCCGCGGCCATACCGCGGGGTCCGCGCACAGGTCCTCGTAGCAGACAAGGACGGCGCCATCCGGCGCCGTGCGCTCGAGCCACTCGTAGGCGTCGCACCAGCGCTCCAGCCAGTAGTCGAGGCGCTCGGCAGCCCCGTCCGCGTGCGGCTCGGCCGGCCCCTTCGGGAAGCGGAACGGCCGGTGCTCGAGGCCGAACTCGTGGTGGGCGAGCATGGCCATGTAGGCGCCGACGAAGGGATCCTCGGCCTGCACGCGCGCGAAGCGGCGGTGCTGGTGCAGGAGCGATCCGGCCTGCGCGAGCGGCTCGCGGAACGGGATCAGCACCAGCGCCTCCGGAAAGGCCCGGCGCACGGCTCCGAGGCGCAGGACGTTGTTGTTGTTCTTGGACAGGTACCGGGCTCGCCGCGGCTCGGCCGCCGCCAGCACGGCGTTCACATAGCCGACGAAGCGGTCGATCGCCTCCGGGTCGGGCTCGTGCGGCGCGAGATGGGTGTCGCGGATGTAGTCGGCGCCATGGAAGACGCGCCAGAACACTTCCTCCAGGCTTTCCGGGCTGTCGGCGTCGACCATGATGCCGTCGCCGTGGGCCCGCTCCGCCGGGGCGATGCGCCGCCGCGAGCGGCCGGCCAGGCGCTGCCACAGATTGGGCGCCAGCACGAACGGCATGTCGCGATAGGTGAGCGAGCGGTAGCGGCCGGTGCCGTGGAAGCGGCGCATGAGCACCGTGGTCCCGGCCCGCGCGAGGCCGGCGATGAAGACATGGCGCTCGCCGACGATCCGTTGGGCGTCGCCGCGAGCCAGCGTCTGGTCGATGTCAAAGCTGAGCTCGGCGATCGGCCTCGAGGTCAGCGCGAGCCGATGCAGCAGCCGGTCGAGGGGCGAGTAGCCCGGCATGGCGGAGAGTGCTCCGAAGGGCGAGCCAGAGGCTGGCGCAGGCGAGGCCGAGGGCGAGCCCCGGCCAGCCGGTCACGAACGCCGCGAGACCGGGGTCGAGCCGATCGAGCAGCGCGACCGCCAGCAACGCGGCCACGGCCAGCAGGAGCAGCAGGCCGGCCAGCCGGAGCGAGCAGCCGAGCATCGTCCCGGCGTAGGCCAGCAGCGCCTTCTCCTTCCAGTGGTCGGAGACGGCCCCGGCGCGCACCACGCGCAGCGCCTTGCCGCCGGTCCGCGCGGCCCGGGCCAGCACGGCCGGGAACGGCAGGCGGCGCGCAGCCTCGACCAGCAGCACGGAGAGGAGCGCGGTCAGGGCCCAGCTCACGACCGCCCGGTCTCGCCTTCCGGGCCGGTGGCGGCGGTGTCGGCGTGGGCCGGGGCGCGCGCCGGCTTGCGGCTGCGGATCAGGCGCTTCACCGGATACCAGAGCAGCGCCACGAAGGCCATGGCGATGGAGGCCAGGATGCCGAGCACGACGGCGATGGTGCCGGCCCCGGCGCCCGGGCCGATATAGGCGAGCGCGGGGCTCGTCATGGACAGCGTCAGCATGGCGGCGATCAGGCTTGCGGCCCGCATGCGGTCTCCTCCCAGGCGTTCGGATCGAAGGGTATGGCGTCGGGCGGCAGCCACATCAGGTCCGACACGACATAGTTCGTGTCCACGCTGCCCGGCTTGGTGTTGACGATCTCCAGCACCCGGCGGCCGTGCCGGTCGACCTCGAAGGCCCGGCCCTGCTGGGCGCTGGCGACCAGGATGTGGCCGCCCGGCGTGATCTGGTGCTTGCCGCGGATGCGCGAGTAGAAGTCGTGATCGCGGCCGTCGAGCAGGGTCGCCCGGGCGAAGGTGGCCGGATCGAGGGCGACGATCTCGCTGAAGTCGCGGCTGAGGCGGTTGTTGTAGATGCTGATCGTGCCGTCCGGCTGCCAGTCCGGATCGTGCTGGCGCTGCACCGCGCCGATCCGCCACCACTTGACCCGGGCGCTGTCCGGATCCACGACGAAAACCAGGTTGAGCGAGCGGGCGCTGACCAGCAGGTCGCCGGCCTCGAGCCCCGGGAAGCGGTCGGCCAGGGCGGCCGGCAGTGGATCGACATCGTTCAGGTGGAAGCGGTCGGCCAGCCAGGTGCCCGGGGTATCGCGGCTGTTCCGGTCGAGGATCACCTCGTGAAGCTTGCGCAGCTCGAGGATGTCGATCATCGGGTTGTGATCGATGATCTCCTGCATGGACAGCTCGCGCAGCACCGTCCCGTCCGCCGCGGCCACCTGGATCAGCCGGTTGTCGTCGCGCAGGGTCCAGACCGAAGCGCCGTCCTCGCTCGCGGTGACGGCATGGTGATAGCGGCCGCTGCGCGCCCAGAGCCGCCGGCCGCAGCGGTCGATCCGCTGCAGCGAGACGCCGCCGTCGAAGGCGAGCACGATGGACGCGTCCGGCAGCACGGCGACGCCATGGGCGAACTTGCGGTATTCAGCCTGGGGCGTCAGCCCGTCGATGCCGTCCTCGCCGAGCGGCCAGACGGTCGCCACCCCGAGGTCGGGCGACAGCAGCAGCGCCGCGTTGCGCACGGCTCCGTCGAGCGAGACGGCGGCGACGAGCAGCCGCCAGCCGGGCTCGACGGCCGCCGGATCGGCGCGCATCAGCAGACCGTCGAGCGCGAGGCCGGGGGCCGCCGGGACCGGCGCGAAGCCGCTCAGGTCGGCCTGCTCGCGCAGGACCCGCAGAGCCTCGTCGCGATAGTCGCCGAAGGCGTAGCTGCCGACCTCGGCGAGCACCTGGCCCGAGCGGGTCGGGAACGAGGCGATCTCGACCGCCAGGCGGCCCAGTCGGCCGCTGACGTCATGGCCGCTGACGGTGGACCTGACCGCCCAGCCGAACAGCATGGTGAACAGGGCGCCCAGCAGAACCAGCACCAGGACCAGCCTGAGCGGCACCTTCCGATCCACGTGACCCCTCCACCCATCGTTCGCGTGATCGACGCCCGGCACGAGCGATCGTTCCCGACCGATCGTTCGCGCCTGCGGCGTCTCGTTCGCGCCTGCGGCGTCGCCCCGCGCACCTTTGCCGACGCGCCTTTGCCGACGCGCCTTTGCCGGCGCGCCTTTGCCGGGAGCGGCCGCCGCGCGTCGGACCGCGCCGGCGCCTGCCGGTCACCGGGCGTCGGAGCCCGGCCGCTCTGCTCACCCCCCTTAGCGCGCCTGCGCCCGTGGCGGCTGAAACATTTCGTAAACAAGTTTGGCCGATGCCGCCGACGACTGTCCGGGCGGCCTCCGGGCTTCACGATGGCCGGTCTGCATCGCGCCCTGTTCCCGCCGGGCCGGTCGGAGCGGTCCGGACGGGCGACGGAGTGGCGAGGCGCGGCAAGCCCGGAACAGCCGCCTCCCCTGCGTGGTTGTCGCCGCGGCGGATGCCTTGGCCGGCGTTCGCCCACACGGCCATAACCGGAGGACACGACATGCACCGTGCACCCGCCACGGCCTTGGGCCTTGCCCTGCTGCTCGGCGCCGGGGGCGCGTTTGCCGTCGTTGGCGAAGAGGTCGGCTGGGCGTTCAGCGACTGGGACACGGACGGCGACGGCGGGCTGACCGAAAGCGAGTTCGCCGAGGGCGCCAGCCGGGCCGGCCTGTTCGACGCCTGGGACGGTGACGGCGACGGCATCCTGATCGAGGACGAGCTGATGACCGGCCTGTACCGATCCTGGGACAGGAACCGGGACGACGTCATCGACGCGCCCGAGTTCGAGGAGAACGCCGCCCGCATGCTGGCGCCGATCGACTATGCCGGCTTCGAGGCCTGGGACCGCGACCGCGACGGCGGCCTCGGCCAGCCAGAGTTCCGCGCCAGGGCCCAGGCGATCGGGCTTTACGAGCTCTACGTCCCCGAGGGCCGGAGGGTCATCACCGAGCAGGCCTTCCTCGCGGCAATCCACGACGCCGCCGACGTCGACGACGACGGGATGGTCAGCCGCGAGGAAGCGCGGTGGCTTCGCGAAAGCGTGGGCCGCAGCGCCGCGGACGGACAGGCCGCGAGCTAAGGCCCCTTGGGCACGCCTGGACGATCAGAGAGGTCCGGCCTAAGA
>CAZTHL010000150.1:0-5568 GCA_964613585.1 uncultured Mycobacteriaceae bacterium | reverse complement strand
GTCCGGCAAAGCTCTCAGCCGAGATCATCAATGCGGTGAGAAATCCGGGCTAAGAGACGATGAACACGAGCTTAAACACTTGGCACTCAATTGCCTTCTTTATCTCCCAAGGAGCGATTACCGACGGAAACCGACCCGTTTTTCGTCTGGATATCGCCAATCGTTATGTTCTGGTAGTCCTCATTTACAATCGACTTCTTTACTTTCACCTTCCTGATCACTACAACGCCAGCGACCGCGGCGATAATGATCACGGCGATCTCGATGACACCGGACCACGCAGATACGAAGTCATTCACAGCGCTACCAAACCGAACAAGCGTCTCCTGCAACGGTTCGGTCACTAACGACAAGCCTGCTGGATCGGCATGTGCATTTTCGACGCTCTCAAGATCGTTCGTATTCTCCATAAACCCTCCTCTCGCTTGACAAGGCAAATATACACTGTAAGGTAACCAAAAGCCAATTCTAGACAAAGAACACGGGTTAGGTCATGCAAACAATTGAGCTCAAAGACTGTCAGACGTCTGATCGTTCCGCGAGTATCTTAATCGTTGTATTGTGCCTGACGCTGACCGGCTGCGTGGCGACGGACACCAAGCAAGGTCAGGGACAGATCGGCGGCGCCGGTGCTGGTACGCTGATCGGCGGCTTGATCGGAAATGAGCTGGGCGGCACCACCGGGGCCATTCTCGGCGCGCTTGGCGGGGCGGCTCTGGGTGGCTTTGTCGGCGGCGAGATCGGTCGCCGACTGGACGAGGCCGATCAGGAGCGGGCGCAAGCGGCCACGCTGGAGGCGCTGGAGCGATCGGAGGTTACCACCGTCGCGGCACCGTCTCCGACACTGTCGGCGCCAGCCCCCGCCCCGCGGCCGCGCGAGGAGATAGTAGTGCCCGAGGTCACGGCGGCACCGGAAGTGGCCTGGGAAAGCGAAGAGAATCGCGGAGTTCAAGGCTCGGCCCAAGTCGTTGAGGCCAGCATTGAGGATGATGGCCGTCAGTGCCGGACGGTGCGCGAGGTTGCGTATATTCAGGGCGAAGAGCTAAAGCAGAACGCTGTCTTTTGCCGCGAGGCCCGTGGACCATGGGTTCGGGAGGAGACGACGGCATGAATACGGCTCAAATTTTACACCGCACCGGCGGCCGTCTGCACCTAGCTTTCCCAATACTGCTTGTGTTGCTCGTGCCGCTGGGCGCCGGGCGTCTCGCTTACGGGCAGGACGGTCCGACTAATGGCGAGGAGCCGCCAGCGCCGTTGAGGTCGATGGACTGCCCCAATGGCACAGGCGGTGCCATCAATGCGCCTATGTCGTTCGAGATTGGCGCAGAGCATGAAACACCGCGCATCATGCTTGCGGTGGGCTCCATCGAGGAAAGCACGCCAACTCGGCTCCGGACTGCCCTCAGGGAAGCCGGTTGGGTCGACGAAGTCTGGTTTCACTCCATGGGCGGCGATGCGATCGCGGGCCTTGAGCTAGGTAGAATACTGCGAACCAACGGAGTAGCGACCAAGGTTCCACCTGGCGCGAATTGCTTTAGCGCCTGTTCCTACGCGTTCTTGGGAGGATTGCTTCGAACAATCGACCCTGGAGCGTGTTACGGAGTCCATATGTTTAGCTTCTTGAGAATGGCGAATACAGAGGCATTTAGCCACAATATACGCCAGGCAATCGATACGGCTCGTGACCTCGATGACTATAGTGAAGCCGTTGAATCTATCCACAACGAGATACTAAAGGTAGAGCAGCAAGCCGCTCGGACTGCGCGAGCTCGTGCGCGATACTTAACAGAGATGTCTATCTCACTCCAGTTAATGTTGCCAGCTTTCGAGACCGCGTCAGACGATCAGTACTGGCTATCCAATCAAGAAATGGAGAAGTATAATGTTGTGAATGTAGCCAATTAATTGGTTTTGTTGTTGTGACTTTGAATCTTTAAAAGCCCGATAGCAACTTAATATTGAATCATATTGCCGACGAGAATCGTTGTAGTCACTCATAACCTAAGTGTCCGTTCGGAAAGGGAGTGAGTCATTGCCGAGGGTTGAGGAAAGGGCTTGAAGGCGTTGAATCGTTTGTGATTCGCTCGGCGGTATCGAGGTCAAGGAAGCCGCCATGTGGACACCGGAAAACCGCCACCAGTACAACCGAGACCATCTTCGCTATCCGAGCGACCTGACGGACGCGGAGTGGGCGGTGCTCGCGCCGATGATCCCGCCGGCCAAGCCTGGCGGTCGCCGCCGCTCGGTCAACCTCCGGGAGGTGGTCAACGGCATCCTGTATGTGCTGAGCACCGGATGCCAGTGGCGGGCGCTGCCCACGGATCTGCCGCCGCGCAGCACGGTGTACGACTATCTGGACCTGTGGCGCTGGGATGGCACGCTCGAGCGCATCCACCATGAACTTTATGTCCGCTGCCGCGAGCAGGCCGGTCGCGAGGCCAGCCCGACCGCCGCGATCCTCGACAGCCAGAGCGTCAAGAGCGCGGAAAAAGGGGGCGCTCGATCGACCCGCCGGGCTACGACGCGGGCAAGAAGATCAAGGGCAAGAAGCGGCACATCCTGGTCGACACCCAGGGCCTGCTGATGCAAGGCCTGATCCTGGCCGCCGACGTCCAGGACCGTGACGCCGGCCTGGTGCTGATGGCCGGCCTGTTCGGCCTGTTCCCGTTCCTGATGAAGCTGTACGCCGATGCCGGCTATCAGGGCCCACGGTTCCAGACCGCGCTGCGCCGGGCCCTGGCCCGGGTCGAGGTCGAGATCGTCAAGCGCTGCGACCGGACGGCGGGCTTCGTGGTCCTGCCGAAACGCTGGATCGTCGAGCGGACCTTCGCCTGGCTCAACCGCTGCCGACGCCTGGCCAAGGACTGGGAGACCCGCAACCGTCAGGCTCTGACCTTCCTACGCGTGGCCTCGATCCGTCTCATGCTCCGCAAACTCTGCAATCCAAAATAAACTTTCCGGACGGACTCTGAGGAAGGCGAGCACCATGGTGCTGACGCCGACGTAGCCACGCGAATGCTTGACGCTATACAGAAACTGCCTGAGCCCACGACGGTCCGAAGCGGTCGTGACCTGCCGACGCTCAGCAAAGACCGACGACGATCCCAAAAAGGCATCATGCTCAAGTGTCATTTTGATTCTCACCCCCCGTGGCACGAAGATTGGCGCCGACCCAGGGCAACACCCTTAATGATCGGCATATGTTTTATAAAGTCAGCGTGCGCCGATAGACCTCGAAGCGAATACGTCGAGGTCATGGACGCTTGCACACGCGCGTTGGATGTGGCTCAACCAACCCAACGGGTCAAGGTTTTTCTTCCAAGAGAAAAAGTTTTACTTATTAACTATTAAAAGACGACAGATCCAGATCAAGTAACATCAGCAGACTTGTTCATTGATCTCAGCACACGATCCGCCGCAGGATCGAGGCAGCGTGAGTCCTGCTGCACGCCGGGGACACCGTGCATCGAGATCCTTGTCGCGTTAGAGCATGCCTCGGGCCGGGGCCGGGCGGCACGCGCCGCTGTCCGGTGGCTCGCTCGAGTCCGTCCAACCGGCGCAAGAACGCGCTCGGAAAATTTCGCTTGAAAAGCTCGTAAGCCATTGAACTGGAGTGACCGGCCGGGCTCGGCCGGATCACCGCCCTTGCCCGCGTCGCCCGTCGACACACTGGCCGCCGGCGACGGCCCCTTGCCGCTGTCGCTGTCGCTGTCGCTGTTCGATGAGCGCGATATGGCCGAGATCACCAGCCCCGAGGATCCCGGCGAGCGGCTCATCGTCCGCCGCACCCCGCGCCTGGCAGCCGAGCGGGCGCGCAAGCGGATGCGGATGGAGCCGATCGAGGCGACCGAGCGCGACCTGGCCCGCTTGGCCGCGCAGAGCGAGACGCGGCAGCGCGGCCGGCGCACCGCCGTCGAGATTGCCAAGGCGGTCGGGCCGGTCCTGGCGACGCGCAAGGTCGGCATGCCTCTCGAGGGTGATATCGCCGACGGCCGACTGGCTTGGCGCCGGCACGAGGCCGGCCCCGCCGCCGAGGCACGGCTCGACGGCGTCACCGTGATCCGCAGCGCCGTGCCGGCTGCGGCACTCGACACCGGGCAGACGGTTCGGGCCTACAGGACTTGGCCCGGGTCGAGCGCGCCGCCCGCGCCTTCAGCCGCCGAGGTGCGGGGTCCGTGGAGAGAGCCGGCTCTGCGCCCGAGTGGTGGGCGCCCGCGGATTACTCCGCCGGCTGGGGCGCGATCGCGCCCCGGCTCGGACGATTCCTCCGGGAAGGAACACCGACGCGCAGGCGACGGTCGCTCAGGGACACCATGCCGCCGGCGACCATGACCAGGCAGCCAAGCCAGATCCACGGCACCAGCGGATGATGGTGCAGCCGCACAGTCCAGGCGCTGCCGTCCTCGGCCGGATCGCCCAGCGCCGCGTACAGATCGCCGAAGCCGGTGGTGCGGATCGCCGCCTCCGTCGTCGGCATCTGGGCCACCGGGTACCAGCGCTTTTCCGGCTCCAGCACGGCGATGAAGTCATCGCTTCCCGCCTCGCGCACCTCGAGCCGCGCCCGCTGCGCCTGGTAGTTGGGCCCATCAACGCTCTCGAGCCCGGCGAAGGTTACGGCGTATCCGGCGATCGTGACGGTGTCCCCATGGGCCATCCGCTCGATCCGCTCGACCTCGAAGGCCGTCGAGCCGACCATGCCGGCGACGGCGATGCCAAGCCCTGCATGGGCGACGGCGGTGCCCCAGGCGCTGCGCGGCAGCCCGCCGGCGCGGCGCAGACTGTCCCGGACCGGGATCTGGAAGAGCCGTATCCGCTCGGCCAACTCGATCAGCGCGCCGAGGAACACCCACGCGGCGAGCGCCAGGCCCAACAGCGCCAGCACGGGCCCACCTTGTCGCCAGTAGAGAGTGCCCAGCACCACCAGCACGGTCAGGGCCGCCGCCGCCTTGAGCCGCCCGAGCGCGCCGGCGAGGTCGGCCCTCTTCCAGGCAAGCAGCGGCCCGACCGCCACCGCGACCAGGAGCGGGATCATCAGCGGCACGAAAGTCGCCTCAAAATAGGGTGGGCCCACCGAAACCTTGCCGGCGCCGATCGCCTCCAGCAGCAGCGGGTAGAGCGTCCCGATGAATACCGTCGCGGCCGCCGTCGACAACAGCAGGTTGTTCAGCACCAGCGCACCCTCACGGCTTACCGGCTGGAACAGCCCGCCGGGCTGCAGAGTTGGCGCCCGCCAGGCGTAGAGAATCAGCGCTCCACCGACGGCGATGGTGAGGAGCGCCAGGATCACCAGCCCGCGGTCCGGATCGACGGCGAAGGCATGAACCGAGGTCAGCACGCCCGAGCGGACCAGGAAGGTGCCGACCAGGCTGAGACCGAAGGTGATGATGGCAAGCAGGATGGTCCAGCTCTTGAGCGTGTCGCGCTTCTCCACCACCACCGCCGAATGCAGCAGGGCGGTGCCGGTCAGCCAGGGCAGAAAGCTGGCGTTCTCGACCGGGTCCCAGAACCACCACCCGCCCCAGCCGAGCTCGTAATAGGCCCACCAGGAGCCGAGCGCGATGCCGAGGG
>CAZTHL010000149.1:0-5607 GCA_964613585.1 uncultured Mycobacteriaceae bacterium | reverse complement strand
TTACTCGCCCGACCTTGGAAGGTGATCAAGCCGCAAAAACGCCAGCCAGCAGGCTCTTCCGATACGCTATTGGTTAACGGATAGTTAACGGACTTCAGGGTCGGGCAGGGCAGGCGGCCTGGCTGATACAGCATTACTAGTTGCGTATCATGCCGCCCAGGTTGGGCCTGATCTACGGTTTGCGTGTCATTGAGCTAATCGTTTGCCGTGCCGCCAGCGGGGCCGGCAGGGGCAATTCGGGTTCGGCGTCGGGGTCTGTGGGGTGTGTCATGTCGGCTGCCTATGGGACGGGACCGAACAGGCCGAGGCCAAAATGGCTGCCGAAGCCGAGAGCCAACGGGCCGGTGTGGTCCGTCGGAAAGGTCACGGTCAGGATCGTGCCCTGGCTGTCCGGTTGGTGTTCGCCTCGGCGCGAGCGGAAGCGGTGGAAGTGGATCGGGCGCAGGTCCTTCCCGCCATACCGCAACCCCTTGACGTCATTGTCCTTTTGCAGGTCCTTCACATTGACCGCGCCCGCCTGCTCCGCCGTGACCAGTCCGCGCCGCACCAGGAGGCGGCGGACCTCGGCCTCGTAACCGCCTTTCTTCAGGTGGCCAGCGGCCAGGAACGGGGTTAGGCTGGTCCAGGTGCGGGAGGATCCGAACAGGCGGCTGGCGGGCTCCTCGTTCGAGTCCATGAAGTCCTCCGGCTGGCCGAATCCCTCAAGGGCCAGATGCCATTCCCTGATCGCGCGGGCGTTGGTTTCGGCGTCCTCCGGGTCGCGCCGGTTCGGGTTGATCCACAGTTTCCGCAGGCCGGACAGCGTGACCCGCGCGTCGGCGTCGAACCCGCCCGGTAGCCAGACCGTGACGTGGTCGATCCAGCCGTCATTGTCGGCGTCCTCCGGCAGCCAGAAGGCGTGGGCGTGGCGGGGATCGTCACGCAACGCGCCATTGTCCTTGCCGTGGCCGGAAATCTGGGGCGGGGCGTTGAACCGGCCCGTCTCCCTGTCCCGGCCGAAGGTGCTCATGGCGGCGAGGCGCATCAGCTCGCCGATGCGGATGGTGTCCTCCACGCGCGGACGTGGTCGGCCGGCCAGAACCCAGCGGGCAACGGTGGGCAAAGCCTTTCCGGCGTGGACGGCAGGGGCACGTTGGCGTCGGCGGCGGGCGGTGGGGGACAGGGACGGCCGGACATAGACGACCTCCCGCGATGCCGGCGGGCGGGTCCAACCGACCTTCTGAAGGTCGCCGGTGTCCAACGACAGGGCATCCAGCAGGGCGTCGGGGAGGGTCTCGCCCAGCGCCTTTTCAACCTTCTTGGCCAGGGCCTTCGGCGTCAAGGCCTTCTTTCCGGCGTTGGTTTCCGCCGCGATCAGGCGCGCCTCGGTTTCGGTGATCAGGCGAGTGCGCTCGTCGGCATACCGGGTCGCCGGCAGGGGCGCCAGCACGCGCACGGGATCGCCTTTCGCTGCGCCGGCATCGGCGCCGTTGACGGGCGCGCAGTTGGCCGCGCCGGACCATTCGGTTGAGACCGTCGCCTCGACCCAGCTTTCCGCACGGCCCAGATAGCCCAGCCCGTCGGCCAGGTCCTCGGCGAGGGCCAGCAGGTCGTCGTCCAGGGTCACGTCCGGCCACGCGGCGACGATGGCGCTGTCCGGGGGTAGGTGAGCGAACGCATCGAAGATGAGGGTCGTCTTCACCGGCGCCGGCATGTAGTGGCGGGTGTGGCTGTGCACCGCTTCGTCCGGCAGGTGGAAGACGGGCGGCGCCTCGGCCAGAACCTCGATCAGCCGGGCGAGCGTGTCCCGGGGCCAGCGGTCGTGATCGCCCTTGCGCCACCACGTCGCGATCAGGGCGCGGAGCAGTCGCCACGGCTCCGGCGGCCAGGCCACATCGGCCTCGTTGACATTCCGCCCCCAGGGCGTGGCGTGATAGCGCCCGGCCGGAAAGCGCAGAATGAGCGCGAACATGGGGCTACTTTTTCTCGTATGTGACGGTCAGCACGCGGTCGGCGCCGAACAGGCCTTTGGTGCCGACGGTCTCGATCAGGCCGGGCAAAGCTGCCTCAAGATCCGTTAGTTGCGGCACGGCAAATGCGTGTTCCGGCCGGGTGACGATGGGCTCGCCTATCGGCTCCAGGTCGCAGGCGGTGCGCAGGCGCAGGCCATCGGCCAGGAAGCGACGGATCTTGAACAGTGCCAGGGCGATCAGCAGGTCGCCGACCTCCCGGCCCAGGCCGAAGGCGCGGATCTGGCGCAGGTCGAGGTTGAAGAAGGCGGTGATGGCGGGCGAAGTGTATTCGTCGCGGGCAAAGGGTACGTTGCCGAAGCCTTTGGCGCTGTCGCCTGACGGGTTGACGGAATCGTTCTTCACGCCGCCACTGGCCGCGACCTTGGCGTCGCCGGCCTCGACGAAGGCCGATAGTGCTCGCGGCAATCGCAGGCGACCGCCCGCAAGTTCCGTCTTGGCCAGGAACACGCCGTGCAGCAGGGCATTGGCGTCGAATTCCAGAAGAACACGAGCCAATTCGCGCAGATCCACGCGCCCTTCCTCCATGGAGGCCAGGCGCTCCTTGAGCATATCCAGGACCGTCCTGTCCTTACCTTCCAGGATGTAGGGCGAGTTCAGCCGGTGCGCCTCCAGCAGAGAGTTGGTAAGCGCCTTGCCGTCCTTGTCCACCACCTTGACCACCGGCAAATCCTTCAACGGCTCAACCCAGTCGTCGGCGATCTCGTCCCAGCACACGGCTTCCAGCCGGTTGGCCATGCTCTGAGCACTTTCCACCAGCACCACCTGTCCCTCGCCGTCGGGATGGCTGTAGACGGCGGCGCCCAGGTTGGGGAAGCCGGTGGGCTGAAAACGGGTGCCCTGCACCGGGTGTAACGGCACCTCGATCAACAGGCGCGGTTCGTTTTGCAGGGCGGAGAAGTCAAGCGGCATCGGTGGTCTCCTCGACGGCGTGGGTCGCGATAGGGGTGTCTTGCGGCTCTCGCGGCTGGCGATAGGCGGTCTCGATCAGCGTCTTCAGGGCCATCGGCCGGATCGGAATCAGCAGAGCGGCGGCCAGCCGGGCGCCGTCGAGGCCGGCACTGAACCGGGTTGGGGCCTTTCCCAGCCGGGCGGGATCGAACGGTGAGGCCAGGCCGGAGGCGCGCGCCCGCCCCAGCGCCGTGCGGACGGCCGCGTCGGTCTGGCCCGCGCGCAGCCGCGTGAGCAGCCCGGGCGGCACCGGCAGGCGGGCGCCCTCGTGCAGGATCGTCTCCGCGCGCAAGGTCGCGTCCGGCGTGAACAGCGGCTTCAAGGCCGCATAAGCGAAGGGTAGGTGTTGGCGCTCTGCCCGTTGCGGCCAAAGAGGCGCCGGACGGGCCCACACCAGCCCGGCCAGCAGGCGCGCGCAGCGGGCGTCGTCGAAGTCCCCGGACAGGAACTGAAGGACTTCCTCCAATTGCGCCGGCGCGGCGGCCGCAAGGGGCTTGTCCTCCAGGCCGCGCATGGCCTGCTCGATCAGGCGGCGTTCCAGCACCGCCGCAAGGTTCCGCGTCAGCCCGCCCGCGCCCCAGACAGCAAGAGGTTCGGCACTGCGTTCGCCGGAAGGACGGTCGTCGTTCCAGCGCCACCAGGATCGGTCCGCCACGCCCAGGTCGAGGGGCGCGAAATGCGCGGCCATGGGAAGTCGGCGCGGTGGGTGATGGCGCGCCGGCGCGTCGACGACGGCTTCGGAGTTATGGTCCGCGCCGTCCGCTTCACCATCGGTGCCAAACGTGGCATCGACGGACACAGCGGAGCGGGCCGCGCCCCACCCCAAACTCGCAAGCGCGGCGGCGACACGGAATTCGGCGGAGCCGTCATCGGCCTCCCTCACCCAGGCGCACCGCAGGCGGGGCGGCGGAGACAGCTCCTCGCGCGCCTCCTTGCTGGAGACCATCCAGGCCACGACCTCACCCAACGCCATCAGAGCGGCGCGCGCGCCATCCTCGCGGCGGTTGGCCGAGGTCATCAGGAACAGCCCGTCCTCCAGCCGGCGGAAAGCTGCCGTGGCGCGGGCCGGCGTATTGCCACCACGCGCCAGCTCCCGGCTCCGCGTCAGCCAGTCACCCCGGTCCAGGTCAGCGATGAGGTCATCGGCCGTCTGCCCCGGCCGGGGCGCGTGGAACCGACCCAGCGGCGCGGTGATGAACATGTTGCCATAGCGTGCCTCGAAGCCGACCCGCTCGAACGAATCGATGCCCCGGTTGACGCCCAGGGTCGCCACCGCGCGGGCAAAGGACAGGCCATCCCGCGCGGCGCGCTCGCCGATGTGGGCGCGTCCCTCCGCGAACAGAGCGCGCAACTCGGCGTACAGCGCGGGCCGGGTCCATAGAGGCAGCCAGATCTCTCGCGCGCGGTTGGAGTCCTCATCCGCCGGGACCACGGCCCCCGATCCTGTCCCGCGATGCGAGACCGTGAACGGAAAGCTGCCGCGTGATCGGTGGGCTTCGCCGCTTCGGGTGACGGCGCCGGAAAAGGCCAAGGAGCCTTCCACCAGGAAGATAATCGACCATGGGTCCTCGCCGCCGTCTCCTGAAAACCCGCTGGCAGCGTTGGGTGCCGCGATGCGACCCGGCGAGAACTGGCTCAGACCGCTGGGATCGCGGACCATGCCGGCGATCCCGAACAGTGACAGAGCGAGGCCGGTGTGCTGGCCGGACGCGACCTGACCGTTTGCAGGATCCACCAGTGCCAGCAGGGCGCGATGAAAGGCGCCGGAGAACTCCAGGTTCCCGTCATTGCCTCCGCTGCCTAGAAGAGCCGCCGGATCGAACTCGTCGCCTGTCAATGCAACGGCCGCATCGAGCCAGTCCGCAATGCTGTCGTCCGGCATGGTGCGGAGGCGCTCCATTAGTTCGACCTTCGCCGTTTCGGATGGCGCCTGATCCGATCCAAGATCGTCTAGCAAGGCCCGAACGTCCCGCATTGCACGCGCAAGACGACCCAGGCGTAGGGTTTCGGTAGCGCTCAAGGTGCTGACGCGGCGTGTCGCCTGCGTTTGCTGGTCCCGGATCCCGGTCTTGATCTTCTTGCCGGTCGCCGCATCCCTTTCGTTGCTTTTTCGCTCCTGGAAATAGAACCCGCTGCCCGCGTTCCACGGCGCCACGATGGGCGACGGGGCGTAGTCCTCCAGGAAGAAGCGGGTCAGGGCGTGCCGGTCCAGGCGGGTTTCCAGGTGGAAGGCTTCGTCTTTCCAGAAGCCGCGCGCGGTCGGGTCGGCGGCCGCGCCCGTCACGCTGTTTTGAGGCGTGGAGAGCAGGCGCAGCACGCCCAGCGCCTTCAGATAGCCGGCCAGGGGGGTCGGCGTGCAGCCCGCCAGGCGGTGGGTGTGGCGGGTCGGTTCCGTGGTGTCAGTCATCAGCGCCCCCATTCGGGTCATAGTGGCGGGCCGCCATCTGTTCCGCCTCCGACGCGCGCCAGTCGGCCAGCCGCACCAGGGATTCCAGCCACGCCAGCCGGAAAGGGCCGTACTGGTCCAGTAAGGCGCGGGTGCGCTCGGTCCAGCTTGCGCCGGTCACGTCGTCCCGCCCAAGGTCCATGGCCGAGAGAACCAGCGTGCGTTCCGGCGACGCCGTGTCGTCACCCAGGTCTACCGAGG
>CAZTHL010000148.1:0-5615 GCA_964613585.1 uncultured Mycobacteriaceae bacterium | reverse complement strand
GGCTGAGGGCAAATTCGTCTGGGTGCTGGGCTTCAATCTCGTAGGGATCGAGCCCGTCCTGCGGGAAATCCTTCAAGTTCTGCATGACGATCACATCGGCTCGCCCCCTGATGGCGGCTGCCAGAACGTGTCGATCGTCTGGATCGGGAAGACTTAAGCCATCTATCAGTGGTTCGAAGCCCACGACCAGCGCGTCAGGGAAATGCCGATCCATTGTCTCCCTAGTTCGCTGGAGCTGATCGAAGTTGAGGTCGGACCGGTCATTCAGCACGTTCCGCATCCATTCTTCATGGACCATAGCGCTCCAGCGAGCGCGATAGAGATTTCGGTCGGCGAGCCGCAGAAGCATGTCTCGAAGGCCGGCCGGGTAAATGACATTGGCGTCCAGAAACGCAGTGAACCGATCCATGCGCTATTGAAGGCCAAGCTCTTCATCGAGCTCAGTCAGTTCGTCGAGCGCCTTTCGACGCGCCCTTTCCGTCTCGCGCCGGTAGGAAAGAACCTCTTCGGCCCGCACTCGTCGGTGCGTGCCAACTTTCCGGTGTGGAATTTTCGCCTCGTCAAGAAGCTGCACGAGATGCGTCCGCGAGACGTTGAGCAAGTCGGCCGCTTGCTGCGTCGTCAGCTCGGCGTGGACCGGCATAAGCGTCACCGCATTGCCGCGCGCCATCTGCTCAAGAATGTCGAGGAGTAGCCGCACGGCTGCGGTCGGCAACTCTACAGCTGCCGCGCCCTTCGGGCCAAAATGCGCCCGTACGGTCTCTGCGCCGTTGATGACGGCCGCAATTTGACGACCCGTCTCCGCCGCTAGCGCCGATTCCTTGTCGGTCGGCATAACCAGTTCGGCTTCCTTCAGAACCGCGGGGTTCATGGCTGATCTCCTTTCACCAGCCCTACATAGCTCACAAACGACACAAACGCAACAAACAACGCAAACGAAACTCGTGTTTCGCAGTGTTGGCGAGAGAGTGAGAGGGCCACGGCTGTTGCCGTGACGGATTGAAGGTCGAGAGAGAGGCTCTCGGACCGCCCGTCCTGGAGATCAGCCATGACGGCAATCGAGATCATGAACGGCCGCCCCGCGAGCGGCGGCTACAAGGTGGATGTGTCACGCGGCGGGCATAACGGCCGGGTATCGTCCGAATGGTTTTCCCGCCCCGACGACGAGAAGTATCTCTCGCTTTCGGAGGGCCACGCTTCGCTCGCGATGACCCTTGGACATGTCCAGGGAAGACACGTCAACACCAGGCACCCACGCGTCACCAGGCACCCACGCGTCGGCGCGGCGGTGTTGGGCGGCAGGATGCCGTTTCTCCGCTACCCGGCCCGCGTCTCGAACGCCTCCACGGCCTGCCAGGCGCGCAGGATCTCGGCCACGGTCCAGGCCTGGGCGACGCAGCCGCGCGGCGGGTGCGGCGCGTCGCCGTCGTAGATCTCGCACAGGGTGCCGATGCCGAGCGCCGTCACCTCGCCGCTCATGAGCTCGAGCCGGCCGCGCAGGAAGGCCGGGTCGCCGAACGCCCGAAGGTGCGCGTCGACGAACGGACCGAGGAGCCACGGCCATACCGTGCCCTGGTGGTAGGCGCCGTCGCGCGCCACCTGGCCGCCGATGTAGACGCCGCGATAGTCCGGGTGCGCCGGATCGAGCGAGCGCAGGCCGACCGGCGTCAGCAGCGCCTCGGCGCAGGCGCGCACCACGGCGCGCTGCCGGTCGGGCGCAAGCGGACTCTCCGGCAGCGACACGGCGAGCAGCTGGTTCGGCCGGAGCGCACTGTCATGGCCATGGGGGCCGTCGAGCACGTCGTGGCAGTAGCCGAGATCGGCGCTCCAGAAGCGGTCGAAGCCGGCGCGCGCCGCCGCCGCCGCCGAGGCGAACGGCTCGGCCGCCTCGCCCAGCCGCTCGGCGAGGCGGGCCAGGGTGACCAGCGCGTTGTGCCAGAGCGCGTTGACCTCGACCGGCTTGCCGATCCGCGGCGTGAACACGTGGTCGCCCACCTTGGCGTCCATCCAGGTGAGCTGCAGCCCGGGCTCGCCGGCACGCAGGAGCCCGTCATGGGGGTCGACCCGGATGCCGAAGCGCGCGCCGTCCCGGTAGTGGGTCGCGATCGAGGCCAGCGCCGGCCAGAGCAGCGCCAGCGTGTCCGTGTCGTCGGTCGCGTCGAGGTAGGCGCGGGCTGCCTGCACATACCACAGGGCCGCGTCGACCGTGTTGTACTCCGGCGGCCCGCCGGCGTCCGGGAAGCGGTTGGGCAGCATGCCGTGGTCGATGAACGGCGCGTAGGTGGTGAGGATGGTGCGCGCCAGCTCCGGCCGGCCGGTCGCCAGCGCGAGGCCGGGCAGCGCGATCATGGTGTCGCGGCCCCAGTCGCTGAACCACGGATAGCCGGCCAGGATGGTCCGCCCGGCCGCGCCGTCGCCCGCCCCGGCCGCGGCGCCGGTGCCCGAGCCGTTGCCCTGGCGCGCCGCGGCGCCGTTGCCCGACGGGGTGCCCGAGCCGTGGCCGGCGTCGGCGGCCTGCCCTGGCCCGCGCGCAGGCTCGTGCAGCGGCCGGGCCACCACGAACTGGTCGGCCGCCAGCACCAGCTGGCGCAGGCCGTTGGGCGCGTTGCTGCGCCGCCGCGGGTCGGCGTCGGCCCAGCGCCGCACCACCTCGGCCTCGTGGGCCCGGCGCCGCAGGACGGCGTCCGGGCTGGGCCGCGCCTCGGGCGACAGGCTGCCGCTGATCACCAGCGACTGGCCGGGCACCAGCGGCGCCCGGAAGCTGGCCGCCAGGACATTGTCGTCGCGGCCCTCGAGCCCGCGCTCGCGCTCGCGGTCGAGGCCGAAGCCGTAATGCCAGTCCTCGACCGACTCCACGCTGCCGCGGTCGGCGCGCAGGTAGAGGGTGTGGGCGCCATCGAACTGGGCGGTGATGGCGGCGGTGGCCGGCGCCTCGATCCGGGTGGTGGTGATCCAGTGGCCGGCCTGGGTGCGGCCGTGATGGTCACGGTGATTGACCAGCGCGTCGAGCACCAGGTCGACCGGCCCGTCGGCGGCCAGCAGCCGATATTCGACATAGGTCGTGTCGGCGCCCGGCTCCATCCACAGCCGTTTCTCGAGCAGCGCGTCGGCATAGGCGAAGCGCCATACCGGCACCGTGTCCTCGAGCCGGAACTGGACCAGGTGATGGTGGCCGTCGGGCGCCACCGCGCCGTCGCGCCAGCGGTTGGTGGCAAGCGCCACGCTCTCGCCGCGCAGGATCAGGGTCTCGTCGAGCTTGGTCCACAGCAGGGTGCGGCCGAGCGGCGGGTGCAGCGCGGCGATCAGCAGGCCATGGTAGCAGCGGGTGAGCACGCCGGCCACGGTGCCGGCGGCGTAGCTGCCGGTGCCGTTGGTGACCAGCCATTCGCGCCGGCCGGAGATCTCCAGGTCGGTGCAGCGCGCGCGGTCGAGGAGGAGGGACATGGCGCCTCGTGGAAGGGGGCCGCGTCCGCGACCCGGTCCGTGCCCGGCCCGGCGCCCCCGCGGCAACGGGACGCCGGCGCCGGCGCCGACGGCAGGCTTGCCACCGCGACCGGCGGGATAATCTCTCCCTTATGCCAGGATGGACGGCCGCGGGCCAAGACCGTGGTTGGATAATCCTTCCTTTCCGCAGCCCACGGACCTTAAGGGTTTGTTCAGCGAAAGCTGTCAGCGTCATGATGCCCGCCTGAGCCGGCGGGCTGCGGCCGTCGACGGCGGCGCCGGGCCCTGCGGCGCCCGCCCGAGGCCGTGCCGATCGGCCGGAGCCGAGCACCCCGTGGCGTCCGGCCGGCGCGATGACCGTGAGAAGCCCCGAACGGGAGAATGCCCATGTCCCCCCTTCCCGCATGGCGCGCCGAGGAGCTTGACGAGACGATGATCGACCCTGTCCCCGCGGAGGACGAGCACGGCCGGCTGCCGGTCGGGCTCCCCAATCCGGCCCACGCCGCCGAATGGTCGGCTCCCGGCCGCGGCTCGGCCGGGGCGATCGTCGTGGCCGAGATCGACCGGCGCATCGAGCCGGCGTCGCCGTTCTCGGCGGCGGAGTCCCGATGGTCGTTCTGAGGCGGCGGCCCTCGTCCCGGCGGACGCCGGAGCGGGGGCCCGTGTCGTAGCCCCTCGCGTAAGTCGATACCCGTAACCCCGTCCCCCACCACCATTCGCCCGTTCCGCCTCCCCCGGCGGAGCGGGCGTTTGCGTTCCGGCCGGCCCCGGCGGCCGTCCGGCTGCGCGGCCGTGCCCCCGACACCGGCCGGGCCGGCTGATCCTGATCCCCGGCCCCGGCTCGGCTGATGCGACACGAGACCCGACGACGACCGGGCCGTGCCACGATGCCCTTCAGCGGCAGGTCGGGTCCGGCGCCCGGTCCCGGCTCGACCCGGACCGCGGCACGCGGGAGACCCGAAACGACGGCCGAGCGAGGGCCGCCGGGCGCCGTGACCCGGCATCCGCGACCGTCGGCTCGAGCGCGCGGTGACCTGCCGAGGAACATACGGTTAACCCGGCCTTAGGAATGGCGCTCTACGCTCCCGGACCGTGGCGAGGGATCGCGTGGCGGGCGTGGTCGGGTCTCGGGACGGATGAGGTCGCGGGCATGCGGCGGAGAGCTTGGACATGGCGGCTGTGGCTCGTGGCGAGCGGGCTCTGGGTCGCCTTGGCGGTCGCCTGGTTTCCGGAGACCCGGGACATGGAGCGGCTGACCGTCGGCTTCGCCCCGCCAACCCCGACCGTGTTCAGCCAGAACGACTGCGACGGCTTTCTCGATCCGACCGCGAGCGCCGCCTGCCACAGCTCGATGAAGGCGATCCGCCACAGTCAGGAGATGCGGCGCGAGCGGCTGTTCCTGGAGTCAGTCGGGCTGGTGGCGCTGCTCGCCGGGCCGCCGCTGCTGATGCTGATGGGGCTGGTGCTGTTCGGCCCGGGCGACCGATCGCGGCCGCGCCTGTCCGGGCATTGACAACACCGGCGGACGATACCGGCGGACGATCGGGAGCGCAGATCATGACCTCGGACACCGACGGCAAGCCGGACCCGGAGCGCGCGCCGCTCGAGCGGCGGATCCTGGAGCAGGTGGCGGAGATCCGCGGCCGGCTCGACCCCGACGTGCTCCGGCGGCTGCGCTGGGCGACCGAGGGCAAGGAGCCGTTCGATCGCGAGTCGGCCCGCGAGGCGGTCAAGCAATTCCTCGAGGCGCGCGGCGACGGCGGCGCCTTCAAGCGCAAGCTGGCCGAGATCCTGAAGCGGCAGCCGCCCTGCGACGACACCGGCCGGCCGCTCGACGGCTAGAGTGTTTCCCGCCGAGGCGGGATCGGCACCGGCCCGCTCCTCCGCCCGGCCGGCCTGAGCATGCCGTCGTTGGGTGCCCGGGCGGGGGCGCGGGCCGACGATGCCACGGGACCCGGAAACGCTCTGGAGGCCTTCCCTCCAGGGCGAACGGGGCGCCCCAGGACCAACGGTCCCATGACCCCGTGCCGTGATGACGCCCGCGGCCGGCACGCCGACGCGTGTCCCGCGCCGGCAGCAACGACGCAAGCCGAGCCGCCATATCCGGTGGAACCCCGTAATACCAACGAGCGTTGATCACGACCGATAGGCCCAGTCGCGTAGGCCGATGG
>CAZTHL010000147.1:0-5818 GCA_964613585.1 uncultured Mycobacteriaceae bacterium | reverse complement strand
GCCAGCGCAGCAAGCATCCGCATCGGCCAGGGCACGCCAAGAGCGCGCGACCGCCCGGTCGACGCCGCCAAAAGGCATAGTAATACCGCGGGTTATCGTTAACCGTTTTTGATGAATCTTAATCGGACTTAATCAAAAGCCTGGAACGGGTGCCGGCGAATCGGCATAGTCCCAGCAATGGTGGTAGCGGAATGCCGCGCCGCACAACAAAGCTCAAAAAGCAGAACGCTCTGTCTTCTCAACTCAGCGACCCATCGGACGGACGGAGACTTGGGGGTGACCATGAAAGCGCGTGCGAACGGCAGCGGAATGCTGCGCGTGGCCGGGGCGGTGTCGGCGCTGGCGCTGATCGGCGGCGCCGCGGCGGCGAACGACGAGGTGGTCCTCCAGCTGCGCTGGGACCATCAGTTCCAGTTCGCCGGCTATTACGCGGCCGACTGGCAGGGGTACTATGAGGACGCCGGGCTCGACGTGGAGATCCGTAGCGGCTTTACCGAGGGCGGCGAACGCCTGAATGTCATCGACGAGGTGGCCGCCGGCAATGCGGATTGTGGCATCGGCGCCGCTGACGTCCTGCGGGCGCAGAGCGAAGGGCACGATCTGCCCATCCTCACGAGCGTTTTCCAGGAGAGCGGAATCGCCGTCGTCATGCTAGAGGAGAACGCCACCGACTCGGTAGAAGATCTCACCGAAATGCGGGTGGGGCGCAAAGTGGGCAACATGTCCGATCTCGAGTTTCAGCTGATGCTAAGGGAGATGGGCATCGATCCAGAGGCCGTCAGCGCCATCGAGCCGGCTCACGATTTCTCCGACCTCTTCGCGGGCGAGATCGACGCTCGCGTCGGCTGGCTGATCTCTGCGGTCCAGTATGCCAAGCAGCGAGACGTTGAGATCGATTGGATCACCGCTGATGCCAACGGCGTCGAGACCTATGGCGACGCGATTTTCTGTAGCCGTTCGTTTGTCGACGAGCGCCCGGGTGTAGCCAAACGCTTCGTGGAGGCGTCTCTTCAAGGATGGGAATATGCTCTCCTTCACCCGACCGAGGTGAGCGACCGGATTGCTGCCGATCTGCCTCGCGCGCTCATGGTTGAAAATCCGACTGAGTTCAACCGCGATATGATCGACGTTGTTGTTGGCCTTACGCAATTCCCGGAGGTGCCGCTCGGCCGGACCGATCCAGAGCGCTGGCAGGAAATGCTGGTTGCCTTTGGCGAGGCACAGATTTTCGAGCTTGATCTTGGGGTTCGGCTGGCGCCTGTCCTTGAGGCCCCAAGTGAGGCGGAGGTCACCGTCCAGTAATCAGGAAAGGGAGACAACGAGGGCTCGGGCCTTGGCGGACCGTGCCCTCGCTGGCCCGTACGGCATCCGACAGCCACAGTGCCAAGCCATCCTTTGGGGGCACGCGTTGCGCTTGGCAAAGCCCCCGTGGCCGATGCGGCGGCAGAGGCGAAGACGCCCTCACCGAGTTCTTTTCGAAGGCCATTGAATCCGTTTAAGTAGAGGCTCCGGCCTACCGTCGGCATACGTTTACCGCACGTCAGCGCCGGCTCCCGGCCCCAGGCCTGCCATGAGAGGCCGTCGAATGAGACGCGTCCTTGCCGTTCTCGCTATCTGCATCGCAGCGGCCGTCGTATCGGGACGGGCCAGTGCGGGTGAGCCGGTGGTGCTTCAACTCCGATGGGATCACCAATATCAATTTGCGGGCTTCTACGCAGCTCAAGTGCAAGGGTTCTATGAGGAGGAAGGCCTGGACGTCGAGATACGCCGCGGCTTCGACGAGAGCGGCAAGCGTTTGGAGCCAATCGCCGAAGTCGTTGAAGGACGTGCTGATTTCTCAATCGGCGGAGCGGATATCCTGATCGCGATTGATAAGGGTGAGGATCTTCGCATTGTCGCACCGATCTTTCAGCAGAGCGGCGTCGGCTTTATCAGCTTGGCAAACCGGCGCATATCTTCCTTAACCGAGCTGTCCCGGCTCAAGGTGGCCCGGAACCGAGGTAACCTGAGCGATATCGAGTTTCGGGCGATGCTTCTAGCCGAGGGCATTGACCCCGATAACGTGAGCGCAATTCCGGTGGGAAAGGATTTCGGGGGCTTGTTTCGAGGAGAGGTGGATGTGGTGGCCACCTATGCTCTGAGCAGCGTCCCTGCGGCGCGTGTTCTTGGCCACGAGGTATCGGTGTTGCGCGCCGCTTCATACGGCGTCGATTTTTACGGAGACACATTGTTCACGCATCGGCGCATCGTGGAGCAACGTCCAGACGTCGTCGACCGCTTCACACGTGCATCGTTAAAAGGCTGGCAGTACGCGCTCGAGCATCGGGAGGAGATGATCGAGGTTATCACAAATCTGCCTCGCTACATTGAAAATTATGGAGGTGCTGAATTCGAAAGATATATGGCCGAGCTTGTCGAAGAGTTGACGTTCTATCCGGTCGTCGAATTGGGGCACATGAACCCAGATCGCTGGCAGCGAATGTTCGAATATCTGGGAAGTGTCGACGTGGTGGATCGTCGGCTCAATGTTTCTGAGTATCTGTTCAACCCGACTTTGATGCAGACGCGCCGTCGTGAACAAATCACCGCTTATCTGCGGTACGGCTTCGTCGCAGCGCTCACAGTGGCGACGACGGCCGCCGCCTGGATCCTGATCCTGCGCCAGGTGGTGACCAGCAGGACCCGCGAGCTGCGCCGGGCTAGCGACCGGGCCGAGCTGGCGAATCGGGCCAAGTCCGAGTTCCTGAGCAATGTCAGCCACGAGCTGCGCACGCCCTTGAACGCCATCCTCGGCTTCTCGGAGATCCTGCGCGACCAGCTCCTGGGGCCGATCGGCAACAGCCGCTACACCGAGTACGCCGTCGACATCAACAGGAGCGGGGCGCACCTGCTGGAGATCGTCAACGAGCTGCTCGACATCGCCCGGATCGAGGCCGGGCGGGCGCAGATGCAGCTCGAGCCGCTCGAGCTGATCGAGGTCGTCAACCGCGCCATGGAGATGGTCCGGGTCAACGCCCACAGCCGTGGCCTCGTGCTGGAGCGGCACGTGCCGGACGGGCTGCCCCCGGTGATGGGGGAAAGCCGGGCGCTGCGGCAGATCCTGCTCAACCTCCTGTCCAACGGCATCAAGTTCACGCCCGCCGGCGGCACGGTGGCCGTCTCGGCCCGTGTCGCGGACGAGCGGGTGATCGTCTCGGTCAGCGACACCGGGGTCGGCATCGAGGCGGCGGACCTGAAGCGGGTCACCGAGCCTTTCGCCCGGGTTGACAACCAGTTCACCCGCACCCATGAGGGCACCGGCCTCGGCCTGCCGATCGCCCGGCTGCTCGCCGAGGGGCTCGAGGGCGAGCTCGAGATCCGCAGCACCCCCGGTGAAGGCACCACGGTCGAGGTCAGCCTGCGCCAGGCGCCGCCGCCCGAGGCCGACTCGGAGGCGCCGGCGGAGGCCGAGCCGGCCCGCCGGGCCGCCCCGCCGGTCGCCGGCCTCCCCGCCTCCGGCGCCGCCTGACCCGGACCGGATCCGGTTCCGGCCCGCCCTTCCCTCCCAAGCCAAGAGCGCCTTCTCACCTTTCGCCGCCGGGCGGCGGGGGGGGAGCGCACCTTTTCGCGCTTGACCCGGCGTTAACGCTTGTTAACCACCAGACCGGGGGGTCTGGCCGGGAGCACGGCGGCGGGCGCCTTGGGGTGGTATGCCTCGTGGGTGAAGGCGACACCGACGCGGGGGATCATCATGCCGGCACGCCGTCGCTTTACCGGCCCCGGGCTACGACGCCGCCTGCTCGGCGGCACGGCCGCCGTCGGCGCCCTGCTGGCGCTGCCGGGGGGGGCCGCGTCCGCCGATGCCGTGACCCTGCAGCTGCGCTGGGACCACCAGTTCCAGTTCGCCGGCTACTACGCCGCGCTGTGGCAGGGCTTCTACGAGGAGAACGGCCTCGACGTCGAGATCCGCAGCGCCCTGACCCCCGACGGCGACGTCCTCAAGGCCACCCGCGAGGTCGCCGAGGGCCGCGCCGAGTTCGGCATCGGCAGCGCCGACATCCTGCTGCAGCGCGCCCGAGGCCACGACCTGCGCGTGGTCAGCAGCATCTTCCAGCAGAGCGGAATCGTCTTTGCCACCCTGGCGGACAGACGGGTCAGCTCGCTGGTCGACCTTGTCGACATGACCGTGAGCTGGAGGCCGGGGGGCGTCGCCGACATGGAGTTCCGGGCCCTGATGCACGCCGAGGGCATTGACCTGGGCGCCATCGAGCACCGGCCGTTGGACCCGACCTTCCAGGGCCTGTTCGAGGGAGAGGCCGACCTGACCGCGTCCTACCGCCTGTCCATCGAGTGGTTCGCCGAGCAGGCCGGCGTGCCGGTCTCGACCACGAGCGCCGCCTCCTACGGCGTCGACTTCTACGGCGACAGCCTGTTCACCCACCAGCGGGTCATCGACGCCGACCCCGGCCTGGTCGACCGATTCGTCGAGGCCACCCACCGCGGTTGGGAATACGCCCTGACCCATCCGGAGGAGATGGCGCAGGCCGTCGCCGGCCGGCTCGAGCGCACCGTGCCGGTCGACGACCCGCTGGCCTTCGCCCGCTTCCAGGCGCCCATCGTCAAGGATCTGACGCTCTATCCGCTGGTCGAGATCGGCGACCTGGACCCGGAGCGCTGGCAGCGCATGCACGACTACATGAGCGACGCCGGGCTGCTGCCCGAGCCGGTCGACGTCGACGCGCTGCTCCACGACCCGGCGCTGATCGCCCAGGCGCGGCGCGAGCGGATCACCACGTTTCTGCAGCTCGGCACCATTCTGGCCCTCGGGCTCACCGCCGGCGCCATCGCCTGGATCGTCATGCTGCGCCGGGCGGTGGCGGCGCGCACGCAGGAGCTGCTGCAGGAGCGCGACAGCGCCGAGCTGGCGAACCGGGCCAAGTCGGAATTCCTCAACAATGTCAGCCACGAGCTGCGCACGCCCTTGAACGCCATCCTCGGCTTCTCGGAGCTGTTCCGCGAGCAGCTGCTGGGCCCGGTCGGCAACGACCGCTATGTCGGCTACGCCCGGGACATCCACAGCAGCGGCCAACTGCTGCTCCAGACCGTCAACGAGCTGCTGGACATCGCGCGCATCGAATCGGGGCGCATGGAGTTCCGGCTGGAGCCGCTCGACATCCGGCCGGTGACCGAGTCGGCGCTGGAGTCGGCGCGCGCCGAGGCCCGCGGTCGCGGGCTGGTGATCGAGGAGCGGATCCCGCCCGGCGTGCCGCCGGTGCTGGGCGACGGCCGCGCGCTCAAGCAGATCCTCATGAACCTGCTGTCGAACGCGGTCAAGTTCACCCCGCCGGGCGGGCGAATCACCCTGGAGGCGGCGCCCGGCGGGTCGGAGACCCTGGTGCTGACGGTGCGCGACACCGGCGTCGGCATCGCCCCGGAGCACCTGGCGCGCGTCACCGAGCCGTTCACCCGGGTGGAGAACCAGTTCACCCGCTCGCACGAGGGCACCGGCCTCGGCCTGCCGATCGCCCGGCTGCTGGCCGAGGGGCTCAAGGGCAAGCTGCGCATCGCCAGCCGGTTGGGCCGGGGCACCGCGGTCGAGATCGAGCTCGGCTTGGCGCCCGACGCCGAGCCGTGGCCGGCCACACCGATGAGCGGCGCCGAGGCGGCGCGGCCGCGCGAGGCCCCAGGCCTGGGCCACGGGGTCCCCGCCTCCGAGGCCGCCTGAGCCCCGGGCCCCGCCGCCCCGGCCCTGCCCGGCGCGCGGGCCGGGGGCCCTGACCTTTTTCGATTTGACCCAACTTCAACAGTAAGACCGGAACATAGGAGGAACGTAGTTGGT
>CAZTHL010000146.1:0-5963 GCA_964613585.1 uncultured Mycobacteriaceae bacterium | reverse complement strand
GGCCATAGGGGATGATGCAGAACGTGCAGCGGTGGTCGCAGCCGTTCTGCACCTGGACGAAGGCCCGGGCGCGGCCGTCGAAGCCTTCGATCAGGTGGCCGGCGGTCTCGCGCGCCGCGCCGATGTCGTTGACCAGGACGCGCGCCCCCGGTTCGTCCGCGAGCCCGGCCTCCGGAACCACCGCGAGCCGCGTCCAGGTGTCCGGCAGCAGCTTCTCGGCGTTGCCGACCACGTGGTCGACCTCGGGCATGGCGGCGTAGCGCTGCGGATCGATCTGGGCGGCGCAGCCGGTGACGACGATCCGCGCCCGCGGCCTGTCGCGCCGCGCCTTGCGGATCGCCTGCCGGGCCTGGCGCTCGGCCTCGGCGGTGACGGCGCAGGTGTTGACGACAACGATATCGTGGTTTGCCGCCCGGCGGGCATGGGCCCGCAGTACCTCGCTCTCATAGGTGTTGAGGCGACAGCCGAAGGTGATCAGATGAGGCTCGCGGGTCGGCGCGCGCATACCGAAACACTGGCCCCGATGACGCCTTGTTTCCAGCGGTGCGTATGCCATCGGACGCGTTTTGGGCTGGGTCCGCGGCGAACGGCGGCGGATGACGGGGGGAGGCATGACGAGACCAGCGGCCCGAGGCGGGGTCGGCCCGCGGCGGCCGTCGAGCCCGCGAGCGAGGCGGCATCTGGTCGTGTTCGCTCGGGCGCCGCGCCGGGGCACGGTCAAGCGGCGCCTGGCCGCCGCCATCGGTGACGGGCCGGCGCTCCGCTTCTACCGGTCGACCCTGCTCGATCTGCTGCGCCGGCTGGGCCGGGATCCGCGCTGGACCACCTGGCTGGCGCTGACCCCCGACCGGGCCGCTGTCGGGAGCCGGCGCTGGCCCGGCCGGCCGCGGCCGATCCCCCAGGGCGGCGGCGACCTCGGCGCGCGCATGGGACGGGTGCTCCGTCCGGCGCCGCGCTCATGCGGCCGGCCGAGGGCGCCGGGCCTGCCGCCGGGCGCCGTGGTCATCGTCGGCAGCGACATCCCGGGCCTTGGCCGGGGCCACGTCGCCGCGGCGTTTCGGGCGCTCGGCGCCGCGCCGGTGGTGATCGGCCCGGCCGCGGACGGCGGCTACTGGCTGATCGGCGCGCGCCGCCGGCCGCACCCCCCGGCCGGGCTGTTCCGCGCCGTGCGCTGGTCGACGCGCCACGCGCTCGCCGACACGCTGGCCGGCCTGCCCGCCGGCACCCGGGTCGCGCGGCTCGACACCCTGCCCGATATCGACGACGGCGAGGATTGGCGCCGCCACGGCGGCGGCAAGGAGGATTGGCGCCGCTACGGCGGCGGCAAGGCGGAAAGCGCACGCCGTATCGTACGACGGGTGGCGTCGGGCCGCGGCGCATGATAGGACAGGAAGCCGTTTCGCTGTGCTGCAACAATTCATGTACGGGCTGATCTATCGCGCGCTGACCACCCTGGCGGGCCCTCTGGTCCCTGTGCTGCTTGATCGCCGCGAGGCGCGCGGCAAGGAGGATCCGGCGCGCCGGGGTGAGCGGCTCGGCCAGCCCTCGAGGCCCCGCCCGGATGGCCCGCTGATCTGGGTGCATGCCGCCAGCGTCGGCGAGGCGCAGGCGATTCAGGTGCTGATCCACCGGCTGCTCCAGCGCGATCCGGCGGGCTCGCTGCTGCTCACCACCGGCACCGTCAGCTCCGCCCGGCTTATGGCGGCGCGGCTGCCGACAGGGGCCTTCCACCAGTACATGCCGCTCGATCGGGTCGCCTATGCCCGTCGCTTCCTCGACCATTGGCGGCCAGACCTGGTGGTCTGGACGGAATCGGAGATCTGGCCCAACCTGCTGGGGGAGGTGGCGCGGCGCCGGATCCCGGCGGCCCTGGTCAACGCCCGCATGTCACACGCCTCCTTCGACGGCTGGCGGCGGGCGCCGCAGCTGATCGGCACCCTGCTTGAGACCTTCCAGCTTGTGCTGCCGGGCAACGAGCGCGACGCCCGGCGCCTGTCGAGCCTGGGCGTGCGCCGGCTTGGGCCGGTCGGGAACCTGAAGTACTCGGCCGCGCCGCTCGCCGCCGACCCGGCCAGCCTGACGGCGCTGCGCCGCGCGATCGACCGCCGCCCGGTCTGGCTCGCCGCCAGCACCCATGCCGGCGAGGAGCAGGCCTGCGCGGAGGTGCATGGCGAGCTGCGCGGCCGCGGCCACGGCGACCTGCTCACCATCATCGTGCCGCGCCATCCCGGCCGCGGGGCGGAGATCGCCGCGGCGCTGGGCCGGCGCGGCCTGTCGGTGGCGCGGCGCTCCACCGGGGCCGTTCCCGATCCCGCGACCGACATCTATCTGGTCGACACCTTGGGCGAGCTCGGCCTCGTGCTGCGCTTGGCGCCGCTTGCCTTCATCGGCGGCTCGCTGGTGCCGCACGGCGGCCACAACCCGATCGAGGCGGTCCAACTCGGCTGCGCGGTGCTGCTTGGGCCCTACACCGAGAACTTCGCCGAGATCTCCGACCAGCTGCTGGCCCATGGCGGCGCCGTCCGCGTCGCGGACGCCCTCGGCCTCGCCCGGTCGGTGGCGGGCCTGCTCGAGGATGGCGAGGCCCGCGCGCGCCTGGTGCAGGCGGCCGAGCAGGTGGCCCGGCGGCACCGCTCGGTGGCCGACGCCGCCATGGCCGCGCTGCAGCCGCTGCTCGACCGCGCCCTGCCTCCGGCCGCGCCGGCGCCGTCCGCCGACCTGCGCGCCAGCGCATGAAGGCGCCCGGCTTCTGGCAGCGGCCGCCCGGGCCGATGGCGCGGCTGCTTGCCCCGGCGGGCACGCTGGTCGCCGCGGCCGCCCGTCGGCGCCAGCGGCGCGCGCGCCCGGCCGTGGCCGGCGTGCCGGTGATCTGCGTCGGCAACCTGGTGGTCGGCGGCGCCGGCAAGACACCGGTGGCGATCGCCCTCGGCCGGCTGCTCGAGACCCTGGGCCAGCGGCCGGCCTTCCTCTGCCGCGGCTACCGCGGCCGCCTGGCCGGGCCGGTGGCGGTCGACCTGGCCCGGCACGACGCCCGCGCGGTCGGTGACGAGGCCCTGTTGCTGGCGGCCCACGCGCCGACCTGGGTGGCACGCGACCGCGCAGCCGGCGCCCGCGCTGCCGTCGCCGCGGGAGCCGGCGCCATCGTCATGGACGACGGCTTCCAGAATCCGGGGCTGGCCAAGGACCTGTCCCTGCTGGTGGTCGATGGCGCCACCGGGCTCGGCAATGGCTTGGTGCTGCCGGCCGGGCCGTTGCGCGAGCGTCCCCGGGACGGCCTCGCCCGCGCGCACGCGATCGTGCTGATGGGCGCCGACGCGACCGGCGCGGCGACGACGCTGGCCGGCGGTCGGCCGCTGCTGCGCGCCCGGCTGGTTCCGGAGCCGGCGGCGCCCTGGCTGCACGGGGCCCGGGTGCTGGCCTTCGCCGGCATTGCCCGGCCGGAGAAGCTGTTCGACACCCTGCGGCGGAACGGCGCCCGGCTGGTGGCCGCCGTCGGCTTCCCCGACCACCATGTCTACACGGAGGACGAGATCATGCGGCTGGTCGAGCGCGCGGCCGCGGCCGGCGCGGCGCCGGTGACCACGGCCAAGGATTTCGCCCGCCTGCCCGAGGCCGCGCGGCCCATGGTGCGGGTGCTGACCGTGGCCGTGCGCTGGGACGACGAGGCGGCGGTGCGGCAGTTACTGGTCCCGCTGGTGCCGTCCGCGCCGGCGGTCCTGGCCGGCTCGGCCGCCTGAGGAAGCGGACCGAGAGGGAGTGTCCGTGACCATCCGTCCCCCAAACGACACGCCAGGATGATCGACCGGGAAGACGTCAGGGAGCGATGACCGACATCACCGCCGATGCCCGCGCCCGCCGCCACGGCCGGCGCCCGCTGTCGCCCGAGTGGCGGCGGCACTGGATCCGGTACCCCGCCGAAGGGGCGCTTTTGTACCTCTGCTACGGGCTGTGCAAGCTGCTGCCGCTCGACTGGTCTTCGGCGCTGCTTGGCAAGGCCCTGCGCCGGATCGGGCCGCTACTGGGTGCGCACCGGAAGGCGCTGCGCAACATCGAGCGGGCCATGCCGGAGCTGCCGCCCGAGCGGCGCCGGGCGATCGCCTGCGGCATGTGGGAGAACCTGGGCCGGGTTCTCGGCGAGTATCCGCATCTGCACGAGATCCTGGACAATCCACGGCGCATGGTGCTCGTCGAGGGACGGCACGTGTTCGCACAGCGCCACAAGGGCCGGCCGTTGATCTTCGTCAGCGGGCATTTCGCCAACTGGGAGCTGGCCGCGCCGACGGCCGAGTGGCATGACTTCCACGTCTCGATCATCTACCGCGCGCCCAACAACCGGTTCGCCGACCGGTTGATCCGGCACATCCGCGGCTCCTGCGGCCTGGGCCAGCTGCCCAAGGGCGCGCAGGGCGCCAAGGGGGCGATCCGGCTGGTGGCCGAGGGCGGCAACCTGGCGGTGCTGGTCGACCAGCGCATGAGCGACGGCATCGAGGTGCCGTTCTTCGGCCGCCCGGCGATGACGGCGCCGGCGGTGGCGCAGTTCGCGCTGCGCTACGACGCCATCATCCTGCCGGTGCGGCTGGTGCGCCGGAAGGGCGCACGCTTCGAGGTGGTGTGCGAGCCGCCGCTCGAGCTCGAGCGGACCGGCGACCGGCAGGCCGACGTGGCGGCGATCATGACACGCATCAACGCCATCCTGGAGCGCTGGATCCGTGAACGCCCCGAGCAATGGCTCTGGCTGCACCGCCGCTGGCGTGATTAGAGCGTTTCCGCTGAATGCGAAATCGGCATCGGCCCGCTGCCCCGCCCGGCCAGCCTGAGCATGCTGTCCTTGGCTGGCCGGGGGGCCGGGCCGGCGATGCCACATGAGTCAGGAACACTCTAGAGTCGGGAACACTCTAGAAGAGCTTGCCCTGGCGTGAGAGGGGCGCCTCCGCGCGGGCACGGCGGCGGCGGGGGTGGTCCGGGCGGGGGTCGGCCGCGGCACCACTGTCGCCCGGGCGACCGATGGTGGCCTCGACCTGGCGGTCGTCGTGGTACTCGAGGCTCACGGCCATGCCGGGGCGGAGCGCGTCCGGGTCGGTCCGCGGCTGCCCTTCGGCATCACGCACGACCACGAAGCCGCGGCGCAGCACATCCTTGTAGGAGTAGCTTTCAAGCAGCTGGCTGAGGGCCTGAACCCGCGCCGCGCGTGCCTCGATCAGCCGGACCGCGGCGGGCCCCGGCCGCTCGGCCCAGCCGGCGAGCCGGTCGGCCCCGCCGGCGATGCGTCGCCGCAGCGGCTCCGGGCGGAGCCGGCCGGCGACGCTGTCGAGGCCCTGTCGGCGGCGGTCGAGGGTGTACCGGCAGCACGCGTTCAGACGCTCGCCCAGCTGCGCCACCTGCCGGCGCAGCTCGGCAAGCCGTTGCTCCGGCGAGACCAGCGCGCGGCCGAGCTCGGCCAACCGGGCCCGGCGCCGCTCGAGCAGCACCGGCAGGACGCGGTCGAGCCGGTCACCACGGTCGTCGAGCCGCTGCAGCGCGCCCTCGAGCAGACGCGCGGGATCGCCCAAACCGCGGGCGAGCCCGTCGACGCGCAGCCGCCGCTCGGCCACCAGCCGGGCGGCCGCCGCCAGCAGCCGGCGCTCGCGGTCGAGCAGGTCGGCGGCCAGTTCGGCGCGCACCGGCACGGCCATCTCGGCGGCCGCGCTCGGCGTCGGCGCACGGCGGTCGGCGGCGTGGTCGATCAGCGTGGTATCGGTCTCGTGCCCGACCGCGGTGATGAGCGGGATGCGGCAGGCGGCGGCGGCGCGCACCACCGACTCCTCGTTGAACGGCATCAGGTCCTCGAGGCTGCCGCCGCCGCGCGCCACGATCAGCAGATCGGGCCGCGGCGCCGCGCCGCCGGGGAAGAGCGCGGCGGGCCCGGCGCTAGCCTAGGGGGTGCGCGGCGCGGCCGCCACGCCCAGCGCCGGCACCCGCCCCCG
>CAZTHL010000145.1:0-6013 GCA_964613585.1 uncultured Mycobacteriaceae bacterium | reverse complement strand
GCGATCGCCTTGGCGAGATCGCCCGAATACTTGATGCCGCCGTCGGCGATCACCGGCACGCCGGCCGCGCGGCAGGCCTCCACCGTGTCCATGATCGCGGTCAGCTGCGGCACGCCGACCCCGGCGATGACCCGGGTCGTGCAGATCGAGCCGGGCCCGATGCCGACCTTGACCGCGTCGGCGCCGGAGTCGATCAGGGCGCGCGCCGCCTCGGCAGTCGCCACGTTGCCGGCCACCACCTGCGTGGCGTTGCTCAGCCGGCGCACCTCGCGAACCGTGTCGAGCACGCCGCGCGAGTGACCGTGGGCGGTGTCGACCACCAGCACGTCGACCTGGGCGTCGAACAGCGCCTCGGCCCGCTCGATGCCGGCACCGCCGGTGCCGGTGGCCGCGGCGACCCGCAGACGGCCCTTCTCGTCCTTGCAGGAGAACGGGAACAGCTGCGCCTTCTCGATGTCCTTCACGGTGATCAGGCCGATACAGCGATAGGCATCGTCGACCACGAGCAGCTTCTCGATGCGGTACTGGTGCAGCAGCCGCTTGGCGTCCTCACGGTCGATGTCCTCGGTGACCGTGATCAGGTTGTCCCGGGTCATCAGTTCGGCGACCGGCTGGTCCCGGTCCGAGGCGAAGCGCACGTCGCGGTTGGTCAGGATCCCGACCAGCCGGCCGCTGCTCTCGACCACCGGGATGCCGGAAATGCGGTGCCGCTGCATCAGGTCGAGCGCCATGGCCAGGCTGGCCTGCGGGCCGATGGTGATCGGATTGACCACCATGCCGCTCTCGAACCGCTTGACCTGGCGCACCTCCTCGGCCTGCCGGTCAATGTCGAGGTTGCGATGGACGACGCCGATGCCGCCGGCCTGGGCCATGGCTATGGCCATGGGCGCCTCGGTCACCGTGTCCATGGCCGCGGAGATCAGCGGAATGCTGAGCTCGATGCCGCGGGTCAGCCGGGTGCCGGTCGACACCTCTCCCGGCAGGACCTCCGACGGCGCCGGACGCAGCAGGACATCGTCGAACGTGAGGGCTTCACGGATCTGCATCGCGCCGGCTCCAGGTCGTGCCACGGACTATACGCCGCGAACGCCGGGTGTGAAGGCGACACGATCACCGCGCCACGGCACCAGGCCGTCAAGCCTCGGCTTTCCGCGGCCGGCGCCTACTCCTCGGGTTCCGCGATGTCGTGCTCGAGGGGCGTGCAATCCAGGCGAAATCCGGTCGCCACAATGTAGGTCTCGGCCGACTCGCTGCGGCTGGCCGCCGGCTTGGCATGGCGGACCGTCGCGAACGCCCGCCTCAGCCTCTCGAGGAGCGGCCGCTCAGCACCGCCCTGGAAGAGCTTGCAGACAAAGGAGCCGCCGGGGGCGAGGCTGGCCTGGGCAAGGTCGAAGGCCTCTTCGGCCAGGGCCATGATCCGGCGATGGTCGGTCGCCGCGTGACCGGTGGTGGGCGCGGCCATGTCGCTGAGGACCAGGTCGGCCGGTCCGCCGAGGGCCTCCCGCAGGCGCCGGGCCGCGTCCGGCGCCAGGACGTCGCCCCGGAGCCGCTCGACGCCCGGCACCGGCGCCATCTCCAGGAGATCGATCGCCACCACGCGGCCCCGTCCTTCGGCCGACCCCACCCGCTGCGCGGCCACCTGAGCCCAGCCGCCCGGCGCCGCGCCCAGATCGATGATCCGCTGGCCCGGCTTGAGCAGGCGAAATCGCTCGTCGAGCTGGATCAGCTTGAAGGCGGCGCGCGAGCGGAGTCCACGGCTTCGCGCCTCGGCGACATAAGGATCGTTTAGCTGCCGCTGCAGCCACCGCGTGGAGGCGGCCGGGCGCCCGGCGGCGGTGCGCACCCGCTGCTTGAGCGGCCGCCCGCCGCGACGATCGCCCTGGCCCCGGCTCGGCGGGCCCGTGCGACGGCCCAAGGTCCGGCTCAGGCCGCCGGCACCGGCCGCACGGTCCAGCCGGGCACCACGAGGGACGGGTCGGCCCGATGCAGCAGGTCAAGCAGGATGCCTTCGCGGACGCCGCGGTCGGCGATCCGCAGGCGGCCGACCGGCCACAGTCGGCAGATCGCCTCCAGCACCGCGCAGCCGGACACCACCAGGTCGGCCCGCTCGCGGCCGATGCACGGCTGCGCGGCTCGCGCAGCGAAGTCCATGGCTAGCAGCTCGCGGCTGATGGTCAGCGCGGCGTCGAAGTCGAGATAGGTACCGTCCACAAGCGCGCGGTTGTATCGCGGCAAGCGCCGGAACACGCCGGCGAGGGTGGTGACGGTGCCCGACGAGCCGAGCATCTGCACCTGGCCGTCGGCGACCCGGCGGTTGATTTGGTTGCGCGCCTCGAACGCGCCCAGGCCACAGGCCACCTCGTCGACGATGGCGTCGTAGCAGGCGACCGGCATGCGGTCGCCGCCATAGCGCTCGGCCAGGTTGATCACGCCGAAGGGCAGACTGATCCCATCCACCGGCATGATGGTCGGGGTCGTCTCGCCCGGACCGACCTTGAGCCACAGGACCTCGGTGGAGCCGCCGCCAATATCGAACATCAGGGCATGGCCGAGGCGGTCGTTCAGCAGCGGGGCGCAGCCGGCCAGCGCCAAGCGCGCCTCCTCGGCCGGGCTGATCAGCTCGAGATCGATCCGCGTGCGCGCCCAGACCTGGTCGCGGAACTCCTGGAAGTTGACGGCGCGGCGACAGGCTTCCGTGGCCACGGCACGGAAGCGCTGCACGCCCCGTCGCCGCAGCTTGGCCGCGCAGACCTTGAGCGCCGCCAGGCTGCGCTCACGGGCATCGCGGGAGAGCCGGCCGGTGGCCGACACGCCTTCGCCCAGACGGACGATCCGGCTGAACGCGTCGACCACCTGGAAGGCGTCACCGGCCGGACGCGCCACGAGGAGGCGACAGTTGTTCGTGCCGAGGTCGAGAGCCGCAATCGGACCATCGTCGGCCTCGACGCCCGGCCGCGGCCCCGGAAGGCCCGTATCGGTGCAGGCAAAGGCGTCCATGTCCCCGCTTCCGCGTCCTCTCGAGCACGCTTGGGCCGCTCCGAAACATAAGCTTAATCCTCTCCACCTTATCCTAGACGGCGTGGGAAGGCCAAGCGTGGCCAAAAACCAACGGCGGAAAGGCCCCGCCACCGCGCCGGCACGCTGCTTGATCCGCCCCGGAAAGAGGCCGGGCACCTTTGCAGACCCCGCTGGCCGTGCTACATGCAGGCTTGGCGTTTGGGGGATCGTCTAGCGGTAGGACAGCGGACTCTGACTCCGCCAGCCCTGGTTCGAATCCAGGTCCCCCAGCCAGTTCCTTGTCAGGGTTCGGCAGGAGGCTTCACGGCCAGTTGCTTGGGTCGAGGCCGCGTGATTGGCTGCGCGATCTCGGCGATCAGCTTCTTAAGCATCCCTTCGGTGAACTCGTCGAAGCTGTTCACGGTGACGACGAAGGACAGGCCGGCGGGCCCGGTGACGCTCCTTTCATAATAGGCCGTGACGCTCGGATCGCCGCTGATGACGAGCCCATTGATGATGACGCCGCGCGCGTTGGCCTGATCCCGGGCCGGAGAGCTTGGTCCGGCGTTGGAGACACCATCGCCGACCATGTTGAGCAACATGCGGCTGCCGAACCACGGACAACTGGCAAGGAGCTCCGCGCCGAAGGCGATGGCGTAGCCGGGCGCCGTGCCGTTGCCGTGAACTCGCGAGAAGGTCACCTTACTCACGGCCTCACCCACTGCCCGGGCCTCGCTCTCCGAGCCGACGCGCGCCCACGGCACCAGCACTTCCTGCTGGGTGCGGCCGGCCCACTGGAAGACCGTCAAGCCGATGGCACCGGTCGGCCCGTTTCGCACAGCTTCGACAAAGCGTGGATGGCCGAGGGCGGTGGCCAAACCTTCGAACTCCAGGCGCCGTTCCTCCCGGCTGATGGAGGGGGAAAAATCGAGACCGATGGCCATGCAGGCATCGACACGGCTCACGGCGTAAGCCGGGCTTCCGGCCCCAGCAATGATCAGCGCCAGGCCAAGCCCGGCCAACCCGGCAAGATACCCCTGAAGCATCGTGCATCTCCCTGGCGGATGCGCCGTTACGGCGACGAACCTCCGGGAACAAACCTCCCGACCGGCTCGGGGATGCGTCGCCCGCGCTCGGCTTCGGGCACCGCAACAAGCGCGCCATCGGCGAGGCCGTCGACACCCGGATGCCGGAATCGCCTCGAAGAAGGTTTGGGAGCGGCAACATTACGAACTTTTCGTGCGCGTTTGGCCCAATTTAAATCCAGTTGGGTACCGTTTAGGCAATTCTCTGAGCAAGCGGTGTCTTGAATTTTCCCTGCCAGCACGCCCGACGGGCATTGCATGATGAATTCTCGGTCAGCACCGTCAACGTGCGACAGCCGTAGCCCACGGCCCATCACATAAGATTGTCGGCTTCGTCGCCGTACCCCGGGCCATCCCTCATCCAGGCAGCATCGGGAGGCGGCCGAACGGGTCGCGCTGCAAGTCCGCCACGAATCGGCTCTACGTCGTGAGATGCATGATGCCCAGCAGCGTGTCCACCCGGTCTCCCTGGCTGGTCAAAGGCAGCAGAAGCCGCTGATAGATCTGGATGTCATGAAGCGTTGCGACATCCAGCGTGTTCTCCGAGAAGACCGGAGCCGCGTCGTCGGCGCAGAGACGGTGCTCTTCTCTGGTTTCCTCAAGCGCGCGGCCCTCCAGCAAGCTATGGAGCGGGCGCCCCTTCAGGCCGCAGCCGTAAGGCTCGCAGATCCGCTCGCCAACGAGCCGAAAGATGAAGTCACCATCCTGGCGATCGAGGAGATAGAGCGATGGCAACAGGGCCGGGATATCGAGCGGATCAATTTGTCGACGGTCTGGCGGCCCGGCACCGCGACATAGCCCGCGCCAGTAATCTAGCAGGGCAACAAGTTTGCCGTCCGCCCGCTCTGGCAACGGCTCATTCGGCTCCAGCTTGTGCACCAGCCGTCTGGAAAGCATGGCGAGATCCCAACAGCCTTCGATGAAGGAAGCCTGAAGACCCCCCGCACCTTCTGACACGGGCACCCGACGCCCAGTGGCCTCGGAGTCACGCCTCGATTGAGAACGGTCGGAAGGGCGAGCCGGCGTCCCTGCTCCGGGACGGCCGGTTGCTTCAGTATGCGCGCGAGTCAGGGGACGCTTCGAACCGCGGCGCATCAAATGTTACTCAAGTGTTAGTTTTCTCACTGAACCTATTTAAGGGTTGTGACAACCCTGATGTTCGCAAGGCACCCAGGGTCAAGAACGATTATGCACATGAGTGTATGGTTTGCCCGTTTCTGGTTCGCGACCAAGAAGCGATACCTGATTAAAGTCATAGCCCCCTGCATTATCTTCCTTGCGGTGTGGGCAATCGATCCGTTCGAAGCGAGCACCACGGGTCGTTACAGCAGCTACGATACCTTCAATGAGCTCGGTGCCTCGCTCTACGATCGCCGGAATCTCTCAAGTTCCATTATTGTTCTGATCGACGACAGCTCGCTCCCAAAGGAACGGCCGGTCTGGCCCATCGCGACGCTCAATCTCGTACAGCTCCTTGACGAAATCCGCCGGGGAGAGCCCGCGGCAATCTTCGCCGATATTGCGTTCGTCACCTCTCGATGTCCTCCGGGAGAAGATGCCAATTTCTGTGTCGCCCACACCGGAAACCCATGCCGCCTTGATCCGGCGAACCCTCTCCATGCGCTTCACGGCCGCTTTATCGGGTACCCATGGGATCTGCCGGACGGGGCCTCCCGGCCTGATCTGCTGGGCTTGAGTAGCGAGGATGGCCTTGCAGCATTTGCTGCACAGGCGAGCAGATCCGAATTCGGTGGTCGCCGCACGCCCTTGGTGCTGGCAGCCCTCGATCCGAGCGAGGGCGCTCTCCTCGGCCCATTCTTCCAGAGGCTTCAGAAGATTCAGGCGCACACGGCGAAGACCGCTGTGGCAAGCGACGTGCTCGGCTATGCCCGGGCGAACGGATCCCAAGCCTGGGCGGCGCCGGATCAGGA
>CAZTHL010000144.1:0-6057 GCA_964613585.1 uncultured Mycobacteriaceae bacterium | reverse complement strand
CATTTGTATGCAGGCGATCGCCTGACAACCCCGCAGCGCTCGTTGATGATCTTCTTATTCGTCAGGCATGCAATGTCGGGCTTCTGTTCGGCGTACAAACTTGCAATAAATGCGCCGCTGTCCTGCGATCTTGCCCACGCAAGTCTTGTCGCACCGAACTCATTGAAATCCTTAAGACAGTGCAACAACCCGCAGGCGGCGAGGAAGCCGAGGGGGTGGCCGCCTCTGAGGCCGGGGAGTTCGAGAGGGTCCGCTCCTGTCATGCCTGGGCCTCCGCTGGTTGCGGTTCCGATGCGTCGTCATCGGATGTTTGTGGCTGCTTCCTGGCGGAGACGGTTCGGTCGGCGGTGATGAGCAGCGCCTCGAGATAAGCGATTCCCCACCAGCCATGGCGGCGCACCATTTTCCAGAACAGGTCGACCCAGCCGCCGTCCAAGCGATAGAGGCCGTGGTCGCTCGAGACGGTGGCAGATTTGCCGTTGAAAGGCATCGTGACGTCGACCGGATCGGGATCATACATCACCGGCGGGAAGGGGCGCCCGCGGCCATGGTGCGTGCCGATGAGGAAGCGGGCGAGATCGCCCCGCTCGCCATCGGCCAGACCGGCGCTCTCAAACAGCCGCACCGAGACGAATTCGTGGCGCGCGCCGCGCGGATAGCCGAAGGTGGCTCCGGACTGCCACTGCGACGGGTCGCGTCCTGACTTGGCTAGAACCTTGTCCTTGGCCGTTGCCGCCAGAGCCCTCAATTCGCTGCCGTGGAGCCAGGCCTGAAAGCGCGGGTCGCGCTTGCCCTCGTCATGCCAGCAGCCGGAGCGTTCGAGCACCGCGACAAATTCCTCGGATAATCCGCACGCTTCGCCGAATTTTCGCGCCGCCCTGCCGACGGACGGGCCGTGCTCACCGAGCGAAACCTGACGCCCGCCGGGCGAGAAGGACGTTTCGTCGTCCTCCGGCTCGTTGTACTCCGTTTCGGCCTCACCCAATCGGGCGGCGTTATCGAGAGAGACAGCGCAGGTCCCGGTCAGGACGAGGCCCGTATCGTTTGCATAGAGCTGGATTTCGGGCACGCGCTTTTTGTTGAGGAACGCCTGCACTGCGGTGCCATGAGACGACGAAAGTGAATCTTTCATCGCAGTCAGCAGTTTTCGCACGGACGGCCAATTGTCCTCCCCCTCCGAACGGGTCGCATTGACCGCCGCGTCGAGTAGGATTTGCAGAGGCTCTTTCGGCTGGCCTTCCGTGTCCGGCATAAGATTTGGGTGCAGGCGCAGGCGGAGTTTCGGGCGGCGAAAGGCGCTCTTGGGATAAGAGGCGATCACCTCCGCTAGACAGGCTTCGGCGACATCGGGTACTTGGTCCTTGGATTGCGGATTCCAGCCGAATTCGTCGGCGCCGCCATAGGCGGCCGGAACGACAATCGTGTCGCCGGGCTTGATGTCGTCTGGCTGCACCGGACGCGTATGCTGTTTTTGGGTTTTCCTATTCTGATCCTTCGCCTTCCGTTCTTTGACACCTTTCCACAAGAGCGCGTGGCGCGGGCGTCCGTCGTTCCGCGTGAGCGCCTCCGCGGTGCCCGCACCTTCGACATCAGCGATGTCGCCGCGGGCCGCGTTTTTCAGCCAGGCCCGCACTTCGTATATCGGGACGGGCAAAGCCTCCCGGCTGCGCGGCGGCATCGCGGCGACGATGTCGGCCCAGTCATTCGGGTTGTCCTCGACGAGGTCGGCGCGCCAGACCACCTGCACGTCGGCCGGCATATCGGCGCGGCCGTGCAGGAAAGGCGCGACGTCCGGGTCCAACTCCGGCGCGGGATCGGTCTGCACCCAGGCGTCGAGATGGGCCGGAAACAGCAGTGGCGTTTCACTCTGCGGCGCCAGCATGGGGCGGATGTCGTCCGCATCCGTCGGAAGCTTCGCGTCGAGTGCGTTGATGCCGAAGCCAACGGAGGTCTGTTTCGCCTTTCCCTTTCCGGTCGATGTCGCCACGTCCTCGCTCGTGAGCCATTCCCATGTCTTCGCGATGGCAGGTCCATAGATGGGATCGTCCGCGTTCTTCCCTTTCTGATCGCTGCGGATGAGGATGCAGGCCGGAGACGCTTTGCGTTCATGCCGCTTGCCCAAGCGGTCCAGACGGCCGAAGCGCTGGCGCAGCGCATCCAGCGGCGCGGCCTCGGCCACAAGCGCGTCGAAATCCAGATTGGCGCCGACCTCTACCGTTTGTGTGGCCACCACGAACAGGGGCTTGTCCGGCTCTTTATCTCGCCCCGCCTTGATTTGAGGTAGCCACTCTTGAAGTAAGCGGTCGCGGTCGTATGGCCGGATGCGGCCTGTGAGCAGGATCGCGTCCCGTTCCTGCTCGTCCTTCTTCGTGTCTTTCAATTTTTCGAAAACCGCACGCGCCGTGGCCACCCGGTTTACCACCACACCGACGACTCGCGTTCGGTTGTCATCCTGACTGGTGTTTTCGAGCCCGGCCAATTTCCTGGCTTGGCTGACGATCTCTTCGATCAGCGCCGCGCGGTTCTTCCGCTCTTGTTCGCGCGCCTTCCTGGGCTGCGTCTGGCGCATCTGCTTCGTGATGTTTTCAACGTCTACGGATATAAGCTCGGCCGGCTTGGAGGCTTCGAGACGCGGCTTGAGCCGCTCGTCCTTCCGCTCGTCGTCTGTGATTTCGAAACTGCGGCCCTTATCGCTCGTGGTCGCGGACATGCGCGTAAGGCCCACGACGCGGGCCGGTGGCAAGGGCGATTCTTTGGCCCATTCCTGGAACCGCCGCACGGCGCTCAGCGTCTCGGCGAAGACGTTCGACAGATGCGCCTCGTCCAGGATGATGCGAGTGTCGAACGCCAAAAGGCCGGCCTGAAGCGGGCGCGAGCGCCGGCCGACGCCATAACCGCGGAACAGGAGCCGCGAGCCGATCTGATCCACGGTGGAGACGAGGATCGACGGCGTCAGCGGGTCGGCCGCCCAGCCGTCGTCGCGGTAGACCCCGCCGCGCAGGCGCACCACGCGCAGGGGATCGTCGGCCTCCGCCGCAAGGCTGGCCAACCGATCGGCGACGTCCTTCAGCGCCGGTTCGGCCTTTTCGCCATTGGTTGCGGAAAGGACCGCCTTGCGTATCTTGAGGGCGTGGTCCGTGACCTCGTCCACCACAAGCCGCCGGTCGACCACGAAGCACAGGCGGCGGGGGGCCGTGCGCTTCTCCGGCTCCCGACCGGCCTGAAGCGCCAGGTAGAACAGCGCGACGTCGAGAACGCTGGTCTTGCCGCAGGCGGTCGGCACACGGATGACGTCGTGGAAGTCATCGGAGAACACTTCCTGCGCGAAGCGATTCTGCCAGTCGAACGGTGCATGGCCGTGCACGGCCTCAAAGAAGTCCGCAAACTGATCGGGCTTGAGCTCGGCCATGCTAGCGATCCCTCAGCGGCATCATCAGGCCGAGGCCGAAAAAGCGCTTGGCGCCGAGCAGCAGCGGGCCGGCGACGGGCCGGTCGAAGCGCAGCGTGACATGGCGAAGCAGGCGCGAGGGCGCGTCGTCGTCCGCCGCTCGGCGAGGCTTGTACGCCCAGGTCGGCGGCGCGCCGTGGAGCGGCGAATGCCGGCCGACGGCGATCTCCACCACATGATCCGGATCGATCCCGACCATCTCCAGGCTGTCGAGAACCACCTTCGCCTCGCCGCTCTTGTTGCGCTTGGGGAAATGGCCGAACTCCATGGGCGTCGCCGTCGCCCAAAGGCGCGACGGCCCCCGCCACGTCGCTGCATCGAGCGCGCGCAGCGGCGGCGCGTCCTGCGGCACTTCATCGAGATGCCATGTGCCGATGCCGGGAATGCCGAGACCGCTTTTCTGCAGCTCCTCGAAACCCAGGGCGAGCGCCATGAGATCGTTTTGGCTGGCGCCTCGCGGGATCAGCACGGCCAGGCCCTTGAGCGCGCCGTCCGCATGCCGTTGCCAAGGGTGCACGAAGGGCAGGGCGACATAGGCGCAATGGGGATGTTCGCCGTGGCCGTGCACGATCTCGGGCACATTGTCATGCTTCTTCTTGGTTGCCTCGATGCACTTGATCAGCGCCCTGCGCAGCGTTTTGGTGACCTTGCGCGTGGATATGGCCGGCAGAGCGGGATCGTCTTTGCACGGCTTGAAAACATACATGCGCCCGAAGATCGAGGGGATGGCCTCCGGGTCATCCGCCTTGTCCCGCAGGCGGCGGTAGCGGCGGGGCGGGGATGGGTCGGGCTTGCCGCCCTTGCGCTCATAGAATCCTTTCAGGTCTTCCAAGCGATTGGGCGGGGGCACGCGAAGCTGAACTTGACCCAGCGGATCGGGCGTATGGGTGGGCTCGGGCGGTTCGTCCACAAGGCTGACCCGCACCAGCGAGCGCGAGCGCCCAAGACAGGTGACGCGCGCGCAGATATCCCGCAGAGTCTCGAGATGGCCGTTCGGCTTGGCATTCTTCCACACGAAATAGACCACCGGCTCCTCCGGCACGACCGCCGGGATCGGCAACGCGGTCTTCTTTCGATGGACCGGGAGGATCGTCTTCAGATCGAATGATTTTTGTGCGGCCCTCGGTTTGCTCTTCTTCGGCTTTTGCCAGATTTCCTCCTCATGCGGATTGGAGGGCATGTGAACCTCCGGCGCCAGCCGGTGGTGGGCGTCCAACACATAAAGCTCGGGGGCGACAACGCCTTCGTCGGCCCAGCATTGTTGCGCCAGCCATTTCAGCGCGTCTTGCGCGTGCTGAGGGAGAGCGCCATTGCTGGCATCCGGCAAATGCGCGGCCGCCGCGACGAGCGCCGAGTATAGACGGTCCGGATGCGGCGGCCATTCCGGCATGGAGCGGCTCGGGTCGTCATGGGCCGTGGCCATGGCGACGTTAGTCAGATACTCAACCCTCAGCGCCACCATCGGCCGCCGCCTGATCGCTTGCATCTTCCTCCGCGTCCGGCCGGCAGGCATCGCTGAGCTCCACGAGCTTCGCGAGCTCCGCCGTGGGTGTCAGGCGCAGCACGGACTTTTCCCAGCGGACGCCAAGCGCCTCCGCTTCTTCGATCGCTTTATCGAAAAGCTGCTCGCGGACCTCTGTGGCGCCGCCGAGCTTTATTGTGCCTCCTGCGCCACCCAGGATTTCCAGCTCTGCTTGCTTTTCCGGGATCATGTCGCACCGGGAGCGCAGCCACCCGCCACTTTTCTGTTGCAGCGCCAGGGCGTAGAGGCTCAGCGCCGCGAGGACCGTGCGCGCCGCCTCGTCGTGCGCTTCGGTCGCTTTGTCGCCATTCGCCGCCTCGAAGCCGGGAAAGCGCAAGCGGCGCAATTGGGTGAGCGACAGCGTCCAGGTGTGCACGGCACGGTCCATGGTGACGCCGCCGGGCTTCACGGCGCCGTCGCGGATGCGGACCCTGTGGCCGTCATAATCGAGCGTGTTGTGCAGGCGGCCGTCGCCGGTGCTTACTTCATAGCGAAGCTTGACAGGGTTTGATTCGAGAATGTCGGGGAGCCGATCAAGACCCTGATTGCGAATTTCGTCCCGCTCGAAACGGGGCATGTCGGGCGTGACATTGCCGTGATTGATGTCTGACGGCTTGCCTTTGCCAAACTGCTTCGGGTTTCCTTTTCCGTCCTTTTCGATTTCGTCCTTGGAAGCACCGATCCAATTGTCGCCGTCCTTAAGAGCCCAGCCCTTATCCGTACGCCGATAGATCGTAGCCGATTGCGCCTTGATGCCCAGCGGATCGATGCGGCTCCCGGTCCGCACGCCGGGGGTGATATCCACACCGACGATCTCGGAGACGACGGCGCGCGGGATCTTGGCCGAGTCGAGCCCTTCGCCCGCCGTGGAGTCCCAGGTGCCGAACAGCAAGGCCGTGGGGCAGTGCTTGTAGAAAGCCGTGGCGTCCCAGACCCGCGCCTTGACGATAGCTTTGCCGATCTCGGAGTCGCGGAACCGGGTGCCACTAAGGTTGCTGTCCCTGAGGATCGCGTCGTGGATGCGGTGGGGCGCCGTCAGCGAGGTCACCCAACCGTGATTGTCCACGTGGACCGCGACCACCGGCAG
>CAZTHL010000143.1:0-6164 GCA_964613585.1 uncultured Mycobacteriaceae bacterium | reverse complement strand
GCCCGCCCCCACCGGGCCCGCCCCCGCCGGGCCCGCCCCCACCGGGCCCGGCCTCGCCGTCGCCGGCCTGCAGGAACGGCCCGACATTCTCGATCACGTCCTCGCGCAGCCGGTCGAGATGCCCGACCACCCGGGGCAGGTCGCGGTATCTCGCGCGCAGCTCGTCGACGATGTGGCCGACGGCGAAGGACGAGGCCTCCTGCACGAGTTCGCGCACCTTGCCGCGCACCTCGCGGGCGACGTCGGGCATGCGCCGCAGGATGCCCTCGAGCCGCTCCTGCAGCTCCTGGATGTCGGATTCGGCCTGCTTGCGCTCGTCCTCGGGCAGCTCGCGGAACTGGTCGGGCCCGAGCGGCTTGCCGTCGCGGACCGGGGCGAGCGCCATGCCGACCGGCGTGCGCAAGAGCGCGATCCGGCGGCGCTCGGCCTCCTGCTGCAGCGCCGCGAAGGCCTTCTCCTGCTCCTCGCGCGCCTCCTCCTCGATCGCCTTGCGCTGGGTCTGGAAGTCCTCGCTCTCGAAGGCCGAGGCGATCGCCGTGCGCAGGTCCTCGATCAGCCGGTCCACGTCGTCGCGGAAGCGCCGGCCGCGGCCCGCCGGCAGCCTGAGCGCGCGCGGCTTGTGCTGGTCCTGCTCGAAGCTCTGGACGTAGCACCAGTCGTCCGGCACCGGCCGCTCGGCGGCGCGCTCGGCGACCAGCCGGCGGGTCAGCGTGTGCTTGCCGAGGCCGCGGCGGCCGTAGACGAACAGGTTGTAGCCGTCGTGGCGCATCGCGGTGCCGAAGTCGAGCGCCTGGACCGCCCGCTCCTGCCCCAGGATCGCCGGCTGGTCGGGCAGTTCGTCGGTGGTCGAGAAGCCGAGCCGGTCGGGGTCGCAGCGCCGGCACAGGCGCTCGGGCGCCAGCGGGTCGGGAACGGTGGTCATCGGCAGGGCACCTCGTCCTTGGAGACGATCGAGCAACGGGCGCCCGCCGCCAAGGGTTTCGTCCCCGCGCCCTTGGCCTGGTAGGGTTTCGTAGGGATCCGTAGGCCTTTGCCGGGCGCGGGTCGAGGGGTCCCGGCGGCCGCCGCCACCGCCCGCCGCACCGTGGGCAGGCGCCGGCGGCGGGCCGAGGACGGACACCGCCCGGTCACGCCCGCTTCCGAGCATCGCCCCCTGCCCCGTCCGCATGACACCCTATCTCCTATCCTCATCCCACAACAGGATGTGCGAACGCGATATAGGGTATCGTTCCTAAAATTTCTCTTAACGATGCCTGTGGTCCAGAGACAAGACCACCGAGTCCTAGCGCTGGCGACGGTGGGGTCCGTCCAGGACGGCGCCGGGATGACCCGACCGATGGGCTGATGCCCATGGGCGGCCGCGGTCACCCCTTCACGAGCCGCGCCGCATCCCATCTTGTCGGGGATGCCCCCGAAGACGCCTGCGCTTGTCGTCAAGGCAACGACGGGTGTCGCTTCGCGCCGGGGAAAACCGTCATGGTGCGCCAAGCGAGGCCATCCCGGCTGGGGCCTTGCCGCGGCGAACCGAAAAGCCTGGATCGCCACGCTTCGCTCGCCATGGCGACCTGTTCTCCTGGTTCCTTGTCATCGGCGTGTCGGGCGTTGCGATGACCCTCAGCCTACCAGGCCGAGGACGCCCAACGTGTCATGAGCCTGTGGATAAGTTGTGCCGCGGCTGGGGGCTGCGCCCCCAGACCCCCGGAGGTAAGGAGGACAAGACTCAAGGGGTAAGCGTCCTGGCGACCCGAAAACCGACAACGTAGCTCCGGACGTCGGGATCGTTCCTGACGCGATTGGCGGAACGGAGGTTCTCTGGAACGTTGAGCCAGGAGCCGCCCCGCAGCACACGACGCGAGCAATCCCCGCCCCTGCCCCTCCAGCCACGCCGACCCGTCCGCCGGCGCTCCCTCATAGCCCTCGTGCCAGCAGTCCTCCACCCACTCCCACACATTGCCGTGCATCTCATGCAGGCCCCACGGGTTCGCCCCAAAGCGGCCCACCGGCTCCGTCCGTTCCCGATACAAGCCCTTCACACCCGAACCATAGGTGTGGTTGCCGTCATGGTCGCTTGCTCCACCGAGATCGTCCGCCCCGTCGAGAACGGCGTCTCCGTCCCCGCCCGGCAGCCATACTCCCACTCCGCCTCGCTCGGCAGACGATACACCGCCCCCGTCGCCTCGCTCAGCCACCGCACATAGGCCTGCGCATCGTGCCACGACACGTTGATCACCGGACGACGATCCCGGCCCCAGCCCAGATCCTCCGGACGGTCCCGCCCGGTCGCGGCGCAGAAATGGTCGTACTCCTCGAACGTCACCGCATACCGACCCAGCGCAAAGCGTGGCACCATCACCTGGTGCTGCGGACCCTCGTTCTCGACGCGCCCTGCCTCCTCCGGCGGCGAGCCCATCACGAAACGCCCCGCCGGGATCACCACCAGCTCCGGGCACCACGGCGCCTCGACGTCCCGGAACACGGACAAGGGCTGGCGACCGGTCGCCGGTGATGTCGACGGCGCTGTCGGTGCCGATGGTTCGGCTCGACCGGCTGCTGCTCTGTCGATTGAGCCACGCTCCCCTCCGAGACGCGCGATGCGCAGCCGGGCCAGATCGGCGAACAGTCCTTGCTCGCCGAAGCGCGAAAGGTAGGCCCGGTACTCCTCCGGCGACGGATCCTTGCTCTCCGTGATCGAGCGCCAGAACACCGCCTCGGCGTCGGGCGCATGGAGGCGCGCTTGCACCTGCGGCGCCGTTTCGGCCGGCGCCCCAGCCGGAGCCACCCGGTTCGCCACCGCATCGGCCAGTTCCACGACCCGGGGCTCGGTCGGGCTTCCGTCCCAGCCGCTCAGATCATGCGTATGGAAGATGTCGAACGGGATGGGAAGGTCGCAGTCCTCGAGGCGTGCAGGGAAGATCATGTTGCGCAATCTGGCTCTATTCGCCTCTGACCGCACGTGGTCGGACTTGACCGAACGCGTCGACCACAGCACGACGGCAACCTTCACTTGGCTGATGATGGCGGCGATCGCGTCGGCGAACTGGTCGCCGGGCAGCAGGTCGACGTCCCACCACACCTCGACCCCGCGCCGGGCCAGCACCTTGGCGTAGGCACGCTCCTCGCGCTTGTACGAGATGAAGACGTCCGGCATCCCGGCCCTCGCGGTTGCATGGCTGGCGCGCAGCATGCCGCGACCGCTGCAATGGGACAACCGCTCGCCGGGGACAAGCGCTCGCTGGGGACCAGCACCGACACACCAACCGACGGCGCGAGCGGTCCCTCGCCCGAGCGGCCCGGTCGCCTGTCCGGCGCCGGCCCTTGGATCATGGCGGCGCCGGCGGGGCGCGCGAGGGCGCGGCCGGGCGGGTGGCTTGAGCGGCCGGGGATGGCGGGTTCCGCCGGCGCGCCGGCCGATCCTACGCTCTGTCGGAGCGTCGTGCCGGGGGTGACCGCCGTCCGCCGCGTCAGTCCTTGACGGCGGTGACGATATGGGCCGGCGCCGGGAAGGCGACCGTGCCGTCGGGGCCGACGAACGCCGTACGCTCCGCGCGCGCTGCGGCCAGCAGCCGGCCGTGCTGCGCCTCGTCGATCATGGCGCCCAAGGGCCAGCCCTTGACGGCGCTGCGCACCCGGTCGTCGATCGAGGGGAAGCGGGCGGTGCCCTCGACCCTGCGATTACCGCCGTCCTCGAGGCCGGCCTCGGCGAGCGGCCCGCTGCCGGGGCCGGCGGCGCTCGGCTTCGGGCTCGTCTTCCACCTCACCTGGATGGTGATCGCGCTCGCCACCCTGCGCCGGCAGAAGGCGGTCGGCCTGCCGCACCGCGTCGCCGGCCCCGACCGCCTGCTCGACCTCGCCGGCGGCCACAGCGGACGGGCGTAGCATGCCGCCGGCAGATCAGAAGGAGACCGCTCTCCAACGATCGGTGGTATGCTTGGTGCAATTGAAGGTGACGAGATCCGGGCTGTGTCGATAGGCGTGTTCCAGCTCTTGCTCATTCTGGTGGCGCTGGCCTCGATCGGCATCGTGCTGGTGCGCGCGCTGCGCTCCGGCGGCGACGTGCAGGTCGGCAAGGCGCGGAACAGCATCATCGCCCGCGATGTGCAGGGCGGCATCCGCCAGACCAATCACGAGCATCGCGCCCCTGAGGACGGGGCGGCCGAGGCGCCCCAAAGCCGGCGGCTGCACGGGTACGACTGGGCGATCCTGGCGGTCGGCACCGTGAGCGCCGCGGCCGCCGTCGTGTCCCTCCTGCGGCCCTGAGCGCGGCGGCGATGCCTCGCTGGCTGCCCACCCTGTTCGGCGTCCGGGTCAATTGGGCCCGATCCAGCATCGTCGCGCGCGATGTCGACGGCGGCATCGTCCAGCACATCTATTACGGGCAGGAGAAGCGCCTGAGCCTGACCCTGCCCTGGTCGCCGCTGCCGGAGGAGCTGGGCGACCTCGGCAAACACGACGTCTTCGTGCTGCTGCAATGGCACAGCCGGCTGACGCGGCTGATCGGCCGCGACCGGGAGATTGTGGATCTGCTCGACTGGGCACGCGGCGGGCCGGGCCTTCGCGCGCGGCTGGTGTTCGGCGAGGGCGATGTCGGCAAGAGCCGGCTGGCCGCGGAGATCGCCGACACCCTGCGGCGCGAGGGCTGGGCGGCCGGCACGCTCGCCGTCGACGACGCAAGGCTGCCGCCGGACTGGCCGGCCGACACCCTGCTCATCCTCGACTATCCGGAGGAGCGGCGCGGCAAGGTCGACGCCCTGCTGCGGGCCCTGGCCCAGGCCGAGCCGCCGCGGGACCGGAGGAGCTGGGCGACCTCGGCAAACACGACGTCTTCGTGCTGCTGCAATGGCACAGCCGGCTGACGCGGCTGATCGGCCGCGACCGGGAGATTGTGGATCTGCTCGACTGGGCACGCGGCGGGCCGGGCCTTCGCGCGCGGCTGGTGTTCGGCGAGGGCGATGTCGGCAAGAGCCGGCTGGCCGCGGAGATCGCCGACACCCTGCGGCGCGAGGGCTGGGCGGCCGGCACGCTCGCCGTCGACGACGCAAGGCTGCCGCCGGACTGGCCGGCCGACACCCTGCTCATCCTCGACTATCCGGAGGAGCGGCGCGGCAAGGTCGACGCCCTGCTGCGGGCCCTGGCCCAGGCCGAGCCGCCGCGGGATCGGCGCGTGCGCGTCCTCCTGCTCAGCCGCAACGACCTGCAGCACTGGCTGCCGACCCTGGACGCCGCGGGCGCCACCCGCCTGCTCGATGCCCCGCTGCCGCTCGGCGCGCTGGACGACCCGGCGAGCGCGGCCGACAACGCCTACGACCTGTTCAACACGGCGCGCCGGCGGCTGGTGAGGCCGGTCGCGCCACCCGAGATCCCGCGGCCGGCCTTCGACGCCTGGATCGCCGGCGTGCCCGCCGGCCCGCGCGCCACGCTGCCGCGGCCGCTGTTCGTCATGGCGGCGGCCGTGCACAGCGCCCTGGAGCCCGACACGCCGGTGCTCGGCCTGCACCACCGCGAGGTCCTGCATGGCCTCGTGCGCCGGGAGCAAGCGCGGCTGCTCAACGAGAGCCGCGAGATCGGTGTCGGTGACAAGGCGCTCGAGCGGCTGCTTGCGCTGGCCGCGCTGCGCGGCGGGCTGGACGAGCCGACGCTGCGCCGTCTGGCCGACCCGGCGCTCGATCTCGGCCTGCCCGGCGGCGGCGCGGGGCTTGTCGACAAGCTCCAGCAGCTCGGCCGCTGTCGCGACGGCAGGCTGACGGCGCCGGAGCCGGACATCGCCGCCGCGGTCCTGCTGGTGGCGGTGCTGGGCGAGCGGAAGGGCATGGCGCCCGAATGGCTGTGGGCCGCCATTGACGGGCAGGAGGCCGAGGCCCTGGACCGCTTCGTCCGCCTCGCCTACGACGCCGAACTGGTGCTGGGGGCGGAGGTGCCGCCGCTGCGGGACTGGCTGGCGCAGGCCGTGCGGGACCAGCCGGACCGATGCGCCCGGCTCCGGGACGCGCTCTGGCACGCGACCCTGCCCGGTTCATTGCTGCCGCTTGCGATCGAGGTCTGGACGGAATTGCTTGACCAAGCCCGGCAAGATGACGAACGAGCAAACCTCTTGAATACCATGTCAATTCACCTCAGCACCACGGGCGACGCCGCGGCCGCGCTCCAGGCCATCACGGAGGCGGTCG
>CAZTHL010000142.1:0-6170 GCA_964613585.1 uncultured Mycobacteriaceae bacterium | reverse complement strand
TTAGACGTCCCGCTCACCGGGCGTTGAGCTTGTTCCAATCGACTTTCACGAATTCTTGATTGGCGCTTTCCCGGCGATTACCGGGCGGTGACCCGGACGCCGTCGACCACGCGCTCCCCCGGGTAGAGGACCACACGATCGCCTGGCTCGAGTCCCGCCACGATCTCCGCCTCGAGACCGGTGTCGGCGCCGATCTCGACCGGCGTCGATCGCGCCCGCCCGTCGATCACACGGAACACCTGCCACGTCCCGCCGGCGCGGAACAGCGCACTCGACGGCACCTTGAGGGCGTCGGGCTCGTCCCGGAGCACGATGCGCGCGTCGACCCGGTAGCCGTGGCCGAGCCGCGCCCAGCGGTTCCGCGGATCCGTCAGCCGGATCACGACATCGACACGCTGCTCCTCGATGCCGAGCGAGGACACCTTGGTGATCCCGAAAGGCTCGACCCGCTCGACCTCGCCGGCCAGCGCGCCATCGCCGCCCCAGCGCAGGATCTCCACCGTGTCGCCCGGGCTGACGCGCACCGCGTCCTGCGACAGCAGGTCCACCACCACCTCCAGATCGCTTGGGTCGCCCAGCTCGACCAGGGGCTGGCCGGCCAGCACCGTGGCCTCGCTCTCGTGATGGACGCGCAGGATGCGGCCGTCGACCGGCGCGTGCAGGTCAAGGCAGCACGGCGCATCGTCCGGGTTGCCGGTGGAGGCGGGCGTCTCCTCGGCCGAGGGATCGATCAGCGCGGCGCGCGCCGTCTCCAGCTCGAAGGAGCGCATGCTGACCGCGGCCTCGGACTCGGCCAGCGCCGCCTCCTGGGTGCGCACGGCGCGGCGCGCCTCGTCCAGCACCGCCTCGGCAACATGGCCGCGGTCAAACAGCGGCTGCCGCCGGCTCAGCTCGGCCCTGGCGTAGTCGAGTTCCGCCTCGGCCCGCGCCACCTCGGCCCGGGCCAGGGTCAACGCCGCCTCCGCCGTCTCGATCGCCGCGAGCCGCTCGGCGCGGGTGCGACGGTCGAGGAAGCCGGGTGTGGTCGGCAGGATGCGCGCCAGCACCGTCTCGCCGGCCGCCACCGCATCGCCGACCTCGCCCTCGATCCGGAGCACCCGGCCGGAGATCGGTGCCGACACCAGGTAGACCTCGCGCACCCGGGTCTCACCCTCCTCCTCGACGGTCACGGTGAAGGGGCCGCGCGTCGCGGTGCCGACATCGACGGGCACCGGCCTCGGCAGGAAAAGCGCGCCGATCAGCCCCAGGAGCAGGGCGGCCGGCACCAGGCGCAGGGCCCAGATCCGCCAGGATCGCATGTCTGCTACTCGCGGCTTTTCAGCACGGCGACAAGATCGAGGCCGCCCAGTCGTCGCGCCACGAACAGGCCGGCCGCAACCGACGCGGCGACGACGATGCCAAGCGCCGTGCCAAGGGTGGCCGGGGTCACGATGGCCGGCACTCGGTACAGATCTGAGGAGAACAGCTCGGCCAGCAGCTCGACCAGCCCGAGCCCGAGCAGGCAGCCGAGCGGCAGGGCCAGCAGGGTGAGCGTAGCCAGCTCGACCAGCAGGATCTCGGCCACCTCGCGCTTGCGGAAGCCGAGCACCCGCAGGCTGGCCAGCTCGCGGGCATGCTCGGCCATGGCGATGCGGGCGGTGTTGTACACCACGCCCAGCGCGATCACCGCGGCGAACGTGGTGTAGAAGCTGATCACCAGCAAGAAGGTCTGGTCCATGATCCCCCGGAATTGGCGGTAGGCCGCGTCCTTGATCGACAGGCTGGCGATCGCCGGGATCTCCTTGATCGCCGCGTAGAGCCGGGGCGCCTCGGCCGGGTCGATGCGCAGCTTGGCGGCGTCGGCGACCCGGCCCTCCATCATCAGCGCGTTGAGCGCGCCGCGGTCCATGTAGGCGGACAGGCCGATCAGGGATTCCACCACAAGTGTCACCGGAACATCGCGCACCGGCCGCCGGCCCTCCAGCACCTCCACCCGCACCGGGTCGCCCGGCTCCACGCCCAGCTTGCGGGCGAGCGCGTCGGTCAGCACCAGGCCGGCCGCCGGCAGCGCCACCGGCCGCCCATCGGGGCCCGACAGGCCGGTCAGATGCGCACCGGGGTCGAGGCCGAAGATGGCCGTGCGCTGGCTGATCGTGCCGTGCTCCAGCCGGGCCCCGACCAGCCGGCGCAATTCGACCCGCCGCACCCCGGGCAGCCGGGCGAGCTCATGGGCCACCGTCTCGCCGCGGTCCGTGGCGAAGTGCACGGTGATGTCCTGCCGCTCGGTCTCGAAGAAGAAGGATTCGATCATCGTGTCGATGGAGTCGGTGAAGAAGAAGGTCATGATCAGCAGCGCCACGGCCGCGGCAATGCCGGTGGAGGCGAAGGCCGAGCGGATCGGAAAGCGGACGAGGTGTCGGAAGGCCATGCGCCATAGCCGTGGCAGGGCGGGCCCAAGGCCGAGACGCTCGAGCATGCCGCGGCTGTAGCGTGGCGGGGGCGGGGCCCGCATGGCCACGGCGGGCGGCAGGCGCACGGCACGGGCCATCGCGCCCAGCGCGCCGGCCACCGCGGCGGCCACGCTGACGGCGGCGGCGGCGGCGTAGACCCGGGCGTCGATCACATAGGTCAGATAGGGGAAGGCGTAATTCTCGGAGTAGGTGGCGGTGACCGCCCGGCCCATGAGCGTGCCGATGCCTGCCCCGAGGACGATGCCGCCAAGGGCGATCAGCAGGACCAGCTTCAGATAATGCAGCCCGATTTCGCGATTGCGGTAGCCAACCGCCTTGGCCAGACCGATCTGCTCGCGCTCGGTGTCGATGAGCCGGTTCATGACCACTGACAGCAGAAAGGCAGCGACGCCAAGGAACAGCGGCGGCAGAATGAAGGCGAGGTTGCGCAGCTGCTCCATGTCCGAGCGGACGAAGCTGTCGGACAGCTGGTCCTCCCGGGTATACGCGCCGAACCCGGCATAGGGCTCGAGCATGCGGTCGAGGGCGTCGATCACGGCTTGCGGCTCGGCGCCCCGCCTCAGGCTGATCGCCAGATCGTTGAACGCGCCTTCATAGTCGAAGGCTGCCTCGAGGGCCGAGCGGCCCATCCACAGGATCGCGTAGCGCCGGTCGTCCGGCACCAGGTCGCCTGGGCCGATGACGTAGACGAACTCCGGCGACAGGGCGATGCCGACAAGGCGCAGGTGGCGCCGCTTGCCGTTGACCACCGCCTCGATCCGGTCCCCCGGACGGAGGCCGTGCTCGAGGGCGAAGGCTTCGCTGACCAAGGCCTCGTCCGGTCGCCCCGGCTCCACCATGCGGCCTTCCTTCAGCAGCAGATCATTGACCCGCGGCGTCCTGGTCTCGGGCACCGAGACGAGCTGGGCGCGCGCCGGCTCGTCCATGCCCGGTATATCGAGCAGCGCGTCCTTGACGATGCGGGCCTCGAGCCGAACCACGCCGTCGAGGGCGGCGATCCGCTCGGCCAGCCGCAGGGGCGCCCTGTCGCTTTGGACGAAAAGGTCGGCGAAGCGGTGGCGCTCATAATAGGTGGAGCGGATCTCGCTCAACGAAGCATAGGTGCCGATGGCCATGACCACAACCGCAACACCGGCGGCGATGACCAGCGCCACGGCCAGTGCTTGGCCTTTGAGCCGGCCAAGGTCGCGCAGCAGCTTACGATCGAGGGTCGACAGCGCCATCGCCCTACCACTCGATCTCGGAGGCCGGGCGCGGATTCGGGTTGATCTCAAGGCTGACCACCCGGCCGTCGGCAAAGCGCAGGATCCGGTCCGCCATGGCGGCGATGGCGGCGGCGTGGGTGATGGTCACCACCGTGGTGCGCAGCTCCCGATTGATGCGCGCCAGCGCCTCAAGCACCCTGATGCCGGTGGCGCTGTCCAGCGCGCCGGTGGGCTCGTCGCAGAACAGAACGGTCGGCTGCTTGGCCACGGCGCGGGCGATGGCGACACGCTGCTGCTCGCCGCCGGAAAGCTCAGCCGGAAAGTGGTCGGCCCGGGCCGCCAGATCGACCATGTCGAGCGCGTCGCCGGCCGGCATGGGCCGCTCGGCGATCTCGGTGACCAGCTCGACATTCTCGCGCGCGGTCAGGCTGGGCATCAGGTTGTAGAACTGGAAGACGAAGCCGACATGCCGGCGCCGGTAGTCGGTCAGCGCCCGGTCGCCAAGCCCGGTCAGCTCGAGGTCGCGGAAGAAGGCGCGGCCGCCGCTCGGCCGGTCGAGCCCGCCGAGGATGTTGAGGAGGGTCGACTTGCCGCTGCCCGAGGGGCCGAGCAGAACTACCTGCTCGCCTTCCGGAACAGCGAGGTCGACGCCGCGCAGCGCATGCACCGCCGCCGCGCCGGTGCCGTAGACCTTGGTCAGCGCCTCGGCGCGCAGCGCGGGGCGCGGCGCCGGGTCCGCCGCCGGGTCCGCCGCCGTCCCCGACGTCATCCGCGCTGGTCGATCGCTCCGCGCCCGCATCGCGCGCCCATTCCCGCATCCCGGCCGGCTCGTCGTTCGACCGCCCGCAGCACCGTATCCCAACCCACAGATGGTGCGCCGCGCCCGCAACCGATGCGGCCAAAAGGACACAACGGAACGGCTGCAGCCATGCCGGTGGCGGTGGTGAGGCAAGCCGATCGCGGTCGCAATGGCCGGGCCGCGGCGGCGGGGGGGCAAGGCATGGCCAGGATCGGCCCGTCCGCCGCCCCGGGCGTCCGGTCGCGACGCTGACTCAGAAGCCGAAGGCGACCAGCTCGCCGTCGACCCGGAAGGCCGCGCGGGTGAAGTCGACGGCGGCCGCCTCGTCAAAGCCCTTGCAGGTGTAGAGCACAACCGACAGGAAGCGCGGCCCGATCCAGAAATAGCCGGAGATCCCGGAGTCGACGAGCGGCACGAAGGCGTCGAACCCGGCATTCTCCGGTCGGCCGTCGCCGCTCGCCGGGCTGAACACCACCGGCTCGCCGTAGGGGCGCAGCTCGAGCCGCGCCGCCAGGCCGATCAGATAGTCGCGCACGGTCTGCGCGGTGACGGTCTCGAGCCCCCAATGCGCCTCGATCAGCAGGCGCTGCCGGAGAATGCCGGGAGCCAAGTCCTTGGGGCGGGTCATCGGCGGCAGAAGCCTCGGGAGCAGGGGGCCGGTGACGGCGCGCCACGCGGCCGAAGCGTGGCGTCCGACACCCGTTGATAGGCTGGAACGGGGCCAGGGCCAAGATCTCCTCCGCTCTCGCCAGCACGACCGGTCCGGGCTCCCGGGACCTCGGCGAGTGTCGATCGATCAGGTGGACGAGATCCGCCGTGCCCACCGGCCCGGCGTGCGCGTGGCGTTGACGAGAAGGTCTTTCCCCGCCGCGCGATTCCCGCAGAATCGGATGAGGTCTTTTGAGCGGGAGCGTGATCATGGCCGGCACCGGGCAGGCGGCGGACGGCGGGCAGGCAGCCGGGGGAGGGCGGACGGCGGACTTCAGCGCGGCGGAGATGGGCGCGCTCGCGCACCTCTATCGCGGTGAGATGTACCAGTCGAAGATCTGGCGCACTCGGCTCGACGCCACCAGCAATTGGTCGATCGTGGTCACCGGCATCGCGCTCTCGGTTACCTTCAGTAGCGCGGAGGCATCGCCGATCCCGGTGCTGCTGGTCAGCTGGGTGGTGGTCATCTTCCTGGTCATCGAAGCCCGGCGATACCGCTATTACGATGTGTTCCGCGTGCGCGTCCGCGTCATGGAGATCAACTTCTATGGCCCGATGCTGACTCGCCGACCGATGTCCGTCGACAATGGCTGGTCGGACCTGCTCGCCCGCGACTATGTCGACGTGCGCTTCCACATCTCCTTCATGGAGGCGCTGGGCCGGCGCATCCGCCGCAACTACGGCTACATCTTCGCCGCCCTGCTCGGCTGCTACCTGGCGAAGATCCTGGTGCATCCGACGCCGATCGGCTCGCTTGCCGAGCTGTGGCCGCGCGCGGCGATCGGCCCGCTGCCGGGGCCGGCGGCGCTTGGCTTCGGGCTCGTGTTTCACGGCGCCTGGATCGTCATCGCGCTCGTCACCCTGCGGTCCCAGAAGGCGGTCGGCCTGCCGCACCGGGGGGCCGGCCCGGACGGCCTGCTCAACGTCGCCGGCGGCCCGACCACGCGGCCGTAGGGATCAGCCGGATGCAGGGGCGCCTGATGCCGGTGCGCCGTTGGCGTTTGTCTT
>CAZTHL010000141.1:0-6230 GCA_964613585.1 uncultured Mycobacteriaceae bacterium | reverse complement strand
GGCGAACACCCGGTAGCGGCCCTCCTCGCGAAGACCGTCAAGCTGCTCGCGGAAGTAATTTTCATAGTTCATCATGCACGTCCGGGGCTAAGCGGGGGCCTCACCATGCGGCTTGTAGGGGTATGCTGACACGGGACCGGGGCTCCCGCCAAGCCGTCATCGTATACACCTACCCAACCATGGCATGGCCGGTTGTGCCGTCGACGCGGCGCGTTGACCATCAGATGGATCAAATCGTCCCAGGGTCCGTTTGTCCGCCTCGCGGAAATCCGCCAATTCAAGCGAACAGGACAGCCGCGCGGGGGTTTCCCGGCACCGTCACCACCGCCCCGGGAACGCGGCGCTCGCGCGCAGCACCTGCCGGTGTCGGGCGTTGGCGCGGCGGATCTGATCGGGATCAATGCCGCTGGCCGGGATGCCCCGGGATGCCGATGCGACCCTCAGGGTTCGGCATGGCAGGCGGCGCGCAGCGTGCTAATGTTGTGCCGGACATCATCCTGCGTCGGCGCGGCGGCGGCGCCCCGAAGGCCTTGTGGCCCGGGCCGGCCGACCTGCCGCCGGCGTCGCTGTCCCATCGCGACACTGGGCCCTTCTCATGAGCGTCGACTCGCTTCTCGTCCTGGCCGGCTTCATCGGCGCCTGCTTCGTGGCGGCGTCCTCCGGCTCGATCTTTCGCCCGGACGACTGGTATCGAAGCATCGCCAAGCCGGGCTGGACGCCGCGCGACTGGGTGTTCCCGGTGGTGTGGACCCCGCTCTACCTGCTGATCGCGGTGTCGGGCTGGCTGGTCTGGCGCGAGGCCGGCTTTACCGGGGCCGCCGTGCCGCTGACGGTGTGGGTCGTGCAGCTAGTGCTGAACGGGCTGTGGTCGGCGGTGTTCTTCGGCCTGCGTCGGCTGGGCCTGGCGGTTTTGGAGAGTGCCGCCCTGTGGCTGTCGATCGCCGCGACCATCGCGCTGTTCTGGCCGATCAGCCCTGTGGCCGGCCTGCTCCTGCTGCCCTACCTTCTGTGGGTGACCATCGCGACAGTGCTCACCGTCTCCATCTGGCGCCTCAATCGCCCCTCCGCCGCCGGGGCGGGCAGCCGCGTCAGCCCCTGACGATCCGGTCGGACGCCGGCGGTCGGGCTCCCGCGGCTGGCGCGCCGACAACAACAGGCATTGACGGCCAGCCGCACCGTCACATCTCGCCTGCTCCTCCCGCCCTCGCCATCGATCCCGGTCTCACACCGCCTTGGCGTGGCGGCCCTTGGTGGGGTGCCAGTAGGCGTCGAAGGCGGTGCAGACGACGCGCGTGAACGGCTTTCCGGCCTCGGTGACGCGGATCGCCGTGCCGTCCCGCTCGATCAGGCCGTCGCGCTCGAAGTCCTCGAGGCGGCCGAGCGCACCCTCGAGCCCCGTCGTGTCGAGCTCGCCCAGATCGAGCCGGTGGAAGCACATCAGCCGCTCGACCAAGCCGGCCCGGAAGCGGTCGTCGGGCTGGAGCGCAAGGCCGCGGGTGATCGGCAGCCCGCCCGCCGCCACCTTCTGCTGGTAGCCCGGGATCATCGGATCGTTCTGGGCATAGCCCCAGGGTGTCGCGCTGATCGACGAGGCGCCGAAGCCGAGCAGGGCCGCCGCCGTGTCGGTGGTGTAGCCCTGGAAGTTGCGGCGCAGCGTGCCCTCGGCCGCGGCGCGCACCAGCGGGTCGTCCGACCGGGCGTAATGGTCAAGGCCGACCGGCACATAGCCGTGGCCGACCAGGGTTTCGCGCGCCACCTCGGCCAGCCGGTAGCGCTCGGCGATGGTCGGCAGGTGGTAGTGCTCCAGGATCACCTGCTGCTTCTTGAACCAGGGCACGTGGGCATAGCCGAACACCGCCACCCGGTCCGGCCCGAGCCCGGCCGCCTGGGCGATGGCCCGGCGCATGGTGGCCTCGGTCTGCTGCGGCAGGCCGTAGATCATGTCGAAGTTGATCCGCTCGATGCCCGCCCCGCGCAGCCAGCCGACCACATCGCGCACCAACTCGTAGGGCTGGATCCGGTCGACCGCGATCTGCACCTCCGGCGTAAAGTCCTGCACGCCGAGCGAGGCCCGGTTGACCCCCAGCCGCGCCAGATCCCGGGCCCGCCCCTCGTCCATGGTGCGCGGGTCGATCTCCATGGCATGCTCGGCCTCGGGGCCGATGATGAAGGCGTCGCGCAGCTTGAACAGGATCGAGGCCATGTCCTCGGCCTGCAGCATGGTCGGCGTGCCGCCGCCCCAATGCACATGGCCGACCCGGCGGCGCCCGCCGAGCCGCGCCGCCACCGCGGCGATCTCCCGCTCAAGCGCCGCCACATAGGCGCTTACCGGCTCGTAGAAGCGCGTCACCTTGGTGTGGCAGCCGCAATAGCGGCACAGGGACTGGCAGAACGGCACATGGAGGTAGAGCGAGACCGGCGCCTCGGCCGGCAGCGCCTCGAGCCAGCGCCCATAGTCCTCGGCACCGACCGCGTCGGAGAAATGGTTCGCCGTCGGATAGCTCGTGTAGCGCGGCACGTCCGCGTCGTACTTCTCGATCAGCTCAGCCGTCCCCATGGCAGGATCGACCCTCCCGTGATTGGCTTGTCCGGCGCCGCCGGCGGGCGGACGCCGCGGCCCACGTGAGACGGGGCCGCTTGCTCCCGGGAATGTCGCACCGACCGACGCCGTCGGCAACGCCCCCGGCAGGGACGCGGGGGCGGCGACGGCGGCCCGAGGGCGGACCCGGGGCTCTCCGGGATCGATGCCGGAGGCCGGCCGTCACCCGCCCCGTCCGGTCCGGGCTCGTCGGGCTTCGCCTCGCCTCGTCCGGCCGCGCCCCGACGTCGGCCCGCCGGGGTGCGCCGCCGACGCGGGGAGAAGGGGCCGACGCGGGCAGAGGGACCGGCAAGCGGCCTACTCGGCAGCCTTGGTCGGCCGCTCGTCGGTCCAGGCCTGGCTCTGGAAGGGCAGGTCGAGCGGCGTATGGGCCAGATGGTTGGTGTAGTTGCTGAGCACCTTGAAGCCCTGGGCCAGCACCACCTCGAGCACGGTCTGGCGGGTGTAGCCGTGCGCCAGCAGATGGGCGACCGCGGCATCGCCGACCCAGCCGCGCTCGGCCGCCATGGTCGCCGCGAAGGAGCGCAGGGCCTCGAGCTTGGCGTCGGCGAGCGGGCGGCCGTCGCGCAGGGCCTGCAGGATGTCCGCCGGCATCTTCTCCATGGTGGCGATGGTGCTGTGCGCCGCCACGCAGTAGTCGCAGCCGTTCTCGTAGCTGATCGCCAGCAGCACGATCTGCCGCTCGAGCACGGACAGGCCGGTGTGGCCGAACAGGTCGGCGAGCGTCTGATAGGCGCCCAGCAGCGTCGGCGCCTCGGCCATGACGGCGTGCAGGTTGGGAACGAAGGTGTACTTTTTCCGCGAGGCCTGCAGCAGCGGCTTGGCGGTCTCGGGCGCGCTCTCGACGGTGTGGACGGCGAAGTCCATGGCATGGATCTCCTGGCAACAGGGCACGGCTCCGGGCCGGCCGGATCGCCGGCGCGCGGAGGTCACCCGGGACAGGTGGGCACCGCCAACCGTCCGTCGACCGACATTTTCGTGAGGATCCCGCGCTGCGACAATCGTCCTCGGCGTCAACGAGGGATCAGCCCCGCCAGACGCGCCGCCGGCCGGTGTCCACGTGGAGGAAGCCGTTGCGCGGATAGTAGCCGACGCCGCCGGCCTCGAGCGCCAGCGCGGTGTCCCGTGCCCGGGCGATCGGCACGCCGGGCACATGGAAGTCGACGGCCCGGCCGCTCAGGTGAAGGCTCTCCTCCGCGACCCGCCCCGGATGGCGGCGGGCCAGCATCCGGTTGGTCCGCCGCGTGCGGTAGGCCGAGAGGATGACCAGCCGGCGATGCTCCAGCCCGGCCTGCACCGCGCTCAGGATATCGAGGACGGCCGGGTCGATCGGCTGCACGGTGCCGGTCCGCCAGTCGCGCATGAGCCGGTCGATCCGCGCCAGCGCGTCGTGACGGTAGCCGGCGGCGTCCTTGTAGCGCACGTCCAGGGTCTCGCCGGTGTGCGCGTTGCTGAGCACCAGATGGCCGGTCCGGCCGCGCCATGGCTCGAAGCCCGGGCGCCAGCGCGGCTCGGCGGCCACACCCTCCCGCGGCGCCGGCCCCTGCGGCAGCCCGCTCAGGCCGCCGCGGACCAGCCGGTCGAGCGTCGACTCCCGCGCCCCGGCCGCCGACGGCAGCGCCACCATGCCGAGCGCCAGCGCCGCTCTACCGAGGCCGCGTCGGGTGATCGCCATCGCCTGCCCGCCTCCCTCCATCCCGGGGTCGCGACCGGCCGTCCGGCCGGCGCGCGGTGACTGTGCGCTCCTTGCGTGACGTCATGATGACACCGACAGCAAAGGATCGACACGAACCGACATCGTCAAATAATCGACCGGACATCCCTCCGAATCTTTCCGTCCGGATGGTCACGCCGAGCGGGTCCCGGCCGATCCGCCGCGACGGCCGGTCCTTGCCGATATCGGAGCGTTAACCAGGCTTTACAGTGCCCGGCGGCACCAAGTCTTGCCGGAGGGAAAGATGCAAGCGGCGTTCCACGGTGACGGCGGACGGCTGCGGCTTCGAACGGCATGGTCGACCGGGCGCGGCCTGTCGCCGGGCCGCGCGATCGACGCCGGAGACGCGGCCGGCGTCCCGGATCGGCCCTGGCCGCGCGATCCCGCGACCGCCCGGCCCCGGCCGGGTGACGGCGCGACGGCGGCGCATGACCGGCGCCGGACCGGCTCGAGAGGCCAGCCGCCGGCGCGCGCCGCCCCGCGAGGGCCGAGCCGCGGCAGCCGGCGTCAAGAATCCTGACGGTCGGCCGAACCCGCTCGCGGGCGTGACCGGTCCTTGCGCCCGGGCCGGCGCCGACGGGCACGCCGCCTTGCTTTCGGCGCGCCGACCGGACACGCTGTTGACTATGTCGGCAACGGCGTTAGCTTGGCGAGCCCACACGCCTGCAAGGGGTACCGGCCGATCGGACCGGCCCCGCCCCGACTCCCAGACCCGGCGCTCATGCCTGAATTCGCCGACCCTCTTTGGTACAAGGACGCCGTCATCTACCAGCTGCACGTGAAGTCGTTCTTCGACTCCAACAACGACGGGGTCGGGGACTTTCGCGGGCTGCTCGGCAAGCTGGACTATCTGAGCGATCTCGGCGTCTCGGCGGTGTGGCTGCTGCCGTTCTACCCGTCGCCCCTGCGCGACGACGGCTACGACATCTCCGACTACAAGGCGACCAACCCCGCCTACGGCAGCCTGCGCGACTTCCGCGCCTTCGTCCGCGCCGCCCACCAGCGCGGCCTCAAGGTCATCACCGAGTTGGTGATCAACCACACCTCGGACCAGCACCCCTGGTTCAAGCGCGCCCGCGAGGCCAAGCGGGGCAGCCGCGCGCGCGACTTCTACGTCTGGTCGGACGACGACAAGCGCTGGGGCGACACCCGGATCATCTTCACCGACACCGAGGGCTCGAACTGGGCCTGGGATCCGGTGGCCCAGCAATACTACTGGCACCGCTTCTTCAGCCACCAGCCGGACCTCAACTTCGACAATCCGCGGGTGGTGCAGGCGGTGGTCGACACCATGCGCTTCTGGCTCGACATGGGGGTCGACGGGCTTCGGCTCGACGCCATCCCCTACCTGGTCGAGCGCGACGGCACGCTGAACGAGAACCTGCCGGAGACCCACGCGGTCATCAAGCGGCTGCGCGCCGCCATGGACGAGAGCCATCCGCGCGCCTTCTTCCTGGCCGAGGCCAACCAGTGGCCCGAGGACACCCGGCCCTACTTCGGCGAGGGCGACGAATGCCAGATGGCGTTCCACTTCCCGCTGATGCCGCGCATGTACATGGCCATGGCGCAGGAGGACCGGGCGCCGATCACCGACATCATGCGGCAGACGCCGGCGATCCCGTCGAACTGCCAGTGGGCGATCTTCCTGCGCAACCATGACGAGCTGACGCTCGAGATGGTCACCGAGCGCGAGCGCGACTACATGTGGCGCTTCTATGCCGGCGACCGGCGCGCCCGGCTCAACCTCGGCATCCGCCGCCGGCTGGCGCCGCTCATGGACAACGCCCGGCGCAAGATCGAGCGGGGCTGGAGCCACCGCGGTGGCTACGGCGGGTACGCACGCCACGTCCGGTCGATCGTGAGCCGCTTCGATCATCTGGAGCTGCGCCCCCGGGTCTGGGCGGAGGTCGCGCCCCG
>CAZTHL010000140.1:0-6283 GCA_964613585.1 uncultured Mycobacteriaceae bacterium | reverse complement strand
TCGTAGGCCTCCAGCGCCGCCGGCAGTTCGCCCTGCGCCACCCGCACGTCGCCGAGGTAGGCCAGAGTTGCCGCTAGGTCGCGCTCGTCCCCGTCCCCTTCGGCGAGCTCGCGAGCTGTCTGGAACGCGGCTTCGGCACGGCTCAAGTTGCCCGTCTCGATGCGCGCCTGACCGCAGGCGATCCAGTACCAGACGTTGGTTTCTGCGAGTTCCGCCGCTTGGGTGAGTAGTGGCTCCGAGCGGGAAGCCTCGAAGGGAAAGAACAGCGTCGCCTGAGCGTGCTTGGATCGCGCTTCCTCCAAGCGTAGCTCGCGTTCCTGGGCGCTGAGCTCGGCCCGCCGCTCGGCGATCAGCGCGTCGATCCGTGCAAAGGCCGCCTTGGCGCCGTCGATGTCGCTGCGGTTGAACACTTCGATGGCCGCGTCGACGTCGGCACGCCAGTCGGCATCCGCGGCGCGAATGCGCTCCAGATCGGCCTGCGTGCGGGCCACCTGCTCCTCAAGCGCCTTGGCTTTCTCCGGCGAGAGATAGCCCTGCTGCTCGGCGATCGCGACCACCAGGCCCACGTCGATCACCGGTGCCTGCTGGAGATGGATGTTCAGGTTGTGGCCAACCTGGGCCTGGCCGATGGCGACCTGCGCTTGACCGGTAAAGGGCGACAGGGTCTCGGCCGGTTCGCCCCCGTCGCCTACTCTTTTCCCGGTGGTGGTGCTTTGACGTCCTTGAACGTCATGTCGCTTTGCGATGTCGCGGTCTTCGCCCTGACGCCCTCGACCGCCTCGAACAGCAGCGCTCCACCCGAGCGGATTTCGTCGATGTTGACCGCGTAGCGGGCCTGCGTCTCGGCCGGCAACGCCGCGATCGCCTCGCGCAGGGTCTCGGCGAGCCCCAGCACTTTCTCGTCGTTGGCGATCTCCGGCTTTTTTTCCAGTTCGTCCTTGATCGCCGCCTCGAAAGCCGGGTTCGTCTTCGCGTCCTCGAGCAGCGGCAACGACTTCAAGTCGTGCTGCGTGGTCAGTCGGTTCTTGAGCGCTTCGAAGGCTGCCTTGCCGGCACCTTTTGCGAACTCCGTCACCGCCCCCGACGCGACGAGCTCGGCGCCGCTGACCAGAACACTGAACAGAAGCTGCGCCAGCGCCATCGTGACCTCCAAGACCGCGGCGTCATCGTCCGGATTGACCGTGACGGTATCATGAGACAGAGCGGCGACCGTATGAGCTGGGGTCGCGCAAGGATTGCGCGGCGTCAAGACCCCCGTGCAATACTTGGCCGGTTTCGCCCGGTTCTCGGCGCACTCCGGACCAAACGACAGCGCGTCGGGAAGCCCGCTCCCCGTCCACCGCTGCCATACGCATTCCGACGCTGCCGTGAATCCGTGTCTCGATAATGCACGCGCTCGCTGGAAGCGACGAAGCTCAATAGCGTCGAGCCGCAGGCTTAGCTGACGGACATCCGGAGTAGCATCGCCGACCACAAGATCACCCCCATCGACGAGCGGCTGCCTTGGCGCTACGCTGCGGTTGCAGCGTAGCAAGGAACCCGGCACCTCCCGTGTCGCGCACCGGCGAAGTTCGCTGTCGCGCTGAACTCTACTTTCAGCCCCGCGCTCTCGCCGGTCTTCCGTCACCCCTTCGAGCGGGGGACACCCCCGCAACGCCCCCGGAGGTTTTGGCACGGGGTTTTGACGCGCGGGAGAGCGCGGATTCCGGTGACCGCGCGAGGCGCGCCGAAAAGGACCCTTTTTGGCGCGGTGGCGTCGCGAGTGTCGCGCATCCCGAGACCGCAACGCCGTCGCCGCCCTATGGGTGAGATGACGACGATTGTGGACGTAGGGTGCGCGTGCTCAACCAGAACTTCTGATTTCCTTGAAATAAGCCCTGCGATAGAAAGAGGATCTTAGGAGCAGTCCAAACGGCTCTTACCCGCAGGACATCTAAGCGTCGGGAAGCAAATATGCTTGGAACCGCATTATATTACCCGCATATTGACATTCGTGGGACCGGATGGCTTAGGTCAGCGATGCTATTTTGGGACGAAATCCAAACAATCGTTCCGACAGCGATTGGCGAACCCTATCAGGAGCCGGACACAAGGCTCTGTGCAGAGGAGGGATCGGATCGCCGTCAAGGTCATCAACCACTTGGGCGATGAGGTGATGAAGGTTTTCTCGGTGAGATGATGATGACGCAAAACCACAAGGAGCCCCGGATCGCCTATATCTTCACGGACAGTCTGGTCAGGTTCGTCCGGTCCCGGCATGCAGTTCCACGGGCTGGATCGGGCGTAGGAGTCCAGTTTCCGGTCGCTGCGGGTCAGCCGGCATATCCGCATCATCGTGCACCGCACCGATCCCCTGCCCGATCGGCGGGATGCCTTCGTCGAACGTGCCCCGAACCGCCAGCGACCGGCCGACCTGCACGAGCGTGTCGGGGTCGTTCAAGTTGAGGTCCGGCGCCCGCCGACCGAGGCGCTCGGCGTCCGCGTAGGTGCCGCGCAGAAGCTCGTCCGAGCGGCCTTCAAGACGCCGGAGGACGACCGGCGCGCGCTCGCCCTACGAGAGGATCTCGCCGTTGCACGACGTAGCTCGGCACGGGACGCTCCCCTGGCTTGGACGGCGTCGTCACGAGATCCTCGTCGGCGAGCGGCATGAGAACGCGCAAGCCCGGGAAGCGGCCGAGATTGAGCGAAAGCTCCGAACTCGGACCGGTGGACAGAACCCGCGTCGTCTCCGACCCGTCGACCGGCTTGAACGGCAAGGGATCGCAGTGGCGTGGACGCGCGCCGCCGCCCGACGAGGGCGCAGGCCCTCGATGACATTCGGATGGCGGGACCCGAAGCCGCCGCGTCCGCCGCCGCCGGCGCGCGATCTCTGAGATCGTGCCTACACCCATCGGTGCTGGCACCGCTCCAGGTCGTCGACGGTGCCGAGCGCGATGGCACGAACACTGGCCGTGATCCTCTCGATCGGCCAATCCCACCAGGCGATCGCCAGCAGCCGCTCGATACCGCTCTCCGTGTGCCGGCGCCGCACCACGCGCGCCGGGTTCCCGGCGACGATCGCGTAGGGCGGCACGTTTTCCGTCACCACGCTCATGGCGCCGATCACCGCGCCGTGGCCGACCTTCACGCCGGGCAGCAGCGTCGCCCGGTAGCCGATCCACACGTCATGGCCGACCATCGTGTCGCCGCGGCTGGGCCATGTCTCCGGCAGCGCCTCCTCCCACCCGCGCCCGACCACGCCGAACGGATAGGTCGAGACGGTGTCGGTCAGGTGATTGCCTCCGTTGAGCAGAAAGGTGGCGCCCGAGGCGATCGAGCAGAACCGGCCGATGCTCAGCCGGTCGCCCTCGAACGGGAACGCGTAGCGCACATTCCCCTCGAAGCCGAGCGGATCGGCGAAGTCATGGTAGTAGCTGTACTCGCCGACCTCTATCTGCGGGTGACGGATGAGGGGCTTCAGGAACACGACCGACCGGTCGTGCGGGATCGGGTACAACTCGGCCGGATCCGGACCGGACGGCAACAGCGTGGGCATCGGAACGCGTCCTCGGCGGCAGCAGGGGGCGGCAGCAGGGGGCGGCAGCAGGGGGCGGCAGCAGGGGGCGGCAGCAGGGGCCGGCAGCGGGGCCGGCGGCAGCGGCCGGCGACACCCTAGGCCGCGGCCGGCCCGAGCGCCACGGTGACGGTGCCCGCGGTGCAGTCCGGGACCGCCGCCGCGCCCGGGCCGACACCGGCCGCAACTGCATGCCGCCCCGCCCCGGGCCGGGCTCCGGCCGACCGGCAGCCGCCGGCCCCCCGACGGTCCCCGGCGCCGATTCCGCGTCCGGCGGAAAGGCTCTAGTTGATCGTCGGCGAGCCATTGGGCCCGGCCCCGCCCGGGTCGCCGCCGGTTGGCGGCGCTCCGCGCAGCAGCGCCCACAGGGCCGGCTCGGCCGGCTTCCCGTCCGGCCCGGTCAGGTGCTGCCGGGTGCGGTAGTACCGCACGCAGAACACCCGGATCCGCGCGGTGAAGCCTCTGGGTCCGCGCGGATCGATCTCCTCCCGATCGATCACGTCGAGCAGGCGTCCCAGCGTCATGCACTGCCGCGACGCGATCTCGTCCAGGGCCTCCCAGAACTCCATCTCCAGGCGCAGCGAGCTTCGCCGCCCTGCACGCTGTATGCTTCTTAGCTTCATCGTCATCGGCGCTCCCCGCGCTTGGTCTCCGCGAGGCACGCAGATCCGGGGCTAGCGCGACCGGCGGGCGCTCGGGCTGGTGACTGTGCCGCGATGCTCATGGTGCATCTCCGTCAGCCGTCGATACGGCGATGCACATAGCGGATCATCACCGCGCCGGTGTACTCGGACTCTCTACAGTATTTCGGGAGGGAGCGTCGGGACCGCCTTCCCGGCGCCGTCAGGCCCTCAGGCTGCCCCGGGAGATCGGTGACTCGATTGCCATCGTCCGGCACTGCCAATACCGCATGATGAACAGCCGCGCCGACGCTCCGACGGTCTGGCCCGGCAGCCGCATGGAGTGGATCATGGACCAGAGGCGCTCCTCCTCCATGTCTTCGATCCCGCGGATGTAGTCCAGGCTCACCCAATAGTCCGGCTCCAGCGCCAGCGTGACGACGGCGCCGTCCAGGACGACCTCGCGGGTGACGTCGGCCTCCGGCTCGGGCGAGCCTCGGCCGTTCGGTCCCTCCTGCTTGCTGGACATGGGTGAATCCTCCTAAGGGGCCCGCCCGGCTGCGCCGGGGCCATGAGCACCCGCCAACAGACCGTCGCGGGCGACGGCTCCCCGGCCGCTCGCCGTCGTTCGACTGCGGCCCGACGCAGCGGCAGCGGCGCATGGTGGTCGGCCGACCGCGTCCGGGCAAGGGCCGCGAGCGGTCGCCTGCCGGGGCCGGGCCGGAGCCGCTGGCCGCAGCCCGCCACGCCGTCATCATGGGAAAGCCCCGGCCCGAGGGCAAGCCGACGCCGCGCGCCTGGCAGCCGCACCCGGCCCCGCGCTGCGCGGCGGCACCCGACCTTCTCGCCCGATCCCGGTCGTACCGTCCTCCGCACCGCCGGGATCCGATGCCGCGTCAGGCGGAAACGCCCTAGATCGGCATCGGGTCGATGATGCCCTGGCGGATGGCCTCGACGATGGCCTGCTGCACGGTGCCGACGCCGAGCTTCTCCTTGGCGTTCTCGAGATGGAACCGGACGGTCCGCTTGCCGATCTCGAGGATGTCGGCGACCTCGGGGATGGACTTGCCCTTGCACGTCCAGGTCAGGCAGGCGTGCTCGCGCGGCGACAGGTGCGGACGCACCTGCTTCGGCGTCGGGTCGAGGATACGCCGGGCATTCTGATGCAGGTAGATGGCGATCAGATGGACCAGATGCTGATGGTTCTCCAGGATCGCGCTGGCCGCCGCGCTCCCCTCCGGCGCGCCGAGGGTGAGCGACGTCGCCCGGCCCATGCCGTGGTGGATCGGGATGGTGATCCCCGTCCTCAGGTCGAAGTCGCAGGCCTCGTCCAGAAAGCGGCGCTGCGGACGGGTCAGCTCCTTCGGGCGATCCTCGGCCGACCAGCCGAACGGCACCAGGCTGGAGGCGGCCTGCCCGATCACCGGATCGAGCAGGTCGTAGCGCTGGTCGATGTAGCGGTCGACCCAGGTCTGCGGATAGGTGGTCAGGCCGTAGGGCTCACCGGCGCTGCCGGGGGAGCGCCGATAGGCCTGGTAGGCGAAGCGCGGCAGCTCGAGCTCGATGCAGACGCGCTCGAGCGCGACTTGAAGCTCGGCCGCCGTCGACGCGGCCCGCAATTCCTCCAGGAACCGCGCCAGGAGATCCATGGGACGCCAACGCTCAGCAACGGTATAGCCAGTTATAGCAGACCGCGGGCCCGCCGCAGGTCCGTCGAGTGGCAGCCGTTATTTTGCCCATGGCTGGCAATCGGACCTGACGACAGCCGAACGGACGGTCAGATGACGATCAAGCATGCCGCTCCTCAGCAATGGGTTATCGACCTAATCGCCGCCTTGGCACTGGCAGCGCTCATCATGCCGTCCAGCACCGCCGCCTGTCCCCTGGGGAATTCCCCAGGGAAACAGCCCGCCGGGCGTCCCCGGGCGCCTCGGCCGCCGCGTGGGAGGCTGCGGCAGGCGTGGGCATCGCCGGACCGCGCGGTCCTGGGCGTCCGTCATCGAAGCGCCATTCCGTTGACAGCGCGATGCAATGGTCGACCTCTAGCCTGTTTCCAGGAGCATGCACCGGCGAAGGCGGTAATGATGAGCGGACAGGCGGTGGTCAAGGG
>CAZTHL010000139.1:0-6308 GCA_964613585.1 uncultured Mycobacteriaceae bacterium | reverse complement strand
ACCATGAACTCCTTGAGGATGTCGTTCTGGATCGTCCCCTGGAGCTGCTGTGGATCGACACCCTGTTCCTGCGCCGCCCCGATGAAGAGCGCCATCACCGGCAGCACGGCGCCGTTCATGGTCATCGATACGCTCATCTGGTCGAGCGGGATGCCGTCGAACAGGGTGCGCATGTCGTAGATGCTGTCGATGGCCACGCCGGCCATGCCGACATCGCCCTGCACGCGCGGATGGTCGCTGTCATAGCCGCGGTGGGTGGCCAGGTCGAAGGCGACCGACAGGCCCTTCTGCCCGGCCGCCAGGTTGCGCCGGTAGTAGGCGGTCGAGTCCTTGGCCGTGGAGTAGCCGGCATTCTGGCGGATGGTCCAGGGCCGGGTCGTGTACATGGTCGGGTAGGGACCGCGCACGAAGGGCGGCAGCCCCGGCATTGTGTCGAGATGGTCCAGCCCCTCGAGATCGGTCGCCGTGAACAGCGTCTTGACGTCGATCTTCTCGGGCGTCTCCCACTTGAGCTCGTCCGGCCGTTGACCGGTCATCGCTTCGACCGCGGCCGCCCAGGCCGAGAGGTCGGCGCCGCCCGGCGCGTTCTCCGGCTCCAGGCGCAGCCGGGTGAAGTCTGGGAATTGGCTCATCGGTCGATCGCTCCCAGGTGGGCCAAGGTCGCGCGCAGGGTAGCCAGCACGTCGCCGCCGAGGAAGATGAAATCATCCACACCCGCGGCCTGATAGTCGGCCTTCTTGTCGCCCGGGCTGCCCGCGAGGAACAGATAGGAGCAGCCGGCCTGCTTCAGCGCCGGGGCGACATCAGCCACCGCGCCCTCATAGATTTTGTCCGAGGAGCAGACGATGGCAATGCTGGCGCCGCTCGTCTTGAACGCCTCGGCCGCCTCGGCGCCGGTCTTGAAGCCGTTGTTGGTCACGGCCTCGATGCCGCCGGCCTCGAAGAAGTTTTTGGCGAAGGTGGCGCGCGCCGTGTGCTGGGCGACGGTGCCGATGTTGGAGAGGAAGATCCGTGGCCGCGCCCCGGTCCGCGCTTGGTAGGCGTCGGAGGCGTCGCGCAGCGCTTCAAACTCCTCGGCATAATGGTGGGTCGGCAGCGCCGTCACGGCGGCGCCGCCGGCACCGGCCAGCGCCGCTGACAAGGTGCCGATGGTGGCGCCGGCCCGCGCCGCCTCGACGGCCCTTACGGTGAGTGCGCCGTGCTCCGGCTCGGCCAGGGCCGCGCCGGTCGCGGCACGCGAGCGGACGACCCGGTCGACGGCATCGGCCCGGAGCGCAGCCACATCCGGGATCTCGCGCTCGACCGGCACCTCGTGGATGTTCGGGAACTCGCTGACCCCGGTGACGGCGTCGCGGCGCCGGGCAATGTTCTTGGCGCGGGTGTCCCAGGCCTGGGCCAGCCAGCCGTGGACCAGGCCGTCCGACAGCGCCCGCTCCATTCCCCCGGCCTGCTCGATCTTCTGGAAGTCGGCCCAGCCTTCGCGGGCGATTTGGTCGGTCAGGGTCTCGATGAACCAGGAGCCCCCGGCCGGGTCGACGACCCGGGTCAGCGACGACTCCTCGATCAGGACGATGCTGGTGTTGCGGGCGATGCGCCGGGCGAAGTCGTCCGACAGGCCGAGCCGCGCGTCGAAGGGCTGCACGCACACGCTCTCCGCCCCGGCCACCCCGGCGGCAAAGCCGGCCACCGTGCCGCGCAGCAGGTTCACCCAAGGGTCGCGCCGGGTCATCATGCGGTCGGCGGTGACCGCGTTCAGACGCATGGCGCGGGCGTCCTCCGACACCCCGCAGGCCTCGGTGACCCGGGCCCACAGCTTGCGCGCCGCGCGCAGCTTGGCGATCGCCGGAAAGAAGTTGCAGCCGAGCGAGAAGGTGAAGGCGATCTGCCGGGCCGCCGTGTCGATCTCCAGCCCGCCCGCGGTCATCGCCTTGAGGTAGGCGAGGCCGGTTGCCATGGCGCAGCCCAGGTCCTGCGCCTCGGTGGCGCCGGCGCGGTGGTAGGGCGAGGTGTCGACGCCGACCGCCGTGACATTCGGCAGATGCTCGGCCGTGTAGGCGGCAAGGTCCGCCATGACGGCGAGCGCCCGGTCGGTCGGCATCGGCAGGGTTCCGGTCGCCGCCAGGACGCCCAGCGGGTCGGCGTGGAACGCGCCGCGAACCTCATCGAGGTCGACGCCGCGCCGCTGCCACCAGGCGACCAGGATGGCGGCGGCGGGCAGAAACTGCGAACCACCGTCGAGGGCGAGCGAGACGGTCGCCGTGTCGAGCCCGGCGCAGGCGGCCGCCAAGTCGTCCACGCAGTAGATCATGGCGCCGTCCCGGCCGGCCAGGTCGGCCGCGGCCGCGTCGTCCGGGTCGAGGCCGGCGCGCGCCGCCAAGTCCAGATGCAGGAGAGCCGCCGTAGCACCGCGATTCAGGTCCAGCCGAAGCTGCTCGTTGAGCTTGGCGAGATCGGGATGGCGGTAGGCTTGGCGGATGTCCCAGCCACCATGATTGCCGAGCGCGTCGCCGCCGCGGGTGAACGGCATGAAGCCGGGCAGGCCGGAGGGATCGCCCTCGGCCGGCCAGTCGTGCCGTGTGTAGATCGGCTGGATCGGGATGCCTTCGTAGGTCCTCGAGACCAGCTTCTTGTCGAAGGGGGCGCCCTTCAGCGCCTCGTCCGCCACCTTCCGCCAGTCGTCATAGCTGGCAGGGGGAAAATCGCTGGCCAGCGTCAAGCTCTCGTCTTCCATGGCGCCTCGCCCTCGATACTCGGCTGATGGGACGATCCGGCCGAAGGACGCGGGCACGGACCGGGGGAACCGTCAACAACACCCGCGCCCGTGGTTGGCTGCCGCGAGCGACGGGTCAGGCCGTCGCGTATCCGTATGGGGCCCGTTCGGTCAAACCCGATGACGGACCAGCGTCAGGGTAAGTAAGCGCTGGGCCGAGCGTCAAGTCGGCGTCCGCCCGGCGGCCCGGGCGATCGTTGCCGAGCCGGGCATCTCGCCGTCGGTGCGGGCGATCATCGGCCGCGGCGTGCCGGCGGTGCGCGGGTCCGTCGGCTCGCACGGCAGGAGGCAGGTGACAGTGGTGCCGCGGCCGGTCTCCGACTGCATGTCGACGCGGCCGCCGTGCATCTCGATGAAGCTCTTGACCAGCGCAAGGCCGAGGCCGACGCCGCTCAGGCGCAACTGCGGATGGGCCCGCTCGAAGCGGCCGAACACCCGGTCCCGGTCGGCCGCCGGAATGCCGATGCCGGTGTCCTGGACGATGAGCGCGATGTCCTCCTCGCGCCGCTCGCTGCGCAGCACGATGGTGCCGCCCGGCAGGGTGAACTTGATGGCGTTGCTGACGAGGTTGTAGAGCGCCTGCTTCAACCGCCGCTCGTCGGCGTCGATCCGTCCCGCCTCGGGGGCGCTTTCGATGGTTACCTGCAGGTTCTGCTTGGCGGCCCACTCGCGGGTCAACTCGTAGACGCTCGACAGCAGTTCGTGCACGTCGACCTGCTTGCGCTCGAGGGCCATGTAGCCGGCCTCGATGGTGGCGAGATCGAGGATGTCGTTGATCAGCGCCAGCAGCCGCTGCGAGGCGTCGATGATGCTCTGGGTGTACTCGATCTGCCGGTCGGTGAGCGGGCCGAAATACTGGTTATTGAGGATCTCGGCGAAGCCCATGATGGCGTTGAGCGGCGTGCGCAGCTGGTAGGAGACATTGGCGATGAACTCGGACTTCAATCGATCGGCGGTCTCCAGCGCCTCGTTGGTGGCGCGCAGGGCCTGCTCGACCTGGGCGCTGTCGGTGACATCGAGGAAGCTGTTGAGCACATTGCCGTCGGGTAGCGGCACCGCGCTGTACTCGATGACCGCGCCGTCCTTGCGGCGGAAGCGGGCGCGCCGGCCCTGGCGGTCGAGCGCGCCCGACAGCATCATCTCGCGGCGCTCGGGCCACTCGGTCTCGGCGTCGAAGAAGCGCTTGGTGCGTGCGATCAGCTCGGTGACATGGGGCTGGCCGGCCAGATCCTCCGGCCCGAGCTGCCACAGCGCGGCAAACGGCGGATTGGACAGGCGCAGGCGCCCGTCGCCGCCGAACACGGCGATGCCCTCGGCCAGATTGTCCAGCGTCTCGCGCTGCACGGCCATGAGCGTGTTGTAGCTGCTCTCCAGGGCCAGCGCGCTGGTCACGTCCTCCAGAACGTACATCAGCCCGCCGAGGGGGTGCGGCGTGATCACGGCGCGCAGCGTGGTGCCGTCCGACAGGTGCATCAGATCCTCCTGCTGCTGCAGGAGCGAGGTGAACTGGTCGAACTGGCCCTGCTTGAAGGCCGGGAAGTCCGGCACTTCGGGCAGACGCCGGCGCTCGCGCAGATCCTCCAGGATCTCGCCCAGCGTCGGCCGGGTGTCGAGCCAGTGCTCGTCAAAGCCCCACAGCTGCACATAGGCGCTGTTGAAGAAGATGAGACGCTTGTCCACGCCGAAGATGGCGATGGCCGACTTCAACTGCTCCAGAACCTCGGCGTGGGCGTCGACGATGCGCTGGCGCTCGAGCTGCAGCTCCTCCACCGCGGTCAGGTCCAAGGCATAGCCGACGAGGCGCCGATCCTCCACCGACTCGGCCGGCAGGGGGGTCTCGGTGATGCGCAGCAGCCGCCGCTCGCCGGCGACCACCAAGTGGTGCGTCTCGGTCTGCGGCTCGCCGCTGGCGGCGGCGCGACGGCTGAGCGCGCGGCCGCCTTCGCCGATGGCATCAGCGGCGAGCTCCCATTGCTGTTCGAGGACGGTGGCGAGGTCGGCGTTGGCCGCACGGCAATAGGCGGCGTTCGCCCAGGCCAAGCCACGGTCGGCATGGCGTGACCAGACCGGCACCGGCAGGGCGTCGAGCATGGCGCAGGCGCCATCTCGGCTGGCGGCCAGCGTCGCCTGCTCTCCCAGGACGCGCAGGCGCTCGCGCTCGGCCTCGGTCACGTCGCGCGCCCAGAGGACGTCGAGCGGCCCGTCATGACCGTTCCGCGCCCCGCGCCGGCCGATCATCTCGAGTGAGCGGACCCCGTCAGCGGTCTGCACCGTTCTCGTGAAGCCGGCGCCGTCGGCGCGCAGCCGGGCAAAGTCGAGGCGAAGCTCCGCGGCGTCCGCCGGCTGCAGGGCGCGCTCGATATCCTCGAATTCGGACAGATGCTCGCGCCCGAGAAGCCGGGCGAAGGCCGGCTCAGCGGTGCCGGCGGGATCGGGTCCCCAGCGGCAGCAAGGCGTCGGCGCGGTCCTGAGGATCGCCGCGAGCCGCTCGGCGCGAGCCTCGGACGCCTCGGCCCGAGCGGCCTCGCGGCGGAGCCGACGCCGCTGCCAGACCATCGAGCCAAGGGCGATGAGGGCGATCAGCGCCGCGACAAAGGCGGCCTCGTTCTCGCCGCGTCCGACCACGGCATTGGCGCCTTGGCACAAACCCGCTTCCGGAAGCAGCGCCAGGACGGTGGCGGTGCCGGCGAGAGGCAGGAACCGCTCGCGCCATGCCGGAGGAGATGTCCTGGGCCGGATCATGCCGGGACCCTAGAGAAAGCCCGGAAGGAGCACAAGCTGGCCACGCGGCCGACGCCCGCCGGCCGGGAAATACTCGCGAGGGGGCGGCCGCGCCGGCGGCCGCCCGAACCAGTCAATAACGGTAATGGTCCGCCTTGAACGGGCCTTCCACCGGTACTCCGATATACTCGGCCTGGGCCGGCGATAGATCGGTCACCTTTGCGCCAAGCTTGTCCAGGTGCAGGCGCGCGACCTTCTCGTCCAGATGCTTGGGCAGCACGTAAACTTGCCGCTCGTACTGCGCGTGCCGGTTCCACAGCTCGATTTGTGCCAGGACCTGATTGGTGAACGAGGCGCTCATCACGAAGCTGGGATGGCCGGTCGCGCAACCGAGATTGACCAGCCGGCCCTTCGCCAGGATGATCAAGCGCTTGCCGTCCGGGAACATGACCTCGTCTACCTGCGGCTTGACCTCTTCCCAGACGTAGTTGCGCAGCCCCTCGATCTGAATCTCGCTGTCGAAGTGACCAATATTGCAGAGAATCGCCCGATCCTTCATCTGCCGCATGTGGTCGACGGTGACCACATCGATGTTGCCGGTCGCGGTGACGAAGATGTCGCCGCGCGGCGCGGCGTCGTCCATGGTGGTGACCTCGTAGCCTTCCATGGCCGCCTGCAGGGCGCAGATCGGGTCGATCTCGGTGACCAGCACGCGGGCGCCCTGGCTGCGCAGCGATTCGGCCGAGCCCTTGCCCACGTCGCCGAAGCCGCAGACCACTGCCTGCTTGCCGGCCAGCATGTCATCGGTGGCGCGCTT
>CAZTHL010000138.1:1313-6434 GCA_964613585.1 uncultured Mycobacteriaceae bacterium | reverse complement strand
CGCCGAGCCCCGGCCCGATCCGGCCCCGTCCGGCCCGGCCCCGTTCGCCCCGTCACCGTCCGGCCCGGAGCCGTCCGGCCCGGAGCCGGTCGGCGCCGGCGACCGCGGCGCGGCGGTCGCCCGGGACACGGCGGACGCGCAGGCCACGGGCGAGCCGGACGACCAGGCGGAGCGGCTGATGGCCCTGGCGCTGGCCGCCGCCGAGGCCGCCGGCGCCGCGGGCGAGGTGCCGGTCGGCGCCGTGCTGGTCGACGGCGGCAGCGGCCGGGTCCTGGCGGTCGGCGGCAACCGGACCGAGGCGCTGGCCGATCCGACCGCGCACGCCGAGGTCCTGGTGATCCGGCGTGCGGCGGCGGCGGCCGGCCGGCCCCGGCTGCCCGGCACCGTGCTCTACACCACGCTCGAGCCCTGCGCGCTGTGCGCGGCGGCGATCAGCTTCGCCCGGATCGAGCGGCTGGTCTACGGCGCCTCGGACCCCAAGGGCGGCGCCGTGGTCAACGGGCCGCGCTTCTTCGCCCAGCCGACCTGCCACTGGCGGCCCTCGGTGCGGGGCGGCGTCGCCGCGGAGCGCTCGGCGGCGCTGCTGCGCGGCTTCTTCCGCGCCCGCCGGCGCCGCCCGGGCCCGACGGACGATCGGGAGGCCGGGCCCGGGGCGGGGCCGGAGACCGGGCCCGATCTCGATCCCGCCGCCGGGCCGCGCGGTAGCGAGACGTAGGCTTTCGTCGGGCCCCGCCTGGGCGGCACGGCCGTCCCGAGGCCGGTCCCCGCGGCACGGCCGGCACGAGCTGCGGCCGGCCCCCCTCGGCCGGCCCCCTCGACCGGCCCCTCGACCGACCGGCTCCCCTCGGCCGGCCCCCCGGCCGGTCCCCGCGGCACGGCCGGCCCCTCGACCGGCCGGCCCCTCGCCCGGCCGGCCCATCGCCCGGCCGGGCGAGGCCACCCAATCCGGAAGCGCTCTAGGACGGATCGTCATCGTCTGTCCCTTCGTCGCCTCGCTCCGCCTTTCTCTGGGAGTACGGCCGCAGGAATAGGAGCAGGATCCTTCAATCCGGTAAACGCGGGCCTCGCCGCCCCTGCCCTCGGCCGGGGACGGCGTGCGCGCTCCGACAGTGGCGGCTTGTTCAACGGCAAGACTTGAAGCGCGCCCGGACGGGCTATACTTGTCCAGGAGGGCTTTCCCTTGGATGCGACTGAGACTTGAACGCGCCGGCGCAAGGAATAGCCCAAGTATATCGATGTGAACATCTGTTCAAAGTCCGATGACGTCGGCGCCGGAGCGGCGACCGGCGCGGCCGAGCCGGAAGGACTCCCGAGCCCATGGCGCCGCAGCTGCGCAGCGTCGACCGCATCCCAGAGGACGAGATGGCCGCCACGGTCGACAGCCCGCTCGCCGTGTCCGGGCTGACCGTCGCCTATCACCGCAAGCCGGTCCTCTGGAACGTCGACTATGCCGCGCCGCCGGGCGGGCTGGTCTGCATCGTCGGGCCCAACGGCGCCGGCAAGTCGACCTTCATCAAGGCGGCGCTCGGCCTGGTGCCGCGCCTGGCCGGCGAGGTCCGGGTGCTCGGCCGGCCGGTCGAGCGCCAGCGCCGGCTGATCGGCTACGTGCCGCAGCGCGAGAGCGTCGACTGGGACTTCCCGGCCTCGGCGCTCGACGTCGTCGCCATGGGCCTGTACGGCCGGATCGGCTGGCTGCGCCCGGTGCGCCGCCGCCATCGGGAGCAGGCGCGCCACCACCTGGCCGAGGTGGGCATGGCCGACTTCGCCGACCGGCAGATCGGCCAGCTCTCGGGCGGCCAGCAGCAGCGCGTGTTCCTGGCCCGGGCGCTCGCCCAGGACGCCCGGCTCTACCTGATGGACGAGCCCTTCGCCGGCGTCGACGCCGCCACCGAGCGCGCCATCGTCGACGTGCTCCGCCGGCTCAAGGACCGCGGCCGCACCGTGATCTGCGTGCACCACGACCTGCAGACCGCCCCCGCCTACTTCGAGTCCGCGCTGATCCTGAACGTGCGCGCGATCGCCGCCGGCCCGATCGCCGAGGCGTTCACCCCGCAGCATCTGCAGACCGCCTATGGCGGCCGGCTGGCGCCCTCGGAGCTGGCCGCCGCGGCGGCGCCGGCCTGACCCCGCCCGCGCCATGACCCCGCCCGCGCCATGACCCCGCCCGCGCCATGACCCTGCCATGACCGTGCCCGCCCTGCTGGCCGAAGCGCTGGCCATCCTCACGCTCCAGGCCGGCTACAACAGCGCCGTGGTGCTGACCGGGGCCGCGCTGCTCGGCGCCGGCGCCGGGGCGATCGGCGTGTTCGTCTACCTGCGCAAGCGCGCGCTCATCAGCGACGCCATCAGCCATGCCACCCTGCCCGGCATCGCCCTCGGCTTCCTGGTGGCGCTGGCGCTCGGCGGCAGCGGCCGCAGCCTGCCGGCGCTGCTCGCCGGCGCCGCGCTCAGCGGCCTCATGGGCGTGCTGGCGGTGCAGTGGATCCGCGATCACACCCGTCTGCCCGAGGACACCGCCATCGGCACGGTGCTGAGCGTGTTCTTCGGCCTCGGCGTCGTCCTGCTCAGCCACATCCAGACCGTGCCGGCCGGCGGCCTTGCCGGGCTCGACAGCTTCCTCCTGGGCCAGACCGCGGCGATGCGGCGGGACGAGGCGGAGCTGATCGCCGCGGCCGCGCTCGTGGTGACGCTGCTGACGCTGCTGCTGTTCAAGGAGTTCGCCACGGTCTCGTTCGACCCCGGGTTCGGCCGCGCGCTCGGCTGGCCGGTGGCGCGCCTCGACCTCGCCATGATGCTGCTGCTGCTCGCCATCGTCTCGATCGGGCTCAAGACGGTCGGCCTCGTGCTGATCATCGCGCTGGTCATCGTGCCGCCGGTGGCCGCCCGCTTCTGGACCGAGCGGCTCGGCCCGATGGTCGCCATCGCCGCCGGCTTCGGCGCCGCGAGCGGCTGGCTCGGCGCCGGCCTGTCGGCGCTCTTCCCCGACCTGCCGGCGGGCGGGGTCATCGTGCTCACCACCTTCGCCCTGTTCACCGTCAGCCTGCTGCTGGCGCCGTCGCGCGGGGTGGCCGCCGCGGCCCTGCGCCAGCTGCGCTTCCGGCGGCGGGTGCGCCGGCACCAGGCCCTGCTGCGCCTGGCCGAGGGGCGCCCGGTGGTCCAGGCGGCGAGCCGCCGGCGCCTGGCCCGCTCCGGCCTGGTCGACGCCGCCGGCCGGCCCACACTGCGCGGCCGGGCGGCGGCCGGCGAGGCTTGGCGGCAGCAGGCGCTGTGGGACCGCTTCCTCGCGGATCACCCGGAGGAGGCGCTGGGCCATCCCGACTGGGCGGCCCGGCCGGTGGAGGCGGCGCTGCCGGCCGACCTGGTGGCCGAGCTCGAGCGGCGGATCGCCGCCGGCGTCCCGGTCGGCGCGCGCCCCGCCCCGGGGCCGGAGGGCCGGCCATGAGCCTTGCCGCGTTCCTGCAGATCGACCTGCCGGCGATCCTGGTCGGCGTCCTGGCGGCGCTCGCCTGCGGCCTGCTCGGCAACTTCCTGGTGCTGCGGCGCCAGGCGCTGATCGGCGACGCCATGTCCCACGTGGTGCTGCCGGGCATCGTCATCGGCTTCCTGGTGGCCGGCGAGATCACCGCGCCCGCCATGATGGCCGGCGCCTTCGCCGCGGCGCTGCTGGCGGCCGCCCTGATCGAGCTGATCCGCCGCCTCGGCCGGCTCGAGCCCGGCGCGGCCATGGGCGTGGTGTTCACCGCCATGTTCGCGCTCGGCGTCGTGCTGCTCGAGCAGCAGGTCGGCAACGTCCATCTCGACGTCCAGCACGCGCTCTACGGCGAACTGGAGGCGACCCTGTGGCTCGGGCCGACGGCCTGGGGCGACCTGCTCGACCCGGCGGTGCTGGCGACCGCGCCGCGCCAGGTGGTGACCCTGCTCGCGGTGACCCTGGTGATCGCGCTGCTGATCGGGCTGTTCTTCAAGGAGCTGCAGGTCGCCACCTTCGACCCGGGCCTGGCCGCCAGCCTGGGCCTGTCGCCGCGGCTGGTGAGCGCCGGGCTGATCGTGCTGGTGGCGGCGGCCGCGGTGGCGGCGTTCGAGGCGGTCGGCTCGATCCTGGTCATCGCCATGTTCATCTGTCCGGCGGCGACGGCGCGCATGCTGACCGACCGGCTGGGCGCGCAGATCCTGCTGAGCGCGCTGGCCGCCGTCGCGGCCGGGGTCGGCGGCTACGTCCTGGCCGCCTTCGGGCCGTTCTGGATCGGCGGCTCGAGCTCGCTCAACGCCGCCGGCATGATCGCCGTGGTCGCCGGCCTGCTGCAGGTCGCCGCCATGCTGCTCGCCCCGTGCTACGGCGTGATCCCGCAGGCGCTCGCCCGCCGCCGCGGCCGCCGCCGCCCGACTGCGCCCGAGGCCGTGCCGGAGCCATAGGCGACAGGGCCCCCAAGCCTGTTCTTGCAAGCCTGTTCTTGCAAGCCTGTTCGTGCCCTGCGCGAGCGCACGGGGGAGGGGCGAGAAGGCGGCCTGCGCCGCCGGCACGCGTGGCGTCGGGGGTCAGGGACCGGATCCGATCCGGGCACGGGCCGGCCCGCCTGCGCCGGGGCGGTGTTGGCGGCACCTCGGCCAAGGCACCTCGGCCAAGGCACCCCGGCCGGTCAAGCCGACGGGCCGGTCAAGCCGACGGGCCGGTCAAGCCGACGGGCCGGTCAAGCCGGCGGGCCGGTCGATGACGGCGCCGGCGTTGCGGTCGCGGGCGGCCGGGCGCCGCCGTGCTACTTCTTGATCTTGCCGATGATGGCGCCGGCGGCGGCGCCGGCGGCCGCCCCCTTGAGCGGGCTGCCGCCGGTGATGCCGCCGATCACCGCGCCGCCGGCCGCACCCCAGCCGGCACCCTTCTTTACCGGGCCGGCCGTGGCCTCCGGCGCCGCCGCCGCCGCGAGCGCCAGCACCATCAGCACCGCGCCCGCCAGGCGCGCGGCCGGACCCGCCGCGATCCGCCGCCGCCGAGCCCGCCCGTCCGTCAGCCGCCCGCTCCCCGTCCGTCCGTTCATGCTCCGCTCCATCGCCGCTCGCCGTTCCGGGCCCGCCGTCCCGGGCCCGCCGTCCCGGGCCCGCCGTCCCGGGCTCGCCGTCCCGGGC
>CAZTHL010000138.1:0-1213 GCA_964613585.1 uncultured Mycobacteriaceae bacterium | reverse complement strand
CGCCGTCCCGGGCTCGCCGTCCCGGGCCCGCCGGCATCAGTTCGTCTCCCCGGCCTGCCAGGTGGTGACCTCCTGCCGGCCCTCGGCGGTGGTCACCAGCACGGTGCCGTCGGGCTCGCCTTCGACGAAGCGGCCCTGGATCACGTTGCCCTCGGCGTCCATGGCGGAGCCGAAGCCGGTCGGGCGCCCGTCGGCGAACTCGCCCAGATAGCGGTCGCCGCCGGTCCCCTGGTAGATCCCCGGCCCGTGCGGCTCGCCCTCGGCGAAGCGGCCGACATAGAGGTCGTCATCGGCCGCGACGAGCAGGCCGTAGCCGTGCCGCGCGCCGTCCTCGGCCTCCCCGACGTAGCGCTCGCCCTCCTCGGTCTCGTAGCGGACCAGCACCTGGCCTACGGCCTCGCCGTCCCGGAACTCGCCGCGGATCAGCGCGCCCTCGGGCGTGACCAGGACGCCGCGGCCGTGGCTCAGGCCGTCGAGCAGCTCGCCCTGGAAGCGCGCGCCGGCCGCCGTCTCGAGGAAGCCCTTGCCCACGGGCCGGCTCTCGGCGAAGCGGCCCAGATACTCGGTGAAGCCGCCCGCGGCCTCGTCCCGCAGCACGAGCCGGCCCGCGCCGTCGAGCTTGCCGCCGGCCATCTCGCCGAAATAGCGGCCCTGCAGGCCGGTCTCGTCCCACCAGACGAGCACGCCGTAGCCGATGGCCTTGCCGTCACGACAGGCGCCGGACCAGGAGACGCCCTCGCCGGCCCGCGGCGGGTCGGTGCTCCAGACCTCGCAGCCGGAGACGGCGTCGGCCAGCCAGCCGCCCGTCTCCTGCGCCGGGGCCGCCGGCGCGGTTGCCACCACCATCGCGCTCGCCAGCAAAGCCCAGGTCCGCATGCCTCATCCCTCCGTGCGCCACCCTCGCTATCGGAAGCGCGACGGCCGACGATTGTTCCGGGTCGCGGGATCGTCGATTGACCGGCCTCGTCTCAGCCTGCCCCGCCGGCCGGGGGCCGAGCGGGCGGGCCCGTCTGTCACGCGTGGCGTGATGCAGGACGGGAGGGGCGGACGCTCGGCGGATGGAAGGCGCATCGCCTGGGGCGGGACCACGGCGAGGCCGTGCCGGTCCCGGGCGCGGCGCGCAAGGAAGAGGCGGAGCCGTCCGGCGCGTGACCGTGCCCCGGGATCGGCGCCCCGGGATCGGCGCCCCGGGATCGGCGCCCCGGGATCGGCG
>CAZTHL010000137.1:0-6601 GCA_964613585.1 uncultured Mycobacteriaceae bacterium | reverse complement strand
CGGACAAGGCGATCGACCTGATCGACGAGGCCGCGGCACGGAAGCGCATGGTGATCGACTCCAAGCCCGAGGCGATCGACGAGCTCGACCGGCGGATCATCCAGCTCAAGATCGAGCGCGAGGCGCTCCGGAAGGAAAGCGACCCGGCCTCGCGGGAGCGGCTGGAGAAGCTGGAGCAGGAACTGTCCGAGCTCGAGCAGCGCGCGGCCGGGCTGACCGCCCAGTGGCAGGCCGAGAAGCAGAAGCTGAGCTCCGCCCAGAAGGTCAAGGAGGAGCTGGAGCACGCCCGCATCGAGCTGGAGCAGGTGCAGCGCCGCGGCGACTGGACCCGGGCCGGCGAACTCACCTACAGCATCATCCCGGGCCTCGAGCGCCAGCTCGGCGAGGCGCACGAGCTTCAGGAATCGCGCATGCTGAACGAGGAGGTGCGGGACACCGACATCGCCTCGGTGGTGTCGCGCTGGACCGGCATCCCGGTCGACAAGATGCTGGAGGGCGAGCGCGAGAAGCTGCTCCACATGGAGGACAAGCTGCACGAGCGGGTGATCGGCCAGGACGAGGCGATCGACGCCGTGGCCAACGCGGTCCGCCGGGCCCGCGCCGGGCTGCAGGATCCGAACCGGCCCCTGGGCTCGTTCCTGTTCCTGGGCCCCACCGGCGTCGGCAAGACCGAGCTGACCCGGGCGCTCGCCGAGTTTCTGTTCGACGACGAGACCGCCATGGTGCGGATCGACATGTCGGAGTACATGGAGAAGCACTCGGTCGCCCGCATGATCGGCGCCCCGCCGGGCTATGTCGGCTATGAGGAGGGCGGCGCGCTGACCGAGTCCGTGCGGCGGCGGCCCTACCAGGTCGTCCTGTTCGACGAGGTCGAGAAGGCGCACCCGGACGTGTTCAATGTGCTCCTGCAGGTGCTCGACGACGGCCGCCTGACCGACGGCCAGGGCCGCACGGTCGACTTCCGCAACGTGCTCATCGTCATGACCTCGAACCTGGGATCGGAGCATCTGGCGGCGCATTCGTCGGATGACGAGACGGCGTGGCTGCTGGCCCGCGACCAGGTGCTGCAGGTGGTGCGCGGCCATTTCCGCCCGGAGTTCCTGAACCGGCTGGATGAGATCATCGTGTTCCAGCGGCTGACGCGTGAGCAGATGACCGGCATCGTCGACATCCAGCTCGCCCGGCTGCACGCCATCCTGGCCGACCGCAAGATCACACTGGACGTCGATCAGAGCGCCAGGGAGTGGCTGGCCGAGGCCGGCTTCGACCCGGTCTACGGCGCCCGGCCCCTGAAGCGGGTGATCCAGCGGGCCTTGCAGAACCCGCTCGCCACCCAGATCCTCGAGGGCCGCATCGGCGAGGGCCAGACCGTGCCGGTCAGCGCCGACGAGGGCGGTCTTGTCATCGGCGGCGAGCCGGTGGTCCCGGGCCTGCAGGCCGCGGAGTAGGCGGAGCCCGGGGAGTCCCACCCTGACCCTCCCCCACGCGGTCCGCGGGGGAGGGTATAAGCTGTTGAAACGGTAATTGTTTTCGCCCGCGCGGGTGCGGGAAGGGGCGGGGGCCGTTTCGGGAAGGCTCGCGGCAGGGCTGGCACGCCCTGCCCGCGAGAGCCGCTTCAGGAGCCGGGCGGGACCGGGAAGGCGATCGCCACGCGCAGGCCGTCGGCCCGGAAGTCGAGGTGGATCTCGCCGTTCAGCTCGGTGCGCACCGAGCCTTCGATCAGCCTCAGCCCGAAGCCCTTCTCCTCCGGCACTACCGCCGGCGGACCACCGATCTCGACCCAGCCGATCCGGATATGTTCCCCGCCGTTCGCCCGCGCGGCCTCGGCGGCCAGCTCGAGCCGGCCCGGCTCGACGGACAGGGCGCCGTGCTTGGCGGCGTTGGTCGCCAGCTCGTGCAGCGCCAGGGTCAGAGCCTGCGCGGCCGCCGGCGGCAGGGCGAGTTCGGCGCAGTCGATCGCCACCCGGTCCAGGCCCGGCCGCAGGTACGGCTCGAGGGTCGCCATGATCAGCTCGCCGAGCGGCGCCGAGCGCCAGCCGGTCTGCACCAGCAGGTCATGGCAGGCGCCGAGCGCCCGCAGCCGCGCCAGAAAGCTCTCCCGAAACGCGTCAAGCGAATTGGACTGCCGCAGCGACTGCAGCGCGACCGCCTGGACCGTGGTCAGCAGGTTCTTGATGCGGTGGCGCAGCTCGGCGATCAGGATCTTCTGCCGCTGGTCCTCCTCGGTTTGCACGCGGAGCTCTTCGTTCGCCGCCTGCAGCTCCTCGTTGGCGACCTGAAGCTGCCACGCCGCCGGCCCGGGGCCGATGCCGACATCGCTGCCGGGGATGCGCACCGGCAGCCGGTCGACCACCGCGCGGCCGTCCCCGTCGGACAAGGGCACGGCCCCGCGTGCCTCGTCGCTGCCGGATCCGCTTCGGAGACTGCCGCCGGGTTCCTGCCAGGCAAAGCTGAGCAGCAGCGGCCCCGCCCGGCCGCGACCGAGGGGAATCGCCGACACCTCGGCCGGCCGGTAGCCGCCCTCGGTGGCCACCGCGGCCCGGGCGCGGTGCCCAACGCCGGTATCGCGCGCCTGCAGCACGACCCGGCGCACGGGATCGTGCAGGCCATTGCTCAGCAGCCGGAACACCTGCCACTCAGGCGCGCCATCCGGCAGGCCGACGAAGGGGCTGACGTCGCCGAGGCAATAGATGAGCTGCAGGTCGCTGTCGAGGATCACAGCCGCCGGCACGACCGCCGTGTTGAGCGGAGCTTCCGGCGGCCGCCGCTGCGTCGCCGAGGCGCCCGATGGGGTCGCCTCGCTTGGCGGGCCGGCCGCAGCCTCATCGGTCACGACATCCTTCCGGCATCCCGATGAACACCCTCTTTCGCCAATATACCGCGCACCGCGCAGGGGCAAGCGCCCGGCGCGGGCAGCCCCCCTTGCTGCCCCGCCCTCACGCGAGGCGTGGGGGAAGGGGCACAAGCTGTCGAGAATTCAAGCGTTTCCGGGTTGGCGGGCGCCGATTCCGCGTGAGGCTGAAACGCTCCAGGTCCTTCTCACCCTCCCCCGCGCGTGGGCTGGGGAGCGGTGGGGAGGGGGCCGGTGGCCTTCAGGACCCCGGCGGCAGGGGGATCCTGGCCTCGACGTGCAGGCCTTCGGCGCGGAAGTCGAGGCGGATCTCGCCGCCGAGCTGGTTGCGCACGGTGCCCTCGATCAGGCCGAGTCCGAAGCCCTTGCGCGCGGGCGGCGCGGCCGGCGGCCCGCCGGTCTCGGTCCAGGTGAGGCTGAGACGGTCCGCGCCGTCGCCCAGCGAGCAGCGCAGCTCGACCCGGCCGTCCGCGGTTGACAGGGCGCCGTACTTCTCGGCGTTGGTGGCCAACTCGTGGAGCGCCAACGTCAGGCCGAGCGCGGCCGACGCCGGCAGGGTCAGCCCCGGGCACTCGTTCCGGATCGCGTCCTGGCCGTCCCGAAAATGTGGCTCCAGGGTCTTCTCCAGGATCGCGCTCAGCGCGGCAGAGCGCCAGCCGCGCTCCACCAGCATGTCGTGACAGCTCGACAGCGCCTGCAGCCGCGCCCCGAACTCCCGCTGGAATTCCTCGAGCGAGCCCGAGCGGCGCAGCGTCTGCCAAGCGATCGCCTGGATGTTCGAGAGCACGTTCTTGGTGCGGTGATTGAGCTCGCCCATCAGCACCTGCTGCTGCTGCTCGGCCCGGCGCTTGAGCGTGACATCCTCGATGGACAGCAAGGTGAGGTTCATCTTGTCGAGCCGGCAGCCATTCACCAGCATGAGGCGGTGGCCGAGGTCCGGAAAGTCGTGCTCGACATAGAAGTCTTCAACCGTCCGATCATGCGGCAGGATTTCCGACAGGAGCTTGCGCAGTTCCGGGATGTCCCACTGGCCGCTGCCCAGCTCGTAGAAGTACCGTTCCGTGGTGTTCTCGGGAGCCACATGAAACGCCTCGTAGAACGCCGCGTTGGCCGAGACCACGGTGAGGTCGGGGCGCAGGACGACGATCGGCGCGCGCACGGTGTCGACGATCGCCTCGGCATACCCCTTGGCGAGCGCCACCTCCCGCTCCTGCGCGCGGCGCTCGGTGATGTCGTTGAAGGTGACGACGAGACCCTCGATCCGGTTGTCCTTGGTCCGGTAGGGCAGGATGCGGCGGATAAAGCAGCGGTCGCCGTCGTCCGTCACCTCCGCGCTGCGCGGGACCAGGGCCTCGAGCACCGCTTGCGCGTCGGCCTCGAAGGCACCATCCCGGTACCGCTGGGCGAAATGCCCGATAGGGCGGCCGATGTCGGTCCTGGTCAACTCGACCAGGTGGCGCATCGCGGGCGTGAACCAGCGCACCCGCAGCTCCTCGTCGAGGAACAGGGTCGGCGTCTCGGTGCTGTTGAGCAGGTTGTTGAGGTCGTTGGTCCTGCTCTCCAGCTCCTGTACCTTCGACTGCAGCTGGGTGTTGACGGTGTTCAGCTCCTCGTTCAAGGACTGCAACTCCTCCTTGGAGCTTTCCAGCTCCTCGTTGGCCGACTGCAGCTCCTCGTTCATCGAAATGATCTCCTCGTTCGAGGCCTTGAGGTCCTCGTTCGAGGCTTCGAGCTGACGCACCGTCATGCCGAGCTTCTCGCGGGTGGCGAGCAGATCCTCCCTAGTCCGCTGATCGTCGGCAGGCTCATCCGCGGCCTTGTCCGGCTCGGGCCGATCCGGTTCCGCGGAGCCGGCTGGCCGGGCCTCCTCGAAGCTGATCAGCAGTGTTCCGGCCGAGGCCCCTCCGACCCGCCTCGCCGTCGCGATGACCGGCCTCCTGTGGTCCCCACTGACGACCCATAGTTCCGTGGCATGCCAACGGCCGTCGGTTCGCGCCGCCTGGACGACGTTGCGCACCGGGATCTGCAGCCCGTCGCGCAGCAGCCGCATCAGGTCGGTGGTCGGCTCGCCGCTTGGATGCTGTAGGACGGCGGCGGTGTCGCCGTGGAAGTAGAGCACCCGAAAGCCTTCGTCGATGAGGACCGACGGCGGCGCGAACCGGTCGAGCAGCTCGCGCCGGGCCAGCTCGGTCGGCTCCGGCTGATACGGCTGCCGGCTTGGCTCCCTGGCTTCCTCCCGGCTGCGGCCGCGGCCAATCAGGGGGAAGTCGACAAGATTACGGCGGGTGGGGCCAATGCGCCGGAAGATGCGCCAGCGGCGCGACAGGGTCTCGAACGGGCCTTCCTGGCCGACCGCCGTCTCGACATTGCCGAGGAACAGGTAGCCGCCCTCCCTGAGGGCGAAATGGAACAGCGCGACAACCCTCTGCTGGAACTCCGGCTTCAGGTAGATCAGCACGTTGCGGCAGCTGACCAGGTGCAGCCTGGAGAACGGGGGATCCTGCAGCAGGTTCTGCGGCACGAAGGTGACGGAGTTGCGCAGGGCGGGGCGCACCCGGAACGTGTCCTCCTCGCGGCTGAAGAACCGATTGATCCGCTCGGCCGAGAGCTCCTCGACAACGCTCGCCGGATAGACGCCGTTGCGGCCGAGCGACAGGGCGTCCTCGCTGGGATCGGTGGCGAAGATGGTGAGCGTCAGCGGCTTCTGCGCCCGGTCGGCCGCCTCGATCAGCAGCATGGCCATCGAGTAGGCCTCCTCGCCTGAGGAGCAGCCCGGCACCCAGACGCGCACCGGCTCGTCGGGATCGTGCCCGGCGACCAGCGGCCCGAGCGCCAACTCGCGCAACGCCTCCCAGGCCTCTTGGTCGCGGAAGAAGCTGGTGACATTGATCATCAGGTCGCGTGCGAGCGCCATCAGCTCCTGCGGCTCGTCGCGGGCAAGCGCCGTGTAGTCGTCCAGGGTCGCGGCCTGGCAAAGGCCCATGCGCCGTCTCACCCGGCGCATCACCGTGGCCTCCTTGTAGCAGCGGAACTCGTGGCCGGTGCGACTCCGGAGCAGGCTCAACAGCTGGTCGAGCTCGTCCGTCTCCGTCCGATCGGGCGGCAGCACCCTGCCGTCCCGTAGCGTGCGGTTGTGGCGGACATAGTTGAGAAGGGCTCCCGGGATCTTCTCAACCGGCAGCGCCAGATCGACCAAGCCGGTGCCGACCGCGTGGTCGGGCATTCCGGAGTACTCGGCCGTCGCCGGGTCCTGCACGGCGACCAGGCCGCCCTGCTCCTTGACCCGGCCGATGCCGGCCGAGCCGTTGCTGCCGGTGCCGGACAGGATCACCGCGATCGCCCAGTCGCCGAAGCCGTCCGCCATGGACGCGAAGAAATGGTCGACCGGCCGGCGCGCCGCTCGCTCGCGGTCGATCTCCTCCAGCCGAAACCGGCCTTCGACGAGGCTCAGCTTGGCGTTGGGCGGGATGACGTGGACCCGATCGGGCTCAAGGGGCATGCCCTGCTCGGCCTCGACCACAGGCATGCTTGTATGGCCGTCCAGGATCTGCGGCAGGCGGCTGGCGTGGCTCGGGTCGAGATGCATGATCGCCACGAAGGCCATGCCGTTGTCCGCCGGCATGCTGTCGAAGAAGGCGCTGAGCGCGGCGATGCCGCCGGCCGAGGCGCCGATCCCCACCAGTGGGAATGGATGGTGGCGGGGGGGGGGGGGGGGGGGGGGGGGGGGGGGGGGGGGGGGGGGGGGGGGGG
>CAZTHL010000136.1:0-6834 GCA_964613585.1 uncultured Mycobacteriaceae bacterium | reverse complement strand
CTCAGTCGGGACAGGGAATCACCATATCACACCATCCGCAACTGTAGTACTAGGCGGCCAGCACCACCAGGTCGACCGGCTCGTCCATCTCCGGCAGGTGTCGGCTTGGCCGCTCGGGCTGCCGGTGGGGCGGACGGTAGCCCTGCTCGAGCGCCAGCCGGTAGGTCGCGCCGGAGGTGAGCGCGCGCGCCCGCTCCCGCTTGTTGTGCTTCTCGAGCTTGGCGGCGAGGTTCACGGCGCCGCCGATGACGGTGTACTCGAGGCGTGTCTGGTCGCCTACCGGGCCGAACACCACCTTGCCGGTGGCCACGGCCGCGTTGACCGCCAGCGGCGTGGGGAAGCCCTGGCTGGCCCGGCGCCGGTTCCAGTCATCCGCGACCCGGAGGATCTCGTCGACCGCGCGCAGGGCGTCGGCGGCGTAGCTCGGCGACGGGCCGACCGCGCCGAAGCTGGCCATGATCCCGTCGCCCAGAAACTTGTCGATGGCGCCGCCGTGCCGGCGAATCACCGGGATCATGCGCGCCTGGTAGCTTGACAGGAGGCGGATCACGTCGTGCGCCGGTAGGGTGTTGGCGAACTGAGTGAAGCCGCGGATGTCGACGATCAGGATGGCGGCATCCCGCGCCTCGCCCTCGCCGGCGGCGAGCTGCTGCTCCGATTCGGTGATGGTCCGGGCGATCTCCGGGGCGAAGAAGCGGCTCAGGTCCTGCACCGCCGTGCCCTCGCGCACCGCCAGCACGAGCAGGCGCCGTGCCCGGTAGAGCGCCGCCGTAAGGATCAGCGAGACCATCAGGATCGAGATGACCTTGTCGAACTCCGCGCCCAGCAGGATCTTGTTGCTGGTCATGTACTCGATATAGTTGCGGGTTATGGTGTCGGGCGGGCTGCTGTACACGGCGTAGCCGACCAGCATCAGCCAGCCGACGGCGGCGACCAGGCCGGCGGTCAGCACGAAGCGCGGATCGAAGCGCAGCGCGCGCAGGCTGATGAAGATGAACACGTAGAGCAGCGTCGGCGCCTTCAGGTAGAACGGCGGCTCCTGGTCGTACTGGAGGTGGAAGCTCCAGATGAGCGCCATCAGCATGGCCATGTCGATGATGATCGACAGGTCGAGGAACCAGGCCGGCGTGAAGCGCCGGTAGGCCAGGATCAGCCGCACCAGGGTGAACACGAAGTAGATGGCGATGGCGATGGGCGCCGGCTCGAACATGCCGGTCTCGCTGTCGGCCGCCTTGGGCGCGATCGCGTAGAGCGCGGCGAAGACGGAGATGATGGCCAGCTGCGCCCAGCCGATCAGGATCTCCGCGTTTTCCTCCTGCGTGCGTATCCGCTCCCGCACCCGCTCGGGCAGCGTCGCGTCGGCCGGCTCGGGACGGCTGGACGCCGAGACGGTCGTGTCGATGCTCAAGTAGCCTGTGCTCCTCTGCTGGCGGATGGACATGAGGATAGTGCGCGCGGCCGGGCTGCGCCCGGTCAAGCCTGCGTGATGGGCCCCGGCGGCGCGATCCGCTTTTCCAGCCACAGGCTCGTCTCCGGCACGCCGGGCAGCCGCGGCAGCCGGCCTGCGACGCTTCCGGCCACCGCGTCGGGCATGCGCGTCGCCACAAAGTGGCTGGCGAACTCGGGAGCGAAGCCGCCTCCGGTCAGCAGCGCCGCCACCAGCAGCTGCTCGTTGTAGCCGCGCCAGCGCCAGGCCGCGGGGTAGGGGTCCGGCAGCAGGACGTCGTGCACGTGCAGGAGCAGGCCCGCGGGCAGCATCGGCAGGACCCGGTTGATCAGCATGTCGACATCGCTGCCCGGCACCGCGAGGTGGCTCGAATCGATGGCGAGCACGTCGCCGGGCTCGAGCGCCCGGAACGGCTCGAGCCCGGCGCGCTGCACGGTCATCCGGCGCAGCTCCACCGGCAGCCCGTCGAGCCGCGCCCGCGGCGCCGGGTCGATCGCGAGGATGCGCGTGGCGAGGCCGGCGTCGACGACGGCTCGGGCCAGGAAGCGGGTCGAGTGGCCGGCGCCGACCTCGACGATCCGTGCCGGCCGCCGCTCGCGCACCAGCGCGTAGGCCACGGCGCCGTCCAGGCGAGCGAACCAGCCCTGCTCCCAGCGCGGGGCCGGCGGCGGCTCCCGGCCGATCGCCAGCAGGGCCTCGGCGTGCCGGTCGAGCGCCGCGAGCCAGCCGGCGAAGCGGGGCTCCGCCGCTCGGAGCAGCGCCTCGGCCGGCGGGTAGCCGGGCGGCGGGTCGGGCAGGTCGGCGGCGTGGCGGTAGCGGATGAAGATGCCGCGGCGGCCGAGGCCGAGGACCGTGTGCGCGCCCGCCCAGGCGAGGCCGAGGCGCCGTCCCGGGCTCACCGCGCGCGCCGGCGCGTCACGGGCGCAGCACCATGCCTTCCCGGGCGACGATCGAGCCGGGGCGCGCCCGCTCGGCCTCCTGGGCGATGCAGTCCATGATGTCGTCGTTGTGCAGCGGGTCGTGGTGCACCATGACCGCCCGCTTGACGCCCGCCGCCTCGGCGATGCGCAGGGCCTCCTGCCAAGTGGAGTGGCCCCAGGAGACGAACTTCGGGAACTCCTCGTCGGTGAACATGGCATCGTAGAGCATCAGGTCGGCGCCGGCGACGAGGTCGATGATGTTCCGGTCAAGCTGTCCCGGCACATGCTCCGTGTCGGTGATCACGCAGATGCTCTTGCCGGCGAAGTCGATGCGGTAGCCGCAGGCATTGTTCGGATGGTTGAGCCGGCAGGTCGACAGCACGATGCCCGGGTCGATGGCCATGTCGGCGCAGCACTCGAAGTCGCGGTAGCGCGCCTTCTGGAACACGTGCAGCGGCACCGGGAACAGGGGCGCCATCATCATCCCGCACAGCACGTTCTGGATGGAGTTGCCCGGCGGCAGGTGCCCGGCCCAGAAGGTGATCGTGGTCTCCTTCATGTAGGCCGGCCGGAAGAACGGTACGCCGCTGATGTGATCGAAATGCGTGTGGGTGAAGAACAGATCGATGAACTCGGGCGGATTGCGCGACAGCTCGATCCCCAGCTTGCGCAGCCCGGTGCCGCCGTCGATGATGATGAGCCGACCACCGCAGCGGATCTCGAAGCAGCTGGTGTTGCCGCCATAGCGCAACGTCTCCGGCCCGGGGCAGGCGATGCTGCCGCGCACGCCCCAGAACTTGATGAAGAAGTCGGCCTCTCCGCTCATCACTCCCGGACTGGATCCGCTCTTTTCGCCCCACGACCGCCAGAGTGCGTGTCACGTCGGCACTGTGGCAGTGCCCCCTTGACAAGTCGAGGGAAAAGGCGGGTTGCCGCCGCGCCGGGCCACCCCCATTCCTCGGGGGCGGTCGTGCCGACGTGAGCGGCGTGCCGGCCGGCTCCGGCCAGCGGCCGGTGTCGGTCCCGGGGGCCGTGGTCGGCTGCCGGGCTCGCGGCGCGCCGCGCGGGACCGTCGTCCCGGGTCAGGCGCCGTCCGACAGCAGCCGCTCGACCTCGCGGGCGATGGCCCGGCGCATGGCGCTGTCCTCGGGCTGGTCCTGAAGCTTCAGCATCGGGTCGAGCGAGTCCATGGCCTCCTCGACGGTCACGGCGACCCCGGTCTTCTTGCGCATGGCCTGCAGGATCGCCGTCAGCGCCAGCGTCTCGCCCGAGAGCATGTTGGTCATCTGCACCAGCTTCTGCTGCCCCTCGACCAGCTGCCCCAGCTGGTGGCCGAAGCCGCGCAGCAGATCGCTGACCGTCTGGGGGTCGGTCAGATCGATACGATCGTCGCCGTTGCCCAGCGAGTCGTCCGAGATCACGGCAGGTCTCCTTGCTCCGGGGGCACGCCGCAGGCCGGACCGGGCCCGGGACGGGAATCAGCCCTACGCACCCGGCCGACGCATTGCAAGTGCGAAAAGACCGCGCCCGGCCAGTCAGGGCACGAGCCGGTAGCCGCCCGGCTCGGTCACCAGGAGCTCGGCGTTGGACGGGTCGCGCTCGATCTTCTGGCGCAGCCGGTAGACGTGGGTCTCCAGCGTGTGCGTCGTCACCCCGGCGTTGTAGCCCCAGACCTCGCCCAGCAGAACATCGCGGCCCACCACCTTGTTGCCGACGCGGTAGAGATACTTGAGGATCGATGTCTCCTTCTCGGTCAGCCGGATCTTGGCGTTCTTGGCCTCGTCCACCAGCATCTTGGCGGCCGGCCGGAACGAGTAGGGGCCGATGCTGAACACGGCGTCCTCGCTCTGCTCGAACTGGCGCAGCTGCGCCCGCACCCGCGCCAGCAGCACGCCGAGCCGGAACGGCTTGGTGATGTAGTCGTTGGCGCCGCTGTCCAGCCCGAGGATGGCGTCGGCGTCGCTGTCCTTGCCGGTCAGCATGATGATCGGGCTGCGCACCCCGTTGCGCCGCATCAGCCGGCACAGGTCGCGGCCGTCCATGTCCGGCAGGCCGACATCGAGCAGGATGCAGTCGTAGTAGGTGTCCTTGACCACCTCCAGCGCCTGCGCCGCCGCCTCGGCCTCGGTGGTGGCGAACTCCTCGTGGAGCTGCAGCTGCTCCGCGAGCGAGGACCTGAGCGCATTGTCGTCGTCGACGAGCAGGATCTTCTTGGTCGGCGTCATGGCGATCCCCGGCAGGACGGCGCGGCGGCGACCCGGCCGGGACGCCGGCGGGCGGGGCCGCGCCTGGGGCCTAAACCCCGGACAGGCGGTGACGGTCTTGATATCACGCGCCGCGCCCGGGTTCACGGCCCCAGGATCTGGGAGGCCACGGCGCCGCGCCCGTGCCCCTTGGGCTTTCGGCGCCGCCGGCCGATATTGGCGGCCATGAGTCACAAGATCTCCCGCCCGGCGCCGCTGCCGGACCGGCACGCCAGCCTGCGCGCCGTCGACCGTGCCTGCGGCGACCTGCGGCGCGGCGACTTCGTGCTGGTGCGTCCCGACCGCGGCCCGGCGCTGCTGTCCCTGGCCTGCGAATCGGCCTCCGATGCCATGATCGAGCGCATGGGCGAGCTCACCGGGCGGGTCCCGGCCGTGGTCATCACCCGGCAGCGCGCCCTCGCGCTCGGCCTTGCCGAGGTCGGCGACGGCATGATGCGCCTGGCCCCGTCGGGCGGCCTGGCGCCGGACGCGGCCCTGGTCCGCGCGCTCAGCGATCCGCTGGAGACGGTCGGCGCCGAGCGGCTGGCCGGGCTGGCGCGCGAGCCGCTGCCCGGCGACGGCCGCGACGGCGATGGCGCGGCCTGCCAGCTGGCCAAGCTGGCGCGGCTGCTGCCCGCGGCGCTGGTGGTACCGGTGGAGCGGCCGCTGGCCACCGAGCGGCTGCTGGCCCGGGCGGACATTCTGTCGGTCAGCGCGTTCGACATCGAGGAGTATGAGCGGCATGCCGCGCGCAGCCTGCGCCGGGTCGCCGAGGCGCGGGTGCCGCTTGACGGCGCGCCGGACACGCGCATCGTCGCCTTCCGGCCCACCGACGGCGGCCAGGAGCATCTGGCCTTGCTCATGGGCCGGCCCGAGCAGGATCCGCACCCTTTGGTGCGGCTGCATTCGGAGTGCTTCACCGGCGACTTCCTCGGCTCGCTGCGCTGCGACTGCGGGCAGCAGCTGCGCGGCGCCGTCGATGCCATGGGACGCGGCGGCGCCGGCGTGCTGCTGTATCTGGCCCAGGAGGGACGCGGGATCGGGCTGATCAACAAGCTGCGGGCCTATCGGCTGCAGGACGCCGACTTTGACACGGTCGATGCCAACGAGATGCTCGGCTACGACGCCGACGAGCGGCTCTACCTGCCGGCCGCGGAGATGCTGCGGCAGCTGGGCCTGACCCGGATCCGGCTCATGACGAACAACCCGGACAAGGTCGATCAGCTCGCCGGCTGCGGCATCGAGGTGGTCGAGCGGGTGCCGCATGCCTTTCCGCCGAGCGAGCACAACGAGTTCTACCTGAGCACCAAGAGACGGCGCAGCCGCCATCTGCTGTAGAGGGCGTCTCCTGCACGCACCGGAGCGCTCCGGCCCGGGCACTTCCTGCCGCCCCGGACGCAACCGGCCCGGCACGGGCTGCCGGGGCCCGCCCCGTCGGCGCGACGGCGCGGGATCCAAGGATGGCATGATGGTTGCTGCGCCTGCTTTTCCGAGGCATGGCCGAAGGGAACGCGCATGGCGCTCAGTCAGGAACCGCTGTCCGGCTTCGAGAACGGGCTGGAGCGGGCCACCATCCAGCGGGGCGCCCGGCGCGCCGCCGCCGAGCATGCCGCCGCGAAGGGCCGCGCGGACCGGCCTCCGGCCGACTTCGGCTTCCGGGACGCCCTCGACGTCGTCAACCCGCTGCAGCACCTCCCGCTCGTCTCGGTCCTCTACCGCGAGCTGACCGGCGACGCCATTGGCACGCCGGCCCGCATCCTCGGGGACACCCTCTACGGCGGGCCGCTCGGCCTGGTCTCCGGCATCGCGCAGAGCCTGATCGTCGAGACCACCGGCAAGGATCTGGGCGAGCACGCCATGGCCCGGGTCCTTGGCGAGGAGGAGGACGCCGCCGGCGGGCCGCCGGTCCTGGCGGCGCTGCCGGCCATGCCGCAGGTGCCGCTGGCCGGCGCCTCTCCCCCGGGCCCGGCGGTGCTCGCCGAGGCGCCGGCGGTGGCGCCGGGCGGTGATCCGCCCAGGGCCGCCACGGCGCTGGCGGCGCTGCCGGCCATGCCGGAGGTGCCGCTGGCCGGCCCGGGCGGAGCGGGCGGACCGATCGTCGCCGCGGCCTCGGCCCGGAAGGACGAGGCCGCGCCCGCACCCGCACCGGCCGGCGAGCAGCACGCGGCGCTTGGACGCGGGGTGCGGGCGGAAGCCCGGAAAGGCGAGGATGGCGCCGAGGCCC
>CAZTHL010000135.1:0-6972 GCA_964613585.1 uncultured Mycobacteriaceae bacterium | reverse complement strand
CGCCTCGGCGTCCTGAGGCCGGAGGCGTCCGCCCGACCATGGCCCGACCCGCCCTCGCCGCCATCCACAAGGACATCACCGAGCGCTTCGCCAAGGGCATGGGCAAGTTCAGCTCGTTCCTCGGCCACTGGATCAAGCACCAGAACAACTCGGACCTGCTGCACGCCGCAATCGGCGACAACGGCGAGAACTATCTGCAGTACCGGCTGAGCCGCAACGACGTGATCGAGGCGCTGGTCGTGCTCGAGGTCGGCAAGGCCCACTGGGAGGCGAAGGAGCAGCCCGACCGGGTGTTCGCCTTCCTCAACCATGAGGACGCCGAGGGCAACGGCATCTGGCACTACCTGGCCGACAGCCTGCGCCAGAACGAGGGGCCGGAGACCATGCGCATCGCGCGCATCCTGCTCGCCCTCGACGTCGACTTCTCCAAGCGCAACCGGCAGGGCGTCAGCCCGCTCGGCAAGATGCTGGTGCCCTCGCCCAAGTGGCGCTCGCTGAACGCGCTCGTGGCGACCAAGCATCTGTCGATCACCAATGTCGAGGCGGCGATCGGCGAGCACGCCAAGGACGACCAGAAGCGCGCCGGGATGATGAGCGCCATCTTCTCGAGCGACCTGTCGGACAATCGCGGGCTGCTGTCCCAGCACGTGCTCAAGCAGGCGGTCGACTCCCAGGCCGACAAGAAGCAGCGCGCCGCCACCTGCCGCCTGTTCTTCGAGTACGTCGACCCGCGCGACGGCGCCACGGCGTTCTTCAAGCTGATCGCCGTGACCAACCAGGGCATGTTCGAGGATCTCTTGCGCCTCTTGATGATGAACGTGGACGAGACCGTCGGCGCCATGGCCCCGCCCGACGTCGCCACCAAGAAGGTCTACCGGCAGGCGGTGCTGTGCAAGAAGCTGCTGCGGCGGGACGGCCGGCGCCAGGGGGTGCTGTTCAAGGCGCTGTTCGCCGGCAAGCACAGCCATCTGCGCACGATCATGTCGCTGCTGAAGAACGACGAGATCGCCATCAAGAAGCTCGTGCGCGGCGAGCCGGTGCGCCAGCCGGTGCCGGTGGAGAAGGACTCGCCGGCGCCCTGCAACCCGCTCATGTCGCTGCTGCTGCAAAAGGACGGCGCCGGCAACACCGTCTACCACCACGCCGCCTTCCGCAACGACATCGTCGCGCTCGAGGGCTTCTTCCACAACCTGCCGTCGAACGACATCTACGCCATCCTGACCAAGGTGCCGAACGGCTGCGGCCTGACGCTGGCCGACCTGCGCGACGCCGACACCGCGAAGGCCAAGCTGGCGCGCGCCGCCAAGGCGCAGGTGGTCACCGGCCCGCAGGCCCAGGAGATGCTGAAGACCGTCCAGGGCATCGGCGAATCCATCGTCGGCTATGTGTCCCGGAAGATGGAGGAGATCGAGGACCTGGCCGCGGACACCCGCGCCGGCGCGCCGCTGGCCCCCAACTTCGACCTGACCGTGGCCGGCCGGACGTCGGCCGCCCCCTCCGCGGACCGCTCGGTCGCCTGATGCCGACGAGCCGATGGCTTCAGCCATTGGCCTGCGACGGCGCACCCGGACGGCGGCAGGGTTGACGGGCGCGCCCCAGCCGGGCCGGTGAGCCCTGTCGTCGGCTGGGCGGCATGGGACCGTCACGGCGGCCTGCCGGGGCGGCGCGGACGCCGCCCCCGCCCGGCGCCGGAGCGGCGCCGCATCGCGGTCGCTCAGTCGAGCAGGTAGAGCAGGCCGGCCAGCGCCTTTGGGTGGGCGCCGGCGGCGGCGGCGGCCTCGACCAACATCCGGTCGGCCAGGTCGGCGCCGAGCGGCCCGGCCGAGACCACGGACCCACCGACCTCCTCCGCCATGGCGGCCACGCCGAGCGCGCTCTGCTGGTTGGCCAGCGCAATCCGGTGCCGGCAGACCAGGGTACGCGCCAGGTCGAGCGCCACGGCCGCCTGGCCGGCCTGCTCCGCGTCGCCCAAATCCAGGCGGTCGAGCCCGGCGAGGCCGAGCGTCGCCACCGTCACCGCCGGCAGCCGCACCACCAGCCCGTCCCCGGCCCGGCCCGTCGCCGACGCCACGCGGACGCGCCCCTCGGCGGCCAGCAGCGGCAGCCCCTCGAAGGCGCGCTCGCGGGCCAGCCGGTCAAGGCCGGCAAGGCCGGCGGCGAGCCGGCGGCGGCGATCGTCGCGGCGCCCCGGCTCGGCCGCCGCCCGCAGGCACAGCGCGCGCAGCTCGACGAGCCGGCGATCGACATCGCGGAGCGCGGCGTCGGCGGCCTGCAGCAGGCTGAGCCCGCGGGACAGCGACTGCGCCGGCCGCGCCGCCGACTCCAACGCCAGGAAGCGCGGCTGTCGACCGCGGTGGTGGCTGCCGGGCCCGGGCGCCGAGGCCGGGATCGGCCGGGCGTGACGGGTTAGCGGGCAGACGCGGGCCGGGCCCGGCGGGGATCCCGACGAGCGGAACGGGGCGGCATGCGCGTGAAAGGCGACCATGGCCTTGCCTCCTGCAACGGTCGTGGCAATCGTGCCGATACATTTCTTTGCAATCGCTGTGCCACCGGCAATCGCTGTGCCACCGGCAATCGCTGCGCCCAGGCCGGTACGGCCGCCGATGTCCAAGGCCGGCACGGGCGCCGATGTCCAAGGCCGGCACGGCCGCCGATGTCCAGGGCCGGCACGGGCGCGCCGAGCCGCTCCGGCGGGCGCAACCGCTGGTGCCGCGGTCGGCCGCGCGCGAGGGTCCCGGCCCGGGCCCGGCAGCTCTTGCCCGGCCCGGGCCACGCGCCCGCCCCCTCGCCCGGAAACAAAAGCCCCGGGCCCGGTGTTGCACCGGCGGCGCGACCGCGGGCGCGGCCGCGTGCGCCACCGCTCGTCGCTGTCGATCCCATGCAGGATTGGGCCATGCAGGACTGGACCCTCACCTACCACGGCTATGTGCCCGAGCAGGCGGGGCTGCGCGAGGCGCTGTGCGCGCTCGGCAACGGCTACCTCGTCAGCCGCGCCGCGCTCTCCCTGGCCGAGGCCGACGGCACCCATTACCCGGGGACCTACCTGGCCGGCGGCTACAACCGGCTGACCACGGAGCTGTCCGGCCAGCGCATCGAGAACGAGGATCTTGTCAACCTGCCGAGCTGGCTGCCGTTGACCCTGCGCATCGGCGAGGGCGAGTGGCTGCGCCCCGGCAGCGTCGAGCATCTCGAGCACCGGCAGTCGCTGTGCCTGCGCGACGGCATCCTGACCACGATCCTGCGGCTCAAGGACGTGGACGGCCGCGTCACCCGGCTGGACGAGCGGCGGATCGTCTCGATGCGCCACCGCCATCTGGCCGCGCTCTCGCTCACCGTGACGCCCGAGAACTGGTCCGGGCCCGTCACCCTGCGCTCGGCGCTCGACGGCGGCGTCGAGAACGCCGGGGTGGCCCGCTACCGGGAGCTTGCCGGCCGCCACCTGGAGACCCTGGAGACCGGCGAGGAGCGGGCGCTGACCTGGCTGCGCAGCCGGACCGTGCAGTCGCGCCGGGAGATCGCGCTGGCCGCCCGTCTGCGCCTGGTCTCCGACGACGCCGTCGGCCACGGGCGCCGGGTCGAGCGCCAGCCGGACGCCGTGGTCGAGGAGCTGCGCCTGGACGCCCAAGAGGGCCGGCCGATCACGCTGGAGAAGATCGCCGCCTACTTCGCCACCGACGATCCCGCGACCACGGATCCCGGGCAGGAGGCGCGCGCGGCGGTGGCGCGCGCCGACGGCTTCGCCACCCTGGCGGCGGCGCACGCCGCCAGCTGGGAGGCTCTGTGGGAGGCGTTCGACCTGCGCCTCGAGGCGGACGACGGGGCCGACTCCCAGCTCAAGCTGCGCCTCAACCGCTTCCACCTGCTGCAGACCGTGTCACCGCACACCATGGACCTGGATGTCGGGGTGCCGCCGCGCGGCTGGCACGGCGAGGCCTATCGCGGCCACATCATGTGGGACGAGCTGTTCATCCTGCCCTCGCTCAACTTCCACCTTCCGGAGGTGACCCGCTCGGTGCTCGGCTATCGCTACCGCCGCCTGCCGGCGGCCCGCCGGGCCGCCCGCGAGGCCGGCCACGCCGGGGCCATGTTTCCCTGGCAGAGTGGCTCCAACGGCCGCGAGGAGAGCCAGCGCGTCCACCTGAACCCGCTGTCCGGCCGCTGGGTGCCGGACAACTCGCGGCGCCAGCGCCACATCGGCGTCGCCGTCGCCTTCAACGTGTGGAAGTACTACCAGGTCACCGACGACTGGCAGTTCCTGTTCAACTACGGCGCCGAGCTGATCTTCGAGATCGCCCGCTTCTTCTCGAGCCTGGCCGAGGAGCGTCCGGACGGGCGTTTCGATATCAAGGGCGTGATGGGGCCGGACGAGTTCCACACCGCCTATCCCGAGGCCGACCCGGCCGAGGAGGGCGGGCTCGACAACAACGCCTACACCAACGTCATGGTCGCCTGGCTGCTGGCCTGCGCGCTCGACGTGGTCGACCTGCTGCCGGACGAGCGGCGGCGCTGGCTGTTCGAATCGGTCGGCGTCGACGACGCGGAATGCGAGCGCTGGGACCGGATCAGCCGAGGGCTCGTCGTGCCGTTCGAGGAGGGCGGCATCATCAGCCAGTTCGAGGGCTTTGGCGCGCTCGAGGAGTTCCCGTTCGAGGCCTATCGGGAGACATACGACAATCTGCGCCGGCTCGACCGGATCCTGGAGAAGGAGGGCGACCACCCGAATCGCTACCAGATCTCCAAGCAGGCCGACGTGCTGATGCTGTTCTACCTGTTCTCCCGCGAGGAGCTGCAGGACACCCTGGAACGGCTTGGCTATCGCTTCGACCCGGACCTGATCTTCCGCAACATCCGGCACTACATGCGGCGGACGGTGCACGGCTCGACCTTGAGCTGGGTCGTCCACGCCTGGGTGCTGTCGCGGGCCGACCGCCAGCAGTCCTGGCAGCTGGCGCGGACCGCGCTCAACAGCGACTTCAAGGACCTGCAAGGCGGCACCACGCCGGAGGGCATCCACCTGGGGGCCATGGCCGGAACGGTCGACCTGATGGAGCGCTGCTACACCGGGCTCGAGGTGCGCGGCCACGGCCTCGTGTTCAATCCGCATCTGCCGCACGAGGTGGCGCGGCTGCGGACCACGGTGCGCTACCGCCGGCAGGTGCTCGAGGTCGACGTCAGCCACGACATGCTGACCATCACCAGCCGGCCGACCACGGCGTGGCCGGTGACCATCGCCTACCGCAACCGGGCCCGCTCGATCAGCCCCGGCCAGTGCTTCTCGTTCCGGCTGTTCCCGGAGCGCAAGGAGGACCGGCCGGCGCGGGCCCGCGAGCTCGAGCGGGTGCGCAGCGAGGGCGAGGCGGCCCGGCCCGGCGGGATCGAGCCCGCCCAGGTGTAGGCGACACGGCCGGCCCGGCCCGCGGGCGCCCCCGATTTCCGGCGGGATCGGTCGGCGTCTCTTGAACGCGGGCGGCGGGTCGCGTAGATAACGGATGGTCGCTAGCGGTGCTTGTGGTGTGCAACCGCCTCTATCGATCGCCGCCGGATGGGTCCGGATCCGAAAGGGTCGGGGCGCTGGCGGCGGATCCATTCCAATTTCCGCTTCGAACGGACCTCGTCGCGTGAGATTGGCCGAGCCCCCGGCTCGCGACGACGGAAGAAAGCGTTCGTTTGACGACATTCGACGACCTCGGCTTGGCCGAGTTTCTCCTTCGGGCCGTGACGGCCGAAGGCTACCGCTCCCCCACGCCCATCCAGGCCGAGGTGATCCCCGCGATGCTGGCGGGATGCGACATCCTCGGCACCGCCCAGACCGGAACCGGCAAGACCGCGGCCTTCGTGCTGCCGCTGCTGCACCGCCTGGGCCTGGCGCAGGGCGCCCCCGAGCCGCGCAGCGCCCGCGCCCTGGTGCTGGCGCCGACGCGCGAGCTGGCCAGCCAGATCGCCGACAGCGTGGCCACCTACGGCCGGTTTCGGCGCCACCGGGCGGCCGTGGTCATCGGCGGCGTCAAGCCGGGCCCGCAGATCCGCGCGCTGGCCCCGGGCGTCGATCTCCTGATCGCCACGCCCGGCCGGCTGCTCGACCATCTGGCGGCCGGCGCCGTCCGGCTCGACCGCACCGAGACCGTGGTGCTGGACGAGGCCGACCAGATGCTCGACCTCGGCTTCATGCCGGCGATCCGCCGGATCCTCGGTCTCCTGCCGGCGCGACGCCAGACGGTGCTGCTGTCGGCCACCATGCCGGCGCCGATCCGGGCGCTGGCGGCCGACTTCCTGCAGGCGCCGGCGGAGATCGCGGTCGCGCCGGTGGCGCGGCCGATCGAGGCCATCGACCAGAGCGTCGTCCATCTCGACCGGGCGCATAAGCGCGGCGCGCTGATCGGCCTGCTGGAGGCGCCGGAGGTCGACCGGGCCATCGTCTTCACCCGGACCAAGCGCGGGGCCGACACGGTGCAGCGGCACCTGGCCAAGGCGGGGCTGCCGGCCGCGGCGATCCACGGCGACAAGAGCCAGAGCCAGCGGGACCGCGCGCTGGCCGGCTTTCGCGCCGGCTCGGTCGCGGTGCTGGTCGCCACCGACATCGCCGCGCGCGGCATCGACGTGGACGACGTCTCCCACGTGATCAACTACGATCTGCCGAACGTGCCCGAGGCCTATGTCCACCGCATCGGGCGCACCGCCCGGGCCGGCAAGAGCGGCGTTGCCGTAACGCTGTGCGGCCCCGAGGAGCGCGGCCTGCTGAAGGACATCGAGCGGCTGATCGGCCGGACGATCGCGGCCTCGACCCGGAACGCGGGCGGGCCCGCCGACCGGCCGGCGGGACCCGTGGCCCCGGGACGCGTGGACCCGGGACCCGTGGACTCGGGACGCGTGGACTCGGCCGGGCCGGCGGCGGGCCGACGGCAGGATCCGCCGGCCGCGGCCGCGCGCCGGGGCGGCGGCCGCCGGAAGAGGCCCGCGGCGCGGCGCCAGGGC
>CAZTHL010000134.1:0-7072 GCA_964613585.1 uncultured Mycobacteriaceae bacterium | reverse complement strand
GCTGCGGCGGCCGACTTACCCACAGCTCCTACACCACTCGGCGGGACACGACCCCCCAGGGCGCTCCCATCCGCCACGCCCGGACGGACGACGGTCGGCTGAGGCAGCACTCGTTAGGTGGCCGGAGGCCGGCGATAGCCGCCGATCACCGCGTCAAGGCGTCGGGCGAAGTCAATGGCGGTGCGGTCTTCGAGAAATGGGGCAATGATCTGGATGCCGACCGGCAGCCCCGTGTCCGTCAGGCCGATCGGCGCCACCGTCGCTGGCAGATACGACACGGTTGCTGGCCCGGCCCAGGCCAAGAGGTCGAGATAGGGCCGCTCTCGGCCATTGATGAGTATCGTGCGTTCGAGTGGCGAGCCGTCTTGGGTATGTGGGAAGGCAACCGTCGGCGTCGCCGGGCAAAGCAGAATGTCGAAGCGCTCAAAGAAGCCTGCCCAGCGGGCCCGCAGCTTCTGTCGACGCTCATCGGCGCGCAGCCACTGTGCGTGCCGTGTGGTGGCGCCTTGGGCAAATGCTTTTTGGTAGCTGGAAATGCCGGCCGGGCCGCCACCAGCTCGAGCGACAGCTTCGTCAAACTCTCCGAGAGGCATGAACGGTCCATACACGGCCGACAGCAGCTCAATGTAAAGTGCGTGGTGGTCGAAGAGGCTGTCGATCGGTCGAGCGCCGACGTCCACAGGAACCCCTTCATGCTGCAAGGCGTCGATCGCATTCTCGAGGACTGCGCGTAACCCCTTATCGACTGGCAGGTCCGCATCGTCCAGCCAGGCGGCCACACGATAGGCGCGAAGTTCGCCGTGCCGCGCGGGCGGCAGATCGAGGCGCCAAGCGCGGGCCGCATCGCCGTGCGGACCTGCGAGGATGTCGAGAGCCAGCTCCAGATCCTCGGCTGTGCGTGCCATGGGCCCGACGACGGCCAGATCGGGAGCGCGCACCAGGGATGGCGGCGGCGGGATGTGGCCAGCGAAGGGAACAAGGCCGAAGCTCGGCTTATGGCCGTAGACGCCGCAGAAGTGGGCCGGCGTCCGAATTGAGCCGCCGATGTCGCTGCCGAGCTCAAGCGGGGTCAGGCAAGCGGCCAGCGCCGCCGCCGCCCCGCCCGACGATCCGCCGGGCGTGCGCGTCTTGTCCCATGGGTTGTTGGTCGTCCCAAAGATCGGGTTGAAGGTTTGTACATCGTCGGCGAACGTGGGCACGTTCGTCTTCCCGAAAACGACAGCGCCGGCATCGACAAGACGGGCCACCGCCACGGCATGCTGTTGCGGAACGTATCGCTTGAGCAGGGGGGATCCCGCTGTCTGGGGAAGCCCGGCCACCGCCAGGGTGTCCTTGATCGTCATTGGCAGCCCGTGCAGGGGCCCCCAGACCTCGTCGCGGTCGAGTGCGGCATCGGCCGCCCGTGCCCGTCGCCGCGCTCCGGCCTCGTTTATCGTCGTGACCGCGTTCAGGCTCGGATCAAGCAGCCTGACCCGCTCCAGGAAACAGTCCAGAAGCATCTCGGCCGTGATCTCATGGAGTCTGAGCGCCCGGGACAGCGCCGTCGCCGAATGTGCCGCAAGGTCCGGCTCCGGCAACGTGACGAGTGACGCCGGTGCGGCGACCGGACGTGGCGCTAGTACCGAAATGCTGGCTCCGGCAAGCCCTGCCAGAGCCTTCCGTCGGGTCAATGGTTCGTTCGTCGGGATCATTGGGTCCACAGCCCTGGGGCGTATAGAAGACGGCCGCGAAGGCGGGCTTTGGCGAGCCTCATCTACCTGTCTTTTGACATCAACGTTTGGTCGGCGCTGCCTTCAAGAGCAAGCGACGGCGAAACGGCCTGAGCGGTCCCTGTCGACACGCGTCAGAGAGCCAGCCAGAAGTCGTCTCCCATGGTTTCCGCCGCTTCCGCTGGCCTCGGGTCGCATGTTGTCTGTCCCAGGCACGACACGTTGGACATCATGTCGCCGAGCAGGCCGCCAAGGACCTTGCCTAGCGTCTTGACCGCGGGCATCGGCGTCGCTTCCATCATCCTTGCGCCTCGCTATACGAGGCGGCTCGGCCCTCATCAGCATCCTGCCAGATCCCGTGGTCCTCATGACCCTCTCGGCCGGAGTCCTATGCCGATTCGGCGTTCTGGAGACGCGGTGTGCGGCTCGCCAGGAGGAATGCCTGGTTCTCGGCTGGCTTCGGAACAGTCTGGCCGGCGTTACGCCCGGCCCGGCCCGTTGTCAGGACCCGAGCTTGCCGTGAGAGAGATGCTGGACGGCGTCTTCGAACGGGTGGATCCGCTGGGGGACCCGGTGCCCCTCGTTCTGGACTCGCCTCACAGCGGGACCACCTACCCTGTGGATTTTCCGTTCGTCTGCGACCGTCGGCAATTGCGCGAGGCCGAGGACAGCTTCGTGGACGAGCTTTTCAAGAACGCGCCGAGCCACGGCGCAACCCTGCTGCGAGCCCTGTTCCCACGCAGCTACATCGACCCAAACCGTGCTGCCGATGACATCGATCCGCTGGTCATTGAGGGGCGATGGCCGGGCACGGCCGTACCGACCGAAAAGAGCCGGCTGGGCATGGGGCTGATCCGTCGCCTGTCGAAACCAGGTATTCCCATGTACGAGAGGCGTCTGGCCGTCGACGAGGTCGTCCGGCGGATTGAGCGCTGCTACCGGCCCTACCATGCCGCGCTCGAGCAGGCGCTGGAGCAGAGGTACCGCGAGTTCGGCGTGGTGTTTCTGCTCGATTGTCATTCCATGCCGTCGATCGCCAACGCTCTGCATCTGGACGACGGCCAACGCCGGACGGACATCGTTCTTGGCGACCGTGACGGTACCACCTGCTCTCGCGAGCTGGTGGTGCTGGTCGAGGAAACGCTTCGCGATCTCGGGTATGCGGTTCGCCGAAACTATCCCTACAAGGGGGTCGAGATCATACGTCGGCACGGGCATCCCGAGCGGGGCCGGCACGCGCTCCAGCTTGAGATCAATCGCGCCTTGTACATGGACGAGCGCACCCTCACGCCAACGCCCGGCTTCGCCGATGTGCAGCGCCATCTGGACTGGCTGTTGACCGTCGTGGTGCGTTTCGTCCGTGCACGATCGAACGCCGGCTGAGCCTGGCTTGCCCTTCCGAGCGGAGGGAGTGCCATGGCGGGCTTGGCTGGCGGGCTTTGCCAAGCGTCGTGTCCGCGAGCTTGACATCGCGGCGAAGCTGCCAAAATGCCGGGCGCCATGAGCCCGCGCGACCTCTCCATCGACCACAACATCGCTCGGCGCCGGACCTTCGCGATCATCTCGCACCCCGACGCCGGCAAGACGACGCTGACCGAGAAGCTTCTGCTGTTCGGTGGCGCCATTCAGCAGGCCGGTGCCGTCAAGGCTCGCGGCGAGCAGCGCCGAGCCCGCTCAGACTGGTTGAAGGTCGAGCGAGAGCGCGGCATCTCCGTCGCCTCCTCGGTGATGACTTACGAGTATGGGGGATGCACCTTCAATCTTCTCGACACGCCAGGCCACGAAGATTTCTCTGAGGACACCTATCGAACCCTCACGGCGGTCGACAGCGCGGTGATGGTGATCGATGCCGCGAAGGGGATTGAGGAGCAGACGCGCAAGCTTTTCGAGGTCTGCCGGCTTCGTGACGTGCCTATCGTCACCTTCATCAACAAGCTGGACCGCGAGGGCCGCGACTCGTTCGACCTGCTTGACGAGATTGAGCAAGGGCTGGCGCTCGACGTTACCCCGGCGAGCTGGCCCATCGGCATGGGCAAGGGGTTTCTCGGCTGCTACGACCTGCACAAGGATCGACTTGTGCTCATCGAGCGCTCGAAAGGCGAGCGGCCGCATGAGGGCGAGACGTGCGAGGGGTTGCACGATCCGACGCTCGACAGGCTCCTGCCCGCCGACGCGGCCGCACGCCTGCGCGAGGAGGTCGATATGGCCCGCGGCCTGTGCCCGGCCTTCGATTTGGCGGCCTACCGTGCCGGCCACTTAAGCCCGGTGTTTTTCGGCAGCGCGATCAACAATTTCGGCGTCCGCGAGTTGCTGCAGGGGCTGGCCGCGTTCGCCCCGCCACCACGCTCGCAACCGACCCATGGGAGGACGGTGGGGCCAGGGGAGGCGGCGGTGTCCGGCTTCGTCTTCAAGATCCAGGCGAACATGGATCCCAAGCACCGGGACAGGATCGCCTTCTTCCGCCTCGCTTCCGGCCACTTCAGGCGCGGCATGAAGCTGCGCCATGTCCGCAGCGGCAAGACGGTGAACATGCACAATCCGGTGCTGTTCATGGCGCAGGAGCGTGAACTGGCCGAGGAAGCCTGGGCGGGCGACATCATTGGCATCCCAAATCATGGCAATCTGCGCATCGGTGATGCCCTGACCGAAGGTGAGGAACTCCGCTTCACCGGCATTCCCAGCTTCGCGCCGGAGATGCTGCAGCGGCTGCGGCCGGAGGATCCGATGAAGGCAAAGCATCTGGGCCGGGCGCTTCAGCAACTGGCCGAGGAGGGCGCGGCTCAGGTCCTGAAGCCGCGCATGGACGCCAACTGGATCGTCGGGGTGGTGGGTTCGCTTCAGTTCGATGTGCTGGCCGACCGGATCCGTACCGAGTACGGGATTCCGGTGCGCTTCGAGCCCACGGCGCTCCTCACGGCCAGGTGGGTGGAGGCGGACGACCCGGCGGCCCTCAAGAGGTTCGTGGAGGCCAACCAAGCCAGCATGGCCGAGGACCACGACGGGGCCCCGGTCTTCCTGGCCCGCAACTCCTGGCATCTGAACACCGCTCAGGAGCAGAACCCGGGCCTGAGTTTCCTCAAGACCCGGGAAGCGCAGCTGTAGTTGGCGGAAGGCGCTCAGTGCCGAGGTTGGCAAGGAGGTAGCTGAGTCGCTGATGCGGCTTGGCTCCGAGATGGTTTCGTCACAATGGAGGCTTGCCCGGCTCGCGCTTAATGCGCTGATTAAGTGTCGGCGTCAGCATCCGGTAGACCGAGTTCGTCAACCAGATTCCGGAAGAAGCCTGCTGGGCCGTCGGCGCTGTCCTCCTGCTGAACTGTCGTGATAGCCTCTGTTCCGGTTTTTCCTGGAACTTTCTCTTCGCTTGCGCGATCCTCAGCGGTGAATTGCTGGGCGAGCGTTGCACATTTATCCCCGACAAACGCCGAGTGTGCTTGGTCGCATTGTCTGGCAATCCTGTCTCGGTTCTCCCGGTCACCCAATTCATGGAACACTCGGATTTGGATGTCGTAGAGAGGGCCGTCCACTGGCTCGAATTTGCTTTCCAGCCGCTCAACGGCTTGCAGGGCTTCCGCACGATTGCCGGCGCGCGCGTGCTCGAACGCCAATACCGACAAGATTGTCGGTACCTCGTTCGCTTGACCTTCAATCCTCTTTACATTGAGAAATGCGTCTTCGTAGCGTCCCTGCCGTTCCCGCAACAAACGAACCATAAGTCGATTGAAAGGAACGCTGCCTCCACCACCGGATAATGCGCGTTGCGCCTCCTCATCTGCGGCTCTGAGGATTTCTTGCACCGATTCATCGCCTGAGAGAGTATTGTTATCTTCGCCGACACTTTTAGCCGCTTTGTATATTTGTCCTTCAATTGACCAGGCAGGTTCAAGGAGCTGTCGGGTCCTGCGAATTTCGGTAGATTGAAGGATATTTTCACGGTAGCGAGTTTCTACATCAGGATCCTCCAATCTGGTAGCGGCATTCTGATGAAACTCATTTATATAGCGTTGTGCGTTTTTTATGCGATCTCTGACTGGATCGTGCATTTCCGAGATTGCGCTGAAGGCAGACCGGCCCAAAAAGAACGTCCCCTCAAGCGCAACCTGCCCAAGAGCCCTTTGCCATTCATTTTCTGCTCTAAGATGGTAGAGCGCAGTCAATAATATTTGCGCCTTGGTCAGAAGAAGATCGGTCCTCTCGGCCAAATCGCCAGAGTTGTCTCCCAATCGATTCAACATTACTGTTGCTTCAAACGGGTTGTATCCAGCTTTCTCCATGAGGTCGATGCCGAATTCATCAGCTTCTTCTTCTTGGCCTCGCGACCACGCAGGATTGAGCCCACCTTCCAAAAACACCTGAAGAGCCCTGACGACCAATTCCAATTCCGTAGCCGTCTGCATATAGCTTTCGTCGGTACGTGTGGTTACATTTCCTCCAACGACATCAATTTCCGTTGCAGCAAGTGCAGAAGCGATCAGCCCAAGTTTGGCGACAATATCTCCGGCACGCCTATTCCCGGTGAGAAAGCTTTCGCGTTGTGTGTGACCGAGAACAATATGGCCTAGCTCATGGCTGAGTAGAAAAGCCAATTCACCTTCTGTTTCTAAGCCGTCGAGTGCAGACAGCTTTATGATAATGTCATCGCCTGGTGTGGCGGATGCACCTATAAGTTCGCCTTCAGAATGAACAAAAACATCTACTTTTATTGGTCGATCGACCTTTGGGGTCTGGTCGATCAATTTCTTGAGGATTGAGCGAAGGTATTCTCGTGTTTGAGGCATTTCGACGATGGTATGGGGATTATCTGGTTCACTTAGGAAAGCGATTGAACGGGGGTGTGCATTCATTGGCTCGGTAATCTGAACATCATATTGACCTCCACTTGCCAACATCTGCTCTCTCTGTGTCGTCTGCTGGCAAGAAATTGTCAAGAGCGCAACGCCAAATAATAAAAGTCGTGGTGGTGTCCGCATTGCAGTATCTCCAGTGAGCCGGGAATGTCATTTTGCAGATTTGTAGCAGCAGTAACGGCGCCTATTCGGGACAGACCCCGCCGCCAGCATTGAACGCCCCACCTACATTCCGGTTGGCGGCAGCCACTGCACGCGAACTGGCGGGGACACAGGCGCTGTCCAGGAGGATGTTGGTCGACAGCGTCCAAAAATGCTCGTTGTCCTCCGTCTCCAGGCAGACCAGCCCGCCATTGTCGGCGACGGTGTCGAAGCCGGCCTGCTTCTTCAACTGACCGTGATCCACACTGTTCGCCGTCGCCATTCGCTGCGTCCGGTCGAACACGGGAAGCTCGGTGCTGGTTACCTCGTCGACCCGGACCGCCTCGCACTTGGCTCGCGGCGGGCAGACCTCCTTAG
>CAZTHL010000133.1:0-7224 GCA_964613585.1 uncultured Mycobacteriaceae bacterium | reverse complement strand
CCAAAAGACTTCGTTGGCACAGGGTGCTGCCGCAACGCTGTTCACCATTGGCTATCAGCAGACGTCCCTGGCCGACCTCATCGCTTTGCTTGCCCGCGAGGGGGTGCGCGCCGTGATCGACGTGCGCGCCGTGCCGTGGTCGCGCCGGCGGGAATGCGGCCGGAAAGCGCTGTCGGCGGCGCTGGAGGAGGCCGGCATCGGCTACCTTCATCTCGCCGGGCTCGGCAACCCGAAGACGGGGCGCGACGCGGCACGGGCCGGCGACACGGCACGCTATCGCGGCATCTTTCTGGCGCACCTCGACGGCGAGACGGCGCGGCGCGACCTCGACCGAGCCGCGGCGCTGGCCCGGACGGCGCCGGCCTGCCTGCTCTGCTACGAGCGCGATCCGGCCTGCTGCCATCGTCGCCTGGTGGCCGATCGGCTGGCGCAGGAGCACGGCTTCACCATCCGGGATCTACGCCCTGTGTCCGGCAATTGACCCAGGCGCGCGGCCCCGGTGAGGGCCAGATCGGTTCCGGCTCAGGGGGCATCGCCGGCCGCGTCCCCACCCGGCCATCCTACGACAGCAGGCTCGGGCTGGCCGGGCGGGGGAGCGGGCTGGCGTTGAGTCCGCGTCAGGCGGAAACGCTCTATTGGAACGCCGGCTCCTGGAAGCTGCGCAGCTTCCGGCTGTGCAGGCGCTCGAGCCCGAGCCGGCGCAGCCTCTCCATGGCCAGGATGCCGATGCGCAGGTGCTGGCCGACCTGTTGCTTGTAGAAGGCGTCGGCCATGCCGGGCAGCTTCAGCTCGCCGTGCAGCGGCTTGTCGGAGACGCACAGAAGGGTGCCGTACGGCACGCGGAAGCGGAAGCCGTTGGCGGCGATGGTGCCGCTTTCCATGTCCAGCGCGATGGCCCGACTCTGGCTCAGCCGCTCGACCGGCTCGGTGTGATCGCGCAGCTCCCAGTTCCGGTTGTCGATGGTGGCGACGGTGCCGGTGCGCATCACGCTCTTCAGCGCGTAGCCCTCGAGGCCGGTGATCTCCGCGACCGCGCCCTCGAGCGCCTGCTGGATCTCCGCCAGAGGCGGTACCGGCACCCACAGCGGCAGGTCGGCATCCAGCACATGGTCCTCGCGCACATATCCGTGGGCCAGCACGTAGTCGCCGAGCTTCTGGGTATTCCTCAGGCCCGCGCAGTGGCCAAGCATCAGCCAGGCATGGGGCCTGAGCACGGCGACATGGTCGGTCGCCGTCTTCGCGTTCGACGGGCCGATGCCGATGTTGACCATGGTGATGCCCGAGCCGTCGGGCCGCTTCAGGTGGTAGGCCGGCATCTGCGGCATGCGCGCGGGCAGTCCGCCCGAGATGCCGCCTCCCAGCCGCACGTTGAGCGAGGTCCGCTCGCCGGGCTCGATCAGCGCATCGTAGCCGCTCTCGGGATCGGCCATCAGCGCTTGGCCGTGGCGCACGAACTCGTCCACGTAGAACTGGTAGTTCGTGAACAGGACGAAGTTCTGAAAGTGCTCGCAGCGCGTCGCCGTGTAGTGGCGCAGCCGGTGCAGGCTGAAATCGATGCGCGGCGCGGTGAACATGGCCAGCGGCATCGGCTTGCCCGGCCCCGGCCGGTAGGTCCCGTTGACGATGCTGTCATCCATGAAGACGAGATCGGGCACGTCGAACACGTCACGCAGCTCGCGCAGGCGCTCCGGCTCCAGCTCCTGCTCGACATGCATCCCTTCCGGAAAGGCGAAATGGACCGGGATCGGGATGTTGCTGACGCCGATCTCCAGCGGCACGCCGTGATTGCGCAGAAGCTGGCTGAACTGCTCGCGAAGGTAATAGTCGAACAGATCCGGCCGGGTCAGCGTGGTCCAGTAGTCGCTGGGGCCGCTGACGAAGCCGTAGGACAGGCGGGTGTCGACCCGGGCGTAGCTGCGCGTGCGCAGGCCGACATAGGGGTAGCAGGCGCGCACTCGCCCGTGCATGGGCTCGCCGCGGATGTAGGCGCGGAAGCGCTCGCGCAGGTGCTGGGTATGGCGATCGTAGATTTCCGCCACGCGGCGCTGCGCCGCCGCCGGGTCCTCGAAGGTCTCCGGGGCGGCGGCATGCAGGTACTCCGCCGCGGGCTCCGCGTCCGGCACCGACCTCAGCCCTCCAGGCCCATGAGCGAGCGGGCGAACTGCCCGGCGTCGAACGGCCGCAGATCCTCGATCCGCTCGCCGACGCCGATGGCGTGCACCGGCAGCTTGAAGCGCTCGGCGAGGCCGACCAGGACGCCGCCGCGCGCCGAGCCGTCCAGCTTGGTGACGATCAGGCCGCTGATTTGGGTGATCTCGCGGAACGCCTCGACTTGGCCGAAGGCGTTCTGGCCGGTGGTGGCGTCGAGCACCAGCACGGTGTGGTGCGGCGCGCCCTCGTGCTTCTTGCCCAGCACCCGGACGATCTTCTGCAGCTCGGCCATGAGCGTGGCCTTGTTCTGCAGCCGGCCGGCCGTGTCGATCATCAGCACGTCGGTGCCCTGGGCCTCGGCCAGGGTGAAGGCGTCGAAGGCGAGCGCCGCGGCGTCGGAGCCCTGCGGCCGGGTCAGCACCGGGCAATCGGCGCGCTGGCCCCAGACCTGCAGCTGCTCGATGGCGGCGGCGCGAAAGGTGTCGCCGGCGGCGAGCACCACCTTGCGGCCCTGGTCGCGCCACTGCCGCGCCAGCTTGCCGATGGTGGTGGTCTTGCCGGTGCCGTTGACCCCGACCATGACGATGACGGTCGGCTTCTCCCTCGGGTCGATCACCAGCGGCCGGGCCACCGGGGCGAGCGCCTGCAGGATCTGCTGGCCGAGGGAGATGCGCACCTCGTCCGGCGAGACGTCCTTGCCGAAGCGGGTGCGGGCCAGCTCGGCGGTCATGCGCGAGGCGGTGGCCGGCCCGAGATCGGCCATGATCAGCAGCTCCTCCAGCTCCTCGAGCGTGTCGTCGTCGAGCTTGCGGTCGCTGAAGATGCCGGTGATGCCGTCGGTGATCCGGGCCGAGGAGCGGGACAGCCCGGCGCGCAGCCGGCCAAGCCAGCTGGCGCTGTCGGCGTTGGCGCCGGGGCCCGCGGCGGCGGGGGTGTGGGGGGCGCTGTCGGTCATGCCGCCCCTATACATGGGATCGCGGCGGGGCAGAAGAACGCGGTCAGCGGCGCAGTGTCGAAACGGCCTCCGCGGAGCGAGCGCGTACGACCTCGAGCGCGGCGATCAAGCCCGGCCGCCCCAAGGCATGGCCGGCATGAGCGAGAGCATCCGCCAGGCCCAGCGTCCTGCAGGCAGGCCACACGTCCTTTCCCGTCAACCGAACGGGCTCAGCTCGCCCCGGCCGACAGTTCCCGGGCCAGAGCCTCGTCCGTCGCCATGGCGCGCTGGAAGGCCGGGCGGGCGTCGATCCGGCCGACATAGGCATCGAGGGCCGGATGCTCCGGCAGGACGCCGAAGCGGCGACCATAAGCGAGGCCCGAGCCGATCATCACGTCGGCGGCGCTGAACATGTCGCCCAGGAGCCACGGTCCCGGCGTCACCGCGGCGGCCAGCAGCTCGAGCGTCTCGTCCGGCCGGCCGTAGCCCATCTGCTGGGGCGGACCCGGCTCGCGCCGCATCAGCCGGTCGCCCAGCAGCGGCTCGAGGACGCCCGGGTAGAAGAACAGCCATTTCAGGTACGGCCCGCGCCGTGGATCGCCAAGCGGCGGCGCGAGCCCGGCCTCCAGGGCCACGTCCGCAAGATAGGCGCAGATGGCCCCGGTCTCGGTGACCGCCACCTCCTCATCCCCAACGCGATGCAGGATCGCCGGCACCTTGCCCAGCGGATTGACCGCCAGGAACGCGGGCGTCTTGTGCTCGCCCTTGTGCAGGTTGAGGACCCGCCGCGTGCAGGGGCGGCCAAGCTCTTCGAGCAGCCACAGCACCATGGTCGAGCGCGACCCGGGCGCGTGGAAGAAGGTAATCCCGCCCACCGCCGCTGCGCTCGTCATTGTCGTGGCTCCGCTCGCTGGGTGAGCTCCGCGTTGCCAGCCACAATGCCACGGCCCGCGCCGGGCTCCAACGATTGCGCTGCTCGACGCCATGACGAAGCCCGCCCGGTCCCCACGGCTCGTCGCGATACGGTCCAGCCATCACCGCCTCCCCGCTCGTGCGTCATGCGAACGGCCAGGATGGTAATGACCATGACATAAAGGCCTGAATCACCGCCGTGTTTCACCGAGGTAATTGTTGCGGGCGCCGCGCTCTCCTGCGTTTCGGTTGCGTCTGCACGGTATCGCGGTGTTTCCGCCCGGTTTCCAGGTGGCCGGAACCCGGACCGGCTCTCGCCATTCCAAAGGGCTGCATGGGCCGGCTCGCCGAGAGCGGGCCGTCCGTCAGGCCACCGGCCCGGCCTTGCGCCGGCTCCGGCGGCCCGCAATGGAAGAGGATACCCGCGTGAGACCCCGCCTGATGACCACCGCGGGCTGGCTGGCCACGGCGGCGCTGCTGCTGCCGGGCACGCCGGCCTGGGCCCAGGACCTGATGCCCGAGGCCGACCGGGACGTCGACGAGCCGGTCCGCCTGACCGACGAGCCGCCGCCGATGCCGCCCCTGTCGGAGGACGATCCCAATCCGATCGACGCGCCCGGGGCGACGATCTCCGTCGAGCCGCGACGGCCCGGCGAGCCTGTGGGCGATCCCGCGACCGACGGTCCGTCGGCGGCCGGGCTGCAGGCCCAGGAGATCGAGGAGAGCGGGCAGGACGAGGGCGAGCCGGCCGAGCGTCTGATGCCCGAGCGCGACCAGATCCCGCCGCGCACCGTGCAGAACACGCTCGGCGGCGGCCGGCCGGCCGAGGAGCAGTACTTCGCCCGGGCGCTTGCCGGGCTGCCGGTGCTGACCGTCAGAGGCGAGGAGGTGGGCGAGGTCGCCGACCTCGTGGTCGACACGGTCGACGGCGAGATCGACACCCTGGTGATCTCTGCCGGCGGCTTCCTCGGCATGGGCGACGAGCTCTACGGCGTGCCCTGGGATGCCGTGACCTTCGACAAGCAGGAGGAGGTCCTGACCGTCGACCGGACGATGGCCGAGATCGAGGTGGCGCCGCGCTTCGAGCCGGAGGTCGAAGGCTCCCGGTGAGGGACCTCTCTGGGTGGTCGAGCGCCGCGGAACCGGCGCGCCCTGGTGACGTTCTGTCGGCAGCCCGCGGCGCGCCGCCGCCGTGCGACGCCGCAAATACTTCAAGAAGGAGCTATCGCCATGAACTGGGATCAGATCGCCGGAAACTGGAAGCAGGTCAAGGGCTCGGCCCGCTCGAAGTGGGGCAAGCTGACCGACGACGATCTGGAGGTCGCCGCCGGCGACCGGGATCACCTGGTCGGTCGCCTGCAGGAGCGTTACGGTATCGCCAAGGACGACGCCGAGCGCCAGGTCGACGAGTGGTCACGATCGGTGTGACACACTATACAGCGGGGGCGGACAGCGGGCCGACAGCGGGCCGGACAGCAGGCGGCCCTTGCGGCCCGCGGTGATCGGGCTCGGGCCTTCCGGACCGGCGTGCCGGCGACGGGCAGGCCGTTGGACGGGCAGGCCGTTGAAGGCACGTAACGCGACGCTCCGGGCGGCCCGGCCGCGTGTCCGCTCCGGCAGTCTCCGCGTCGCCCTGAGGTATCGGGTGGTCGCCCGCGCCGATCCGGCCCGCGCCGGTCCGGGTAGGGTCCATGCCTTGGCCGCCGCTCCAGACCAGAAGGGCGCGAAGCCGGTCCGGCGTCGAAAGGCCGAACGGTGAGCGCGTGTTCCAGGTCGACCCGGAGCCCATCGCCGTAGGGCGTTTTCGGCTCACAGGGCATCGCCGGCCCGCTCCCTCGCCCGGCCACCCACCGACAGCATGCTCAGGCTGGCCGGGCAGGGGGGGGGGCGGGCCGATAGCGGCGCCGATGCGGAGCGTGATGACCGATCCGCATCGGGCGGCCCTGCTCCGCGGCGACGTCGCGAGGATCCGGTCGCGACGATCGCTCTGTCTTCCTCGTCCGGCAACGAGATGCCGGACGCGGGTCAGCCTTCCGCATCCAGCGACGATGCGCCGGACGCGGGAAGGAGTCCGACGGGACCGTACTACTCCGCCGGCACGGCAGCCGGCTCTTCGGGGCGGCGGAAGGGCACCTCGAGCCGGCCCTCCATCTCCTTCGGCACGATCTGCCAGAACGCGTCCTTCTCGAGCACCCAGTCGTTGACCAGTTGGGCGGCAAAGCGGGACTGGGTCTCTCGGGCGTGCTCCTCCACGAGCCCCCGCAGCAGCAACTCGTAGTGCTCGACCTCGATGCGCTGGAACACCACGCTGTCCGGGTTGATCCGATCCGGCAGCTCGCCCGTGCGATCGTAGACGAAGGCCATGCCGCCGGTCATGCCGGCCGCGAAGTTGTCGCCGACCGGGCCCAGGATCACCGCGGTGCCGCCGGTCATGTACTCGCAGCCGTTGGAACCGCAACCCTCGACGACCACGACCGCGCCGGAGTTGCGCACGCAGAAGCGCTCGCCGGCCTGCCCCGCCGCGAACAGCTTGCCGGCGGTGGCGCCGTACAGCACCGTATTGCCGATGATCGTGTTTTGGTTCGAGACGAGCGGGCTCGCCGTCATCGGCCGGACCACGATGGTGCCGCCCGACAGACCCTTGCCGACATAGTCGTTGGCGTCGCCGAACACCTCGAGCTTGAGCGCCTGCACCGCGAAGGCGCCGAGCGACTGGCCGGCCGAGCCGCGCAGCCGCGCCGTGACATGGCCCGGCTGCAGCCCGGTCATGCCGAACCTGCGCACGATCATCGACGACATGCGCGTGCCGATCGCCCGCATCGTGTTCTGCACATTGTAGGTGAGCTGCATCTTCTCGCCGATCTCGAAGAGAGGCTGGGCGTCGGCGATCATCTGCGCGTCGAGCGTGTCGGGCACCTCGTTGCGGCCCTCGAGCGTGCAGTACATCTGCTGATCGCCCGGGTCGGCCTTGGCCAGCAGCGGGTTGAGGTCGAGGTCGTCGAGATGGGCGGCGCCGCGGCTGACCTGGGTCAGCAGGTCGGTGCGGCCGATGATCTCGTTCAGCGTGCGGAAGCCGAGCCGGGCCAGAATCGCCCGCACCTCCTCCGCCATGAAGGTGAACAGGTTGACCACCTTCTCCGGCGTGCCGGTGAACTTGGCGCGCAGGCCCTCATCCTGGGTGCACACGCCGACCGGGCAGGTGTTCGAGTGGCACTGCCGCACCATGA
>CAZTHL010000132.1:0-7237 GCA_964613585.1 uncultured Mycobacteriaceae bacterium | reverse complement strand
ATGGCTTGGTTATGGGAGGCCGCCGGACAGGAAAGGGTATTCATCCCTTCGGATCGGTCGGAACCCCGGTCATCGGTTATTGGCGGGCTCCCTCGGCGGCGGGGCGAGGCCCGGCCCGATCCGCCGTCATCATTTGTCAAAATTTTTGAACGTCGGCCGCTTTCGCCGGTAACGCAACCACCCATCTAGGCAGCTTGAAGGGTCATCGAATGCCGGCCTCGTCGCCGGCGACGCGGCCGCGATTCCACGACGAAACGATCTCGGGACGACACGCGCGCATGGGAAAGGTCATCGCCGCCGCGGTCCAGATGGCCTGCTCGGACGACGAGGCGGCCAATCTGGCCTGCGCCGAGCGCCTGATCCGCGAGGCTGCCGCCGCCGGCGCGCAGATCATCCTGGCACCCGAGCTGTTCACGCTTCGTTACTTCTGCAAGGACCAGAGCCCCGGGCACTTGCGCTTGGCCCGGCCGGCCGAGGACCACCCCCTGCTCCGGCACATGGAGGCGCTGGCCGCCGAGCTTGGCGTGGTGCTGCCGGTGAGCTTCTTCGAGCGGGCCGGCAACGCCCACTTCAACGCCCTCGCCGTGATCGACGCCGACGGCCGCCGGCTCGGCGTCTATCGAAAGGCGCACATCCCCGATGGTCCGGGCTACCAGGAGAAGTTCTACTTCTCTCCGGGAGACACCGGCTTCCGCGTCTTCCGCACCCGCTTCGCCGAGCTCGGCTGCGCCGTCTGCTGGGACCAGTGGTTTCCCGAGGCCGCCCGCGCCCTGGCGCTGGGCGGCGCCGAGCTGCTGCTGTACCCGACGGCCATCGGCTCGGAGCCGCCCGACCCGGCCTGGGACAGCCAGCCCCACTGGACCCGGGTCATGCAGGGCCACGCCGCCGCCAACCTCGTGCCCGTGGTCGCGGCAAACCGGCTCGGGCACGAGGCCGGGGAGAGCTGCGCCATCACGTTCTACGGCTCATCCTTCATCGCCGGGCCGACCGGCGAGCTGCTGGTCCAGGCCGGCCGCGACGAGGAGACGGTGATCACCGCCGCGCTCGACCTCGATGCCATCCGCGCCCAGCGCGCCGCCTGGGGCCTGTTCCGCGACCGCCGGCCCGATCTCTACCGGCCCCTGCTCTCCCTGGACGGCCGCGCCCCCGGCTCCTAGAGCGTTTCCGGCTCACGTCGCATCGCCGGCCCGCTCCCGCCATTTGCCGAATCTTCACGCGCGAGCATGCACCTAGCGCTCGAGACGCCACCCGCGCCGGTGCCCGCATGCGCCCTTCTCCCGGTCCGAGCCGCCGCCTGATCCCCGGCCTCCTGCTCCTGCTGATCACGATCGGCCTCGGCTCCGCCGCCGCCCGGGAGCCGCTCGGCGACCGATCGACCAACGTGCCGCTCGGCGACCGGTCGGCCGGCGTGCCGGCGCCGGCGGCTCCGTCGTCGCCGCTCGAGGCCCTGTACCGCGACCGGTCCGGCGAGCCGCTCGAAACGTTCGGCTATGCCCTGTTCGAGGCGGCCGGCCACCCGACGCCGTCCCGCGCCCCGGTCGCCGCCGTGCCCGGGGCCTACCGCCTCGGCCCGGGCGACCGGCTGCGCGTGACCCTGCGCGGCGCGGAGCCGCGCGACTGGCAGGCCGCCATCGGCCGTGACGGCACCCTGACCCTGCCGGAGTTGCGGCCGCTCCCGGCCGCCGGCCGCCCGCTCGACGAGCTCAGGGCCGAGCTGGCCGCGGCGGTGGCGGCCCGCTACCGGCAGCCGACCGAGGTGTTCGTCGCGGTGACCCGGCTCCGTGAGGTCGGCGTCCTGGTGACAGGCGCCGTCCGCCGGCCCGGCCCGCAGCGGCTCTCCAGCGTCGCCACGGTCCTCGACGCCCTGCTCGCCGCCGGCGGCATCGATCGCGGCGGCAGCCTGCGCGGCATCCGCCTGGTCCGCGGCGGCGCCAGCCATCCGATCGATCTCTACGCGCTGCTGCGCGGCACCGGGTCGACGGCGGACCTGACCGTCGAGGACGGCGACCGCCTGCTGGTGCCGGCGCTCGGCCCGACCATCGCCGTCGCCGGCGCCGCGCGCGCCCCCGGCATCTACGAGCTGCCGCCGGAGCGCGGCCGGATCTCGCCGGCGGCGGCCATCCGGCTGGCCGGCGGCGCCCTGCGGCCGGGCCCGCTGCGCCTGCTGCGCCTGGCCTACGGGCCGGACGGGGCGGAGCGCGCGACAGCGATCGACGACGCCGCGGAGCCCTGCCTCGGCGACGGCGACATCCTGCGGGTGGCGCCGGTCGCCGGCCGCCGCCGCGACACCGTCTACCTGGACGGCCACGTCGCCGTGCCGGGGCCGTATGCCCGGGCCGGCGCCGGCTCGGTGGCGGCCCTGCTCGCCGAGCCGGGGGCGCTGGCGCCGGGCGCCTACCGGCCGTTCGCCGCGCTGCTCACCCGCGACCGCGGCACCGGCGCCGCCCGCGCGGTCCCGCTCGACCTGGCCGCCGTCCTCGACGGCCGCGGCTACTATCCGCTCGGCGACGAGGACCGGCTGGTCGTGCTGTCCGAGGCCGATGTCGCCTTCCTCTCCGCCGCGCCGGTCCTCGCCGTGCTGCGCGGCGAGCCGCCGTCGCCCGCCCGGGCCGCGCGCTGCCCCGGGCTGGTCGCGCTCGCCCGGGCGGTCCGGGCCGAGGCCGAGGGTCCGCTCGGCGCCGGCGCGCTGAGCGCGGCCGCCCGGCGGCTGGCCCCGTCGGGCGTGCCGTGCCCGGCGGTCTTCCGGCGCTTCCCCGAGCTGCTGCCGCTGGCGCTCGCCCACGCGGTCGTCGTGGTCGAGGGGGTGCGCCGCCCGGGCCTCTATCCGACGGCCGCCGCGCTTCCCCCGGCCGCGCTGGCGAGCCTCGCCGGCGGACCCGGCGATGGCCCCGGCGAGGCCCTCGGCTTCCGCCCCGCGAGCGCCGTCGTCGCCGCCCCCGCGCGGCCCGGCGGGTCCGTGCGGCTGGACACGCCGGGCGTTCGCCTGACCGGCCATGTCCGCCTGCCCGGCGCGCGGCCGCTCGCCCGGACCCCCGACCTGGCGGCGCTGCTCGACGGCGGCCGCGCGCTCGCCCAGGACACCTATCCGCTGCTCGGGGTCATCGTACGGCGCGACCCGGCGACCCTGGAGCGCCGGATCCTCGCCTTCTCGCCCCGCGCCGTGCTGGGCGGCCGCCCGGCCCCCGGCCTGCGCGCCGGCGACACGGTGACCCTGTTCTCCCGGACCGGCCTCGCCGAGCGGCTCGACGCGGGCGCCGACCGGGTGGCGCCGCCGGACCGGCCACCGCCTCCGCCGCAGCTCGATCTCGGCCCGATGCCGGCCATTCCGGTCGCCGCCGACGCCAACCCCGCGGGCGTCGCGGCCGACGCCAACCCCGCCGCGACGGCCGCGACGCAGCCCGGCCCGGTGCTCGCGGACCGCCGGCTCGCCGCCGCCGTCGACCGGTTCCTCGAGGACGCGGCGGTGTCGCTCGACGGCGCCGTGGTCCTGCCCGGCCGCTACCCGGTCGTGCCCGACACCAGCCTCTACGCCCTGCTGGACGCCGCCGGCGGCCTGACCGGCCGGGCCGACCGGCGCCGCGTCGAGATCCTGGCGCGCGGCGCCGAGGCCGACGGCACCTTCACGGCGGCCCGGACCGAGATCGACCTGGCCCGGCATCCGGCCGCGGACATTATGCTGCGCCCCGGCGACCGGGTCCGCGTCCATGCCTTGTTCGACCCGCTCGACGCCGGCACGGTGGCGATCCGCGGCGAGGTGCGCCGCCCGGGCCACTATCGGATCGTCCGCGGCGAGCGGCTGTCCGACCTGATTGCCCGGGCCGGCGGCTTGACCGACGAGGCCTATCCGGCCGGCGCGGTGTTCACCCGGGCGCAGGCCCGGGCGGTGCGTGCGCAGGAACTGCGCGCCGCCGCCGACCGGCTTGACAGCCGGCTCGCCGCGGCGCTGGCGAGCCATGAGCCGCCGCGCGAGGCCGAGATCGCCCGGGCGCGCGCGCTCGCCGCCCGGCTGCGCGCGGCCGAGCCGCCCGGCCGCATCGTCGTCGAGGCCGATCCGCAGGCGCTCGGCCGCTCGCCGGAGCTCGACCTCGTGCTGCAGGCGGGCGACGCCGTGCACTACCCGCGCCGGCCGCTCACCGTGCGCGTCGCCGGCGAGGTGCTGGCCCCGGCCGCCCTGCAGTTCCGCGACGGAAAGACCCCGCGGGAGTATCTCCGCGAGGCCGGCGGGCTCGCCCGCGGCGCCGACCGGAGCCGGGTCTTCGTGCTCTACCCGGACGGCAGTGCCGAGCCGCTGGCGGTCGCCTCCTGGAACCATCGGCCGGTGTTCCTGCCGCCCGGCTCGACCATCGTGGTGCCGCGCGACCCGGAGCCGTTCGACTTCCTGGCCCTGTCGGAGAGCCTGACCGGGGTGCTCGGCAACCTGGCGATCAGCGCGGCGACCATCGTCGGCCTCGCCGAGTGAGCCCCGCGCCCGCCCGGCCCGTCCTGGCCATCGTCACCGTCTGCCTTGACCACCGCGACGGCCTGGCGCGCACCCATGCCAGCCTGGCGGCGCAGCCGGCCGCCGCCCTGGCCTGCATCGAGTGGCTGGTGCAGGACGGCGGCTCGACCGACGGCTCGGCCGGGCTGGCCGCCGTCCTCGCGGGCCCGGCGGCCGACCTTTGCTCGGGCGCCGACTCCGGCCCCTATGAGGGGATGAGCCGGGCGCTGCGCCGGGCCACGGCCGGGCACGTTCTGTTCCTCAACGCCGGCGACGCGCTGGCCGAGGCGGACACCCTCGCCCGGCTGCTCGAGGCGCTCGGCGGGTCGCCCGACCTCCTCTATGGCGACGCGCTCGAGCGCTCGGCCGCGGGCTGGCGGCGCAAGCCGGCGCGGCCGCCGCAGCGCGCCTGGGCCGGGCTGTTCACGCACCACCCGGCGCTGGTCTACCGGCGCGCGCTGCTGGGCCCGCGGCCGTTCGATCCGCGCTTCCGGATCGCGGCCGACTACGACCTGACCCTGGCCGTGCTGGCCCGGGCCGGCACCGTCCGCCGCCTGCCCTTCGCCGTCGCCCGGGTCGAGCCGGCCGGCCTGTCCGCGCGCCTGGCCGCCCTCGGCCGCGCCGAGCAGCGGGCGATCCGGGCCGAGCGCCTCGGCACGCCGGCCGCGCTCAACCGGGCCATCACGGCGGCGCAGGCCGGCGCCTGGGCGGTGCGGCGGCGCCTCCCCGGGGCCTATGCCCGGCTGCGCCTGGCCGGCCCGGTCGCCGGGCCGCCGGGTAGCGAGCCGTAGGGCACTGTAGGGCGATGCAGGATCGGCATCGGCCGAGGCGGAGGCGACACGGCGCCGCTCACCGGGTCCCGCCGGGGCGGCGGGCGCACCCCTGGCGATGCTGGGGTCGAGCCTGCCACGCCGACGGTTGCCAAAAGGTTGACGCGGCGCCGCCGTCATTCCGGCCGTCCGGGCTTCGGCCGCCCCCTGCCGGCGGTGCGTCCGCCGGCGCGCGGGAGGGCAGCCGGCGATGGCCATGCCCGGGCGAACGGCCCGGCCGTCGGCGCCGGGCCGGACGCCGGGCCGCGGCCGCCTCAGCCGCCGATGATGGTGCCGCCGTTGGGATGCAGGACCTGGCCGGTCATGTAGGAGGAGTCCTCGCAGGCCAGGAACAGAAAGGACGGCGCGATCTCCCAGGGCTGTCCCGCCCGGCCCATGGGCGCCTGGGTGCCGAAGCGGGCGACCTGGTCGTCGTCGAAGGTGGACGGGATCAGCGGGGTCCAGACCGGTCCGGGCGCGACGCCGTTCACCCGGATGCCGCGGTCGATCAGGTTGACCGCGAGCGACCGGGTCAGCGCCAGCGAGGCCCCGCGCGTCGACGAGTAGTCCATGAGATGCGCCGAGCCGCGATAGGCGTTGACCGAGGTGGTGTTGATGATCGCCGATCCGGCCTCGAGATGCGGCAGCGCCGCCTTGGTCATGTAGAAGTAGCCGAGCACGTTGGTGCGGAAGGTGCGGGTCAGCTGCTCGGCGGAGATGTCCTCGAGCCGGGTCTGCTCGGTCTGCTCGGCGGCGTTGTTGACCAGGATGTCGAGCCGGCCGAAGCGCTCGAGGGTCCGGGCCAAGGCCGTCCGGCACAGCGCCTCGTCACCGATGTCGCCCTCCATGATCAGCGCCTCGCTGCCTTCGGCGGCGACCCGGTCGGCCGTGGCCTGGGCGTCCTCGCGCTCGTCCCGGTAGACGATGGCGAGGCGGGCGCCTTCCCGGGCGAACAGCACCGAGACGGCGCGTCCGATGCCGCTGTCGCCGCCGGTGATCAGCGCCACCTTGCCGGCGAGGCGGTCGGAGCCGGGGAAGCGCGGACGGTCGTCGGGCTCCGGCCGCATCGGCGCCTGCCGGCCGGGCTGTCGGTCCTGGTGCTGCGGCGGGAACGGCGTGTCGGTCATGGACGGCCCCCTGGGACGGAACGACCTCGTCCGTCCGAAACAGCCGCAGGGCGTTTCGGTTCACGACAATGGGGGCCTTGGGGGGCCTTGGGGGGCGTCTTGCCCTGTGGAGGGCCTTGGGGGCCTTGCCCTGTGGAGGGCCTTGGGGGGCCTTGCCCTGTGGCAGGCCATCGTGGCGGCGCCGGTGCCGGCTCCTCGCGTGTCGCGTCACGTTGAGGGATCAGGGATCAGGGATCAGGGATCAGGGATCAGGGATCCGACGTGAGCCGCGTGCCTTGGTGACGATCATCCTTGTAAGGGCGTCGTCTCGATGTCACCGGCCTCGTGGACAGCATCGAGACACGCCGGCATCCGCTCGCAAAGCTCCGGGAGCTGGGTGCACGCCGCCCAGCCGTCAATGATGACAGGTGCACGAGCAAATCGTGGCCGTGGAAACTCCACACGATATCGCTGTCATGGCCATCCAGGCCTTTCGGCCGATGACGTCGCTTCGATAGACGCAAAAGAAAAACAGGATAATTCGGACGAAGAGGAAGGTGATAAGGCACCTTTCAACGAGGCGTATCACCGCGATCGTTTCCTCGACCTGTTGATTGCGCATCGGCACCGTCTTTGGAGACAAAACAAGGCGTAACGTCGATCAAGATTGTGCCAAGTCGCGGTCCACATTCCTGATGCAAGGCCGCCAAGGGCGGTTTGCCAACATGGGGCCGACCGCCGGCAGATCCTTCATGGCAACGGCGACAGTCTCTCGCGCTTTCGCAAAAAATAGTGCTTCAAGGAACGGGTCTTAATAGCAAAGAGCCCGCAAGCGCCGCTATTAG
>CAZTHL010000131.1:0-7535 GCA_964613585.1 uncultured Mycobacteriaceae bacterium | reverse complement strand
GACGATGTAGATCTCCTGGGCCTTGTTCTCGCGGATCGGCATGGCGAAGCCGCCGCAGACCACGTCGCCCAGCACATCGTACGAGATGTAGTCCATCCCGTCGTAGGCGCCGTTCTCCTCCAGGAAGTTGATGGCGGTGATGACGCCGCGGCCGGCGCAGCCGACGCCGGGCTCGGGGCCGCCGGACTCCACACAATTGATGCCCTTGTAGCCGACCCGGACCACGTCCTCGAGCTCCAGGTCCTCGACGCTGCCGGCATCGGCCGCCTTCTGCAGGACGGTCTCCTGGGCCTTGGAGTGCAGGATCAGGCGGGTGGAGTCGGCCTTGGGGTCGCAGCCGACGATCAGGATGTTCTGGCCCAATTCGGCCAGGGCGACGAGGGTATTCTGGGAGGTGGTGGACTTGCCAATGCCACCTTTGCCGTAGAACGCGATCTGGCGCAGGTCGCTCATGGGCATGTGCTCCGCGTGTCGGGCGGTCCCGGCGTCGGGGCGGGGGACCAATCGCCGGCGGCAGGGACGCCGCTTGCCCATGGGAGAGCAACGGCCGTGCCAGAGCCGGCCGCCGGCGGCCCGGGCGGCCGAAGCCTTTCTTGATGGGTCGGCGAAACCCGCACGAAACCGCGCCCTCCGCCGCTGTGCCGGCATCGCTCAGCGTGTCCCGCCCACCGCCGAAGGACGGCGGCGGCGCGGCGGTCGGGCCGCCGACCCTGTCGGCAACGCGACAAGCGCGTCGGCTTTGTCAGGCCCGGCACAGGGGCGGCGGCGGGTGCGACGAAGGCCCCGGCCCTCGGCCACGTGGGCCCATGGAGGTGATGGCTGTTGGTCCTGTGGACCCGGCGCCGTCGAGGACGAGCCGCCGCTTGACCGCGCGCGGCAGACGGGGCCGGACCCGGGCGCCGGACCCGGGCGCCGGACCCGATGGTCTCTCCTGCAAGCCGCCGCGAAAGCCGTCCATTGCCGAGCCGACCCTCACGCCGGCGACCCGGCCGGCCTATGTGAGGAAGGTCCGGTTGACGGCAAGACGCCGCAGACCCGCGAAGCCGAGCATTCGATCCATGCCTTCTGCCGACCACCGCCACACCGCCGACCCGAAGGCCGCCGCGTCCATGGAGGGCAGGAAGGTGCTGCTGACCGGCGGCACTGCCGGCATCGGCCGGGTGACGGCGCGGGCGCTGGGCCGGGCCGGCGCGGCGCTCATTCTCGTGGGGCGCAACGAGACGCGCGGCCGGGAGGCGACGGCCGAGGTGAACCGCCTCGCCGGCGCCGAGCGGGCCACCTTCCTCAAGGCCGATCTGTCGCGGCAGGCCGAGGTGCGACGCCTTGCCGACGACGTCAAGGCGCGCTGGGACCGGCTCGACGTGCTGATCAACAACGCCGGCGCGATGTTCTCCCGGCGGCGGGAAAGCGCGGAGGGCATCGAACTGACCCTGGCAATCAACCACCTCGCCTACTTCCTGCTGACCGGCCTGCTGCTCGACCGGCTCAAGGCGGCGGCGCCGTCGCGCATCGTCAACGTCGCCTCGGGGGCGCACCGCGGCATCAAGCCGCGCCTGGACGATCTGGAGAGCCGGCGCCGCTACCGCGCCTTCGAGGTCTACAGCCACTCCAAGCTGCTGAACATCCTGTTCACCTACGAGCTCGCGCGGCGCCTCGAGGGGACCGGCGTGACCGCCAACGCGCTGCACCCCGGCTTCGTTCGCACGGATCTGGGCGGCAGCCTCCGCCTGCCCGGCCGCCTGGCGTGGACCCTGGCGACCCGGCTCATCGCGATCTCGCCGGAGGAAGGCGGCCGGACGCCGGTCTACCTGGCCAGCGCCCCCGCGGTCGCCGAGGTCACCGGCAGGTATTTCGACCAGTGCCGGCCGGTCCGCTCCTCGCCCGCCTCGCAGGACCGGGACGCCGCCCGGCGGCTGTGGGAGCTGTCGTCGGCGATGGTGGGGCTTGCTGCAAGCGACGTCCAGCGCCCGGAGAGCCCTGCATGACCCTGAACTGCGCGCGCCCTGAATGGGGCTTGACGACCGGGGTCCCCCACAAGACTTCCTGGGCTCAGGAGACGTCGGTCACGCCCATGAAGACAACATCGACGCCTTCGACCGTGCTGCCATAGACATCGTCATGACCCTGCACCGCATCGAGCGTCGTTGGCTCCTTGCATCTTCAAGAATAGCGCGTTTTTCGACCTTCGCTGAACTCGTCTCGTTGTCTTCCACTTTTGAACGCTGAACCAGAGAGGCGACCCCGCCAGCGGGCCGCGCGGGCGGTGCCTTCCGCGCCGGCGGCCCCGGGGCGGGTTGCCGTTCCGGCCTCTACTGCGGCTGTCGGGGCTCCTGCCGGCTCTGCTGGTACTGGTCATAGAGGTAGCCGCCGAGCAGGCCGGCGGCGCCGCCGGCGCCGGCGCCCAGCGCCGCATTGCCGCCGATGGCGCCCAGGATGGCACCGCCCGTGGCGCCCGCCGCGCCGCCGGTCAGGGTGCGCTGCTCGGTGTCGCCGAGGCCCGCGCAGGCGCCCACCAGCAGCAGGCTGGCCAGGGTCAGCGCGAGCGGCCACGCCGCCCGCCGGCCACGCTCCGGGTGCCGGATGGTCGCCTGCCGCCCGAGCGCGCCCGGCCGCCGGACCTCCCGCCGCGGCGCCTCGCCGCCAGCCCACCCGGTCCCGGTCTCCGCAGCCGCGTCCAGCCCGGCGGTCATCACCTCAGCCATCGTCCTCGTCTCCTTGCACGCCTGCCGTGGCCGCCGGCCCGAGGCCGGCCCGACGCCCGCGGGCTCCGACAACCCTACATCGTGTCCGGACAAGGAAAGCGCTCCACGAAGGCGCGCATCAACCCCTCGATCGGGGCATCGTCCATATGGTCGGGATTCCGCCGGGTCCAGTCGACAAAGGCCTCCACCGCCTGCATGCGCGTGGGCGCGCCGTCGGGCCAGCAGACGATCGACTCGCCACTCTCGCCGGCCGCGAGGGCGTCGTGGTACTGGGTCGTCGCCTCGAGGAATCCCAGGCACAGATGGATTGCCTGGGCGTACATCTCCGAGCCCGGCTCCACCGCGCAGACATCGGCCAGATCCTGCGTGGTGCGCAGCATGAAGTCGCGCTCCTCCGCCGCCCAGCCGGACGGCCCGAGAAGCAGCACCAACGCTGCCATCGCCGTCCCTTGAAAGACCGTTCGCATCCCGTCCCCTCCTCGTGCCGTGGCCCGCAGCCTTGGCCGATCATGCCGTAACCGGCCATGGCCGCCGAGGCGTCAGGGGCCCGGTGGCGCGTGCGCGCCTTGGCGTACACGCTCAGCGGAGCGCAACGGGGCGCCCGACCCGACGCCGTGGGACGCCCGCGCGGCCTCGGCGCCTGCCGGCGCCAAGCCGCTCACCGCATGGGCCGCCGGATCCGTCGGCCGCTCACGTCGACGACGCGAACAGCCCTACTCCTGGCTCTGCTTGTGCTGGTCGAGCACGTAGCCGCCGAGCGCGCCCGCGCCCGCGCCGGCGATGGCCCCCCATTTGGCGCTGCCGCCGATGGCGCCCAGCGCGGCGCCCGCGGCCGCGCCGCCGGCCGTCCCGGTGGCCACCCGCTGCTCGGTCTCGCTGAAGCCGGCGCATCCCGCCAGCGCCAGGCCGGCGGCCAGCACCAGTGCCGTGATCCGCGTCATCGTCTCGGTCCTTCCGTGGTGATCGGCTCCATCATGGCGACGCGTCCGCCCGCCCGATGGCGCTAGGGGCAGGGGAACAGATCCTCGGCCGCGCGCAGCAGGCCGATGATCGCCGGCTCGGCCATGCGGTCGGAGTTGGTCTCGGCCCACTCGACCAGCATGGTCCGCGCCTGCTCGCGGCTGATATCCTCCGGCGCGCAGTAGATCGGCTGGAGCTCGCCGGAGGCCGCCAGGGCGCGGTGATAGTCGCCGACGCCGCCCAGGTAGCCGTAGCAGAACTCGCGCGCCTGGGTGACAAGCGTCTCGTCCGGCCCGGTGCCGCAGAGGTCGATCAGGTCCTGCATGGAGGCGACGTTGAAGTCGACCTCGGTCGTCGCCCCGGCCAAGCCCGGCCAAGCGAGCAGCGAGACGATCAAGAGCATGCGCGTGCGCATGAATGGTTCCCCGTTCTTGTTGATGCCGGCAGGCAGACCGACGGTCCCTTGCCAGGGAGAAAATCCCGCTCGCCTATTCTGTTCCCCTGACAGTCGGCCCTTTCGCGCGCAGCGACAAGCGGCCGGGTCGGGCCAGCATTCATCGGCGCTTGCCATACTCGATCAGCGCGCGATCGGCCGCGACTGCGACAATGGCGTAGCCCAGCAGGAACAACGCCAGCTGGCCGGCGATGGCATCGACCCCCAGGGCCGCGAACACCTTCAAGGTGATGAAGCCGGCCAGCGCACCGGCCAGACCGGGCAGGAACCGGATCATGACGTCGCTCCCCATAGCCAAGGCTGCTCGGCGCGGCCACGCGCCTCGAAGACGTCGATCTTGTCGCCATGCTCGAGCGGCAGCGCGATGTCGTCGAGCCCGTTCAGAAGGCAGCGCTTGCGGTACGGATCGATGTCGAAGCGCACGACGCCGCCGTCCGGCCCGCGGATCTCCTGCGCCTCCAGGTCAACGCTGACGACGGCATTGGCGCCGCGCTCGGCATCGTCCATCAGCTTGGCGACATCCTCCTTGGGCAGGACGATCGGCAGGATGCCGTTCTTGAAGCAGTTGTTGTAGAAGATGTCGGCGAAGCTGGGCGCGATGACGCAGCGGATTCCGGCGTCCAGCAGCGCCCAGGGCGCATGCTCCCGGCTCGAGCCACAGCCGAAATTCTCCCCCGTGACCAGGATTTGCGCGTCCTTGTAGGCGGGCCGGTCGAGCACGAAGTCGACCGGACTGCCGGCCTCGTCGGTGCGCAGCTCGTGGAACAGCCCGCGCCTCAGGCCCGTGCGCTCGATCGTCTTCAGGAACTGCTTGGGAATGATCATGTCGGTGTCGACATTGTCCATCGGCAACGGGGCGGCGACACCGACCAGCGTGGTGAAGGGCTGCATGGGCGCGAGGCTCGTGATTCGGGGCTCGGGGGCCGGGGCGGCGCGCCCGCGGTCGCCGGCTTTCTGCCACACCCGCCGCCCGGCATGAAGCGGCGTGTTGCGGCCGGGCGGGAACGCGGCAAGCCCCGGTGCCACCGAGGCGGGCCGCCGGCCGGGCCCGGCCATGGTTGCGTCCCCCGGAGGCCTGCGCGTAAGGTCCGCGGCCTTGCCGGCCCCCAGGCATCCCGGGGCGGGCGCCGTCCGGATCCCCGTCCGTCACCCGCCGTAGGAGCCCCGTCCGCCCATGTCCGAATCCGCCACCGCCGACGCCCCTTCGCCGAGCCCGGCACCGCCGGACGACCGCGCTCCGGGCGGCACCGCGGCCGGCTCGGGCTCGGCCGACGGCATCGCCGCCGAACGGCTGCGCAGCTTCATCCAGCGCATCGAGCGGCTGGAGGAGGAGAAGGCCGCGCTTACCGCCGACATCCGCGAAGTCTATGCCGAGGCCAAGGCGACCGGCTTCGACACGAAGATCATGCGCCAGGTGATTCGCTTGAGGAAGATGGAGCACACCGAGCGGCGCGAGCAGGAGGAACTGCTCGACCTGTATATGCAGGCGCTCGGCATGCCGGAGTAGCAGAGGACACCCTCAGGACCTCGAGCGCCCGCGGGCGCCTGCCGGCCTCGGGCCGGGCCCGGCGAACGCCGGGCCCCATCAATGACCGCGTCATTGGCTCGCCGGCATAAGGCAGCGGCTCGCCTTTTTCCGGGCGGCACGGTATAGAGCCGATCCGGCGCGCCGCGCGATCGCGCCGCGGGGCCGTGACCGCCTCCTTCGGCGACGGCGTGATCGGTGGCTGCCGATGGCGGCCGCTGCGGGATACCCCGAGCCCACCCGGAGGGCCCGCGACGACGCGGGCGAAGGCCGCCATGCTCGACCGCTTCGAAGGCTGGATCGACCCGTTCCGTCCGGCCCCGCCCGGTCCGCCGCCGGACCGGCTGATCGGCTTCTTCGCCCATTACGTGCGCCAAGTGCGGCCGATGCTGGGGGTGATCCTCGGCGTCGGATTCCTCGCCGCCCTGGTCGAGGTGTCCTTGTTCGCCTTCCTCGGGCACCTGGTCGACCTCGCCCGGCAGGCCGGCACGCCGGAGACCTTCCTGTCCGACCACGGCGTCACGCTCATGCTCATGGCCGTCGTCGCCCTCGTCGTCCGCCCGCTCGTGTTCGGCCTGCACACCGTGCTGGTCAACCAGGCGCTGGCGCCCTCCTTCACCAACCTGATCCGCTGGCAAGCCCATCGGCACGTGCTGCGCCAGAGCCTGGGCTACTTCCAGAACGACTTCGCCGGGCGCATCGCCAACAAGGTCATGCAGACCGGACCGGCCCTGCGCCAAACCGTCGAGCACTCGACCGACGCCATCTGGTTCGCGCTCATCTACGTGGTGCTGACCGTGGCCCTGTTCCTCGACGCCGACCCGTTGCTGGTCGTGCCGCTCGCCCTGTGGATCGCCGGCTTCGGCATGGCCATGGGCTGGTTCATCCCACGGCTCAAGGACAAGGCGCAGGCCGCGTCGGAGGCGCGCTCGACCCTGGCCGGGCGGATCGTCGACAGCTACACGAACGTCGCCACCGTGAAGCTGTTCGCGCACACGGAACGGGAGGACGCCTACGCCCGCCACGCGCTCAGCGAGCACCTCACCGTGATGCGCGACCACATGCGCCTCGTCACCCGGATGGAGATCACTGTCTGGATTCTCAACGGGGTGCTCATCGTCGGCACCGGCGGGCTGGCGCTCGCGCTGTGGTCCGGGGGCGCCATCACCCTCGGCGCCTTCGCGCTCGCCGCCGGCCTCATCCTGCGCATCAACAACATGGCCAACTGGATCATGTTCGAGCTGGCCACCGTGTTCGACAACATCGGCACCGTGCAGGAGGGCATGGCCACCATCGCCCGGCCGCACACGGTGGTCGATCGGCCGGACGCCCGCGCGCTTGCGGTGCCACGAGGCGAGATTTGCTTCGAGCGCATCACCTTCCATTACGGCAAGGGCGGCGGCGTGATCGACGATCTCACGCTCACCGTGCGCGCCGGCGAGCGGGTCGGCCTGGTCGGCCGATCGGGCGCCGGCAAGTCGACGCTGGTCAGCCTGCTGCTGCGCTTCCACGATCTCGAAGGCGGGCGGATCCTGATCGACGGACAGGACATCGCGAGCGTCACCCAGGACAGCCTGCGCGCGCAGATTGGGGTGGTCACCCAGGACACCTCGCTGCTGCACCGGTCGGTGCGCGACAACATCCTTTATGGGCGCCCCGAGGCGTCGGAGGCCGAGCTGGAGGCCGCGGCCCGTCAGTCCCATGCCGACGAGTTCATCGGCGAGCTCAAGGACTGGCACGGCCGGAGCGGCTGGGAGGCCCATGTCGGCGAGCGCGGGGTCAAGCTGTCGGGCGGCCAGCGCCAACGCATCGCCATCGCCCGGGTGCTGCTCAAGAACGCGCCGATCCTGGTGCTCGACGAGGCGACCTCGGCGCTCGACAGCGAGGTCGAGGC
>CAZTHL010000130.1:0-7649 GCA_964613585.1 uncultured Mycobacteriaceae bacterium | reverse complement strand
CTTCGAGGAGCGCCTGGCCGACCAGCCCGAGCTGCTCGAGACCATCAAGAACACCGGCTTCTCCGACATCATCCTGCGCAACACCGATGTCGAGCACCTGCAGGACGATGCCTTCATCGCCCATGAGCGGATCGCCGGCGGCGCCGGCGACGACATGCTCGTCGGCACGGCCGACCCCGATCTCCTGATCGGCTTCGACGGCGAAGACACCCTCGCGGCCGGCGACGGCGACGACGATCTGTTCGGCGGCGCGGCTGCGGACGTTCTGATGGGCGAGGCCGGCGACGACGTGCTCGACGGCGGCGCCGCCGCGGATACCCTGGTCGGCGGCGCCGGCGACGATGAGCTGCGCGGCGGCGGCGGCGACGACGTGCACGCGCTCGGCGGCCCGGGCGACCGCAACACCGTCATCTACGACGAGGGCGGCAACGATGTCGTCGCCGATTTCGACGTGGACGGCGGGGATGAGACCACCTTCGACGTCCTTGAGATCAGGACCGGCGAGCTCGACGTGGTCCTCGACCATGCCGAGGACTTCCTCGACCTTGCGACTAGGCTCGAGGAGGATGAGGACGACGGCACCGACGCCATCGTCGACCTCGACGCCCTCGACCTGATCCTCGTCCTCGCGCGAAACGGCGCGGATGCCGAGGACTCGATCACCCTGACCGACGCGGCCGGCACCGACGACCTGCCGCTCGAGGCGCTGGCCGCCGCCGGCGTCGACGCCGATGCCGCCGGCGCCGAGCTGGCCGACGTCCTGATGGCCTGAGTCCCGGCGCCGCGCGCCTCGACCCGGCACGGGCCGCCGCCCTGGCGGGGCCGGCCCGTGCCGCCTCCGTTCCTTCAGGAGGGCGTCACAGCCGCGGCGCCCCCGTTCTTATCAATTGGAATCTCATCTTATAAGGCTTGACATAATAGGCTATAGACCCTAGACTGAGCCTCGTAACGCCACAGCCGCGCCCGCGCGGCGGCGTACGCCGCTCGGGCGGCAGCTTCGAGCCGCCGACGGCGATCCACCCCGACCCGACCGAACGAGCCGACCCCGTGGCGGCCGTGTCCTGCAGAGGGACCGGCACCGCGGGCGGCACGGCGCGTGGCGCGCCCGCAAGCGCGGTCGTCCGTCAGGACCGCCGCGATCGGTCCGGCGCGTCCGCGCCGTGGCGGACGGCCCGCGGTCACGGCAAGCCACAGAGAACAGCGAGGACCAGGATGGCGACTTCGATCGATCAAGCGTTCGTCAAGCAGTTCGAGCGCGAGGTGCATGAGGCCTATCAGCGTATGGGGTCGAAGCTGCGCGCGACTGTGCGCAGCAAGAACGGGGTGCGTGGGTCCAGCACGACCTTCCAGAAGGTCGGCAAGGGCATCGCCTCGTCCAAGGCCCGCCACGGCCAGGTGCCGGTGATGAACCTGGAGCACGAGCCCGCCACCTGCGAATTGGCGGACTTCTACGCCGGCGACTGGGTCGATCGGCTCGACGAGCTCAAGACCAACATCGACGAGCGGACCGTTATCGCCAACGCCGGCGCCTACGCCCTCGGCCGCAAGACCGACGAGCTCATCATCGCGGCGCTGACGGCGACGCCGGCCGTGGCCGGCACGGGCGCCGACGCCCTCACCAAGGCCAAGGTGCTGGCCGCCTTCGAGCGGCTCGGCGCCGCCGACGTGCCGGATGACGGCCAGCGCTACGCGGTCGTCGGCTGGAAGCAATGGTCGGACCTGCTGGCGCTCGAGGAGTTCTCCAGCGCCGACTATCTGGGGCCGGACGAGCTGCCCTGGCGAGGCACCCAGGCCAAGCGCTGGCTGGGCACGCTCTGGCTGCCGCATTCCGGCCTGCCGCTCGACGGCACCGTGCGACGCTGCTTCTGGTACCACAAGACCGCCGTCGGCCATGCCGCGGGGGCCGACGTGGAGACCGACATCACCTGGCACGGCGACCGGGCCGCGCATTTCGTCAACAACATGATGAGCCAGGGCGCCTGCCTGATCGACGGCGCCGGCGTCGTCGCCATGCCCTGCGCCGAGGCCTGAGCGGCCGCGCCTTCCCCCCTTTCGCCGGAGACTCACCATGGCCTTCGAGATCAAGGACCTGAGCGTGCTCGCATACGCCAACGGCTTCACGCTGTGGCACTACAGGACCGCGGACGCCCCCGCCGAGGTGGCGGCGCCGCAGTATTTCGCCACAGCCTGCGACCTGCTGCGGGTCGGCGACATGATTTTCGCCAACACCGAGGACAGCACCAGCGGCGGACTGTTCCGCGTCGCGGCCAACGCCGACGGCGCCATCGACGTGGCGGACATGACCGCGATCGGCTCCACCAACACCGCCGCCTGATCAGGCGGCCTTGCGTTCAAGGCCCGGCCCGGGCGGATGCGCCGCCGGGGCCGGACCTTGTCCTCACCCATCGCTTGCAAGCCTTTGGAGACGACCATGGCGCTTTCCGCGGTGGCGCTGGCCAGCCGCGCCCTGCTCAAGATCGGCGCGACGCCGATCAACGGCTTCAACGATGACACCGCCGAGGCCGAGGTGGCGGGCGCTCTTTACGGGCCGGCGCGCGACGCCCTGCTGTCGGCGCATCCCTGGAGCTTCGCCACCGGGCAGGCCGTGCTCAACCGGCTGATCGACAAGCCTGTCGCCGACTACCGCCATGCCTTCGCTCTGCCTGCCGATTTCCTCCGGGCGCTGTCCGCCGGCACCGGCGGCCGCGGCCGGGGCCTCGCCATGCGCATCGCCGAGCGGCGCCTCCACACCAACGCGGACGCGGTGGTGCTGACTTACCTGTTCCGACCCGCGGAGGAGGACACTCCACCGTTCTTTGACCACGCGCTCATTGCCCGGCTGGCCGCCGAGCTCTGCATCCCGCTCACCGAGAGCACCAGCCGGGCCGAGAGCCTGACCCGGCTGGCCGCCGACGAGCTTCGCCTGGCCCGCCTGATCGACGGCCAGCAGGACACGCCGCCCGCCTTCGAGCAGTTTCCGCTGATCGAGGCGCGCCGCTCATGAGCCGGCTGCGCACCTTGCAGACCAGCTTCACGTCGGGCGAGATCAGCCCGCTGATGCTCGGCCGCGGCGACCTTCGGGCCTATGCCAACGGGGCAGCGCGGCTGACCAACGTGTTCATCCACCCGACCGGCGGCCTGGCGCGCCGTGACGGCCTGCGCTTCGTCGATCGACTGCCCGGTCCTGCGCGGCTGATCGGCTTCGAGTTCAACACCGAGCAGGCCTACCTCCTGGCCCTGACCGACCGGGCGCTCAGGGTCTACCGCGACGACGCGCTCATCGCCAGCATCGCAACACCCTGGAGGGGCGACCAGCTCGCCCAGCTCACCTGGACGCAGAGCGCCGACACGTTGCTGGTCTGCCATCCCGCGGTCGAGCCGCAGACGGTCAGCCGGCTGGCCGATCCGGACTGGCGCTGCCAGCCCTGGCCCCTGATCCGGCCCGATGGGACGGTCCGGCGGCCGTTCTATCGCTTCGCGGACGCCGAGGTCAGCCTGGCGATGAGCGGCACCAGCGGCGCCATCGAGGTGGCCGCCAGCGCGCCCGTCTTCATGCCGGACCATGTCGGCGCGCGGCTGCGCATCGCGGCCCGGCAGGTGCGCATCGACGCCTACCTTCATGCGGCGCGGATCGCCGGCACCGTGCTCGGCACGCAGCCCTTGCCCGGCATCGCGCCCACCGGGGACTGGGACGAGGCTGCCTGGTCCGCCGCGCGCGGTTTTCCAGTCTGCGCCACGTTTCATCAGGACCGGCTGGTGGTCGGTGGCTCGCGCGACCTGCCGAACCGGCTGTGGATGTCCCGCTCCGGGGACATGTTCGACTTCGACCTGGGCTCCGGGCTCGACGACCAGGGCATCGAGTTCCCGATCCTGTCCGATCAGGTGAACGCCATCCGCAGCGTCTTCTCCGGCCGCCATCTGCAGGTGTTCACATCGGGCGCCGAATGGATGGTGACCGGCGAGCCGTTGACACCGAGCACGGTGCAGCTGCGCCGGCAGACCCGGATCGGATCCCCGGTGGACCGCGCGGTGCCGCCTCGCGACGTCGAGGGAGCGACCCTGTTCGCCGCTCGCAACGACCGGGAGATCCGCGAGTTTCTGTACACCGACTCGGAGCAGGCCTATGGCACCGTCGATCTGGCGCTGCTGGCCCGCCATCTCGTCGACCGGCCGGTGGACCAGGACTACGACCAGAACCGGCGCCTGCTCTTCGTGGTCATGGCCGACGGGTCGGTCAGCGCCCTCACCGCCTATCGCGCGGAGAAGGTGACGGCCTGGACCCGCCTCGGCACCGACGGCTCGGTGGGGGCGGTCGCCGTGTCCGGCGGCGCCGTCTATCTGGCGGTCGGCCGGGCCAACGGCTGGTCGCTCGAGAGGCTGAGCGGCGAGACCATGCTCGATGCCGCGCTGACGGGCTCCGACGAGACGGGCAAGGCGACATGGACCGGCCTTGACCACCTCGAGGGCCGGACGGTGAGGGTGGTCGCCGACGATGTCGACCGCGGCGACCACGGCATCCTTGGCGGCGCCGTCACCCTCGCCGGTCCCGCCCGCCGGGTCGCCATTGGCCTGCCCTACGCGCACCGGATCGAGCCGATGCCGCCGTTCCTGGCCGAGATGACCGGCGGCAGCCACGGCGTCGCCGTGCGCCCGGTCGAGACGGTGTTCCGCCTTCACGAGACCGGCGCGCTCACCCTCGACCTGGGCCGCGGGCTCGCCGACGTGCCGCTGCGAACCATCGCCGGCGCGGCCTTCGACCAGCCACCGCCGCGCTTCACCGGCGACCGGCGCGTGCGCCACCTCGGCTGGACGCGCAATGCCACCCGGCCGCTATGGCGCATCGAGCAGGACACGCCCCTGCCCTTCTGCCTGCTTTCCGTGACAACCGAGCTGAAGGTGAACGACTGATGGCCGCCCTCACCCCCATCGCCACCGTGCTGACCGTCGCCGCCCAGGGCCTGCAAGCCGCGCACGACGTCGCCGGCACCGCCCTGCGGACGGCGCACGGCCATGCCGCCTACCGCCAGCAGGCGCGGGAGCTCGATGCCCAGGTCGAGCACGTGGACCTGCGGCAGCAGCAGGATCAGGCCGAGGCAGCCGAGCAACGCGCCCGGACCGAGCGGGAGACCGAGCGGGAGCAGCGCCGCCGGCGCGATGCACTCCGGCGTGCGGTCTCGCGGCAGCGGGCCAGCCTGGGCGCGCGCGGCCTGGTCGCGCCCGAGGGCTCCGGCGAGGCGCTGCTGCTCGGCCTGGTCGACGAGTCGGCGGCGGACGGCGCGGCCCTCGACCAGGAGCGCCAAGCGCGCCTGGCCACGATCGATCGGGACGCCGAATACCGTCGGCGCCTCAACCTGATCGAGCGCTCGCGCCTGGCCGGCCGCCGGCGGCTGCACACCCTCTCCGGCCTCACGGAGCGGCTTTGACCATGCCCGGCCACATCAAGATCGGCGATCGGACGCCACGGGCGCAATACGCGACCGACGGCCGCCAGACCGCCTTCACCTTCCCCTTCCCCATCTTCCGCCAGGACGACCTGCAGGTGTTTCTCGACCAGGGCCCGTTGAGCGGCGGCTTTACGGTCGAAGGCAGCGGCGAGAGCGACGGCGGGCGGATCGTGTTCGCCGTGCCGCCGGAGGCGGGCCGGGTGGTCACGCTGCGGCGCCGGCTCACGGTGCGCCGCGAGACCGATTTCCTGCAAGGCGGCGACATGCGCGCGGACAGCTTCAACGACGAGCTGGACCAGCGCACGGCCGTCGATCAGCAGCTGGACGATCTGCTGACCCGCGCGCTCCGCGCTCCGGACTACGACCGGCCAGCGCGGCTCGAGCTGCCGGAGCGCGGCGTGCGGGCCAACAAGGCCCTGGCCTTCGATGGCGACGGCAACCTGACGGTGCGGCCTCTGGGCGATCTGGGCGGCGCGCCGCCCGAGTTCCTGGCGGCAGCGCCGGGAGCCCGGCCCCGGCTCGTCGAGCAGAAGCTGGGGGACGACCTGTCGGTCAAGGACTTCGGCGCGACCGGCGACGGGCTGTCCGACGACACCGCCGCGTTCGCGGCCGCCCTGGCCGCGGCGCGCTCGATCCGCGTCCCGCCGGGGACCTACCGCACGGCCGTGACCCTGCCGCTCGGCCACGGGCAACGCCTGCACGGCGCCGGCGACGCTTCGGTCATCGAGTGCCGCGATCAGGTGCCGGTGATCGAGCTGCGCTCCAGCTATGCCACCGTGCAGGGTCTGCGGCTCGTCGGAGGCGCCATCGGGGTCCGGCTGCGCGGCCGCGACGGGCCCTGCGTGCAGAACGCGCTGGTCGACCTGTCCGTTTGGCAGGCCGGCATCGGGCTCGTCCTGGACGGCTACGAGGACCCGGACAAGCCCTGCTACTGGAACACCCTTCAGCGGATCCTGATCGCGCAGCCGGCCGAGCACGGCGTGCTGCTCACCCGGTCCGGCGCCGGGGACAGCCCCAACAGCAACAAGTTCCACAATGTGCGGGTCTACAGCCTGTCCCGGCCGATCACCGGCAGCGGCTTCTACGTCGAGCACGGCCGCTTCATGAACACATTCAACGAATGCGAGGCCAATCTCAGCCCCGGCGCCCACAGCTGCTTCCGGGTCGGCGCCGGCTCCTACAAGACCCAGATCCTCAACCTGTACACCGAGACGCTGGGCCCGGTGACCAATGTCCTCATCGAGCCCGGCGCGGACGAGACCAGCGTGGTCAATCTGCATTCGGCCAGCGCCGGACCCGCGGTGGCCGACCACAGCACCGGGACCACTGTCCTGATCAACGCCGGCTGGCCGATGAAGAACAGCCTTGCCGGCACCCGGATCGCCGAGCTCGACGCGCCCCGGGCGACGCTCGGAGCGGTACGCTACGAGACGGCGTTTCACGAGGGAAGCGCGAGCATCGACATCGACTTGGCCCGGCGGGTACACCTGATCAGCGCCTGGACCGGTCCGGTGGAGGCCCGACTGCCGGCAGCAGGTCCGTCGAACGGATATCTGGTGACGCTCAAGAAGACCGACAGCTCGCCACACGGGGTCACCGTCAAGGCGGTCGACGGCGGTAGCCCCGACGGCCAGCCGCTCATCCTGGCCCAGCAAGGCCACGCCACCACCGTCGCCTCGAACGGCGCCGGCTGGTGGATCATCGGCAGGAACTCCTGACATGAGCCATGACACCATCGACGCGCTGCGTCGGGACATCGCCGCGCTGCTGCCCCACGCCATGCATCAGGCGATCGCCAGCTACGAGCGCTTCGCCCTCAGCGAGGCCCGGGAGCCGGAGGACACAAAGGAGTTTGCCGCCCATCATGCCGCCTGCAAGGCGGCGCTCCAGCATCTGGAAACCCTGGTCAAGCTGGCGCGCTGGGCCTCGGCCGACCGTGCCGGGGCGCGGGCCGCCGAGGAGGCGGATCTGGGTGAGGTGGTCGAGGAGGCGCGGCGCGCGCTGGCGCGCTTCCCGGATCTTCCGGACGAGCCCCGGTGAGACGCGTCGACTTTCCGATCTTCGTCGAGGTCTGGAACCGGGATCAGGGTCTGACCACGCCGGCGCACCACCACCGCATCGCGACCTGGCTCGAGCGGCGCTGGCGCGGTGAGGACCGGCGGCTGCTGCTGATGGCCTTCCGCAACAGCGGCAAGTCGACCCTGG
>CAZTHL010000129.1:0-7663 GCA_964613585.1 uncultured Mycobacteriaceae bacterium | reverse complement strand
CCAAGCTGGCGCCGCGACCGCCCATTATCGCCGCCGACATGATCTACAACTGTAGCACTAAGGACACGTCCTGGTCCGCCGGCTCAGCCGGTGGTCTTCGCTACGCCCAGACCGGCTTCCTCGTCCAGCGGCTCACCCCCATGGGCGATCATCAGGGCGGCCACAGCGTCAGCGACAGCGTCGGCGCGTCCCGGCTCCTCATGGCGGCTGACCACAACGACCCCAAGCCGCCCTCCTCGCACATGGGGATAGCTGCCTATCGACACGTCTGGATGCTTCTCCTGCAGGGCTCGAAGGCCGTCCGCTAGCGTCCCTTCCGGGACGAAGCATGACAGGCTACGCGACACTATAGGCCGGCCCCCAGCAAGCGAGGGCGCCAGGGACTCAAACATCCCTTCGAAGATGGCTGGAACGCCAGCAAGCACATGAACGTTTTCAATACAAAAGCCCGGCGCAAAGCTGACCGGGTTATCAATGAGGGAGGATCCGACTGGAACATCGGCCATGCGCAGACGGGCGTCATTCAGCTGATCCCGCTCATAACGTCTTTCCAGCAATCGGACCGCCTCGTCCCGCCTCTCCAGCACGGTGCCGAAGGCCTTGGCGACACTGGCCGAGGTTACGTCATCATGGGTCGGGCCGATACCGCCGCTGGTGAAAACGTAGTCGTATCGGGCTCTCAGAGCATTGACGGCGCTGATGATCTCCGCCTCCCGGTCTGCGACCACCCGCACCTCGCGCAAGCGGACCCCGCACTCGTTAAGCCGGGCGGCCAGGAATGGCAGATTAGCATCTCGCGTGCGGCCGGACAGGATCTCGTCGCCGATGATAAGGAATGCGGCCGTGGTGGGCTTGGCCCCCCGCTCTGCTTGGCAGCCCAATCCCGACTCACCCATTGGACATCGATCCCCGAAACTACTCCCGCGGCTCCCGCGGCGAGCCGATACGGCTCAGAACGCAGGCTCGCGCGGCAGGACCCCTGTCAATATCATGTCGACCCTGATTCCGTCATGCCCCAAGGGCAAGGCCACAATCTCAAATTCCGCCCTTCGGCGCCCCTCGAGAAAGCGGTAGTGCAAGAGCACCGGATCCCCTTCCGCCACGACCTGACGGAACACGGCTTCAAGATCGTCCCGCAACGTCGACGGCTCGAGTCGAGCGAGCGACTTGCCCTGGTATTCCTTCTGCAGATGCTTCACCAGGATTGATGGCCATACTCTGAAGACAAATTGCTGATCCGCCTCGACGACACCAAGCAGGATCAGGTTTCCAAGCAAATCCTTGAGGTCGACGGGATCAATATCCTGGCGCGACGGCATGCGTCGTCCAGCGCATCGGCCACGCCAATACTCGTAAAGCGAGCGAAGAAGCGGATGTTCGACAAATTCGTCCAGCAACGGATACTCCGCCGTCTCGGCAGTTTCAAGCTTCCTCCTCCTTCTTATTGTAACGGTTTCGATGGCTCTGCCACATCGTCACGAGCCTCTGCAGCAGATGTGCGGCCAATTTGCAGGATTATTTTTGTCGCCACGAACGGATTTTATCTCCAATTTTATCCAATTCGTCGCGACGGCCGCTGCAGAAGACTGCGCATGCCACGTCTTCAGGTCGAAAATGGATCCAAGGGAACATCCTGGAAGCGAGGATCAATGGGTATTGCCTGAAGCAGACGGCGGCTGTGGTCGTGCAGGGGACGGCTGAAAAGACGTTCAGCGTCAGCATGCTCGACTACCCGGCCGGCATGCATGACCGCCGCCTCGTCGCAAGACGCGGCGACCAGGACCGGATCGCGGGTAAGCAGCACGAATGACAGACCGAGATTCTGCTGCAGATCATGCAATCTCTGCACGAGCTCGGCGCGCTCCACCGTATCGATCAGGCAGAACGGCTCATCGAGCACGAGCAAGCCCGGCTCCGCCGCCAGCGCCCTTGCCAGCATCACCTGAAGGCACTCTGCGTTGGTCAACTCAGCCGGGCGACGTTCCTGCGCCCGCGGATCCAGACCCACCACATGGCACAGGTCTCGGACACGATCCCGCTCGGCCTCAGGACTGAGCGCGGAGCGGCCGCGCAGCGCTCCACCGACAATCCGGCATGCCTTTTGCGCCGGATTAAGGAAGCCTCGAGCCTCTCCGATCACCGGCTGGACGACCCGTCCAAGGCGGTCGAGAGCACGCCGCGGCGACCGCGGGACCACTCGACCACCGAGCCAGAGCCGGCCTTCGCTCGGCACCAGCCACCCGAGGAGAAGTCGCGCGAACACGGTCTTTCCAGCGCCACGCCGGCCAAAGATCCCCAGCCGATGGCCACGTCGGATGGTGATCCCAAGACCATCGACAGCCGCTTTCGAGGTGCCGCGCGACAACCATCGGCCACCGAACCGCATGCTTACCCCGTCGCAGCGGAGCAGGGCCTCCGAAGCACTGGCCTCCTCGCCCGCAAACTCTGGCGATCCGAAGCGGTGCATGGTGCCGGCTGACCTGCTCACGCGGCACGCTCCCGCGCGTGAAGGCAGCGAACCCCGTGATCGGCGCCGACGTAGCCGATCGTCACGGGGTTTCGTTGGCATCGCTCGGTCTCGTGCCCGCAACGGCCAGCGTAGCGACACGCTTCCGGATGCGCCTTCACGCTTGGTGTCGTCATGGGCGGGACCCGCACCATGGCCGGCTCTTGCGCGCCAGCCACCGGCACCGCGCCCAAGAAGGCCGAGGTGAAGGGATGGCGAGGCGCCGTCAGCACAGCTCGAGCGGGCCCGATCTCGACCAGCCGACCGGCGTGCAGCACCGCGACCCGTGAGCCAAGGCGCGCGGCCACCCCGGGACTCTCCGTCGTCGCAAGCAAAGCGGCCCCTCGGGTACCGCAGCAGCGCTCCAGCAAGGTCAGGAAGGCCTCCTGCTCCAGCACGTCGAGGCCGGCGGTCGGGTCATCCACGAGGATCAGCTCCGGCGCCGCCGCTGCGACCAGTGCCAGCGCGGCCCGGCGACAGGCTTCCACAGGGATCTGCGCCGGCAGGCAGCAGGCCGTTTTCGCCGGATCGTCGAATCCGGCTTCGGCCAGGAGCCCATGAAGCTTGCCCGCGGCCGCCTTATCGGACATGGCGTCGCCGCGCCGGATCCGATCAGCCATCTGCCGTCCAATCGTCAGGCCGGGGAGGAATACGGCATAAGGATTCCGCGGAAGGTAGCCGATGGCGCCGCCCCGGATGACCTGAAGCTGCTGGAAAGGCGCTGACGCGAGGTCGAGTCCCCGCAGCAGGATCTGCCCACGTACGATAAGCGCCGTCGGATCCGGCACGACCCGCACGACAGATTGGAGCAGCAACCGACCTCCGTCCCTGTTTCCACCAAGGATTGCCACAGCCTCACCGGGCGCGACGTCAAAGGTGATCCCCTCAAGCCCGTGTCCGGTCGACCCCTGTGTCGCGACGCCCAGGTCGCGGAACGACAGCAGGGACCGTCGACGATCATGCGGGCGGGCTTGGCGCACCCGCTCTGCATACGACGCGGCAGGAGTGGGGCCACAGCCCCGGCGTGACTCCCGCTTGGCGCTGTCCGGGTCGACACTGGCCGCCACCACCGCCCAAAGCCCGGCAACCGCCAGGAGCAGCAGGGCGGGAGCCGCCCCGGTCGCCGAAAAGACTGCGTCGGTGCGAAGCGTCGTTCCAAGGAGCGCACCCAGCTCTGCCGTCGAGCCTGATCCGGCCAAAGTCAGCAGGCCAAGGCCGGCCAGTTCGATGGTCGTCACGCCGGCCAGCGTGGCCGCCAACCTGAGAATGAACGGCACGGCGTTCTGCGCGATCTCCCGGATCCAGATGTCGAGCCCGGTGACGCCGGCCGATCGTGCGGCGAGCAGCCAAAGCTCGTCGCGAAGGCGGAGGAACTCCTCCAGCACTCGGCTCGCCGTTGCCGGTCCATGGGCGGCCCCGAGCGCTAGGCAGGCGACCGCGAACTCCTGTCCGGCGATCGCGACAATGACCAGCACGGTGACAAACGACGGAATTGTTGCCGTGCGGCGAAGTACGGCGGCCAGGGCGGAGCTGACCGCCTTCGGCATTGGGGCGACGGCAAGCGTCAGGGCGACCCCCGTTGAGACGGCCAGCAAGGCGGCCAGGACGCCACCGACGAGGCTGAGCCCAAGGGCCGAGAACAGGCGGCCCCACCGTTCGTCCAACGGCTCGGCGACGAGATCATGCTGAAGGGCCCAGTCGCACAAGGCCGGCCCGGCCAGCGACACGGCTCCAAGCATACAGAGCAGACATAGGCCGGCCGCGAGCGGAGCGCTGGCGATCCTCGTCATCACCGGCGCCGCCGTGTCACCGACCTCGCCCTCTCCCCTCATGCCATATCGCCGGCCGCGCATCGCCGGTGTCCCGTTCGAAGGAAAACGCCGGCGAGAAACCCGGCCAGCCCATCGATCACGATCGCCATGGCGGCGAGCATCAGGGCGGCACCCGCCACGGCTGTCAGGTCGCTCTCACGTACGGCGACCGTCAGGGTCGTGCCCAATCCGGCCATTCCGGACACCGCCTCGATCATCGCGGCGCTCCCGGCAAGGATCCCGGCCTGCCGGCGCAGGCACCGGAGCGCGGCCGCCGAGGCGGCAGGCGCAAGGCACCACCGCAGGAGTTCAGCCTCCCTGACGCCCCGGGCAACCAACGGCCCCGTTGAAGTGGGGTCGAGCGTAGAGAGAGTTGCACGGCGCACATTGGCAGCGACGACCATCGCCGGGATGACGGCGGCCGTCACGGATGCTGCGGCGATCCACAGCGTCCCTGGCCATCCATCGGACGACGGCTCGCCTGGGGCGATGGGCCACGCCATCAAAAGCAAAAGGGCCAGACCCGGAATGACGAAAGGAAGCAGCCCAAGGACCAAGGTCGCCAAGCTCACACGGACATTCCCCAGAGCAACCCCCAGCCCGCCCCCAAGGATCACCGCCGAAAGAGATGCGAACACGATTATCGGAATGGTCGAGCGGGCGGCCCGGACGAGCTCCGGGGATACCAGCAAAGCCAGCCAGTCCGCGAAAGCGCGTCCGACCATGGCAAACGCGCCAACCGGGCCTGCTCCATCAACGTCGACCGGGAAGGCGGGGGAAGCCGCGGTCGGGAACAGGATCAAGAACGGCAAGAACCCCACAACGACAAGCGATGAAGCCGCGACGACGGTGCGGATCAAGGACGTCATCATGATGAGCGTCACGGCGTGCCTCATGGGCGAGGTGCCCGCGCATTCAAGCTTCGTGACAGAGGCACTGGCTGCCACGCGCCACTTCACCGTGTGTCGTAAGCGGTCGTTTATGGCGTCGCATGAGCTCAACCAGCCTGCCTCTTCTGGCTTGGTTGTAGGCATCGTATCGTTAAGGGATTACTGAGCCGGAACACCGAGCTCCCGGAATCCGTCTTGCGGCGCCCCAACGCCGTCCTCTCACTTCAAGGCAAGGGCTCATTCCTGGTGAGGACGGGCGGTCGCCGCCTTTCCGCAGCGTTCGAAGAAGGAGTCCTCGCGCGGACCCTTCTTGCCCCCGGCCCCGGCCGGCCCGGACTTGATCGCCGCCTGGATGGCTGGACAGGTTCGGTACCGTTGGCCATGGTGAGCCACGACGGTTTCGGGGACTGCGACCCATATCGTGGCAATGGACGCGATCGATCTCCTTCTGACCCGCCGGTCGGTGCTTGCCCAGAATCTGGTCGAGCCCGGTCCGGACGACACGGCGCTTCGGACACTCCTACGGGCGGCAACCCGCGTGCCCGACCACGGTAAGCTGACGCCGTGGCGGATCCAGATCCTTCGAGCCGATGGCCAAGCGGCGCTGGGGGATTTTCTGGCGCGGCTGTTCGGCGAGCAGAACCCTCAGGCAAGCCAGCGTCAGATCGACTTCGAGCGTCGGCGTCCGCAACGTGCCCCTTTGCTGTTGGTGGTCACGGCCAAGCTAAAGCCCGGTCACAAGATCCCGGAATTCGAGCAGCTGATGTCGGGGGCGGCGGTCTGCCAGACCCTCTTGATCGCCGCCCGGGCGCTCGGCTTCTCGGGACAGTGGCTGACCGAATGGCCTGCCTACCAGCCGGAGCTGGTCGAGCATCTCGGCCACGACCCAGGGGTCGACCGGATCCTCGGTTTCATTTACCTCGGGACGGCAGCCTCAGCGCCTGACGAGCGGCCGAGACCGGCGCTCGACGATATCGTCAGCGAATGGGCCGGTCCGGCCCCATAGTCGTCCCCCAGTCACCGCCCTGGACGGCTGACCGCGGCAAGACCGGCACCATCGCAATTTCGCGTGCCGCAGGCGTCGGACCCGTGGCACAATGATGACCACTTGCGATCAGCCGGCAACACCTCTGCCGGCACCGCGGAAGAAACAAGCGAAGCCGGGGACGCGGGGGCACGCATGAAGCTTGAGGTCATCAGCCGAGAACCGGCCGGGACGCCGCATCCCGTGCCTTTGCTGTTTGTTCATGGCGCGTTCTCGTCCGCCTGGTGCTGGGACGAGCATTTCCTGCCGTTCTTCGCCGAGCAGGGCTACTCGGCGCATGCGCTCAGCCTTCGCGGTCATGGCAGCAGCGAGGGCGCCGAATTCCTGCACACCGCAGGCTTGGCGGACTACCTGGAGGATCTCCACACCGTGGTCGGGCGTTTTCAGCAGCCACCGGTGCTGATCGGGCACTCCATGGGCGGCATGCTGGTGCAACATTACCTGAGGGACCACACGCTCCCGGCTGCGGTGCTCATGGCCTCGGTACCGCCGCACGGCCTGTTCGTGCCGCTGCTGAGCATGGCCCTGCGCGACCCGATCCTGCTTCAGCAGCTTTTCCTGATGCAGGCCGTAGGGCCCAGCAATCAGTCCCAGCACGCGGTCCGCCGCGCGCTCTTCTCCGATCATGTGCCCCCGGCCAAGCTGGAGCGCTACTTCAGCCACTTCCAGAACGAATCGTCACGCATCAGCCTCGACATGATGGATTTCAGCGCGCTCAGCTGGTGCGACAAGATCGCCACGCCCGTGCTGGTGATGGGGACGGAGCAGGACGCCTTTGTGCCGGAGCACATGCTCCGGGCGACCGCGCGGGTGTACCGGGCCGAGCTCAAGGTTTTCCCGGATGTGGCGCACGCGCTTATGTTGGACACGGCCTGGCGCCAAGTGGCCAAGGCCATGGCCGAGTGGCTCTCCGCCACCCTGCTGCCGTGGGTCGAGGCGGCGGCCGCCTGACGTTGCCCTGCTTGAGGGCCTCCCGCGGACATCCTCTCTGCAGCGGCCCGAGGCGGGGGTGACCCGCCGCCGCCTCGGCGCCGATCGTCCCGTCAGAGCGGGATGTTGTCGTGCTTCTTCCAGGGAATCTCGAGCTTCTTGTCGCGCAGCATGGCCAGCGCGCGGCAGAGCCGCTTGCGCGTGCCACTCGGCATGATCACGTCGTCGATATAGCCGCGCGCGCCGGCGACGAACGGGTTGGCGAACTTCTCGCGATACTCCTCGGTGCGCCGCTCCAACTTCTCCGAATCGCCGGCGTCCTGCCGGAAGATGATCTCGACGGCGCCCTTCGGCCCCATGACGGCGATCTCGGCGGTCGGCCATGCGTAGCTGACATCGCCACGCAGATGCTTGGACTGCATGACGTCGTAGGCCCCGCCGTAGGCCTTGCGCGTGATCACCGTGACCTTCGGCACCGTCG
>CAZTHL010000128.1:3106-7681 GCA_964613585.1 uncultured Mycobacteriaceae bacterium | reverse complement strand
CGGTCGCTCCGGCAAGCCGGTTACCCACAGCTACACCACCTCCGGGGACATGACCCGAGGGCGCCAATGGCCTTTCGAACGCGTTGTTCTCAGGCAGGCTCTGCCTTGCGATCCACGCGGACGTCGACGCCTTCGCGGTGCTTCAGATGAGCGTTCAGTGCGAAGAGATTACTCCCGCGCGGATTGCCCTGCCCGCTGAGAATGCGCATCAGGCTCTTCGGACTCTCGTCGAGCTGCGCGCCGAGCGCTTCGAAGCCCACGGTCGCGTTCACGTAGTCGCGCAGCAGGATCTTGCCGGTGTCGAGTTCGCCGTTGAAGAACATTTCGAGAACCTCTTCGAGCAGATCAACTCGAACCGCCGCCATCCGGCAGCGTCCCAGTCGGCTCACCCTGGTGAGACGGGCGCCTGGTCGTTCACCGTCCCTTGAGCCCATGACCGACGTGTTGACCAGCCTCGACGCCCTGACGGCGCTGCGGATCGCCGTCAGGGCGCTGCTCTACGGGGCGAGCCTGCTCGCCGCGGGCTCGACCCTGTTCTTGCTGCGGCATCCGCTCGACGGCGCAACCGCGGCGCGGACGCGGCGCGTCGCCGTGCTGGGTGCGCTCGCGGGGATCCTCCTCGCAGCGGCGCTGGTGCTCCTGGAGGTGCTCTTTCTGGTCGGCGGCGACTGGACGGCTGTCCGTGACCCGATGCTTTGGGGCGTCGTCCTCGACACGCCGATCGGCGATGCCCAGGCGTGGCGCGTCGCCGGCCTCGGGCTCGTGGCCCTGTTGGCCTTTGGCCCGGCACTGCGCTGGCCCGCCGCCTCGGGCGCGCTGCTCGTGGTGGCCTCCTTCGCCATGGTCGGCCACAGCCTGCGCGAACCTCGCCCGGCGCTCGCGCTGCTGGTCGTCCTCCACGTGGCGACCGCGGCGTATTGGCTCGGCAGCTTCGTGCCGCTGCATCGCGCCGCACGGTCGCTCCCGCCGGCGGCTGCAGGCGCGCTCGCGCAGAGTTTCGGCAGCAACGCCGTGTGGGCGGTGGGTACGCTCGTGACCGCGGGGGTGTTGGTGGTCGTGCTGCTCGCCGGAGGGCCGCTCGCCGCGATCGCCTCGGACTGGGGCCGTCTGCTCCTGGCGAAACTGGCGCTGGTCTCCGTGCTCCTCGGGCTCGCCGCGGTCAACAAGCTGCGCCTGTCGCCGGCGCTGGCGGCGGGCGACGCCTCCGCCGCGGGCGCCCTTCGCCGCTCGATCCGGCGGGAGGCGTGGATCGTCGCGGGGGTGCTGCTCGCCACGGCGGTGATGACCTCGACCACCTCACCACCGGGTGCCGAGCGGCGCTCGGCGCAACCGCCCGTCGCCAGGAACTTCGCCGCGTCACGCCTCGTTCCGCCGGACCTGCACGAGGCGTTGGCGGCCGTGGTCGAAGCTCGGGAGTGACCGGCCGGACCGGTTTGACCTTCCCTATACTGGAGGGTGCATGACGGCCGCCTCGCAGGAGGAGACCGGTATGGCGGACTTGAAGGAACGGGCTACGGCCGTCGCCGGCCGCGATCCTGCGGACGGCGACGGGAGGCTGTCCCCCGATGAAGAGGGCCGGCCAGGCACGATCTACACCTGCCCGATGCACCCCGAGATCGAGCAGCGCGGTCCGGGCACCTGCCCGATTTGCGGCATGGCACTGGAACCCAAGGGCCTTGCCGGTGAGAACGAGGCGCCGAACCCGGAGCTGGTCGACTTCCAGCGGCGGTTCGTGGTCGGTGCGATCCTGACGCTACCGCTGCTGGTCCTCACCATGGGGCGGCTGGTCGGCCTGCCGGTCCGCGACTGGCTGGGCGAGGGTGCGGCCCTTTGGGTGGAATTGGTCTTCGCCACGCCGGTGATCCTGTGGTCGGGCTGGCCGTTCCTCGTCCGGGGTGCCAAATCGTTCCGTACGCTCAACCTGAACATGTTCAGCTTGATCGGCATGGGCGTGACGGCGGCCTACGTCTTCAGCGTGGTGGCCGTGCTCGCTCCCGGGATCTTTCCGCCCGGGTTTCGCGACGCGGAAGGCCATGTCGGCGTCTATTTCGAAGCCGGGGCCGTCATCGTCGTGCTGGTGCTCCTGGGCCAAATCCTGGAATTGCGTGCGCGCGAACGGACCGGTGCGGCCATCCGAGCGCTCCTCGACCTCGCCGCCAAGACGGCGCGCGTCGTCCGCGGCGACGGCCGGGAGGAGGAGATCCCGCTCGAGGACGTCCAGGTCGGCGACCGGCTGCGCGTCCGGCCGGGCGACAAGGTGCCGGTCGACGGCACGGTCGTACGGGGACGCTCGTCGGTCGACGAATCGATGCTCACGGGCGAGCCCGTGCCAGTCGAGAAGGCCGAGGGCGACAGCGTCACCGGCGCGACGATCAACGGCACCGGCAGCATCGTGATCCGCGCGGAGCGGATCGGCAAGGACACGGTCCTCGCGCGGATCGTCGACATGGTCGCCCACGCCCAACGCTCGCGCGCGCCGATCCAGAAGCTGGCCGACCAGGTGGCCGGCATCTTCGTGCCCGCGGTGATCGCCATCGGGGTTCTTGCTTTCGTTGCCTGGTCAATCTGGGGACCGGCCCCGGCGATGGCCTATGCCCTCGTGTCGGCGATCGCGGTGCTGATCATCGCGTGCCCCTGCGCCCTCGGGCTGGCGACGCCCGTGTCGATCATGACGGCGACGGGCCGCGGGGCCCAGGCCGGCGTGCTGATCAAGAACGCCGAGGCCCTGGAACGCTTCGCCAAGGTCGACACGCTCGTCGTCGACAAGACGGGCACGCTGACGGTCGGACGGCCGGAGGTGACCGCGCTGTTGCCCGTTGCCGGGACCGGCGAGGCGGACGTGTTGCGGCTGGCCGCGAGCCTGGAGCGCGGCTCGGAGCATCCGCTCGCCGAGGCCATCGTGGGCGCGGCTGAAGCGCGAGGGCTCGGGCTGGTCGAGGCCCGGGACTTCGAGGCGATCACCGGCAAGGGGGTCCGCGGAAGCGTCGATGGCCGCGACGTCGCGCTCGGCAACCGCCGCCTGCTCGATGATCTGGGCGTCGCCGCCGGCACCAGCCTCGAGGAGGCCGACCACCAGCGCGACGCCGGCGAGACGGTGATGTTCGTCATCGTCGACGGCGCCGTCGCGGGCCTCGTCAGCGTGGCCGATCCGGTGAAGGAGACGACGCAGGGGGCGATCCGGGCGCTGCACGACCTGGGCTTCCGCATCGTCATGGCCACGGGCGACAACGAGCGCACGGCGCGCTCCATCGCCGGCCGGCTCGGCATCGACGAGCTCCGCGCCGAGGTGCTGCCGGCGGACAAGGCGCGCATCATCAGGGACATGCAGCAGGAGGGGCGGCGCGTGGCGATGGCCGGCGACGGCGTGAACGATGCGCCGGCGCTGGCACAGGCCGACGTCGGCATCGCCATGGGCACCGGCGCCGACGTGGCCATCGAGAGTGCCGGCGTCACACTCGTGAAGGGCGACCTCGTCGGCCTCGTCCGCGCTCGGCGCCTGGCCCTCGCGACGATGCGCAACATCAAGCAGAACCTGTTCTTCGCCTTCGTCTACAACGCCGCCGGCGTGCCGGTGGCGGCCGGGGTGCTCTACCCGTTCCTGGGCCTCCTGATCTCGCCGATGTTCGCCGCGGCCGCCATGAGCCTGTCCTCGGTGTCGGTCATCGGCAACGCGCTGCGCCTACGGAGCGTGCGCCTCTGAGCCTGCCGGAGTGAGCGTGCTGGGGACAATGGGCGGCGGTCGGGCTCGACCCGGCCGCCGCCCGAGGCACGTCAGGGCTGCCGGCTCGTGCCGCCCGGAACCATCATACCGTCGGGGCCCATCATGCCACCCGGACCCATCATGCCGGGGCCCATGCCCTGGCCCATCATGCCGCGCATGTCGTCGGGACCGAGGGCGCCATCCCCGTTGGTGTCCATCCACTGCATCATGCGGGCGAAGGGCCGGCCCAGTTCGTCGGCGGTGACCTCGCCATCGCCGTCGTCGTCGAAGAACTGGAAATGGTCGACCATCATCGGCCGCATCATCTCCACATGCGGCGCCTGGAACTCCTGGAGCGACAACGAACCGTCGTCGTCGGTGTCGTGCGCGGCGAGCCGGTCCTGCATGGCCGCTCGGGCTTCCTCCGTATCGATGCGACCGTCGCCGTCGGTATCGAGGGCCTCGAACATGGCCATGCCGCCCCGGCCGCCCATCATTCCGGGTCCCAACATGCCGGGACCGCCGCCCCAGCCGCTCCCCGGACCCTGCGCGCCGGCCTCCGAGCCGACCAGCGCGACGCCGGCCAGAAGCGCTGCGGTCATGCCCGTGCGCAGACGAAGTCGCAGTTTCGTGGTGCACCTCCTGGATGACAGCTTGGCGCAGGGAGAATCCGAAAGGCTCGCGGAAGTGTCGAAGGTTGGTGGCGAGAACGACCGCACTTTGGTTCCGGGCAAGCGCGTACCGACCAGCGTTCACCGTGGGCAACGCGCGGGTGCACCGGCAAGGAATTGAGGAAACCTAACGGTGCCCGGGCGGTTGCTCGTTCGTCCAAGTGATCATGCGGCACTTCGCGGCCGTCCGGCGGGCGGGAACAT
>CAZTHL010000128.1:0-3006 GCA_964613585.1 uncultured Mycobacteriaceae bacterium | reverse complement strand
TCGTGACGGCCCTTCCGGGGCTGTCGGCCGACGACTACGCCGCCCTGACCGGGCGCAGCGCCGCCGACTGACCGAAAGGAACAGGAAGGCCACATGTCCTACGTCCGCTTCGGGCTGATGATCCTCACCTCCACGGTGGTGATGTTCGTCCTGATGTATCTCAACACCTACGCCCTCGAGCATCTCTTCTTCTCCGAGACGCGCGTCTACATGGCGATCATGATGGGCGCGAGCATGGCCATCATCATGCTGGCCTACATGCTGGGCATGTACGCGAACGCTCGGTTCAACCTTGCCATCTTCGTCGGTGCGGCGGTCGTGTTCGCGCTGTCGCTCTGGCTGGTGCGCAGCCAGGTCACCGTCAGCGGGGAGAGCTACATGCGGGCGATGATCCCGCACCACTCGATCGCCATCATGACCTCGGAGCGCGCGCAGATCCGCGACCCGCGCGTGCAGAAGCTTGCCGACGAGATCATCGAGGCGCAGCGCCGCGAGATCGCGGAGATGCGCTTTCTCGTTGCCGACCTGGCGGCCGGCAACGTCGTCGAGACCATCTACCACGATTCGCCGGCCGAACCGGGGAGCATCGAGGACGCGCTGCGGAACACACTCGTGAGCCGGCTCGATCTGGCGCCGATGCCCGAAGCCGAGGCGGACCGCATGCTGGGGCTGGGTGCGGGCGAGCGCTGCCGCTTCAACCGCAGCCCCGAGACGCACCCGGTCCTGTGGACCGACCGCGAGGGCAACGCTGCCGCGATGAAGCTCAACGGCGTACTCGTGGCGCTCGAGGCCGCCGGCGAGATCGACGACGGCGGCTTCGCCTTCCGTGCCCCGGGCGCGACGGTGACCGTCCGCCCGCTCGGCGAGGCGGCCGACTGGCGTTCCGACGGCGAGCTCGTGTTCGAACTCGAGCAGGGCCCGCGCATCGGCTATCGCGGCTTCTACGGCTGCGCCGGCTGACCAAGCCGACAGGCCTCCACCCGCCACACACCGCGGCTGTCGCCGTCACGCCCCACAGATGTGGCTTGCAGGTTCGCCTCCTATCCGCCGGGGAAAAAAGAACGAGTATCCAACCACGCGTCGGCTCACCACCAGTAAGCCGACGCATCCTCGGGAAGCGGTGCAGCTCCAGCCATGCCCGCTTCTGGCGAGCCTTCGACCGAAGGCCTCGGGCTGGGCTGAGCTGGATCGGCGCCGTCATGATCGGCGCGGTATAGCTGGAGCGGGCTCAACTGGAAGGAGCCTGACTATGTCGACCATCATGACCGCTACGAACACGCGCGCGAACGCCGGCCCGACGCACGTCCCGTGGAACAAGGGCCGCCTCATCCGCCAGCGGCCGCCCTTGAAGGTGCGCGAGGTGTGGGCCGTGCGAAGCCGTCTGCAGCAGCGCCGGTCGGGCCGCGACCTTGCGCTGTTCAACTTCGCCGTCGACAGCAAGCTGCGCGGCTGTAATCTCGTCAGCCTCCGGGTCGCCGACGTCTGCACCGGCGGCCGGATGCAGACACGCGCGATGGTTCGGCAGAAGAAGACCGGTCATCCAGTGAAGTTCGAGCTGACCGACCAGTGCCGCGACAGCGTCGCCGCCTGGATCACAGAGGCCCGGCTGCGCGAGAGCGACTGGCTATTCCCGAGCCGGAAGGATCGAACCAAGCACCTCACCGCCCGCCAATACGCCCGCCTCGTCCACCGCTGGATAGCCGAGGTCGGACTGGAGACCTCCAGGTACGGCACGCACTCGCTGCGGCGGACCAAGGCGACGCTGATCTACCGCAAGACGGGCAACTTGCGGGCCGTGCAGATCCTGCTCGGCCATACGAAAATCGAGAGCACGGTCCGTTACCTCGGCGTCGAGGTGGACGAGGCGCTTGCCATCGCCGAACATGTCGATCTCTAACGGTGCGGGGCGGCCGGGCGTCAGCCCGGCCGCTTCGGCCCACGCGAAGGTATCGGTACTTCGAGGCAGGGATGGAACGCGACGACGTGATCCTGCGCCTGCGCGGCGCTGCGGACCGCCTCCGCGGAGCAGGAATTTCCAGACTCTATCTTTTCGGCTCGACGGCTCGTGGAGAGGCGGGCCCCGAGAGCGACGTGGACCTGTTCTTCGACACCGAGGATCCGCGGTTCAGCCTCATCGAGCTCGTCCGGGCGAAGGACCTCGTGGAGGAGGTGCTCGGCGCCGAGGCCGATCTGATGTCCCGCGACAGCCTTCACCCGGCCCTTCGCGACCGCATCGAAGCACAATCCGAGCGGGTCTATTGATGTCGCGCTCCGTGCGGCTTCGGCTGACCGATATCGTCGAAGCAATCGACGGGATCCGCACGACGGTCGCAAACGTTTCGTTCGACCAGTACTGCGAGAACCGTACGGTGCGCCGCGCCGTCGAGCGCGAGCTGGAGATCATCTCCGAGGCGAGCCGTCACATCCCCGCCGATCTGCAGGAGGCGGCACCGGACGTCCCATGGCGTGAGATCGCCGGCATCGGCAACGTTCTGCGGCACGAGTATCAACGCGCCGCGGACAACATCGTCTGGAACGTGGTCGAACTCCACGTGGATCCGCTCCGTGACAGCGTCATGCGGCTCTTGGCGCGCCTCCCCGACGACGACGGTGCGGCTTGACCCGAGTAGCCGCGTCCCGAGCACGGGCTCGTGTCACCATTCAACCTTGCTGCTCGCGCATTGCAGGCCCACCGGCAGCAGGATGGGTTTCGGGAGGTCGGACAGCATGGCGTCCAAGACGACGCTGAACGCCAAGAATCTTGAGGCGCTGGGTGCTGCGCGGCTCGCCGAGCTTCTGATGGAACTGAGCGCCGGTGATGCCGCCGCGGAGCGTCGGCTCCGCCTGGAGCTGGCCGGCACGAAGAGCCCGAAGGCGGTCGCGCACGAGGTCCGCAAGCGCTTAGCGACGATCGCGCGGTCGCGCGCCTTCATCGACTGGCAGACGCGCCAGGCTGCCCTGGCTTTTGGAGATGCCGGTCATGCCCAGCGCCTTCACCAGTTCGTC
>CAZTHL010000127.1:0-7758 GCA_964613585.1 uncultured Mycobacteriaceae bacterium | reverse complement strand
GGCGCCGCGACCGCCCATTATCGCCGCCGACATGATCTACAACTGTAGTACTAGCATATAGGATGGTCATTGCCGGCATCATCCGCTTTGGCGGGTTCGAGATGGCGAGCAGCATTTTTCGAAGAGGAAGCTTGATCACGGGGCAACGGCGGCTTCGGCTGACATCCACGGCACCCGGAGGGGTCGGCGCCGGATCAGGCGTCGTACTCGACGACCAAGCTCTTCGCGAACGCGCCGTCCATCTGCAAGGTGCCGGCCTCGCCGGCCGCCCGACGCAGGCGGCGTCGCTTCAGCACCGCTTGGCAGATCGCCGGCACCATGACCTGGTTGATGTAGACGCCGAAGCACAGGTGCATGCCGTAGCCGAAGTGCATATACGCATAGTCCGGCCGGTCGACGTCGAAGTGGCCCGGATAGGGCACCCGCCGGCCGTCCTGCATGGCCGAGCGGATCAGCGCGAGCACCGTGGCGTCCTTCGGAATGGTCCGCGCGCGCCAGGTGCCGGCGGCCAGTCGGTACGGCTCGGCGCAGGCGCGGAACAGGCCGGGCGTCAGCGGGTAGAAGCGCAGCGCCTCGAAGACGCATTTCGCCACCCCCGCCTCATCGCCGGCCCGGGCCGCCTCCTGCGCGCGCTCCAGCTCGCGCGGCCGGTCCAGCAGCACGTCGAACAGCTGCGGGATGATCATCGGCGGTTGAGGCAGTCCCCCAACGATGAAGCCGATCAGGTTGTTGCGGATCTGCTCGTCGGACAGGCCCGGCACATGCTGGGCCTGCAGCCTGAGGCACCGCTCGAGGATGTCGTCCGGGCCCTCCCGCCCGGCGGCGCGGGCGGCCTTGCGTTCGGCGATGACGCCGTCGACATAGGCGCGCAGCCTGGCCGCCACCGGCTCGCTTTCGGCCAGCACCGTCGGATCGTTGTCGATGTCGACGAACTGGAACTTGAACAGCTGCCGCGCCCAGTCGGAGATGGTCGTCACGTCCGGACCGGGCGTGCCGAAATAGGGCCCGAAGAAGCGGGTGGTCACCTGCTGGGTCAGTTGCATGGCGATGTCGAGCCGGCCGCCGGCGCCGGCGACGATCTCCTCGGCGAGCCGTGTCACCTCGGGCTTGATCCGGGTCGGCACCTCCTCGCGCGGGACCACCACGCGCATGGTCGACTTGTCCCGGGTGAAGTCCGGCACGTCGTTCATGCCGAGGAAGATGTTGCCGCCCCCCATGATCACCCGGATCTTGGGCGCATAGGGAACCTGGAACACGTTGGGCCGGCTCATCACCTCCTGGACATCGTCGAAGCGGCTGACCACGGCGAAGCTCCGGCCCTTGCGGCGGACCACCAGGATCGGCGCCACAAGGCGCAGGACCCGGAAGATCCCGTCCATGTTGCGGAAGGCCCAGTCGCCGAGGCGCGCCTCCAGTCGGTCGGCAAGGCTCTGCTGCCCGGTCATGGCCGGCTTCTCCTCCGCGGGCGCCCGGCGGCCGGGCTCAGGTCGGGTCGACGATGCCCATGCCGATCATGCGCAGGGCGCTCAGGCTTGGCAGGAAGAAGTACTCGCCGCCGCGGGTGGTGACAAAGGTCGGCAGATCGGGGCAGATGAACGGCGGCGTGCCGGCCTTGGGGTCGGCGGCGATCACGAAGCTCGATGACGGCTGGCGATGGCCGACGATCGGGCAGGTGTCGTTGCCGACGTTGAAGTCGAGCCCGTAGTTGAGCCACTGCTGCTGCACGAACTCGAACTGGCGGAACAGGCTGGCGCACAGCGCCATCAGGATGATGCCGTGCTCGCCGTCGTCGTCCGGCTTGTCCCAGTCGGAGCGGCCATACGGCAGGCCCCGGCGCATGATCCGCCGCCGCTTGTTGAGCGCCGAGCCGGTCCAGTCCTTCGGATCCTTGGACGTCACATAGGGGTCGAGCATATCACGGGTGTTGGCCCGGCGGATATGGGCGGTGACCGGGCAGCGGATGCCCTCGTGATCGTCACGGTAGATGAAGTCGATGAGGGAGCGGCGGAACTCCTCCATCCGGCGCTTCTGCTCCGGCGTCCGCTCGGCGCCCGGGATCCGGCGGATCTCCTTGATGTCCGCCCAGCTCTTCCAGTACGCCTCGTGCGCCTCGGTGGTCGGCGCCACCATGAGAGGCACCCCGTCCGACCAGCGCCCGGCCATCTTGGCGCGGATCAGCTCCTCGGCCTCGGCCGCCGGCAGGTCCATCATGCGCGCGAGGAGTGCCGCCTGCTCGGCCACGTAGCCGCGGAAGCTGGCGACGTTCTGATGCAGCTTGCGGTAGGCCATGAACGTGCCGTTGCGGGAGAACTCCCACGGCGGCGCCGTCGGCGGCAGCTCCTGCGACTCGTCCGGGTGGCCGAGGATGAACTCGCCCGTGGCCAGCGGCTGCCAGGTCTGATCCGGCATCAGCTTGCCGCGGCCGATCACCCGCACGGCCTCGATCTCCGGGGCGGACTGCCCCTCGAACACCGGATCACCGATGCCGTCGGCGAAGCCGAAATGCTCCATGGGCGACGGCAGGTGGTCGGCGCCGAACAACGCGGCCGCGTCCTGCCACTCCGCCTTGCCTGGCCCGTTGCCGGCGAGCAGCGCGACGCCCGGCGCCAGCTCCTCGACGATGCCGCGCAGCCATCGGGTCTGCTCGTCGAGCGCCGCCACCGGCCGGCCCGTCGCCGGATCGAGCTGGGCGTTCATGGAGATCCAGACATGCACCGCGCGCGCCGGGTCGGCCGCCGCGGCCTGCCAGATGTCGTCCCAGTGCTCCGGCGCGCTCGGGCCGATGTCGCCGAGGATATGCTGACGCCGCTGCATCCCGTCGATGAACTCGGGCGGCATGCGTGCGAGCGTCCGGGTCGGCAGCCCCAGCGCCACGAGCCCCTCGAACGAGAAGCCGATGTTGAGCGTGACCGGCGGCTTTGGCACCACCTCGGGCCCGGGATAGAGCGCGCCGCTCGGCCAGCGCTGGGAGGTGGTGACCCGGGCTCGCACCCGGTCGACGAAGGCCCGGCCGGCGCCGGCGTCGGCGATGTGCAGGAAGAAGTAGCGCGCCACCGGGAAGCCGAACTGGCCGTAGGCGCGGATGACATTGCCCTGGATGTCGGCCAGGTCGAGCTCGCGGGTCATGGCGGCTTGGCTCCCCTCAGGACCGGATCACGCCGGGTTCCTGGGTCGGGGCGTCGAGGTCCCCGGGCTTGTGCTCCTCCAGGAACCGGCCGAACGCCGCCTGCAGCGCCGCCGGCTCGGCGCCCTGGTTGGCGATGGCGAAGTCGACGAAGCGCTGCTGCAGGTACAGCGCCTTCAGGATTGAACGCAGGTCGCTGTTGGGCGCGGTCGGGAACGGCTGCCCGCCGCGGTTCATGATCCGACGGTAGGCGACCCAGAGCGACACGGCGGTGGCCGCGACGCCGGCCAGGGTGATCCAGCTCCAGGGCCAGCCGCCGATGCCGAGGATCCACAGGACGAGTGCGATCAGGGTGACGGCCGCGCCGATCAGGGCCGGGGCCAGCAGCGGCTTCAGATCGAGGTCGGTCACCGGCAGCGGGCTCGTCCAGTAGTCATTGAACGGCATGGTGGTTTCGACCTGGCAGCGCTTGATGTAGTCGCCGAAGGCCTGGGCCGAGTTGACCCGATCGAAGCCGACGCAATGCTCGAACACGGCACGCAGCTCGGTCTCCATGGTGCTCCACAGCTCAGTCAGGAAGCTGCGCAGCTCGGAATCGGCGCCGCTGGCGGCATCGAAGTCGGCGGCGAACAGCAGGTAGGGAGCGTTCAGCCGGTCGACCGGCTGATGTTCGAGCAGGTCGACGCCCTTGACCGAGCCGAGGATGGCGTCCGTGGGGTTGCGACCGTTGTAGACCACGTCGTCGATGACCACGAAGCGGCACAGGTGGGTGCGACGGCTGCGGGCGAACGGGCTGTTCAGGGGGCTGTCGAGGGTGGGTGGCGCCTGGCGGGCGGTCGGCAGGCAGGCGAGCGTGTCACGCAGCATCTGCGCATGGGACCGATAGGTATCGTCGCCCAGATGAACCAGGTCCCCGGTGCGGATTGGCGCCAGCACGGTCAGGAAGTAGTGGCCGCCGTCGAAAGTCGGCATGGGCGGGACTCCTTGGAGCGGGCGCCGGGGGAGGAGGCGGCGGCGCCGGAAGGCAGGGCGGCTGCGGCGGCTCGCGGAATCAGGCGGCGGCCCGGCCCGAGCTCCAGCGCCGCTCGACAAAGGGCTGGCGGTTGTTGTCGGCGGCGTCGGTCGCCTTGCTGGCCACCGGGGCGAGGCCGGGCTGACCCAGGCAGTTCTGCACCTGGACCAGCTGCTTTCGGTACGCCTCGGCGAACTCCTCGGGCGTCGCCGCGGCGGCGTGCTGGGCCATCAGCTCGCGCACGGCCGTGAACACCTTGAGCGCCTGCTTGATGTCGCGCTGCCCGGAGCCCGGCGTGGCATTGTAGTAGTAGTCCGTGTCGATCTGGTTGTGTGTGATGTAGTCCTTGAAGGGCGTGATCGGGATCGAGTGCGGATACTTGATGCTGGAGTACCAGAACAGGTCGAGGCCGTTGGGGATGCCGTCGGAGAAGGCATCGATGTACTGATCCCAGGTGCCGTTGAAGTTGCTGCAGAAGAGCATGTAGTCATACTGCAGCGTCTGCTTGCCCTGGCCCAGGTCCGGCCACTGGTCGCGCCTGATGATCACCCAGCGGGCGAAGTGGATCAGCGACAGGCCGAGCAGGCCGGCCAACTGCGAGGGCTGCACCCGCGAGACCATGAACAGCAGGCGGTTGATCCAGGTGCGCCGGGGCTTCATCGGCGTCACCACATTCATGGCATAGGCCTTGCCGGCCATGTTCGACATGGGCGCGCCCTTCCAGGTCTGGCTGGTCTTCTCGTTGTCGGGCGGACGCCGCGGGCCGGACGGAGCCGCGCCAACGACGCAAGAATCTATTGCCCGTGCCGGGCCCGTTTCCTATGCCACGACCCTTCCGGGCCGGCAACGGTATCTTTGTAACAATATGTTTCAGACGCAGCGAGGCGGCCCGGCGTGCGGCCGATCCGTAAAGCGGCAGGCCCTCGTAGACCTCGTCGAGCGGGAAGGTCAGGCTTGGCGGCAGGTCCAGCCGATCACCGGCCCCGAAGGTCCGACGCGTGACCGCGCCGACCCCCCGCCGCCACAGTTCGGCCCGACGCCCGCCTGGCCCAGCAGCCGGCAAGGTGCTTGCACCTGTCGACGCAGGACCTCGGCGAAGTCGGCGGATTCGTCAGCACCGGCCGGCCATCGAGCAACTGTTGGCGCTGATCGGTGCCGTCGTCCCAATCCAGGACCTGAGGCACGGTCATGGCCCGAAGTGCAGCTTCAGCCATACGGCTGTCATATCGGAGCGCGTCGAGCGGGAGCGTGACGCCAAGCGGCAACGAGACGGTGGCGAGACTCCCAGCCGACGCAGCACCCCGGTCCGACGGCAACCCGAGGTCATATCCCAGGGGCCGGCCCGACCGGCCGGCCCCTGGCTTGCCTCTGGATCACGCGGAAGCGGCGTTCACGCCGCTTCCTGCATCATGCTGCGCAGCACGTACTGCAGGATGCCGCCATTCTTGAAGTACTCGAGTTCGTCGAGGGTATCAATCCGGCAGAGCAGCGGCACGTCACGCCGCGAGCCATCCGGCCGGTGCATGGTGAGCACCATGTCCGAGCGTGGCGTCAGGCCCTCGGCGATCCCCAGAAGGTCAAAGGTCTCCTCGCCGCTGAGCTCCAGGTCGGCCCGGGTCAAGCCGTCCTTGAACTGCAGCGGCAGCACCCCCATGCCGACCAGGTTCGAGCGGTGGATGCGCTCGAAGCTCTCGGCGATCACCGCCTTGATGCCGAGCAGGCGGGTGCCCTTGGCCGCCCAGTCGCGCGACGAGCCCGAGCCGTACTCCTTGCCGGCGAACACGATGAGCGGCACGCCCTCGGCCTGATACCGCATCGAGGCATCGTAGATCGGCATCTTCTCGCCCGAGGGCATGTGCTTGGTGAAACCGCCCTCGACCCCCGGCACCAGCTCGTTCTTGATGCGGATGTTGGCGAAGGTGCCGCGCATCATCACCTCGTGATTGCCGCGCCGCGCCCCGTAGCTGTTGAACTCCCGCGCCGCCACCTGATGCTCGAGCAGGTACAGGCCGGCCGGGCTCTCCTTCTTGATCGAGCCGGCCGGCGAGATGTGGTCGGTCGTCACGCTGTCGGCCAGCTTGACCAGCACCCGCGCGCCGACGATGTCGATTAGCTCCTCCGGCTGCCGTTGCATCGCCTCGAAGAAGGGCGGCGCTTTGACGTAAGTGGAGCCAGGATCCCAGCGGTAGGTCTCGCCCGTCGGCGTGTCGAGCGAGCGCCACTCCGCGGGCCCGGTGAACACGTCGGCGTAGCGCTCACGGAACATCGCCGGCGTCACGCAACGCTCGATGATTTCGGCGATCTCCCGGCTCGACGGCCAGATATCCTTGAGATAGACCGGCTTACCATCGGACCCGGTGCCGAGAGGCTCGTTGACGATGTCGAGCTTCATGGTGCCGGCCAGCGCGTAGGCCACGACCAGCGGCGGCGAGGCCAGGTAGTTCGCCCGGCAATGCGGGTTGATCCGGCCCTCGAAGTTGCGGTTGCCCGACAGCACCGAGCAGACCACAAGGTCGCCCGCCTCGACCGCGTTGGCGATGTGGTCCGGCAGCGGTCCGGAGTTGCCGATGCAGGTGGTGCAGCCGTATCCCACCAGGTTGAAGCCCATGGCGTCCAGGTCCTCCTGGAGCCCGGCCTCGGCAAGGTAGGCCGACACCACTTGGCTGCCCGGAGCGAGCGAGGTCTTCACCCAGGGCTTCACCTGGAGGCCCTTCTCCCGCGCCTTCCGGGCAAGCAGGCCGGCGCCCATCATGACGCTGGGGTTCGAGGTATTGGTGCAGCTGGTGATGGCGGCGATGACCACGTCGCCATGATCGAGGGTGTAGTCGGCGCCCTCCACCTTCTGCGGGCTCGACAACGGATCCTCGTGGCGCTCGTCCTCGTTGAGGGCGCCGCCCTCGGCGAGCAGCTTGCCCTCGTCGCCGGTCGGATCGACACCAAGCTCGCGCGCCAGATTGTCGATGAACTCGGCCGCCGCGGTGGTCAGCGCCACCCGGTCCTGCGGCCGCTTCGGCCCAGCCAGCGACGGCACCACGTCGCCCAGGTCGAGCTCGAGGGTGTCGGTGAACACCGGATCGGCCATTCCGGTCTCACGCCACATGCCCTGCGCCTTGGCATAGGTCTCGACCAGCGTCAGCCGGTGCGGGTCGCGCCCGGTGAACTCCAGGTAGCGCAGGGTCTCCTTGTCGATCGGGAAGAAGCCGCAGGTGGCACCGTACTCCGGCGCCATGTTGCCGATGGTCGCCCGATCGGCGATGGCCATGTGATCAAGACCGTCGCCGTAGAACTCGACGAACTTGCCGACCACGCCCTTCTGGCGCAGCATCTGGGTCACGGTCAGAACGAGGTCGGTGGCCGTCGCTCCCTCCTTCAGCGCGCCGGTCAACTTGAAGCCGATCACCTCGGGGATGACCATGGAGATCGGCTGGCCGAGCATGGCCGCCTCGGCCTCGATGCCGCCGACGCCCCAGCCGAGAACGGCGAGGCCGTTGACCATGGTCGTGTGGCTGTCGGTGCCGACAAGGGTGTCCGGCATGGCGATCATGAGGCCATCGTCACGATCCGTCTCTCTCCACACCGTCTGCGAAAGATATTCCAGATTGACATGGTGGCAGATGCCGGT
>CAZTHL010000126.1:0-8451 GCA_964613585.1 uncultured Mycobacteriaceae bacterium | reverse complement strand
ACATGAACGTCCTGCTGGCCGAGGCCAACGTGCCCTATGACGAGGTGTTCGAGCTGGAGGATATCAACCGCGACTTCTCCAGCTGCGACGTCGCCTTCGTCATCGGCGCCAACGACGTCACCAACCCGGCCGCCAAGACCGACCCGACCAGCTCGATCTACGGCATGCCGATCCTGGACGTGGAGAAGTCCAAGACGGTCCTGTTCATCAAGCGCTCGCTGGGCTCCGGCTACGCCGGCGTCGACAACGAGCTGTTCTTCCACAACAATACCATGATGCTGTTCGGCGACGCCAAGGCGATGACCGAGAACATCGTCAAGTCGCTCGGATAACCCCGGTCGCAGGCCTCACCCCGGCCCTTCCCCGGCCCCCTTGGGGGAGCCGAACGCGGAACCATCCCTCCTCGCATGCCGGCACAGGGGAGGGCCAGGGGAGGGTCAGGGGTGAGGTTTTCCCTCGCTTCCTCTCAACCGGCTCTCAACCGGCTGCACCAGCGCCCCTTCCCAGCCGGGATGGGGCGCTTTACGGTGCGGACCATGCGCGTCTACCGGCTCGACCACCTCGTTCTGACGGTCGCCGACCTGGAGCGCACCTGCCACTTCTACGAGACGGCGCTGGGGATGGAGCGGCGCTGCTTCGGCGAGGGCCGGGTGGCGCTGCACTATGGCGACCAGAAGCTCAACCTGCACCCGGCCGCCGCGCCGTTGGCGCCGCACGCGGCGGCACCGACCCGCGGCAGCGCCGACCTTTGCTTCCTGACCGAGACTTCGATCGCGGCGGTCCGGGACCATCTGGCCGGGATCGGAATTCCCGTCGAGACCGGCCCGGTCGAGCGCAGCGGCGCCAACGGCCCGATCCTCTCCGTCTATGTGCGCGATCCGGACGGCAACCTCGTTGAGATCGCGAGCACGGCATCGGCTTGGTGATCCGCCCGGCCGGTCCCGACCACCCCGTCCCCGCCCTGCAAGACCGGACTGGCGCCCGACCCGCCGGGCATGACGATCGCGCCCGGCGCGCTACGAGGCTGACGCCGGGCCGATCGCCCCGCTCGGCGGGACATCGTTCGACTATCCGGGATGCGTGCTGGACGTGGACGGCAAGCTGCCGCGTCGGCCGCGCGTCGCCACGGCGTCCGCCGGCCGGATGGCGCCTTCCGGCTCGCCGTCGACCCGGATAACGGCCCGGATGACGGCCCGAATGACGGCCCGATGACGGCGTTCTGGTTGGCTCGGCCAACGTGGTCCCGCTTGCCGTGGCGCCCCTCGCCGCCGAGCTGAAGCACGTCGTCGCGGCACCCCAGGCCCGACGTGGCGGCCGGTTGTGCCGACAGGCCTGGGCCCTGCCGACACGGCACGGCCCGCCTCTTGCTCTGGACCGATACCCGCTTTTGGAACGCCCACCGGTTCCACGTCCGGCGCGGCCGCGCCGGCGGCATCAAGACGCCGCGCTCCAGGATCTCAGCCTGGCGGTCGAGTGCCGTTTCGGGATGGAGGTGTGAACGACGCCGGGCATCCGCAGGGTACGGAGCGCGGCAGGGCAGGCTCAGTAGCCTTCCCGCTCCATGCGCTTACGGAGCAGCTTTCGGGTCCGCCGGATCGCCTCGGCCTTTTCGCGCGCCCGCCGCTCGGACGGCTTCTCGTAATTGCGGCGGAGCTTCATCTCGCGGAAGACGCCCTCGCGTTGCATCTTCTTCTTCAGCGCGCGCAGCGCCTGGTCGACATTGTTGTCGCGGACCTGAACTTGCACGTCGTCTCCTGCTCCTTTCCGAGGCCGGCCTGTGCTGGTGCCGGGATCATCGCACGAATGGCGCCTCCACCAAGCCCAGCGGCTTGGCGTGTGACGCCGATCCATCCCGTGCTACATACTGAGGCTAGCACGATCTCGTACAAACGGCCAGCGCAGCCGTGCCGCCGCAGCCTGCACCCGGGCCGCTCTTTCCGGACCCGGCGGACCAGGACGTGTACATGGGGTCCGGTCGCGCCATGTCACGGCGGCCGACCCCCAGGAGCGGCCACGCGCAGCGGCCGAAGGACGATAGCCTGCCATGGCCTTTCTGAAGATTGCCCGAATGGGGCACCCGGTGCTGCGATCCCGCGCCCGGCCGGTGGAGGATCTGTCGGACCCCGAGATCCGGCGGCTGATCCGGGACATGATCGAGACCATGGACGATGCCGGCGGGGTCGGCCTCGCCGCACCGCAGGTGCACGAGGCGCTGCGCATCGTCGTCGTCCGCCTGCCCCGGGCCGACGGAGGCCCCGACACCCCTCCGGTGCCGACCGGCGCCGTGGCTCTGGTAAACCCGAGCATCGAGCCGCTCGACGAGGAGGTCGTCGCCGGCCTGGAAGGCTGCCTGTCGATCCCTGGGCTGCGCGGCATCGTGCCTCGCTACCGGCGGATCCTCTACCGCGGCCTGGCGCCATCGGGCGAGACGGTGGAGGGGGAGGCGGACGGACTGGAGGCGCGTGTCCTGCAGCACGAGGTCGACCATCTGGACGGCGTGCTGTATCCGGATCGGATGACCGATCTGCGCCAGTTGACCTTCGAGACGGAGCTGCCCTTTTTGCTGCGCGGCATGGAAGGCGCCGAGCAGGACTGACGGGCACCGGCCGCACCGGAAGCGTTGGAAGTGTTGAAAGCAAAGGGAGTTGAGGGGCCATGGACCGAGAGACGCTGCGCGACCAGATCCTGCTGTCCATCCTGCCCAACGTCGCCTTCGACGGCTGGACGGAGCGGGCGTTGAAATTCGGGGTCGAGGGAGCGGGCTACGACGCCGCCATGGCGGTGCGCGCCTTTCCGGGCGGGGTGCCCGAGGTGCTGGAGCACTTCAGCGCCTGGGCCGACCGCCAGATGCTGGTGGCGGTCGAGGCGGAAGGCGAGGGCTTCCGGGACCGGCCGCTGGGCGACAAGATCGCGATCGCGCTCCAGGCCCGGCTTGAGACCATCGCGCCCTATCGTGAGGCGGTGCGCCGCTCCGCGGGGGTCCTGGCCCAGCCGCAAAACGGCCCGATCGGCGCGCGCATGGTGTACCGGACCATGGATGCGGTGTGGCATGCCGCCGGCGACCGCGCCACCGACTTCAGCTTCTACACCAAGCGGGGCGTGCTGGCCGGCGTCTACGGCGCCACCCTGGTGTTTTGGCTGAACGACAAGTCGGAGGACAACGAGGCGACTTGGCGCTTCCTGCGTGGCCGGCTGCGCGATGTCGTCGCCATGGGGACCGTGGCCGAGCGCCTGCCTCGGGTGAGCCCCGTTCTCGAGGCGCCGTTCCGCCTGTTCGGCCTGCTCCGCAGCGGCATCGACACTCTGCGCGGCAATCGCGAGGCCGCCTAGAACGTTTCCGCGTGACGCGGACACGGCACCGGTCCGCTGCCCGCCCGTCCAGCCTGAGCATGCTGCCGGTGGGGGGCCACGCGCGGGGGCCGGAGGCTCGGAGAGCGTCCTGGCGCTACTTCTTGCGGAAGGAGTCGAGTGGCACGACCTTGTCGTCGCCGCCGCGCTCGGCGCCGTCGCCCTCGCCGCCGGCCGGTCGGCCGAGCAGCACGGGCGCCTCGGCCTCGCGCTCGTCCGCGGTGTCGGGCTCGTCCGTCCTCGCCTCCTGGCCGGCCAGCGGCTGGAACTGCAGGGCGAAGTTGACGGAGGGGTCGGCGAAGGTGGTGATCGCGGCGAAGGGGATGCTGAGCGGCTCGTGCTTGTTGCGGAAGCTGAGGGTCACGCGGAAGCGGTCGTCATCGACCTCGAGGTTGTAATACTGGTACTGCAAGACAATGGTCATCTCCTCCGGGTACTGGTCACGCAGATATGGAGGGATGTCGACACCGGGATCCTGGGTCGAGAAGGTCAGGTAGAAGTGATGATCGCCCGGGAGGCCCCGCTCCGCGACGGCGCTCAGCGCCTCGCGGACCACGCCGCGCAGGGCACGCTCGACCATCCGGTCGTATCGCAGGCTGTCGGCTGTCATTGGCGTAAGCTACCCGGCTCGGCACAACAAAGAAAGGGTCCGCACGACCCGCGTTCTCGCCTTCCTGCCCGGGGAGTAGGATGGGGCGTTCTGTTGCTAGGTGCCCCGTCCCCCACCTGAAGCAAGCTTCAGGAATTCAACGAGATACGCGCGACCGCATTACGCAGCGGCGCGAACCTCAGCATAGTTGTCATTCGCAACTACTTTTTCGGCCCGATCACGGCGGAACCATACCGGGCGAAGACCCTGCCTTTACTACGCACGTCGATCCTGACTCGCCCCCATGAAGCCCAAGCCGCCGAAGCGCATTCCGGGCGATGGAAGTTGGTGGAGGCGCCGGGAACTGCCCCCGGGTCCGCTACGCCTATTCCGCAGAGCGTTTATCGCCATAGCCGGCTAAGCCAACGCCCTTGAATATAGGCCTCGGCGCGACGGCTGCAAAGCCCCGAATCGGGGTGCGAGCGTCTTTTTGCTCGGTTAGCGCATTGAAAGTAAAGGGCAATTAATCATTGCGGGGCGGTCACCGCACTTATCCAGGGCTTTTTCAGCTTATCCAAAAGTTATCCCAAACTTTTGATGTTGCCAGCTTGTGCCACCCGCGGGGCAACACGAACCTGATGCCAACGATCCGTCATGACCGTGTTTCCGGGGCCGATGACCGACACCATTTCCAGCAGAGAAGATCACCCTGTCAGCCTGACAGCCGAGCAACAACAATCGGTGGCAGAACAACGCGACATGACGAACGTCACGCGCCGCGCCACCGTGCCGGAACTTGAAGAAATTTTATTTCAACCGCTGCCCGTGCTCGATCATGGCTTTATCCGTGTGGTGGATTACATGGGCGATGATGGAGCCATTGTACAAGCCGCCCGCGTCTCTTATGGTCACGGCACCAGGAAAGTTCGAGAGGATGCTGGCCTAATCCGCTATCTGATGCGGCATTGGCATTCGACTCCATTTGAAATGTGCGAAATCAAGTTGCATATAAAATTGCCAATATTTGTTGCGAGGCAGTGGATACGGCACCGGACAGCAAATGTGAACGAATATTCAGCTCGTTACTCGATTTTGGACAAAGAATTCTTTGTTCCCGACCGTCATCTCATTAAAGACAAGAAAAGCAAGAAAAAGAGAGAACAAGAATATGCTGACCAGTTTCATCTCTTTGGCGAGAAGCCTACAGTACTCAAGACGATCGCAGGTCAGTCGGCAACCAACCGACAAGGCCGAGATGAAGTCCTTGACGACGAGGCGGCCTTGAGAGCTCAGACGCTTATAAGCGACGCAAGCAACGATGCCTATAGCGTATACAGGAAGCTGCTTAATGAGGACAAGGACGGAAAGCCGCTCGACAATAGCGATCAGGGCTTAGCAAGAGAATTGGCCAGGGTTGTGCTGCCTGTGAACTACTATACGCAGTGGTACTGGAAGATCGACTTGCACAACCTAATGCATTTTCTCAGACTGCGCGCCGATCCCCACGCTCAGCACGAGATCCGGGCCTATGCCGACGTGCTGCTCGATATCCTGGGCCGCTGGGTGCCGCTGACCGCCGCGGCGTTTCGCGACTACCGGCTCGAGGCCGAGACGATCTCGCGCCCCGGCCTCGCGGTGGTCCGGCGGCTTCTGGAGGGCGAGGCGGTTGAGCAGGAGACGAGCGGGCTGTCCAAGCGGGAATGGCGCGAACTGATGGCGGCGCTTGGGCGCGAGGCCTGAGCAGCCGGGCATGGACACTGTCGCCCCGGCCGGGGTGCGCCCGGCAGGCGTGCCCGGCGGTTCGGTGCCGGCGCTGGTGCTCGAGGACATCCACAAGCGCTTCGGGCCGCTCGAGGTGTTGCGCGGCATCTCGCTGACGGCACATCCGGGCGACGTGATCGCGCTGATCGGCGCCTCCGGTTCCGGCAAGAGCACCCTGCTGCGCTGCGTGAACCTGCTGGAGATCCCGGACCAGGGCCGGATCAGTGTGGCCGGCGAGGAAATCCGCATGCGCCGTCGCCGGATCGGCGGCATGCGGCCGGTCGATGCGCGCCAGGTCGACCGGATCCGCAGCCGCCTCGGCATGGTGTTCCAGGGCTTCAATCTGTGGACCCACATGACCGTGCTCGAGAACGTGATCGAGGCGCCGGTCCACGTGCTGGGACTGCGGCGCGCCGAGGCGGTGGCGCGCGCCGAGGCGCTGCTGGCCAAGGTCGGCATCGCCGACAAGCGCGACCACTATCCGGCGCATCTGTCGGGCGGCCAGCAGCAGCGCGCGGCGATCGCCCGGGCGCTGGCCATGCGGCCAACCCTGATGCTGTTCGACGAGCCGACCTCGGCCCTCGACCCGGAGCTGGTCGGCGAGGTCCTGCGGGTGATCCGCCAGCTCGCCGAGGAGGGCAACACCATGCTGATGGTGACCCACGAGATGCGCTTTGCCCGCGAGGTGGCGAGCCGGGTCGTGTTCCTGCACCAGGGCCGGATCGAGGAGGACGGGCCACCCGAGCAGGTGCTCGAGCGGCCCCGGTCCGAGCGCTGCCGGCAGTTCCTGGCGGCGAACCTGTGACAGGCCGTGCGCCGGTGGCGCCTCCCGGGCCAGGCTCTGCCGGGTCCGAAGGTTCGGCCCTGGATTCCACGCGTCGAGCCAAGCCAGGCTTCGGTGAGGGCGGACGCTCCTGCGTCCGGGCCAGCTTCGGGGGATGCCGGTTGCCTGCGCGCCCCCCCGGACCGCGGCCGGGCCGGAGCCTTGCCGCCCGGTCAGATCACCGCAGCCGCGGAGAGAAGGACAAATCCGTGCCGCGTCATCAGGATCCGGACGTTGCGTGGCGGCGGACGGGCGGATCCGGGACCGCGGGATCACTCGGCTCTCGGGGGACGAGTTCCTGGCGGAGCTCGTGCTATCCCCTCCGATGCAGCGCCTGAAAGGGATCCGCTTTCTCGGCGCCATTGAGTATGCTGGGGCGCAGAGCCGGCGGAGGCCTCACGGGCGCCGGTACAGCCGGTTCGACCACAGCATGGTTCGAAGCAGGCTGCACAACCGTCCAATGACCGTCCTTGGCGATGAGACTCCGACCCTCCGGGCGCTGATCCTTCAGGCGGACAGGGGCATCCGACGGCGCCGCGATCGCCAAGGCTCCGGTCTTCGACCCGCTGGAGCGCGGTTGGTTTCGTCGCTTCGATGGCATCTCGTGTGTCTCCGGCACCATCAGCGGAAACCCCGAATGGCCTTGATCAATCATGGGCCGATGCGGATCGGTCCGACCAAGGGTCGGAACATAAGGACTTAACGGAACATGGCCCGGCGCATCCTCGACCTGTCCGTGCCGCTGGAGAACGACGTGAAGGCGGATCCGCCGATGATGGAGCCGCGCGTCACCTATGTCGACCATCGACGGACCGCCCCGCAGGTCTGCTCGTTCTTCCCGGGCCTTAGCCCTCAGGACCTGCCCGACGGCGAGGGCTGGGCCATCGAGCAGGTGGCGCTGACCACCCACAACGGCACGCACCTCGACGCGCCCTGGCACTACGCCTCGACGATGGACCGGGGCAAGCGCGCCATCACCATCGACGAGGTGCCGCTGGAGTGGTGCTTCCAGCCCGGCGTGAAGCTCGATTTCCGGCACCTCGCCGACGGCCACGTGGTGCGCACCGCCGAGGTCGAGGCCGAGCTGGCGCGCCTCGGCCACACCCTGCGGCCGCTGGAGATCGTCGTGGTGAACACCGCCGCCGGGGCGGCATACGGCGCCGACGACTATGTAGACCGCGGCTGCGGCATCGGGCGCGAGGCGACGCTGTACCTGACCGAGCGCGGCGTGCGGGTGACCGGCACAGACGCCTGGTCGTGGGACGCGCCGTTCGCGCACACCGCCCGGCGTTATGCCGCCGATCGCGACCCGTCGGTGATCTGGGAAGGGCACAAGGCCGGCCGCGAGATCGGCTACTGCCACCTGGAGAAGCTGCACAATCTGGAGGCGCTGCCGGCCACCGGCTTCACGATCGCGTGCTTCCCGTGCAAGATCCGCGGCGCCTCCGCCGGCTGGACCCGGGCGGTGGCGATCCTGGAGGAATAGGCGGCGGCGTCGGGCCCGCTACCCGTCGCCCTGGTCACCGATCCGTCGTGCCGGCTTGAGATCAAGCGTCATTTGGCCGTCGTCCCGTCCATCGAGATCGGGCTCCTGCCGATCCGTCTCTGTCTTCTTCGTGGCTGGCGCGGCTGCTTCAGCGCGACGGCTTGATGGGGCTTTCGTGTCACGCTTTCGCGGATCGGATGGGCTCGCGCTCCGCGTCGTCATCGCCGGCAAGAGAGCGTGCCCCTGTCCCCAGTGAGCCGGGATCCGCCAAAGGGTGCCCGCCTCCGCACTCCGCACTCCGCAAGGTATCGGCGACGCGAGGCCACCATTTGGCCTCGAAGACGGTCACCATGGCGACCGGAATGTTGCTGTCGAACGCGACCTTCAAGCCGCCGCGTCGAGGGCGGCCTCGAAGACCAGGGCCTCTTGCACCTGCAGCCCGGC
>CAZTHL010000125.1:0-8504 GCA_964613585.1 uncultured Mycobacteriaceae bacterium | reverse complement strand
GGTTTGCTGGAACGAGAGCTGACGTTGATCGCGCCGGAGTTGCTGTTTGCAGAGGCGAGCAACGCACTGTGGGTCATGTGCCGCCGCGGCGACATCACCACGGCGGATTTCGCGGAAGCCATCGGCGTGCTGAGGGCAGCGCCGATCGGCACCCCCGCCTCCATGCGCCAGCTCGCTGCTACGGCGGGGCGTCTCGCCATCGACCTCGACCATCCCATCTATGATTGTGTCTATCTCGCGCTTGCCGTGCAGGAACAATATCCCGTCGTCACCGCCGACCGGCGCTTCCACGACATCGTGCGCAAACACCCCTACCTGTCGGACAAAATCGTGCACTTGAAAGAACTGAAGTGAGATGATCCACCAAATTTAACTGAATATTACAAGAAAGAGGTCGGTTGCAGACACAATGACAGAAGACGAGACGGATTTCGCCGGGTTCTTTCGAGCCTCGACCGGCTTTGGCCCTTATGACTGGCAGATCAAGGTGGCCACGGACGGGCTGCCGGATGTCCTTCCCATTCCGACGGGGCTCGGCAAAACGGAGGGCGCCGTCCTCGCCTGGGCCTGGCGAAAGCTTATCCTGGAAAAAGAGGACGAGCCGCTTCACCTCGTCTATTGCCTGCCGATGCGCAGCTTGGTGCGCCAGACTGTCGAGCGCCTGAGGGCTTGCTTTAAGGCACTCAAAGAGAAGCGCGGATTTCCAGACATCCCCGTCTATCAACTCATGGGTGGTGCGATCGACGAAGACTGGGCCGGCCTGCCGGATCGGCCGTGGGTGCTCGTCGGCACGCAGGACCAGCTACTGTCGCGCGCCTTGAACCGCGGCTACGCGATGAGCCGCTTCGACTGGCCGGTGCATTTCGGGCTGCTGAATCAGGACTGCCGCTGGATCGTGGACGAGGTCCAACTCATGGGCCCGGGCCTCTGGACCACGGCGCAGCTCGACTGGATGCGGCTCAAGCGGTTTTGTTCGCTGAAACCGTGCCGCACGACATGGATGAGCGCGACCATCGGCACAAGCTTCCTGAAGACGACGGACCGGACAACGGATGGCCTCGATGCCTTTGAGCCTTTCGTCCCGGAGCTCGACAAAGACCAGAAGATTGCTGCTGCCAAGGAAGAGCTCAAGCGGCGCCGCGGCGCTCGCCGTCCGGTCGAGTGGTTCGAGCCCCGCAGCGGCAAGAACGCGCGGCCTCTCCATGAGCAAATCGCGGCTCATGCTCGCAAAGCGCATTCCGAAGGCACCTTGACGCTCGTCATCTGCAACACGGTGCAGGCGGCGCAGGACGTGTTTCGCGCCCTCGGCGATGACGGGCCGCCGAAGATTCTGCTGACGTCGCGGTTTCGCGGCTGCGACCGCCAGGCGGCGGAAGCAAAACTCACAGAGTATGAGGCGGGGCGACGGAAGGCCGCGAGCGGCCAGCTCGAAGGCGATTCCGGCCTGATCTGCGTCAGCACGCAGGTGGTTGAAGCCGGCATCGACATCTCGGCGCATCGTCTGTGGTCGGAACTCGCGCCTTGGCCCTCGATAATCCAGCGCCTCGGCCGGCTCAACCGCGACGGGCGCGACAACGAGGCGGAGGCCCGTGTCTGGGAGCTTACGGCGTCCGAAAGGAAAGCCTTGACGTGGAAGCATGGCGGAGAGAGCTGGGTCGGCCCCTACCGCGAGCAAGCGCTCAAGGATGCGAAGGTGCTCCTCAACGCTCTGACGAAGCCTCCCACGCGCGAGCCTTTTGCCCAGGCGGTCGCCAAGCTGAAGGACGTCAAGGACGAGAACGGCGAGGTCCTCGAGCGCACGCTGAAGCCCCCGCTCGAGCCGCATCCTCGTGCGCTGGACGTGCACGGCCTGTTCTCGACCGAGCCGGACATGCATGGCGGTTTCACCGACGTCAGCCGGTTCGTGCGCGGCGACGATCCCGACGCCGATGTGACCGTGTTCTGGCGCGACTGGTCCGGCGAGGCTCCGCCTGTGGGTGACGAGCTCGATGGACCGGTCTTCGATCCGCGAGAGGAAGGCTGCCAGGTCTCGGTCAATCGCCTTCGCGACGCGCTCAAAAACCGCAAAGGCGCACGGGCCTGGAACTGGAACTCCAGGGACGAACGTTGGGAAAGCCGCGCCGTGAACGAGCTGACGCCGGGCATGGTGGTGATGCTGCACGCTGGCGTCGGCAGTTACAGTGCTGAATTAGGGTGGACGGGCAAGGCGGAAAACAAGCTCCAAGATCTCCCGCCACCGGGGCCGGGAGGCGCTCTTCAGAGGGACGAGCGGGTTTTTGTCGGCTATTGGGCGCCCGTTAGTACACACTTGGCGGATGCCCGCAGCGAGGCGCAGAAACTCTGCGACGAAATTGGTTTGGGAGAACCGCATCGCACCGCGGTGATTGAAGGCGCCGGGCTGCATGATCTGGGCAAGCTGCATCGGGACTGGCAGGCGGCGCTGCCCGCCGGCGGCGTGATCGGCAACGGCCCGTGGGCGAAAGCCCCTTATGTCCTGCGTGTCGAACCCGCCGACGTGAACAACGGCATTCAGGCGGTCATTGAGCAAGCATCGCCGGGGGCGCTGGCGCTTGCTCCAAAGCAAGACAGGAACGGGCAAGCCGTTGGGCTCCGGTGGGCGTTGGACCGGAAACTGAAGCGCGACAAGCTTGAGCAAGTCCGCCAGCTCGACGGCGTAAAGAAGGCCGTACACGAAGCGTTCCGGCCGGGCCTGCGGCACGAGGCGGCCTCGGCGCTCGCCATGTGGCACCGCTACCAGGACGGGGCCGCCTCATACTCCGCGCTCGCGGTCTACCTCGTGGCCGCGCACCACGGGAAGGTGCGCACCGTGCTGCGCTCCATCAAGCATGAGGGAGACGACGTGTTCGGCGTGCGCCCGGACTCCGCCGCCTTGGCGTCGGGCGACGAGACCTGGCCGATGGATTTCAGCATCGCCGTGGACGGGGCGGAGGGCGAGTGGACCGATGACGGCTTTTTGCTGACCGGCCATGGCTGGACCGGACTCGTGGCGGACCTTTTGGGGCCGTGGCGCTGTCCATCGCAAACCGCGTCGACACCTATCGTGGTTCCCGAGAATGAACCCCATCATCTCGGCCCGTTCGCGCTGGCCTGGCTTGAAGCGCTGGTGCGCGTCGCCGACTGGCGCGCGAGCGATAATCCGTCACAGTGCAAGAAGCCAAGCCAGATCTCCGGCCCCTCCGGAAGCCCGGTATCGAGCAGGGTGGGCCATGACGACTAATCGCGAAACCTTGCCCGTCGTCGCGCTGCCCGGGCTGTCGCCGCACAGCCTCGGCAACTATCTCGCCTCGCTCGGCCTGCTCCGGGTGCTGGCCCGCCGCTGGCCGAAGGTGCGCGCGGCCTGGCGCGACGGCGTCTTCCATATCGTCGGCGGACCGTCCGACCTCGATGCTCTGGCGGCGGCGATGATGTGCGTCGCCGAAAAGCGTGAATGGACGCCTTACAGCCGCGACTGGAAGAAATGTCAGGAGGAAAGCACAGAGCGAAGAAAAAATTACCTAAGTGCCAAAAACAAGGAGAAGGCGGACTCCTCATTTGACCGACCGCTGCTGGACTGGCAGGCAGCCGTAGGCGAGGAGGAACTTGAGATTTTCTCCGCACACGTCGCGCCGGCTACACGCAGTCGTTTCAATCCGCTTCTTGGTAAAGGCGGCAGTGCGGGTAATCGCGATTTTTCAGATGGATTGACACGGGCCAAACATTTGCTCGCGGGTAAAGGCAAGGCGGCGGGTAAAGGCAAGGCGCCAGACGCTGCGGATCCATGTGAATATCTGCACGACATGTTGCTTGGCCGTCCCAACCGCTGGGCTGTTTCGAAGGCCCCGCTTTTTCCGGACGAGAAAAATGACAAAAAGAAGAACGGACTACTAAACGCGGCTAGTTGGTTCAGCGACGCCAACAAGCTCTACAATAGCGGACAACAATCCTATCGGGAGGAAGGGCTTTCGCCTTGGGCGATGGCCTTGGCCTGCGAAGGGCTTCCCTTCTTCGCCGGTGGCGCCTCGCGTCGGCTTGGCTCTCGTGTGCCGGCGAATGGTGCATTTCCCTTCGTCGTCGGGCCCGTGGGCCCCAAAGCAGCGGGAGAGGCGGGAAGGGACGACGGTGAAGTTTGGGCGCCGATCTGGAATCGTCCGATGACGGTTGCCGAAGTCGCGACCCTGTTCTCCCGTGGTCGGGCGGAGATCGGCGGGCGTGGTGCAGTCACGCCGAGCGCCTTCGCCGTCGCCGCGATCGGCCGCGGCGTCGATGCCGGCGTCGCAGAGTTCCGGCGGTTCGTGCTCGGGCGCACGACCAGCGCCAACACGTTTGAGCCGCGCTTCGAAGGCGCTATGTCCGTCCCCCAACGCGCACCAGCGCCAGCGTCCAACGGTGCGTCAAACGCCGCGACGACGACCCTCGAACGCTTGCTGAGGCTCCTCGACTCGCTTCCGCCGGACCGAAAGGTCGGCAATCGCTGGCGGTTCGTAGGCCTGCGCGGACCGATCGAAGAGGCGCTGGTGCGCGTCTCGGCGGCGCCGGATGATCCGGAGGCTGCCTGCGCGCTACTCGACGCCGTGGTGCGGGCGCTGGATCGCGTGGATACGAACAAGACGTTGCGAGCCCGTAACGTACACTGGGAGGCGCTTCCCCTGGAATGGCTTCCGATCCTGTTCGGTGATGAGACGCCGCCCGCCGAAGCGCGCCTAGCGCTGGCGCTCGTCTCGGCCTTTCCCAAGCACCGGCCCTTCACGCTCTACCGCTTCGGTGCCGAACTGCACGGGTGCCGCCGCTTCGCGCACCCCGAGCCGGCGCCGGCGCGCTGGGCGTGGCGGCCGGGCCCGCTGCCGCGGGTGCTCGGCCAGATCCTCCACCGGCGCCTGCTGGACTGGGAACGCGAGCAGCGGGAGGCGAACGCCCCTGGGCCCGCGCGCCTGTCGATTCCGGCACGATTGAGTGACATTGAGGACTGGCTTGCCGGCCGGATCGACGAGGCGCTGCTCGCCCGATGGCTCTCCAGGCTCGCTTGGTTCGATTGGCGTTTCGTTCCGAGTGAAATCCGCGCCCTCGCGAGATCTGACGCTGAACCGTTCGCCCCGGGCGGCGCGCTGAGCCTCTATGGAGTGCTGCATCCCTTGCTCGACCTGCGGCCCCTCCATCCGAATGGCAAGCGAGAGACGCAGGATCTGATGCCGCCCGAGAGCGGCGCGCGCACGCCAGCCGCCGCACGGCGGATCGCAAGCCTCGTGCGCGCCGGCGAGACTGCCCTGGCGATGGATGTGGTCCGCAGCCGCTACGCCATGGCGCGCGCCCCGCTGATCACCAGCAGCGTGCTTTGGCATGTCGAGGAGCCGGAGCGCCTGCTCGCCGCGCTCATGTTTCCCGTGTCCGATAAAGACCGCGCCGCGCTTATGCGGCGATGGCTGCGCCCGCAGCGGCGTGCCAGGGAAACAGCCTACGCTTGAGAAGGAGCCATTATGGCTATGGAGGACATTGTGAAGCTGACGCCATCGGAGGTCCTGAACGGCGCCTCGCCCCTCATTTTGACAGCCACGCTCAAGCCCATCGCCGATCAGGATCGGTTCCAGCCGGCCGGCTTCCCGGAGGTCGGACACGTCATCTATAAGGCGCCGCGCACCGACGGCGCGGTTGAGCATGTCTGCATCGTCGACAGCCCGGCCAGCATGGCCAATCACCTCGAATCCGTCTGCATGCGCGGGGCGCACGACCTCGACCTCCACGAGGATCTGACCGGCATGCCCTATCTGCGCTGCGTCACCGGCGATCTGAACGGCGAGAAAAAGCTCCCCTCGGACAGCCGACAACTCGTCGTCACCAGCCTGACCGAAGGCCATCGCATCGCGTCCACGTACTTCTTGGGCGGAAAACAGCTCTCCGACGAAGACACCGTCGGCGACAAGGAGTTCAGCTCCGATCTCGTAGAACAGTTTGGGATCAAGCTGCCCGACAGCAAAAAAGCTCATCCGCCGCCGGAGAAATGGTGGGATGTCTTCAAGACGATCTTCAAATACGATCCCAACGCGCTCGTCCACGGCGTGCTGTTCCCGCAATGGCAGATCAAGATCGCGCGCCTGCTGACCGCGCATCTGGAGGCCTTCGGCGCCACGCGCGTGGACCGGTCCGGCGTCAAGTTCGACCGTCTCGGAAAGACCACATCCGGCCAGCCGATCTTCGCCGTCGACGACGCGGCCGCGCAGGAGATCCGCGCCACCTTCGTGCTCGACCTCGCCCTGCTGCGCTCCTTCGGCCGCACGGACGGCGAAAACACACGCGGCCTGTCGGAACAGCAGAAGGAATTCCTCGTCGCCCTGGCGCTCTGGAAGATCAAACGGCTTCTGGAATCGCCCTTCCGTTACCGCTCCGGCTGCCACCTGGAACTGGTCCATCTGAAGCAAGGTGGACCGGAGGGCGCCGACACCGAGATCGAAACCTTCCAAATGAGCGAATTCATCACGAACGCTTTCGGCAAGAACGACACGCCGATCACCGACATCTACTGGCCGCATGATGAGCTTTACCGTGAAGGTAAGGACGATACGTCGGCTTCCGACGACGAGGGCGAAGCGGGCGAAGCAGACGACGAGCAGGACTGAGCGATGCGGCTGGTGCTCCGTCAGTCCTTTCCGCTGGGCCGCTTTCACGCGACACCCTGGCGGGTCAACCCGTTCGACGATCCCTTCGGCGAATGGCCGCCGAGCCCGTGGCGGCTCGTGCGCGCGGTCGTCGCCCGCTGGTATCAATGGCGCCGCGAGGAAGGCGCCGGTGCCAATCCGTCGGAACAGGACTTTACGGAACTCGAAGCGCTGATCCGGGAGCTCTGCGCCAGCGATTACGACTTTTACCTTCCGGCACACGCCCGCCAGGGCGGCCCGTTGCGGCAGTATCACCCCGCCGAGTTCGGATGGAATCCGGCAGCCAAGAAAAGCGCCGGAATGAAAACCTATGGCACGAGCTTGGCCCAGGACAATTATTGGTGCGTCCCCCCGACGGCGGAGGGTGACGTCTGGTGGTTCGTCGAAGGCGAAAGCTGGACGCCGCAGCTTGCCGAGGTCCTGGACCGCTGCCTCGAACGGATCACCTACTTCGGTCGCGCCGAGACGCTAACGCGCATTCATCGCGTCGAAGACTCCGGCCCGGCTCCGAACTGCAAATTGGCGGAAGGCTCCCGGTCCTCCTCCGCGGTTCCCGTCCTGGTTCCGCAAGAAACTGCCGAGCGGAAAGACATCGAGCGGGTCACACAGGAGGCAGAGGCGGCGCGCGACATTCCTCAGGGCGCTCGCCGTCTTTATGCGGAGCGGTTGCCCCGTCCGCCGGCGCGCGAGACACCGATCAGGCGGCCTATACGGAGCGATTGCCATCTCATCCAGCTTGCGCTCGGCTGGGCCGTGGCGCCGGAGCCGCGTGCGGTGGTCAGGCTGACCGCCCGTTTCCGCTCGGCTGTGTTGAAGGAGCAACGCCGCATTATTTCCGGTGACTCTGAAAAGGCGCCGTCTTGGAAGGCGCTGTCAAAAGAGAGGCGTGACAAGATTTCCGACATGACCGGCAAGGACGCCGACGGAAATCCTCTGAAAGGCAACCGTCGGCACACGGAATTCTTTGTGTGGTGGACGTGCGGACAGCCGACCCGCCTCCTGGTCTGGCGGGGGCAAGAGGACGCCCGCCCCTTCGACGCCGGCGAGCAGACGGCGATCCTTCGCGCCGCCACGCGCGACCTCTCCTGGGCGGCGGCCGGCCCCGACGCGGACGCCTGGAAGATCAAGCTCGTACCGCTCGACGCCGCCGTGCCTGCGCCGCCGGACTTCGATGAAGCGCCAGCGGCAAGCTGGGAGTCTCTCACCCCTTACGTGCCGCCGCGCCACCATCTGCGAGGCGGCAAGCCCCGACATGCGGAGTCGATCGAAAACCAGGTCCGGCGCGAATTCGGACTGCGCGGCGTGCCGGGCGCAGGTCAGGTCTCAGTGGAAGAGTTCAAGCAGCCCACCTGGGTCGCCGTCCATGTCCCCCGCCGGCAGGCGGCGGCGCGGCCGTTTCTCGGCGACCGCCGCGGCTATTGGCTGCGATTGCGGTTCGAACAGCCGGTCCTGGGCCCTTTGCGGCTCGGGCATTCGAGCAGCTTCGGCCTCGGATTGTTTCGCCCGTCGCATAAACCCTGAGCCGACCTTTAGCGGATGATCACCTGGCCGCTCCGAAAGATGAGTGTTCTTGGGCCTGTTGATATTCAGGATTGAACCGACCCGCTGTCGCGGGATGTGGTCACGAGTCGGCCGGGGATCGCCAGTCTGATACCACCGAGATGATGAGTTGACTCGTCCTCTCCTTTTGGGGCTCGGCTGTCGGCGCGCCCGCCAACCCGGTGCCGCCCGGGCGCGCCGTCGCGAGCCAATGACTGACGTCATCGGCTCGCTAGTATGAGAGGATCAAGGGTGTTGAAGCTCGACCTTTCAGCCAGGAGCAGCCCGATGGCATCTCCAGGAAACCGGGACCGAGCT
>CAZTHL010000124.1:0-8519 GCA_964613585.1 uncultured Mycobacteriaceae bacterium | reverse complement strand
CTCGTGCGCGGCTCCAGGGCGCGTGCGGGTATTTGGCCCAGCGGGAAGTGAACCGTTATCGAATGAGGCCGAGTGCTGCTATTGAGCACAGGCGGCCGTGCATAGCTCAATTGCCAGCATGCTCTTCAGTCGCGGTACGGTCATTGTATACTTTGGTCGAATATTCTTGCCGATATTGGCGCCTCTTGTAGGGCTGAATATTTTTGCGGAGACGATTGATGCCTCAACCGGGGACTGACCGGCATCGCCCGTCCTCCAGAATTGCACCCATCCGCCGCCGACCTTCGGTCGGTGGGCGTAACGGGTGGGTCCGCCTCGCGGACACGGCAATCAGCCAAATCATGAAGGCCGGGAGGGCGCGCCGCGGCCGCTGGTGCCCAAGGTCCGGGGAGTCTCGCGCCCCCTTCGGACAATCGGCCAAACGATCGGGTGATCCCGCCGAGGCCGGGCGATGGTAGCAGGGCGCGGCGCGTCCCCGGCTGAGCCGACGCGTCATCTCGCCGGCTTGGCGGCATGGCATGGCTCAACCGCGGCACCTCGCCCACCGGCGACTCCACTGTCCAGCGTAACCGTGGAGTGGCACCTCGCCAGCAACGCCGCGCATGGGACACGCATCGGCGGCGGGCGTTCCCACTACCGCAGGCGATCCCAGCGGTGACAAGACCCGCCCGAGCAAGCGTGGCGACGTCCGCGTCCTGGCCGCTTCCGTGGGGTGAGCGCCGGGTGGGAGAGCCTGTCCCAGGTTACAAAGTCCTTCTCACTCTCGAAGGTCTAGGAGCGACTTGACAAACCGGGTACAATATAGGATTGTAAGGGTATTGATGGACGGTGCAGGAGGCATGGGCATGGGCATGGGCATGGGCATGGGCATGGGCATGGGCATGGGCATGGTGCAGGCGAGGGCCGATCGGTGGGCGGACCGGCGTCGCGGCAAGTCGCTGCGCGCGATCGGGGTGGCGCGGCCGGGGCCGGTGGCCATGCCGGGTCCGGCCGGGCGTGGCCGCCGCGGGCCCGTCGGTGACCGGGGGCAAGGCCTGCAAAAGCCGACGGGCACCGACAAAAGCCTACGCGACGCGGCCGGGGCCGCGGCCGGGGACGGGGACGGGGGCGGGGCCGCCAACAGCCCCTGGAGCCCTACGAAGACCCGCGGAACGCTACCAGAAGCGGCGGCGGCCCCGCCCTGCGCCGCGGGGCGGGGGCGCGCCGGCGTACGGACCTGGCGGCGGCGCGGGCGGTGGCCGGCCCAGGATCAGCCGGCGCAGGCCCGGGCTGATGCCGGCGGCGAAGCCGGCGATCAGCGCCGCCGTCACCAGCGGGCGCACCAGGCGCTCCGCCAGGCCCGCCGAGCTCCCGGCCAGCGAGCCGACCAGCGCGGCGTCGGCGACCAGTTGCTCGCGCGCCCGGGCGGCGGCCAGATCGGCGGCGCGGCGGGCGCGGCGGCCGCTCAAGGGGCCGGACAGCGCCAGGACCAGGAGCGCCGCCACCAGCAGGGCGGCGCCCAGCACCAGCGCCGCCGTCACCGGGCCATGGGCCTCGGCCAATACCGTGAAGGCGGCCACCAGGAACATCGCCAGCGCGGCGCAGAAGATGATCAGCGCGACGGCAATCAGGATGGCCTGGACCGCCAGGCCGCGGAGGGTCAGGCGCGCGCGGGCCAGCTCGGCATCGGCGGCGCCGCGCAGCCGGCCGGTCGGATCCAGCAACACAGGGCTCCGGGTCGCGCGGAGGCGGCTAGCGCTCGAACAGCTTGCCGATCACGAAGCCGACCCCGAAGGCCACCGCGAGGCTGGTCAGCGGCTTGTCGTGCACCTGCTTCTCCAGCGCCGCCGGCGCCTCGTCGACCCGGCGCCGCGCCTCGCCATACATGTGGCCGGCGCCCTCGCGCAGGCGGCGCACCCGCTCCTCCAGCTCCTCCCGCGTCGAGGCCGTGAGCGTACCGGTCAGCGCCGCCAGATCGGTGCGCAGCTTGTCGATATCGTCGCGCAGCAGGTCGAGCTCGGATTCCAGATTGCGGTTGGCCATGCCTCTCCTCCGCGTCGCCGCCGGTCGGCGCCGGCTCCCCGTCGCCGCCGGCGCAGCTTTATTGCACGAGCGGAACTCTAGACCGCCGCCGGCGTTCCGGAAAGCCTCGCGCGTCGGCCGGCGCCCGGATGAGCGTCGGGATCTTCGCCCGGGTAACCGCCCGGCAAGCCGCTTTCGGCTAGGTTCCCCCGCCATGGCACAGGGATCCCCCACCCCCACCGGCACCCGCCCGACCCGGCCACCGCAGCCGCCGTCGGCGCCTGCCGGCGCCCGCTCGCCCGCACGGGAGGGCGGAGCCGCGGACGCGCCGCCGGCGCCCGGCACCGGGGCCCTCGCCGCCCGGCGCCGGATCGAGCGTGCGCTCCAGGACGAGTCGGGCCGGCGCCGCCGCGCCGCGGGGCAGGGCCGGGAGATGCGCGGCGGAGCCCGGCGCGGCCTCCGAGCGGCGCTGTCGAGCGCGGCCGGGTCCGGGCCCTTTCCGCCGCGGCCGTCCCGCATTTCGCCGCCGGCCGATCCGCCCTAGATCCCCTCCATGGCCCGCCGCTCCTCCGCCCCGCTCGAGCCGCTGCCCGGCAGCCGCGCCGGCGGCAACGTCGCCGTCATCGGCGCCCTGCTGCCCTATCTGTGGCCGGCCGACGCCTGGGGCCTGCGCGCGCGGGTTCTGGTCGCCCTCGGCTTCCTCGCCGCCGCCAAGGGCGCCACCGTGATCGTGCCGCTGTTCTACAAGCAGGCGGTCGACGTGCTGTCCGGCGAGACCGCGCTGGCCGTGGTCGTGCCGATCGGCGTCATCCTGGCCTACGGCCTCGCCCGGGTGCTCAGCCTCGCCTTCGCCGAGCTGCGCGACGCCGTGTTCGCGCGGGTGGCCCAGCGGGCGATCCGCCGGGTCGCGCTCACCGTGTTCCGGCACCTGCACGGCCTCGCCCTGCGCTTCCACCTGGAGCGGCAGACCGGCGGCCTCAGCCGGGTCATCGAGCGCGGCACCAAGGCGATCGAGACCCTGCTCTCGTTCATGCTGTTCAACATCCTGCCGACCCTGCTCGAGATCCTGCTGGTCGCGGCGATCCTGTGGGGCCTGTTCGACATCTGGTTCGCCCTGGTCACCCTGGTCACGGTGATCGGCTACATCGCCTTCACCATGGGCGTGACCGAGTGGCGGCTGAGGTTCCGCCGGCAGATGAACATCACCGACCAGGAAGCCAACACCAAGGCGATCGACAGCCTGCTCAACTACGAGACGGTCAAGTATTTCGGCAACGAGGGGCACGAGGCCGAGCGCTACGACCGGGCCCAGCAGCGCTACGAGGAGGCGGCGGTGCGCAGCCGCACCTCGCTGTCCCTGCTCAACATCGGCCAGTCGCTGATCATCTCGGCCGGGCTGACCGCGGTCATGTGGATGGCGGCACGGGGCATCGTCGCCGGCACCATGACCGTCGGCGACTTCGTGCTGGTCAACACGTATCTCATGCAGCTGTACCAGCCGCTCAACTTCTTCGGCTTCGTCTACCGGGAGATCAAGCAGAGCCTGGTCGACATGGAGCAGATGTTCGGCCTGATCGACGTCGAGCCGGAGGTGCGCGACCGTCCGGGAGCGCCGCCGCTGCGGGTGGCCGGCGGCGCGGTCGAGTTCGACCATGTCAGCTTCGGCTACGATCCGCGCCGGCCGATCCTGAAGGACGTGTCGCTCCGGGTGCCGGCTGGGCGGAGCGTGGCCATCGTCGGGCCGACCGGGGCCGGCAAGTCGACGGTCAGCCGGCTGCTGTTCCGCTTCTACGACGTCGACGAGGGGGCGGTGCGCATCGACGGGCAGGACGTGCGCGAGGTGCGGCAGGACTCCCTGCGCGCGGCGATCGGCATCGTCCCGCAGGACACCGTGCTGTTCAACGACAGCATCTTCTATAATATCGCCTATGGCCGGCCCGACGCCTCGCGCGCGGAGGTCGAGCGGGCGGCGCGGCTGGCGCATATCCACGACTTCGTGCTGCGGCTGCCGGACGGCTATGCGACGACGGTCGGCGAGAGGGGCCTGAAGCTGTCGGGCGGCGAGAAGCAGCGGGTGGCGATCGCCCGCACCCTGCTCAAGGACCCGGCGATCATGCTGTTCGACGAGGCGACCTCGGCGCTCGACACCCAGACGGAGCGGGAGATCCAGGCCAACCTGCGCGAGGTCAGCAGCGGCCGCACCACTCTCATCATCGCGCATCGGCTGTCGACCGTGATCGACGCCGACGAGATCATCGTGCTCGACGACGGCCGCATCGTGGAGCGCGGCCGCCATGCGGAGCTGCTCGCCGCCGACGGCCGCTACGCCGCCATGTGGCGGCGCCAGCAGGAGAGCGGGGCCGCGCCGGCGGCGGCGGTCGCCAGCGCGGCGGCGCCGGCGGCGGTCTGACAGCGGGAAGGATGGCTCCTGTCGCCGGCACAGCCGCGTCCTTCACGATTTGGCAACCTGATCCCGGCTAGCCTGACGCTGACAGCAGACGTCGGCGTCAAGATGGCATCGCCGGCCCGCTCCCTCGCCCGGACACCCAGCGACACCATGCCAAAGGTGGCCGGACCGGAAAGCGGCCGGTGCCGCATCCGTGTCAGGCGGAAACGCTCTCTAGCGGCTCACCACGCGCCGGCGGCACCTGCCGAGCGGCTCGGCGCCCACCACGACCGCCCTTTACCGGTGAAACATTGTGATAGCTCGTCGGGTTGCTGACGGTCGGACAGCCGCCGCGGACGCGTGGCGCGGCTGATCGAGGCGATCGCGGCGGCCGGGGTCGGGCTTCGCCCGATCATGGTCGGCGCGCCGGCGGCGGCGGCGGCGGTGGAGGAGGAGGTCGGCCTGGTGTCCGGGCCCGCTCCGGAGCGTTTCGGCGCCGTGGCCCCGCATTGGGCCGACCGCGGTAAAGTTTAGGTTTATCGCGCGCCTGTTCTGCGTTAGCAGAAAGCCGCCATGGACGGTTTCGCCGATCGCCTCCTCGACCTGCTGGACGGGCTCTGGCGGGCCATTCTCGGCCTCGAGGTCGAGCACTGGATCCTTGTCGTCCTGGTGCTGCTGCTCCTGCAGGCGCGCCGGATCGCCATCCGCCTGCGCCACATCGATGAAGGACTGATCGCGCAGCGGTTTGAGAGCGTCGAGCAGCATATCAACATGGTCATTTATGAGCTGCGCCGCGTGGTCGTCGCCATCGAGGACCAGAGTCGCCACGTAGCCCCGCGCCCGGTCGAGCGTCCGCCCATCGCCGCCGTCGGGTCGAGCCGCCACGTGGAGCAGCGCGAGCCGGAGGAGGTCGATTGAGCCGGTTCGGCGCCAGGAAACGCCGGCGTTCCAGCACGCCCGCACAGGGAGCAGCGGCATGTCGCTGAATTGCGTCGTCCTTTACGGCTCGGTGCGCCAGGCCCGCCAGGGCATCCGCGCCGCCCGGTACATCGAGCGCCGGCTCGGCGAGCGAGGGCATGCGGTGACGCTTGTCGACCCGCTTGATATCGGGCTGCCGCTCCTCGACAAAATGTACAAGGAATATCCCGAGGGCGAGGCGCCGGAGGCTTTGGAGCGGCTGGCCGGGCTGTACCGCGCGGCCGACGCCTTCATCGTGGTCAGCGGGGAGTACAATCACGGCATACCGCCGGCGCTGAAGAACCTGCTGGATCACTTCCTCGAGGAGTATCTCTGGCGGCCCTCGGCCATCGTCAGCTACTCGGCCGGCGCCTTCGGCGGGGTCCGCGCGGCCATGCAATTGCGCATGACCCTGGCCGAGATCGGCATGCCGAGCATTTCATCGACCTTGCCGGTGCCGAGGGTGGAGCAGGCGTTCACCGAGGACGGCACGCCTCGTGACGACGCCTGGACCCGGCGCAGCGACCGGTTTCTGGCCGAACTCGAGTGGCACGCGGAAGCCTTGCGGGCGCAACGCGCCAAGGGAACACCGTACTGAGGCGATCCCGACCGCCCGGAGCCCCGCCCCGGCTCCCAGCCGCCCGAAGGACGTGGCGTCGCCGTTCGACCCGGCGACCCGGACAATGCCCGACCAAAAGCCTTCGGTCGGGCGGGTCATGGGGCGTGCCGGACCGCCGCCTCCGGAAAGCCGCCTCCGGAAAGCCGACGGCCGGCCCCCAAGCCTACGGCATCAGCACCTCGTCGATCACGTGGATCACACCGTTTGAGGCCTGGATGTCGGCCTGCACGACGCTCGCCCGGGTGTCGCCGACCTGCACACCGCCGACAAGCCCGGTGTAGGGCAGGAACTCGATGGCCTGGGTCATCGCCACCCCTTGCGAGTTGACGAGCGCGCTCGCCGGCACGCTGCCGGGCACGATGTGGTATTTGAGGATCTCGCGCAGCTGCTCGATGTTCTCGGGCCGCAGCAGGGTGTCGATCGTGTTCTGGCCCAGCGCGGCGAAGGCCTCGTCGGTCGGCGCGAAGACGGTGTAGGGGCCGTAGGGGTCGACGCTACGCAGCTGGTCGGCCATGCCGGCGGCCTCCAAAGCGGCAACCAGCGTCTCGAAGTTCCCGGCCGCCACCGCCGTGTCGACGATGGTGTCCTGCGCCTGGGCGGCGGTGCCGGCCAGCGCGGTCAAGCCGGCCGTGGCCCCGGCCAGCAGAAGGGTGCGCAGCGTCTTCATTCCGTGTCTCTCCTTGCCGGCGGCCTTGGGGCCATCGGCCATCAGCGTTGCCGCGTCGTCGGCCGAGCCGGTCCTGGTCCCCAGGATCGGCCGGTGCACGGCTGTTGCGGGGCCGCCGATCCGCGTTACCGCATGATGGTAACACGTCTCGCCGGCGTCGCTGCTGATCTTTCGGCTGAACGTCACGATTTGCAAGCGTCGCCAAGGGGTTAGTGACGCGGCGGGGTGCCGTTTCCCAAATCGAGTTGCGATGGCGCAACATGTCGCAGCGCCGCCACGCCGGCCGGGCAGGCCCGGCTCGAAAGCCGCGACGCCGGCGCCGGTCTCAGCCGCCTTCCGCGATATCCGTCAGCAGGTCGCGGTCGACGATGCAGACCTTGCCACCCTCCATCAGCCGGATGATGCTATTGGCCTTGAGCTGGGTGAACGTCCGGCTCACGGTCTCGGTCGTCAGCCCGAGGAAGTCGGCGATGTCGGACCGGCTCATCGGCACCAGCACGGGGTTGTCCTTCTGGCCGCGCCGGGTCGCCCGCTGCGACAGCGAGATCAGGAACGAGGCGATCTTCTCCCGCGCCGTCTTGCGGCCGAGCAGCACCATCTGGTCCTGGGCCGCGGCCAGCTCGGTCGAGGCCATGGTGAACAGGCGCCGCTGCAGCTTCGGATACTCGTCCATCAGCTGCTCCATCTGGCGCCGCGGAAATCGGCACAGCGAGGTCGCCACCACGCTCTCCGCGGTGTAGGCGTAGCGCTCGTTGACCGCCAGGCCCAGGAAGTCTCCGCTGAAGACGAAGCCGGTGATCTGCCGCCGCCCGTCCGGCAGCAGCTTGTAGAGCTTCACCGTGCCGGCCGTCACGTTGAACATCGACAGCGCCGGATCGCCCTCGCTGAAGATCGTATGGTGCCCGTCGACCCGCTGCGTCTGCACGATGTCGGCGAGCCGGCTCAGCTCCTCCTCCTCCAGCGCGCTGCACACCGTCAGATTGCGCACCGGGCAGGCCCCGCACGGATGCAGCTCCACCGCTCCCGGCTTGACCGGTTTGGCGAGATCGAACGGAGGCATTGGCGTTCCCTGTTGACCGTGTTGTTGACCGTGCTTATGGCCTGTTTTGGTCGGTTATCCGCTACCCACGCCGGGAGTGTGACGGAACATTAGGCAAAGCGCAAACGGTAAGCGATCCGCCCGCCCAGGCCGTTGGTTTGACGGCGAATTATAAGCCATTACAACCTCTTGATTTACATCAACGCAGCGCAGCAGGCATCCGGTTCACCTTCAGGCGTCCTGTCTCCCGAGGTGGCCATGCCCGACCTCTTCACCGCAAAGCTGCTGGACCGGCCGCAGATCGACCAGGCCTATCCGGTCGTGCAGTCGGTCCTGCCCAATCTCCGGGTCGAGGATTGGCGGCAGCAGGCGGACAAGCTGATCGACGCGCCGGACGCCCAGTCCGGCATCATGACCGTGCAGCATCGGGACTACATCCACGGCTTGTTCTGCTTCCGCACCGAGCGCGGCCTGCAGCATGCGCGGGTCCTGATCGCCGAGACCTTCATCGTCCTCGACCTGTTCAACGCCGCCGCCGCCGTCCGTGCCCTGATCGCCGCCATGGACCGGCTCGCCGAGGAACTCGGCTGCGACGCCATCCAGGCCAGCCTGCCCGCCGGCGAGATCTGCACCCCCGACTATCGCCGCTGGGTGCTCGAGCAGCTGGGCCAGCTCGACCAGCGCGTCCACAGCGTCATCCTCTTGAAGTCGCCGGGCCAGGCTCCAGCCCTGCCCGCCAACCAGGACAGCAAGGCCGCCGCCGGCGACGCCCGCCAGACTTGGCTGATCTGAGCCGCGTCCCGCGCCGGCGGCGCCCCCCGCGCGCGCAGCGCCCGCCGCGGCCGCCGCC
>CAZTHL010000123.1:0-8562 GCA_964613585.1 uncultured Mycobacteriaceae bacterium | reverse complement strand
CGCGCCCCCCCCGCCCCCCCGCGGGGGCGCGCCCGCCCCCCCCCCCCTCCCCCCCCCCCCCGCCACCGCCAATCATCAACAACAAGGTGTCCGGAGTCCCGCCATGAGCTATGCGTTCGTCTTTCCTGGCCAGGGCAGCCAGACCGTCGGGATGGGCAAGGAGCTGTCCGAGGCGTCGCCGACCGCGCGCCGGGTCTTCGAGGAGGTCGACGACGCGCTCGGCGAGAAGCTCTCGGCGCTGATGTTTGCCGGCGACGCCGACCGGCTGACCCTGACCGAGAACACCCAGCCGGCCCTGATGGCCGTCTCGGTCGCCGCCGTGCGGCTGCTGCTCGAGCGCGCCGGGATGACCCTGCCGGAGCTCGCCAGCTTCGTCGCCGGGCACAGCCTCGGCGAGTACTCGGCGCTCGCCGTCGCCGACAGCCTGACCGTCAGCGACGCCGCCCGCCTGCTCCGGCGCCGCGGCCAGGCGATGCAGAGCGCCGCGCCGCTCGGCATCGGCGGGATGGCCGCGCTCATGGGCATGGACATCGAGACCGCGCGCGAGATCGCCCGCGAGGCGGCCGCCGGGGAGGTCTGCGCCACCGCCAACGACAACGCCCCGGGCCAGGTGGTGGTCAGCGGCCATCTGAGCGCGGTGCGCCGCGCGGTCGCGCTCGCCGAGGCGCGCGGCGCCCGCAAATGCGTGTTCCTGCCGGTCAGCGCGCCGTTCCACAGCCCGCTCATGGACCCGGCGCACCAGGCCATCGCCGAGGCGCTCGCCGACGTCGCCATCGCCCCGCCCACCGTCCCGGTGATCTCCAACGTCACCGCCGAGCCGGTCAGCGATCCCGAGGAGATCCGCCGCCTGCTCGGCGAGCAGGTCACCCACCCGGTGCGCTGGCGCGAGAGCGTCATGTTCATGGCCCGGCGCGCCGTCACCACCCTGGTCGAGTGCGGCGTCGGCCGGGTGCTGGGCGGCATGGCGCGGCGCATCGACCGGAAGCTGCACGCCTTCTCGCTGCACACCCCGGCCGAGATCGACGCCTTCCTGGCCAGCCTGCGCGACCAGCAGCCGCGCCCGGCCCCGGCATGACAGCCGGCGGGCGGCCCGACCCGGCGCCCACGGAACCGGGCGCGCGCCCGGGCATTGCCCCGTCGTGACCGGTTCCGCGCCCGCTGCGCCCGCCCTCCGCCGGCCCACGCCGGCGCCGGCGCCGGCGCTGATCGCCTGCCCCGACTGCGCCCTGCTGCAGCGGGTCGCCGCGCCGCCGCCGGGCGTCACCCGGCGCTGCCCGCGCTGCCGCGCCGTGCTCGTCGAGGGCGGCCGCGACGGCCTGCAGCCCAGCCTGGCGCTCACCCTCACCGCGCTGATCCTGCTGGGCGCGGCGCACGCCTTCCCGATCCTGTCCTTCGGCCTCGAGGGCCTGACCGACAGCACCACGCTGCTCGGCGGCGTCGCCGCGCTGTGGCGCAACGGCCTCGAGCTGGTCGCCGTGCTGGTCCTGCTCACCCTGTCCCTGGTGCCGCTGGCCAAGCTGCTGAGCAGCCTGTACGTGCTGCTGCCGCTCCGGCTCGGCCGGGTGCCGCCGGGCGCCGGCCGGGTGTTCCGCTGGATCGAGGTGCTGCACCCCTGGGCCATGATCGAGGTGTACCTGCTGGGCATCCTGGTCGCCTACGTGAAGCTGTCCGACCTGGCCGAGCTCGAGCTGCACGCCGGCCTGCTCGCCCTGGTCGGCCTGATCCTCGCCATGATCGCCGCCGAGCAGGTGCTCGATCCGCAGGCGGTGTGGCAGCGGCTCGGCGCCCAGGCCCGCGCCGCCGCCGGCCGCCCCGGCACGGTGCCGGTCGCCTGCCCGGCCTGCGGCCAGATCGCCGCGGTGCCCGCCGGCCTGCCCCAGGGCCGCCGCCGCTGCCCGCGCTGCCGCGCCCGGCTCGACCCGCGCAGGCCGGCGAGCCGGCAGCGCACCTGGGCGCTGCTCGGGGCCGCCGCCATCCTGTACATCCCGGCCAACCTGCTGCCGGTGATGACGGTGACCCGCTTCGGCCAGGGCGAGCCGGACACCATCCTGTCCGGCATCCAGGCGCTGGTCGCCGCCGGCATGTACCCGGTGGCTTTGCTCGTGTTCTTCGCCAGCATCACGGTGCCGGTGCTGAAGATCCTGGGCCTCGCCTTCCTGCTCGTCTCGGTCGAGCGCCGCTCGGCCTGGCGCCCGCGCGACCGCACCCGGCTGTACCGCGTGATCGACGCGGTCGGCCGCTGGTCCATGGTCGACATCTTCATGATCGCGATCCTGGCGGCTCTGGTGAACCTGGGCACCATCGCCACCATCGAGCCGGGCGCCGGCGCCACCGCCTTCGCCGCGGTCGTGGTGCTGACCATGCTGGCGGCGATCAGCTTCGACCCCCGGCTCATCTGGGACGCCGCCAAGGCCCGCCATGACCCCACCTGACCCCGCCACCCCGCCCCACGACACCCTGCCGGAGGCCGAGGCGGCGCCACACCGCCGCTGGCCGTCCGTCGTCTGGCTGATCCCGCTCGTCGCCGGCGCCATTGCGCTCTGGCTCGGCGTCACCACGCTGCAGCAGCGCGGGCCCCTGGTCACCATCACCTTCGACAGCGCCGAGGGCCTCGCCGCCGGCAAGACCCGGGTGCGCTACAAGGATGTCGAGGTCGGCACGGTGACCGCGGTCGACCTCACCGACGACCTGTCCCGGGTCCGGCTCGAGGCGCGCATGGACGCCGGCATCGCCGAGCACCTGAACGAGGGCACCCGCTTCTGGGTGGTGCGCCCGCGCATCGGCGCCTCCGGCGTGTCCGGCCTGGAGACCCTGGTCTCCGGCGCCTATGTCGCCCTCGACCCCGGGCCCGGCGAGCCGGCCCGCGCCTTCGAGGGGCTGGCGACGCCGCCGCCGATCCGCTCCGACCGGCCCGGCACCCGCTTCGTCCTGCGCACCGACGAGCTGGGCGGCGTCGGCCGCGGCTCGCCCGTGCTCTACCGCGGCATCCTGGTCGGCCAGGTGCTCGACCGGCGGCTGGCGGAGGACCGGGAGAGCTTCGTCGTCCCGATCTTCGTCGACGCACCGCACGACCAGCTGGTCCGCCCCGACAGCCGCTTCTGGAACGCTGGCGGCATCGACGTCGACTTCGGCAGCGACGGCCTGCGGGTCTCGCTGCAGTCGCTCGAGGCCCTGGTCGCCGGCGGCGTCGCCTTCGACACCCCGGGCATCGGCCGGCCCGGCGAGCCGGCGGCGGCCGACTTGGCGTTCCCGCTGTACCGGGATTTCGAGAGCATCGGCGAGGCGGCCTTCACCGAGACCGTGTCCTACACCGTGCTGTTCGAGGGCTCGGTGCGCGGCCTTGCGGTCGGCGCGCCGGTCGAGTTCCGCGGCATCCGGATCGGCGAGGTCACCAGCGTGCGCCTGGTGGTCGACCGGCAGGCCGAGCGGGTCCGCATCCCGGTCGAGATCGCGCTGCAGCCGGAGCGGGTCACCGTGCGCGGCGCGGCCGGCGAGGCCGGCGCGGCCGATCCGGAGCCATTCGTCGCCGGCCTGGTCGAGCGCGGCCTGCGCGCCCAGCTGCGCATCGCCAACCTGCTGACCGGCGAGATGCTGGTCAGCCTCGACTTCTACCCCGACGCGCCGGCGGCGACGCTGGCCACCACGGACACCCGCTTCCCGGTGCTCCCCTCGGTGCCGACCGACATCGAAGCGATCACCGCCTCGGTGACCGCCGTGCTCAACAAGGTGGCCGCCCTGCCGCTGGAGGACCTGGTGGCCGACTTGCAAGGCGCGGTCGCCAGCATCGAGGCGCTGGCCGGCGCGCCGGCCACCCTCGAGGCCGTCGACTCCCTGAACGCCGCCGCGGCCAGCCTGGAATCGCTGCTCGGCGCGGTCGAGGGCGAGGTCGGGCCGCTGCTGGCCCAGGCGGAGTCGACCCTGGAGGCCGCCGACACCATGCTCGGCCCGCGCTCGGAGGTCCGCTACAGCGTCACCCAGCTGCTCGACGAGCTGACCCGGGCGGCCCGCTCGATCCGGTTGTTCGCCGACTATCTGGAGCGGCATCCGGAAGCCCTGATCCGCGGCAGGACCGGATTCCAATGACCTCGATCCCTCCATGCCTTCCGGCGACGCCGTCCGGCCGCGCCCGCGGCCCGGGCCTCGCCCTGCTCGCCGTCCTGGTGGCGCTGGCCGCCTGCGCGCCGAGCCAGCCGACCCGCTACTACACCCTCGACGCGGTCGAGGCCGGGGCCGCCTGGGACGCCGCCGGGACGGCCGCCGCCCAGCCGGTCCCAGGGCCGGTCCCAGGGCCGGTTCCGGTCCCGGGACCGGCCCCGGGGCCGGCCGTCGGCATCGAGGCGGTCACCCTGCCCGCCTATCTCGACCGGCCGCAGATCGTGCTGCGGTCCGGCCCGACCACGGTCGAGGTGGCCGACCTGGATGTCTGGATCGAGCCGCTCGACCGGCTGGTGCCGCGCATCCTGGCGGAGAACCTGGCCCGCCTGCTCGGCACCGACCGGGTGTTGCAGCTGCCGCAGCGCCGCCCGCCCGAGCTCGACTACCGGGTCGAACTCGACCTGTTCCGCCTGGACGCCGCCCCGCCGGGCCAGGCCATCCTCGACGGCCGCTGGCGGGTCACCGCCGCCGACAGCGGACGGATCGTCGCCGAGCGCCGGGTCCGCCTGACCGAGCCGGTCGCCGACATGAGCGACCGCGCCACCGTCGCCGCCGCGCTGAGCCGGGCGCTGGGCGCCGTCAGCCGCGACATCGCCGGCGCCATCCGGCCGCTCGCCGCCGCCGCCGGAGCCGGCACGCCGCGGTAGCGGTCCGTAGGCTTTCGTAGGCGGCGGGCCGACCGCCGGCGTAGGCGGCGGGCCGACCGCCGGCGTAGGCGGCGGGCCGACCGCCGGCGTAGGCGGCAGGCCGACCGCCGGCCGGGCCGCGCCGCCCCGGCCGCCCGGCCAGGTCTCCGGTCCGCACCCACGGCCTTCTGCCCTGCATCCGACCACGCCGCCCCCGCAATGTCCCTCGAAACGCTCATGGGGGCGGCTTTTAGGCCTATTCTATGAACAATTGCTTTACGGCCCGATCGGCCCGCGGATGGGCAGGAGCCCGTGCCCGCCGCCGGGCGCGCGGCCGGGGCGCCGACCCCCCGACCCCTATTCCAGGTCGGGCACCTCCTCCTCCTCCACGGAGCGGGCGAGGGCCGGCGCGTCGGTGACCTCGATCTCCTCGACCTCGAACAGGCGGATCAGCTCGGTCAGCCGCTCGTAGCGCATCATCCCGTAGACATGGATGATGGTCTGCGGGTGGCTGGCGCCGCAATGCACCTGGGTGTGCATCCAGCGCGGGTACTCGCAGCGGATCAGGCAGCCGAGCGTGGTCTCGTAGAGGTCGAACCAGGGCGGCGTGGCGAACGGGTACCAGCAGTAGACATGGCCCTCCAGGTTGCCGGGGACGGTGTCGCTCGCCTCGAGCAGGTTCCAGATCAGCACGGCCCGGCGGTGGGTCAGCTTGAGCCAGTGCTCCGGCCGCGCCGCCCCGGGCGGGTAGAGGGCGAGCTCGATGTGGCCGTCGCGGTCGAGGTCGGTGGCCAGGCGCAGGAACTCGGCCAGCGTGCGGTCGGACATCAGGCCGTGGGTGCACGCCTCCGTCGGGTCCGCGCCGGCCGCGGTCGTCAGCGCGAGGCCGACCCGCTCGAGCGTGGCCGGGTCGAGCGGCTCGGAGAACTCCACGTCGAAGGTGAGCGGCCGGCCGGCGAATCGGTGCAGCCGCCAGGTGCCGCGCTCGCGCTCGACGTCGTGGTCGGCCAGCAGCTTGCGCAGGAAGTCCTCAAGCTGCGTGAAGAAGGCCGTGAACGTGGGAATGGACGGTCCCGGCCGGCCCGATACCAGCCGCATCCGGAGCTTGAGCCGCGACATGCCCGGAAGATCCTCACCCCCTGCCGAACCCCGTGCCCCTTCTACGCCACGATGCCGCGCGCGTACAGCCGCGCGCCGCCCGGGCCCCGGCGCCGCCCGGCGCCGCCCGGCGCTGTGTCCGCTTAATCGAAAGTTCAGGGCGACGGTGAAAAGTCACGCCTCGACAAAGGCCCGGTGCCCGGGCACGCACGAGGTCGCCGATGACGGTCGAAGCCCATCTTGAGAGCCATCCGCCGGACGAGGCGGCGCGCCTCTGGATCCTGCGCCCGGTCGTGCTGTTCGGCCTGACCATGACCGCCGTGACGGTCGGCCTGCTGGCGGTCATCGTCGTCACCCTCCATACGGTGCGGCTGGAGCAGGCCGAGGCGCGCACGCTCAACTACGCCAGCAGCCTGGCCGGCCACGCCGAGCGCGCCTTCAACGAGGTGGACATCACCCTGAAGCAGCTCGCCTTCCGCTTCCGCGACCGCGTCGCCCGCGGCGAGACCATTGGGCCTCGGCTTCATCCCGTCCTGAAGTTCCACGAGAACGATCTGCCCCAGGTGCGGGACGTCTTCGTGGTCTCGGCCGAGGGCAGGATCCTGGCGGACAGCTATGAGCTGCAGCCGCCGCCGTTGGACCTGTCCGACCGCGACTATGTCCGGGCGCATCTCGGGCGCGAGAAGCCGGACTTCTTCGTCGGCAAGCCCGCGATCTCGCGCCTGCGCGGCACCTACTTCTTCGCGACCAGCCGGCGCATCGAGGCGCACGACGGCACCTTGCTCGGCATCATCGTCGGCATCGTCAACCCACAATACTTCCGCGACTTCTACGACACGCTTGCCAGCCGGGAGCCGGCCGGCTTCGCGCTGGTCGCCCGGGACGGCACGGTGCTGGCCAGCAACAGCACGCTCCTGCCGGGCACCGACGACGCGCTGGGGCACACCCTGTCCGGCCTGCCCTTCGAGGCCGCCCTCGAGCTGCGCCCGGTCACCGTGCAGACCGAGGACGGCTCCGGCACGCCGATCCTCGCCAGCATCGCCCGGGTCGCCGGGCTGCCGATCGGCAATGTCGTCGTGCTGGCCCGAGCCGATGCGCTGGTCGACTGGTACCGGACGGCGACGGCGCTGGGCGGCGTCTGCCTGCTGGTGATCATCGCCTGCGGCGTGTTCCTCGGCTTCGACGCCCGGCAGACCCGGCGCCTTGCCGAGAGCCGGCGCCAGCTCGACCGGCTCGCCGCCACCGACCCGCTGACCGGGCTCGCCAACCGCAACCGCTTCACCGAGCGGCTCGACCTCTCGCTCGCCGTCGCCCGCCGCGCCGGCACCCTGGTCGCCGTGCTCATGCTCGACCTGGACCGCTTCAAGGCGGTCAACGACACCTACGGCCACACCGTCGGCGACGCCCTGCTCAAGGTCACCGGCGAGCGGCTGGTCGCCACCCTGCGCCGGACCGACACGGTGGCGCGGCTCGGCGGCGACGAGTTCGCCATCATCGCCACCGACCTGCGTGACGCCGCCGCCGCGGCCACCGTGGCGCAAAAGTTGATCGACGCGGTCGGCCGGCCCATGGAGGTGCACGGCATCAGCGTCACCCCGGCCACCAGCATCGGCATCGCCGTCTACCCCGGCGACAGCGAGGACCGCGAGGAGCTGCTGAACCGCGCCGACACCGCGCTCTACCAGGCCAAGGACGCCGGCCGCCAAACCTATCGCCTGTACGATCGGGCCCTCGACGCCCGCGCCCGGCGCATCCGCGCCATCGAGGACGGCCTGCGCGAGGCCGCCGGGCTGGAGGAGCTGTCGCTCGCCTACCAGCCCAAGGTCGCCTCGGACACCGGCTGCGTCGTCGGGGTCGAGGCGCTGCTGCGCTGGCGGCATGACGGCCGGTGGATCTCGCCCGCCGAGTTCATCCCGGTCGCCGAGACCTCCGGGCAGATTCTCAAGCTCGGCGACTGGGTGCTGCAGGAGGCCTGCCGCCAGCACCGCCTGTGGCGCGAGGCCGGGATCACCGTGCCGGTCGCGGTCAATGTCTCGCCGCGCCAGTTCCGCCAGGAGGACTTCGCCGAGCGGGTCGCCGAACTGGTCGAGCGCGAAGGGGTCGCCCCCGACCAGCTCGAGCTGGAGATCACCGAGGGCATGCTGATCGACAGCGCCGGCAACGCGCCCCGCCAGCTCGAGCGGCTGAGCCGGTCCGGCGTGGTCATCTCGATCGACGACTTCGGCACCGGCTACTCCTCGCTTGCCTATCTGCGCCGGCTGCCCATCGCCAAGCTCAAGATCGACAAGTCGATCATCGCCCAGATGGCCGACGGCAGCGACAGCGATGCCATCATCGGCGCCATCGTGCTGATCGGCAAGTCGCTCAACCTCACCGTGGTCGCCGAGGGTGTGGAGACCGAGGGCCAGATGCGCACCCTGATCGAGATGGGCTGCGACCAGATGCAGGGCTTCCACCTGGCCCATCCGCTGGCGCCGGCCGATCTCGCCGACCTGCTCGCCCGCGGCCCGGCGCTGCCGCTGGTCGCCGCCGCCACGCCCCCCCCGCCACCGCGCCACCGTCTGACGTCGTCGGATGCCGGCGCGCCCGGACGGCGCAGGGCCGGCGGGCGCGGCCCCGAGTCGGCGCGCCCCGGGGGGCGGCCGGGGGCGCGGGCGCGCCCGCGCCCCGGGGGGGCGGGGGG
>CAZTHL010000122.1:0-8638 GCA_964613585.1 uncultured Mycobacteriaceae bacterium | reverse complement strand
GACCGATGATTTCACATTTTGGCCGATGCTCGCCCAAACCCTGCAGACTGCTAGCTAGTCCTCCTCGTCCGGCGGCGGCTCGAGCGCCGACGTGCTTGACATGGCCTCGACGTTTTGAACCAGGCGGTCGAGGTCGTGAATCACGAGCCGGCCGCTGCGGCGCTCGATCAGCCGCTCCCGGGTCATGGCGCTGAGCTCGCGAGTGACGGCCTCGCGATGGGTGCTGACGCGGCTGGCGATGTCGGCATGGGTCGGGGCCGGATGGATCTCGGCCTTGCCGCCGCGGGCGATGTGCTCGCGCGCCAGTCGGACGATCTCCCAGCGGATCCGGTTGCGCACAGCCAGCGTGCTGAACTGGTAGACCCGCTCGGACAGCAGGCGGACCAGCCGCGTCAGGCGGCGCATGGTCTGGATCGCCACGTCGGGATGCTCGCGCAGCACCTCGATGAACATCTCCGAGGGCATGGCGGCGATCAGTGTCTCGCTCAGCGACACCACGGTGGCCGAGCGCGGCTGACCATCGATCGCCGACAGCTCGCCGAAGCTCTCGCCGGCTGACAGCTCGCGGAAGTTGACCTCCTTGCCGCTCGGCGAAAACACCGTGACCCGGACCCGTCCGGAGACCACGTGGAAGAGGTCCCGGGAATCGTCGTTCTGGGTGATGATCTGCTGGCTGGGGCCGAAACGGCGCCATGTGCAGCGCTGTGCCAGACGCTTCAGGTCGTCAGGCGGTATGCCCTGCAACAGATCGATTTCCGTCAGGGAGTGACGCAAGCTGCCGGCCCGGCCGTCCTTGGCTGACATTTATGCAATCCCGTCGCCCCGTCACGATAATATCGTAACACAGCGCAGCGCGGCGCTTCACAGCCCTTTTTGCCGAGGGAAGACGCGACGATGCAGCGCCGTCGACATCGGACCGTCCGGCCAAAGCCTTGTCGGAAGGCAGCGCCGCCACGGCCATGCCGGCTCAAGCGGAGTTGTACCGCCTTCGCCGGTCTGCACAATGGGATATGAGCGCGAGGACGATCGAGCCGGTTCATCGAAAGACTGAAAATTACCCGGCCAGTTAAAGAAAGTTCTGAAAGTGCTGCTCTGAAGTCCTCGACCCGTTCGTCCTCGCTGAGGTCGTTGATAGACCGTTATGGCCGATGGCGAAGTGGCAAACGCCACAAAGCGGTTAATTTTATATTTGGCAACAAGGACAGGCGGCGTGCGCCGGAGCGGTCGATCACCGGGAGGCGGCCTGCCGCTTGGGTGAGGCGCGCCGCTCTCGGCACCCGTGACGGCTGCAGGCGACCTGAAACAATTGAAACAGAGCGACGCGGCCCGCGACACGTGCCTGTAACAGGAGCGCGCTAGAGCGTTTCCGCCTGACGCGCAATCGGCACCGGAGCCGGAAATGCGCCAGGCCGGTCCCGTGCCACACCGGGGCTGCGCGTGGCCCGTCCCGGCCGCGGCCATGAGCAGCCCTTATGAAGGAGCTCCTGTCGATGCACCGTCGATCGTTCATGCTCGGCGCCGCCGGTCTCGGCATGGTCTCCGCCACCGCCGGGGCTGCGCCCTACGCAGGACGGCGGATCCTGCACGTCGACTCCTACCACCAGGGCAACGAGTGGAACGACCGCATCGCCGCCGCCGTCCGGGACACCCTTGCCGGGACCGGCGTTGAGCTCCGGATCATCCATCTCGACACGAAGCGCAATCCGTCCGAGGCCTCCAAGGAGGCCGCCGCCCGCCGCGCCATCGAGGTCATCGAGGCGTTCCAGCCGGACGTCGTCACCACGAGCGACGACAATGCCGCCAAGTATCTGATCATGCCCCATTACCGGGACGCCGAGCTGCCCTTTGTTTTCTGCGGCCTGAACTGGGACGCGTCGGTCTACGGCTTTCCGTACCGGAACGTCACCGGGATGGTCGAGGTCTCGCCGATCCCGCAGATCATCCGGCTGCTCGAGAGCCATGCCCGCGGAGCGCGCTGCGGCTACATCGCCGAGAACTCCCTGACCAAGCGCAAGGAGCTCGAGCATCACGAGAAGCTGTTCGGCATCCGCTATGAGCGGACCTATCTGGTGGACAGCTTCGCCGAGTGGAAGGAGAGCTTCGTCCGCGCCCAGGCCGAGGTCGACAAGCTGATGATCCTCGGCGTCGGGGCGCTCAGCGACTGGGATGACGAGGAGGCGCGCGCCCTCGCCGAGGCGACCACGAGCATCCCGACCGGCACCGACTTCGGCTGGCTCATGCCGGTGGCCATGCTCGGCGTCGGCAAGGTGCCCGAGGAGCAGGGCCGATGGGCGGCCCGGGCCGCCCTGCGCATCATCGACGGCGTGCCGCCGAGCGCCATCCCGCTCACCTACAACAAGGAAGGCCAGCTCTACTTCAACGCCAGGATCGCGGCGAACCTGGGCGTCACCGAGTATCCGCCCCTGGCCCGCCTGGTGCCCTGACCGCCCGTCCGGCCGGCGCGTTGGCCATGGCCACGGGCTCGGAGCCGCGGTCGCTGATCGGGCGCACCCTGGTCACGGTCGCGCTTCGCATCGGCATCGTCGTCGCCCTGGCGACCGTGCTCGGCTACTGGCACGTCCGCTCGGGCCTGGAGAAGCAGGCCCTGGTGCAGCTCGAGGAGTATGTCGAGCAGCGCCGGGTGCGGGAAAGCGCCGTCTTCGTGCTGGCCGCGGACCAGCTTGAGACCTTCGCCGGCGCCTATCGCGCCGGCCTCGCCGCGCCGCCGTCGCTGATGACCCAGGCGCGCTTCGATCAGCTGTTCGAGCGGCGCGCCGACGGCACCGTGCGGGTTCGGCAGCACTGGTTCGAGCGGACCGGCATCACCGGCTACATCGGCAAGTTCGTCGACATCGACGGCGACCTGCGCCGGCGCCTGGTCGTTGCCTTCGACGTGCTGCTGCAGTTCGGCCCGGCCTGGCGCGACCGGTTCGACAATCTCTACGTGGTCACGCCGGAGAACGCGGTCCTGATGTTCTGGCCGGATCTCCCCTGGGCGCTCGACGCCAGCGACTGGGAGATCAACGGGAAGCTGCAGCTGGCGTCGGCACCGGACGACCACATCGAGACCACGCAGCCGGCCCGGCCCCCGCTCGACGGCCTGCGCTGGTCCGAGCTCTACTTCGACTACGGCATCAACGACTGGATGGTGTCCGCGACCGCCCCGGTGGTCGACCAGGGGCGGCATCTCCTGGCGGTCGGCCACGACATCCTGCTCGCCGACCTGTTCGAGCGGACCCTGGCGAGCAAGCCCGTGGGCACCTACAACGTCATCTTCCGCGACGACGGGCGGCTGATCGCGCATCCACGCTTCATGGAGGCGATCCAGGCCAGCAGCGGCGCCCTGTCGATCCAGGAGGCCGGCGATCCGACCCTCGAGCGGGTGTTCCGGCTGGCCACAGGGCGCCCGGACGACCGGGTGGTGATCGAGAACGACCGGGATTCCGCCTTCCTGGCGGTGACCCGGCTGGGCGGGCCTGGCTGGTATCTGGTCACGGTGTTCCCTGAGGCGATCATCGCCAGCCAAGCCTGGGAGACCGCGCGGCTCATCCTGCTCCTCGGCATCGTCGCCCTGGCGGTGGAGATCGGCATCCTCTGCTCGGTGCTGCGCAACAATGTCAACCGGCCGCTGCACCACCTCATCGACGCCACCCGCCGGATGGCCGCCGGGCGCTTCGACAGCCGCCTCGACGCCGAGCGCCCCGACGAGCTCGGCGAGCTGGCACAGGCCTTCAACCACATGGCCGGCGAGATCGTGGCCCGGGAGAGCGCGCTCAGCGAGCGCAGCGCCGCCCTGGCCAAGGCCAACCGCCAGCTCGGCCTGGAGCTGGAGGAGCGCGAGCGCGCCGAGCGGGAAATCGCCCGACAGCGGGAGGCGCTGCACCAGAGCGAGAAGCTGAACGCGCTCGGCACGCTCCTCGCCGGGGTCGCGCACGAGCTCAACAACCCGCTCTCGGTGGTGGTCGCCCGCTCCATGCTGCTGGAGGAGGCCAAGCTCGATCCGCGCACCGAGAGCAGCGTGCGCAAGATCCGGCTCGCGGCCGAGCGCTGCGCCCGCATCGTCCGGACCTTCCTTGCCATGGCGCGCCAGCAGTCGACGACGCGCGTCCCGGTCCGCCTCGACCGGCTGCTCGAATCCGCGCTGGAGCTGCTCGGCTACGGCCTGCGCAGCAGCGGCGTCGACGTCACCTGCGACATCGCCGAGGAGCTCCCGGAGACCCTGGCCGACGCGGACCAGATCACGCAGGTGCTGACCAACCTCATCGTCAACGCCCAGCAGGCGCTGGCCGATGTCGACGGACCCCGCCGCCTGCGCATCGCCCTCGACCATGTGCGGCAGCGGGACGTCCTGCGGATCGTGGTCGAGGACAGCGGCCCGGGCATCCCCGAGGAGATCCGCTCGCGGATCTTCGAGCCGTTCTTCACGACCAAGCCGACCGGCGCGGGCACCGGTGTCGGGCTCGCCGTCTGCCGCGGCATTGTCGCCGGCCATGACGGCACCATCGAGGCCGGCAGCGCCGCGCTCGGCGGCGCCCGCTTCACCGTCACCCTGCCGGTCCGACGGGCCCCGCCGGAGCCGGCGGCACAAGGCAACGGCCGGGACGACCGGCCGGTGCCGCTGAAGCGGATCCTGATCGTCGACGACGAGGAGGATGTCGCCGCCAGCCTTCGGGACATCCTGTCGGGCAAGGGCCACGATGTCGTCATCGCTCACGGCGGCAAGGACGCGCTGGAGCGCCTCGCGGAGAGCCGCTTCGATCTCATCGTCAGCGACCTGGTGATGCCGGACCTTGACGGCCCCGCCCTCTACCGTGAACTCGAGCGGCGGCACCCCGAGCTGGTTCCGGCCATGCTGTTCGTCACCGGCGACACCCTGAGCCCGGCAGCCCGGCGCTTCCTTGAGGGTCGGCAGCCTTCGGTCATCCACAAGCCGTTCGAGCCCGAAGAGGTGCGACGGACGGTCATGAAACGGCTCGCCGGCGGGTAAGACCCGCGAGCACATGACGCCCCTCCTTCGGGGACGACGCCCGCCCGGGCGGCGGCAGGCTTGGCGGACCCGCCCCGCCCAGCCGAGGAGTCCTGTCGTCGGGTCGGCGGCATCGGGCCGGGCCGTCCGGCCGCCCCCGTTATTGATTACGAAGCGAACAGCCTCGGCGCATTCGGGCACCGACCTTTTTGCTTAAGAGTTCATTACTTGACCTACGGTATCCTCAACCGTATCTACGGGCGGCATGAAGACCTCATGGTAGCCGTCGCTGTCCTCATGATCGGGAAGCGCGGCATCATGCGTCGAATTTGGCTAATTCTTTAGACGGACAGCGGGGAGAATCGATCGATCATGGGCGCGGTATTTCTTTTCCCGCTTGCCGGACAATCGAATATCGACCGATATTTTCGTGAGCAGGATGCCGACAGCAACGGCATCACCGGCGCCGAGCGTTTCGACATGGTGTTTTCGGGCCTGACCGGCGCCGACGTCGAGCTTCTCGATGTGGCGGTCGGCGGCACGCCGGTCGACCGCATCGCCGCGGACGATGCCGACGACCCGTGGTGGTACGACCTCGACGCCGGGCTGCCGGGCCCCCTGCTGGTCGACGCCGTGGCCTCGATCACGGCGGCGCTCGACGCGCTGTCGACCAGCCTGGGCACGGAGGTGACGCTCCCGGGCATCGTCTGGGCGCAGGGCGAGACGGACGCCCGCAGCATCGGCGGCGGCACCGCGCAGCAGAGCACGGCCGAGCGCTACCGCGACGCCACCGAGGCCGTTTTCGCCACCTTCCGCGACGAGCTCGGCGATCCCGACCTGCCGATCTACATCCAGCAGATCGGTGCCACCACCGACCCATCGGCCGCGCTCGGCGCCGCCGAGGTCCGCGCCGCTCAGACCGCCATCGCCGCGGCGGACCCCCATGTCCACATCGCGGCGACCACCTACGACCTCGCGCTGATCGACCGGTTCCACTACAGCGGCGAGGGGTACACAATCGCGGCGGAGCGGCTCGCCAACTACATCGCCGAGGATCTCGGCGTCCCCGGCGCGGTGGGCGGCGGGCCGGTCATCGCGGGCGCCCGCTTCGGGGCCGACACCGGCGAGATCATCGTCACGCTCGACCACGGCAGCGGCGGCGACATCGGCCCCGTGGCCGGCATCAGCGGCTTCACGGCCACCGACGCCACAGGCGATCGGCAGCCGTCCACAGCCGAGCGGCTGTCGGCCACCGAGATCCGGCTCGGCTTCGACGCGCCGCTCACCGGCACCGTCAGCCTGTCCTACATCCGCGACGCCAACGGCTGGGACCCGGGGCGCGTCGTCAGGGACGACAGCGCGCTGTCCCTGCCGCTGGAGCCGGGGACCGTGCCGGTCGACGGTGAGACCCTCGATCCGTCCACGGTGCTGCTGGCCGCCGGCTTCAGCGGCGGCGCCGACGGCTTCACCTACGCGGACGACGCCTTCGGCACCGCCGCCCCGGCCTATGCCGACGGCCGCGTCGCCGACGGCAGCCTCCAGGTCACCCTGGGCGGCGTCGACACCAGCACGGTCGAGGGCATGTCCGGCGGCTGGACCCGCGCCTTCAGCCTCGACGCCGCCGCCGACGTCACCCTCAGCTTCCGCTACAACCTCACCCTGGCCGCCGGCTACGAGCCCGACGAGAGCGCCCAGGTGTTGGCCAGCCTCGACGGCCGCCCGCTCGGCGGCGGCCCGCTCGCCACCCTGGCCGGCGACGGCGACGCCGGCGCGCCGATCAGCACCGGCTGGCAGACCGTCACCATCGACCTCGGCACCCTCGAGGCCGGCAGCCACAGCCTCGCCCTCGGTGGCCTCAACACCAGGAAGACCTGGATCAACGAGGTCACCACGCTCGGCCTCGACGACGTCGTCCTCACCGCCGAGCCGGCCGATCCGCTCATCGCCTAGAGCGATGCCGCCGGACGCGGGATCGGCGCCGGCCGCTCCCCCGCCCGGCCAGCCTGAGCATGCTGTCGTCGGGTCGAAGGGCGGGGGAGCGGGCCGGCGAGGCCACTGGATCCGGACTCGCTCCAGGCGCCCGCCGCCGCGTCCCGGCCGCGCCGTGCGTGGGAGAGCCGATCAATCAATTGTTCCGCGACCGGCCGGCCGGACGGGGCCGCCGGGCTGCCGCGCGCGTCGCGCGACACCATCTTCACGGCGTTGTCCCCCTCCGAGCCTGGAGACGCGCCATGACCGACCGATTCGTTCCCGCCCGGCCGACGGACGGGCCGACCCACGGGCCGATCCACGGGCCGATCCACGGGCCGACGATGCCGCGCCGCTCGGTCATGGCGGCCGGCCTGGCCCTCACCGCGACGGTGGCGGCGCCGGCCTGGGCGGCCTCGGACGAGCCCGGCCCGCGGACGCTCGAGCGCGCCCAGGCCTTCCTGCGGTCGCTTGAGCCCGAGCGCGAGGGCGAGGCCCGGTTCGCCTTCGACGATCCGGTGCGCCGCCGCTGGAACTTCATGGGCCCGGCGCCCAAGCCCGGCCTTCGCCTGGAAAGCATGACGCCGGCGCAGAAGGAGGCGGCCTTCGCGCTGGTCGCCACCGTGCTCGGCCCCGAGGGGCTTGAGAAGGCCCGCACCATCATGCACTTGCAGGACGTGCTGCGGGCCATGGGCGACGGCCCGCGCTCGCGCAACGCCGAGCGCTTCTCGGTCGCCCTGTTCGGCACGCCGTCTGAGACCGGTCTCTGGGGCTGGCGGCTCGAAGGGCACCATCTGAGCCTGAGCGTCACCCTGGAGGGCGACCGGGTCGTCTCGGTGACGCCGTCCTCGTTCAGCTCCAATCCCAACACCGTGCCGATCGGGCCGACGGCGGGCCTGACCACCCTGGTGGAGGAGGAGCTGCTGGCGCGCCGGCTGCTCCGCGACCTCGCGCCTGACCTGCGCGCGCGGGCGGTGATCCGCGAGCGGGCCTTCGGCAACATCCTGGCCGTCGCCGGCCGCGAGGACCGGTTCCACGAGCGGGAGGGGGTCGCGCTGGCGAGCCTGCACCCCGCCCAGGTGGACCTGCTGCTGCGCCTCGCCGACGTCTATGCCGCCGATCACCTGGTGCCGTCCCTGGCCGCCGAGCAGCAGGCCCGGGTGCGCGAGGGCGACACCGCCGGCATCCACCTCGCCTGGGCCGGGTCGGATCGGCCGGGCGAGATGTGCTATTACCGGCTGCACGGCGACACGTTTGTGATCGAGTTTGCCAGCCTGCGCAATCAGCCGCTGCATCTGCACACGATTCGGCACGATACACGGCGCAACCTCGGAGACCACGCCGCGGCGTAACGGCCGGCCCGACCGCGCCCGCCGGCCTGCCGCCCCCTGCAGGGGGCGGCGGTCGCAGAGGGAGCGGCGGTCGCAGAGGGGGCAGCGCCCCGGGGCCGGAGCGACGCGCGCACGGCGGTGGCGGCGGCTCGGCCGGCACGGCGAGAGCGCGCCTTGGACGCGCGGAGCTCCAGGCGGCCTTGGCCGACCGCATGGCCGTTGCCGGCTCCCGCGCCGCGGGCCCGGGCCCGGCGGACGCAAGGCGGCTCGAGCCCCTGCATTGCGCCCCTGCATTGAGCCCCTGCGTACGGAGCCGGCTCCCACGCTGCCGGCTCCCACGCTGCCGGCTCCCACGCTGCCGGCTCCCACGCTG
>CAZTHL010000121.1:0-8710 GCA_964613585.1 uncultured Mycobacteriaceae bacterium | reverse complement strand
ATAAATTGCCACCGTTCTATCATGAGAGCCGAATTCGAGGCTCAAGCAGTGGCGGTTCTGCCGTGAATGCCAAACATCCGAAGGTCCTGCCCATTCAGACGCTGGCCTTGATGGCAGCAAACCGACATTTGTGCGGCGAGCGCTCGGTGCTCTCATCCCGAGCGGAAGTCCTCGGGTCACGTGATCCCTTGCGTCCAACCTGTTACCGTTTCGGCATCGACGGCATGCTCTGCACCGTGTTGCTCCAGCCCGTCGCGAGTGGATTTCAATGCCGCTTTGCAGCCGGCGTTGGCCATATCCTCTATTCGATCGAAAGCCATCACTTCCGCCGCCGAGCCTTGGAAGTGCTTCGTCTGGCACCGCGTGACGAGAAAATCGGCTTCCGGGTTGCAGCCGAACAGCGTGTCTGGCTGACCAGGGAAACGCTCGTAGCCGACGATCCGACACCGGAAGCCGTGTTCCTGGAGACGGTGCGCTTCGTACAGGTCGTCCGCCCTTATCTCCGCCTGTTGCGCCCGATTCTCGGTCGAGCTTCCTGAAAAGTTTCTTCCTGGAGCGCCGGCAGGACGAGCACGTCCGGGCGTGGGCATCACATTACCTCATCCAGGATAGTTCCTTTCCAAACCACGGTTCTGCCCACAATTTGCGTCATGGAATTGCATTCTCCCTGTTTCAGTGCATCGGTGGCCGAAGCCCGCCCCATCCGCCCGGCTGCGTCTCCGATGATGCATCGCGTCCACCAGATTGATCTTGGGCAGGGTGATCTTGGCCGGCAGCACGGATTGAACGTTTGTGCCAGCCGACTTCCGCGCCAGCGAGGTGCCCACTCACGTCCGGCTCCGTCGTCCTCGTGGAGCCGGTCAGCCGCCTGCCCCCGCGCTTCCGGCATCCGATTCCAGGCTACAATCAAGCGTCCACCGGCGCTCAGGCGCCTCATCGATGTCCTCCTCAGGCAAACTCCGGGAGCACAAGGGCCTTTTCGGCTTTCGCAGCAGCGCACGCGCCCTGGTCCCTTGAGATCACGCCTGCGGATAGTGTACCCGCAGTGACGGGGCAGGCTCATTTGGAAGGATCGACCGCCGTGCATGGCATCCGAGGCCGACCGTGCGCGCCATGACGAGAATACGTTCCGTCTGCGTATACTGTGGATCATCGTCTCAGGTGGCCCGCCCCTTCATCGAGGCGGCCCGGCGACTTGGGCACCAGCTGGCCGAGCAAGGCTGGCAGATCGTCTATGGAGGGGGACGTGTCGGCCTCATGGGGCTCGTTGCCGACGCGGCCTTGGAGGCCGGGGGCCGTGTCCTCGGCATCATCCCGCACCACATCCAGGCTCTGGAGGTTGAGCATACCGGCCTCAATGAGCTGCATGTCGTCGACAGCATGCACACCCGCAAGCAGATGATGTTCGAGCGCTCAGACGCCTTTGTGGCGCTCCCGGGCGGCCTGGGCACGCTCGACGAAACCTTCGAGGTCATCACCTGGCGTCAGCTTGGCCTCCATGACAAGCCGATCATCGTGGTCAATGTCGACGCCTACTGGGACCCTTTTCTCCATCTGATCGATCATCTCGTCGCCAGCGGCTTCTGCCGGCCCGAGCACCGGCGTCTCTTTCAGGTGGTGGACCGCGTCGAGGACGTGGCCCAGGCCTTGTCCAGAGCGCCCGAGCCAACCCTGTCTCCTCGCGCCAAGTGGATCTGATACCCGATTAGGCGGGTGCCGGCTCACTTGCCTCACGGCTGCCCGGTGCTATAAGCCAGGGCTTGATCGCAACGCCCCGCGGCGTCGACAGAAGACGCAAGCCCATCGATCGTCGCAGTGGACCCTTCCCGGCTGGAGACCCGCGCCATGCCAAAAATAAAGGTCAAAAATCCGGTCGTCGAACTGGACGGCGACGAGATGACCCGGATCATCTGGGCGTTCATCAAGGAAAAGCTGATTCTGCCTTATTTGGATATCGATCTACGATACTTTGATCTTGGCATCGAGTCGAGAGATGCCACCCAGGATCAGGTCACCGTGGACGCCGCCAATGCGATCCGCGAATTCGGTGTCGGCGTGAAATGTGCCACGATCACGCCGGACGAGGCGCGTGTTGAGGAGTTCAACCTAAGAAAGATGTGGCGGTCGCCCAATGGGACCATCAGGAATATCCTGGGCGGCACCGTCTTCCGCGAGCCCATTATATGCCGCAATGTTCCTCGTTATATTCCCGGGTGGCGGAAGCCTATCGTTATTGGACGTCATGCTTTTGGGGACCAGTATCGGGCAACCGACTTTCTGGTTCCCGGTCCCGGCCGCTTGACCATGACCTTCACCCCCGACGAAGGAGGCGAGCCGACCCAGTATGAAGTCTTCCATTTCCCAAGTCCGGGCGTGGCCATGGGCATGTACAACCTGGACGACTCCATCCGCGGTTTTGCCCGGGCCTGCTTCAACTATGGACTTCAGCGCGGCTTGCCGGTCTACCTCTCGACGAAGAACACCATCCTGAAAGCGTACGATGGCCGCTTCAAGGACGTGTTTCAGGAAACCTATGAGCGTGAATTCAAATCCCGCTTCGACTCCATGGGCATAACCTACGAGCACAGGCTGATCGATGACATGGTCGCCTCTGCTCTCAAATGGGAGGGCAATTTCGTCTGGGCCTGCAAGAACTACGATGGCGACGTGCAGTCCGACACCGTGGCGCAGGGCTTCGGCTCGCTGGGCCTCATGACCTCCGTGCTCCTGACGCCCGACGGCGACACCGTGGAGGCCGAGGCCGCGCACGGCACGGTCACGCGCCATTTCCGTATGCATCAGCAGGGCAAGGAAACCTCGACGAACCCCATCGCCTCGATCTTCGCCTGGACTCGCGGACTCGGCTATCGGGCGCAATTTGATCAGACACCCGAGCTGGCGGCCTTCGCCGAGACCTTGGAGCGGGTCTGCGTCCAGACCGTCGAGGCCGGCTTCATGACCAAGGATCTGGCCATCCTTATCGGCCCCGACCAGCAATGGCTGACCACCCGGCAGTTTCTGGACAAGCTTGACGAAGGCCTGCACGCCGCCATGACCGCACGGTAGGCGGCATCGGTCGGGACACGGGAGCAACGGATCCGCTCAGCGGGGGCCGCTCAGCGGGGGCCGCTCAGCGGGGCGATGCCGACGCACCGCCCCGCCCGTCCCGCGTTGCCAATGGCTCCCATCCCTGTCAGCCGGCGATCTTGCCACGCGTCTCGTCGCGTCGTGTCCGGCTTGCTGGTGGCTGGTAGGCCAGGGCGGCGTGCTCCGCGCAATACGGCAGATTGGCGATGGCCGCCTTTCCACAGAAATGAAAATCCTTGTCCTTTGGATCGCCGATCGGCCACTTGCACATCCGGTCGGTCAGATTGAGGATCGTCGCTCCGCAAGCCTTCGCCACCAGCGGCGCCTTCTCCCGGCTCTTGATCGGTGACGGCCGCCCCGACAGGCCCAGCCGGTGCGCCTTGCCGATGACGGCATTGCGCGTGACACCCCCCAGCATCTCGGCGATCTCGCTGGCGCTCTTTCCCGATCCCCAAAGCTGGCGCAGTCGATCGACCCGTTCCTCTGTCCAACTCATCGCCCGTACTCCCTCTGGCGCACACCCGCTTGATATCGCGGCCTTTCCCGACTGGGGCGCCACATATGGTGCCTGACTTCCCAGGCCGGTACAAGATCTAAGTCAGTATATAAAGAATTTCGGCTGTGCGCTAACTAAATTTCTCGTTATAGGTTTTTATCAATACCTGCTTTCGCACTCAGCCGAAGGCGCACGAAGCCCTGCTCAAGACCCCGGCCGGCGTCTTGATCCACGTTTCCTTTCAGTGATTTGCGACGAAGGCGATGAACTCGCGGCGCGCGGCGGCCGGGCTGCCCGGCCGCCGCATCCCGATGTCAAGACCTCACGCTGACGGCGATCGCCGCCGCCGATGCCGTCGCGGGAGCGTCAGCCTCCCTGCTCGAGGCTCCGAATCTCACCCGTGGTGGCGTCGACCTCGAGGGTGACCGGCCGCAGATCGGTGGTCACCGCCTCGACACGATAGATGTCCCCGACCCGCCGTATGCTGCTGTACCGGGCATAGCCCTGCGCGGACAGCCGGTTAAGCAGGTCGGTCACCGGCATCTCCTGAATGTCCAGTGGCGTCGCCTCGCCGACTCGAGGATTGTGATCGCCGACCTCGCTCAGCGGTATGCCCGGCTCGACAAAGATCTCCTGCTCTCCATCGCCGGGGGCGGTTTGCGCCCGGGCCGCGTCGCCCGGGGCCAGACTGAGCGCTCCGGCCAAAGCCGCCAGCGCCGCCAGGCCCTGCCTCGATCCGTATCGGTTCCTCATCGGCTCAACTCCCGCATGGCCCCGTCGATCCCCTCCAAGGTCAGGCCGAACATGCGTCCATGCATAAGCCGCCGGACCAGCTGCGTCGACGGATAGTAGGTCCATTGCCATTCCGGCATGGGGTTGAGCCAGACCGCCTTCGGATAGGCTCGCACCAGCCGGTCGAGCCAGACCTCCCCCGGCTCCTCGTTCCAATGCTCGACGCTGCCGCCGGACACCGACAGCTCGTATGGGCTCATCGCCGCATCGCCGACCATGATAAGACGATAGTCTTGCGGATAGGTGTGCAAAACCTCAAGCGTTGGCACCTTCTCCGCATGGCGCCGCTGATTGTCGCGCCACAGGCCCTCATAGGGGCAATTGTGAAAGTAGAAGTATTCGAGATGCTTGAACTCGCTCCGCGCCGCCGAGAACAGCTCCTCGCAGGCATGCACATGGTCGTCCATCGACCCGCCCACATCCAGGCACAGGAGCACCTTGATCGCGTTGTGGCGCTCGGGCCGCAGCCGGACGTCGAGCATGCCCCCATTGCGCGCGGTCGAGCCGATGGTGCCGGGCAGGTCCAGCTCCGTCGCCGCCCCTTCCCTCGCAAAACGGCGCAGCCGCCGAAGCGCCACCTTGATGTTGCGGGTGCCCAGCTCGACCGAGTCGTCGAGATTGCGGAACTCCCGCTTGTCCCAGACCTTGACGGCCCGGCGATGGCGCGAGCGGTCCTGGCCGATCCGGACACCCTCAGGGTTGTAGCCGAAGGCGCCGAAGGGCGAGGTCCCGGCCGTGCCGATCCACTTGCTGCCGCCCTGGTGGCGGCCCTCCTGCTCCCGGAGGCGCCGGCGCAGCGTCTCCATCAGCCTGTCCCAGCCGCCGAGCGCCTCGATCTGCCGCTTTTCCTCCTCGGTCAGATAAAGCTCGGCCAAGCCGCGCAGCCAGTCCTCCGGGATCTCCGCCGCCTGCCCGCCGCCACCCTCGACCGTCTCTAGACCCTTGAAGACCTGGCCGAACACCCGGTCGAAGCGGTCAAGATGGCGCTCGTCCTTCACCAGCGTGGCCCGCGCAAGATAATAGAAGCTCTCAACGTCGAAGCTCGCGACTCCGGCGCGCATGCCCTCCATGAGCGTCAGGTACTCCTTCAGGGAGACCGGCACCTCGGCTTGGCGCAGCTCGAAGAACAGGGATGCGAACATGGCTTCACCTCTTGGCGTTGCGCGGCAACGGAGCTCCAGAGCGTCACCCTCTCCCGCCCACGGTCCGCCATGGCCAAGGTCCCCGGCGTCCGCTAGCTCCGCTGCTGGCGACGGTGCATGAAGGCGAGCCGCTCGAACAGATGGACGTCCTGCTCGTTCTTCAACAAGGCGCCGTGCAGCGGCGGGATCACCTTCTTGGGGTCGCGGCTGCGCAGGGTCGCAGGGTCCATGTCCTCGGCCACCAGCAGCTTGATCCAGTCGATGAGCTCCGAGGTCGACGGCTTCTTTTTCAGCCCCGGCACCTCGCGCACCTCGTAGAACAGACTGAGCGCCTCGCGCAGCAGCTCACCCTTCAGTCCCGGAAAGTGCACCTCGACGATCCGGCCCATGGTCTCGGCATCGGGGAAGCGGATGAAGTGGAAGAAGCACCGCCGCAGAAAGGCGTCGGGCAGCTCCTTCTCATTGTTCGAGGTGATGATGACCACCGGCCGGTGCCGAGCGCGGACCACCTGCTGCGTCTCGTACACATGGAACTCCATGCGGTCGAGCTCGAGCAGCAGGTCGTTGGGAAACTCGATGTCCGCCTTGTCGATCTCGTCGATCAGCAGCACCGGCCGCACCGGGTTCTCGAACGCCTCCCACAGCTTGCCGCGCACGATATAGTTGGCGATGTCGTGCACGCGCGGATCGCCAAGCTGGCTGTCCCGCAGCCTCGCCACGGCGTCGTACTCGTAGAGGCCCTGCTGGGCCCGGGTGGTCGACTTCACGTGCCACTCGATCAGCGGCGCGCCCAGCGCCGCGGCCACCTCGCGCGCCAGGATGGTCTTGCCGGTGCCCGGCTCACCCTTGATCAGCAGCGGCCGCTGCAGGGTCACCGCGGCGTTCACCGCCACCGTCAGATCCTGCGTCGTGACGTAGCTCGCGGTCCCTTCGAACCGTCCGGTCATGGCACCCTTCCTGTCCATTGAAGAGGAGGCGACTAGAGCGTTGCCGGTTTAGGTGGCATCGCCGGCCCGCTTCCCCGCCCGGCCACCCGACGACAATAGGCTGTGCAGGCCGGGCGGAGGAGAAGGCCGGTCGGCCGGATCCGCATCATCACGGGGAAAAGCTCTCGAGAGGCGCGACCCGGCCGGCTCACGCCAGAGCCTGCTCCAGGGCCTCGAGCGCGGCCTCGGCCTGGGCCCCGTCCGGACCGCCGGCCTGGGCCATGTCGGGCCGACCTCCGCCGCCCCTGCCGCCGAGCACGGCCGAGCCCGCGCGGACCAGATCGACCGCGTTGAAGCGACCGGTCAGGTCATCGGTCACGCCGATGACGATTGACGCCTTGCCGTCGTTGACGCCGATCAGCGCCACCACCGCCGAGCCGAGCTGGCTCTTCAGCTCGTCGGCCATGGGCTTGAGCTCCTTCGGAGGCACCCCCTCCAGGACCCGGCCGGCGAAGCGCACGCCGTTGACCTCCTTGACGCTCGCGCCGTTCACCCCGGCCCCACTGGCCAGCTTGCGGTGCAGCTCGCCGATCTCGCCTTCGAGCCGTCGCCGTTCCTCGACGAGCGCGCGCAGCCGCTCCGGCAGGGCCGCACGGGCCGCCTTCAGCGTCGACGCCGTCTCGTCCAGCAGCGCCTCCATATCCTCGACATGCCCGATCGCGGCGTCGCCGGTCAGCGCCTCGATGCGGCGCACGCCCGCCGCCACCGCGCTCTCCGCCACGAGCTTGAAGCAGCCGATGTCCCCGGTGCGCCGGACATGCGTGCCACCGCACAGCTCAAGCGAGTACTGTCGGTTGCCCTCCTGGCCCATGCCGACGACGCGAACCGTGTCGCCGTACTTCTCGCCGAACAGCGCCATGGCGCCCTCGGCGATGGCCTCCTCCGGGCTCATGAGCCGGGTGATCACCTCGGCGTTCTCGCGGATCCGGGCGTTCACCTCCCGCTCCACGGCCCGCATGTCCTCGACGCTCACCGCCCGCGGATGGCTTACATCGAAACGCAAGCGGTCGGGCGCTACCAGCGACCCCTTCTGGGTCACATGCTCACCCAGCCGCCGGCGCAGCGCGGCATGCAGGAGATGGGTCGCCGAGTGGTTGGCGCGGATCGCGCCGCGCCGGTGACGGTCCACCCGCAGCTCGGCCATGTCGCCGAGGGCAAGCGTGCCCTTCTCCACCGTCGCGTGATGGACCCACAGATCCCCCGCCTTCTTCTGGGTATCCTCGATCACCGCCTCCGCGCCGCCCGGCGTGAACAGGGCGCCGCGATCACCCACCTGACCGCCCGACTCCCCGTAGAACGGGGTCTGGTTCAGCACGATGGCCACCTCGTCCCCGGCCTCAACCCGCTCGACCGGCCGGCCGTCGCGGATCAGCGCGGCCACCACCGCCTCCGCCTCCTCGGTGCTGTAACCCAGGAATTCGGTCGGCCCGACCCGGGCGCGGATCTCGAACCACACGGACTCGGTCACCGCCTCGCCCGAGCCGGCCCAGCTGCGCCGCGCCTCCTCGCGCTGCCGCTCCATGGCCGCCTCGAAGCCGGCATGGTCGACATCGCGGCCCTGCCCGCGCAGCACGTCCTCGGTCAGATCGAGCGGAAAGCCGTAGGTGTCGTAGAGCCGGAAAGCCACGTCGCCCGGCAGCGGGGCCCCGTCGGGCAGCCGCTCGGTTTCCTCGGCCAGCAGCTTGAGTCCGCGGTCGAGGGTGCTCTTGAAGCGGCCCTCCTCGAGCTTCAGGGTCTCGGTGATCAGCGCCTGCGCCCGCTGCAGCTCCGGAAAGGCGTTGCCCATCTGCTCGACCAGCGCCGGCACCAGCCGCCACATCACCGGATCGCGCGCGCCCAGCATGTGGGCATGGCGCATGGCCCGGCGCATGATCCGGCGCAGGACGTAGCCGCGCCCCTCGTTCGACGGCATGACGCCGTCGGCCATGAGGAACGCAGTCGACCGCAGATGGTCGGCCATCACCCGGTGCGACACCGCGTGCGGCCCGTCCGGCGCGATCCCGGTGACCTCGGCCGAGGCCTCGATCAGCGTGCGCATCAGATCGATGTCATAATTGTCGTGCCGGCCCTGCAGCACCGCCGCGACCCGCTCCAGCCCCATGCCGGTGTCGATCGACGGCCGCGGCAGCTCGACCCGGGTCTCTCGGTCGATCTGCTCGTACTGCATGAAGACGAGGTTCCAGATCTCGATGAACCGGTCGCCGTCC
>CAZTHL010000120.1:0-9046 GCA_964613585.1 uncultured Mycobacteriaceae bacterium | reverse complement strand
GCCGCCTCCCCGGCCGCCCTGCCGCCGGCTGCCGCCTCCCCGGCCGCCCGCCCTTCGGCCGTGCCCGGGCGGTCGGCCGGCGGCGCGGCTGCGCCCGGGACCTGGTGACCCGGCGGCGCCGGTCACGCGCGCAGGCGGCCGCCCTGCTTCTCGACCGCGGCGACGATGCGCCCGGCCACGGCCTCGATCTGCTCCTCGGTCAGGGTCGCCTCGGTCGGCTGCAGGGTGACCGCGAGCGCTACCGACTTCCGGCCCTCGGGCACGCCCATGCCGGCATACACGTCGAACACGGCGACCTCGGCGATGAGCGCCTTGTCGGCCCCGCGCGCCGCCCGCGCCAGCCGCTCGGCCGGCACGTCGGCGTCGGCGATGAACGCGAAGTCGCGCGACACCGGCTGGAACGGCGACAGCTGCAGGAGCGGCCGGGCGGTCCCGCTCCTCCTGGGCAGCGGCACCCGGTCGACGAACACCTCGAAGGCGGCGACCGGCCCGGCCACGTCGAGCGCCTCGAGCTCGAGCGGGTGCGCCTCGCCGAACTGGGCCAGCACGGTCGGGCCGAGGCGCAGCATGCCGGAGCGGCCGGGATGGTACCAGCCGGGCGCGTCGGCGGTGACCTGCAGGTTGCCGACCGGGGCGCCGGCCACCTCGAGCGCGGCCAGGGCGTCGGCCTTGGCGTCGAACACGTCGACCGCGCGCGGCGTCTCCGCCCAGTGGCGCGGGCCGGTGCGGCCGGCGCGCACCCCGGCGGCGACCCGCTCCTGGCCGGCCGGGGTCGGGTCGCGGTACACCGGCCCGAGCTCGAACAGGCCGGCGTCGGCGAGGCCGCGGGCGGCGTTGCGGCCGGCCGCCTGGAGCAGGTTGGGCAGGATCGACGGCCGCATGGCGGCGAGGTCGCTGGCGATCGGGTTGAGCAGGCGCAGCGCCGGATCGGCGAAGCCGAAGCGGGCGGCGACATCGTCGGCCATGAACGACCAGGTGACCGCCTCCTCGAGCCCGCGTGCCGCGAGCGCCCGGCGCACCCGGTCGGCCCGGCGCCGCTCCGGCCCCACCGCCGGGCGGGTCACCGCGGAGAGGCGCGGCAGCGGCAGCGCCGGCACCGCGTCGTAGCCGGCGATGCGCAGCAGCTCCTCGACCAGGTCGGCCTCGAGCGTCAGGTCGCCGCGCCAGCTCGGCGGCGTCACCCTGAGTGCGCCGTCCTCGTTCTCGTGCACGGTGCAGCCGAGCCGGCGCAGGATGCGCACCTGCTCGGCCAGCGGCAGGTCGAGCCCGCCCAGGGTGGCGACCCGGTCGCGGCGCAGGGCGATCGCTTCCGGCGGCGGCGGCACCGCGCCGGCGACCACGGGCTCCGAGGCCTCGCCGCCGCACAGCGCGAGGATCAGGCGGGTCGCCTGCTCGACGCCGGCCAGCACGGCGCCGGGGTCGACGCCGCGCTCGAAGCGGTAGCGCGCGTCCGACTCGATCTGCAGCTTGCGGCCGGTGGCGGCCGTGCGCACCGGGTCGAACAGCGCCACCTCGAGCAGCACCTCGGTGGTCGCCTCCGTGACCCCGGTCGACGCGCCGCCGATGATGCCGGCCAGGCTGATCAGGCCGCTGTCGTCGTAGATGCCGGTGATCGCGTCGTCCGGCATCGTGTAGGTCCGGTCGTTGAGCGCCTCGAGCCGCTCGCCGGGCCGGGTCGGGCGCAGCACCAGGTCGCCGCGGAGCCGGGCGGCGTCGAACACGTGCAGCGGCCGGGCGCGGTCCAGGGTGAGCAGGTTGGTGATGTCGACGAGCGCCGAGATCGGACGCAGGCCGACGGCGGTCAGCCGGTCGGCGAGCCAGCGCGGGCTCGGGCCGTTGGTCAGGCCGCGCAGGTGCCGGGCGACGAACAGGGGACAGGGGTCGGGCGGCCCGGGCGGCAGCTCCCGGCGGACGCCGACCGGGCACGGATAGGCGCCCGGCACGGCCGTCTCGTCGAGCGGCCTGAGGGTGCCGTGGCCGGCGGCGGCGAGGTCGCGGGCGATGCCGCGGACGCCGGCGCAGTCGGCCCGGTCGGGGGTCAGCGCGATGTCGATGACCGGGTCGTCGAGGCCGCTGACCCGGGCGAAGGGGGCGCCGACCGGGCTGTCCTCGGGCAGCTCGATGATCCCGGCATGCTCGTCGGACAGGCCGAGCTCACGCTCGGACACCAGCATGCCGGCCGACTCGACGCCGCGGATCACGCCGGTCCTGAGGTCGAGGCCGGTGCCCGGGATGTGCGTGCCGGGCGGGGCGAACACGCCCAGCATGCCGGCGCGGGCGTTGGGCGCCCCGCACACCACCTGGGCCTCGCCCGCGCCGGTGTCGACGCGGCAGACCTTGAGCTTGTCGGCGTCGGGGTGCGGCTGGGCGGCAAGCACCCGGGCCACGGTGAAGGGCGCCAGGGCGGCGCCGCGGTCGATCACGTCCTCGACCTCGAGGCCGAGCGCGGTCAGCGCCTCGGCCAGGCGGCCGACCGGCGCGTCGGTGTCGAGGTGCTCCTTGAGCCAGGACAGGGTCAGCTTCATGGGGAGGATCGTCGGGCTGCGGCCGGAACCGGGGATCGGGCCGGGCGGGGCAGGGCGGAAGCGGCCCGGGCGTGGGCCGTGGGCCGTGGGCCGTGGGCCGCAGCCTGCGGCCGGGCGCGGCCGGCGTCAACGGCCCCGTCGCCGGCGCCTCTTGACGGCCACGGTATCCGGCTCCACCTCTCGGGCTGGATCGCCCGGGATGGACCGGGGACCCCGGGAGGGTCGCATGATGGCGCACGAAGGGCGGCAGCAGCCGCGGATGGTGGATCTGCTGCGGCGACGCCGCCGGCACCATCTGGATACCTTCCTCAGGACCGGCCGGCCGGCCTCGCTGATGCGGCTGGCCGGGATTCCCCGCCGGCCGGCAGAGGGGCGGCTCTACGCCATCGTCTGCGTCGGCCGGTCGGGCAGCACGCATCTGTGCGACCTGCTGCGCAACACCGACCGCTGCGGCTACCCGCGGGAGCACCTGAAGACGCCGCTGCTCGAGGCGCTGAAGGACAGCCCGATCCGCCTCGCCGACGTGGTCGAGGCGCTGCTGGCGCACGACGCGACGCCCAACGGGGTGGCCGGCACCAAGGTGGTGTCGCGCTATCTCTTCGAGTTCCTGGAGGCCGGGCTGTCGCGCGACGGGCTCGACCGCTACCGCGAGAGCGTGCGCGTGATCCATCTGGAGCGGCGCGACACCATCGCCCGGACCACCTCGGCGATCCGCGCCGACCGCAGCCGGCGCTGGCACAACCGGCCGGCCTCGGCCCCGGCGGAGGCGCCGACCAAGCTCCGCTTCACCGAGGCGGACGTGGCGGAGGCGGTGGCGCTGCACCGGGATCTGGAGCGGCGCGACCGGATCATCGCCGAGCATCTGCGCCAGCTGTTCCGGCCCGAGCAGGTGATGCCGGTGACCTACGAGGAGCTGATCGCCGACCCGCAGCCGGTGCTGCGGCGGATCATCGGCCATATCGGGCTCGACGGCGCGGCGCCGCTGCGGCTGCGGTCGGGCCACCAGCGGATGCGCGCGCTGTTCGACGACGACCTGGACGAGCGCCTGCGCGCCGCCCTGGACCGCTCCGTGGTCGCGGCCTAGCGCGGCGCCGGGCGCGGGCCGGGGCCGGCGCGGAGGCGGGGCGGGAGCGGGGCTCAGGCGGACAGGCCGGTGGCCAGGCTGGGCACGTCGAGCGGCAGGAAGCCGTAGTGGCGCAGCCAGCGCAGGTCGGCCTCGAAGAAGGTGCGCAGGTCGGGGATGCCGTATTTCAGCATGGCCGGCCGCTCGATGCCGATGCCGAAGGCGAAGCCCTGGTAGCGGTCCGGATCGAGGTCGCACATGGCCAGGACCCCTGGGTGCACCATGCCGCAGCCGAGGATCTCGAGCCAGTCGCCGTGGTCGCCCAGGCGCAGCCCGCCGCCGGCGCGCGAGCAGCCGATGTCCATCTCCGCCGACGGCTCGGTGAACGGGAAGAAGCTCGGGCGGAAGCGCACCGGCAGGTCGTCGATGCCGAAGAAGGCGCGCACGAACTCCATCAGGCAGCCCTTGAGGTGGCCCATGTGGGTGCGCTCGTCGACCACCAGCCCCTCGATCTGGTGGAACATCGGCGTGTGGGTCTGGTCGTAGTCGGAGCGGTAGGTGCGGCCGGGCGCGACGATGCGGATCGGCGGCTCCTGGCTCCGCATGGTGCGCACCTGCACGGGCGAGGTGTGGGTGCGCAGCACCATGTCCCGGCCGTCGGCGTGGCTCGGCAGGTAGAAGGTGTCGTGCATCTGGCGGGCCGGGTGCTCGGCCGGCATGTTGAGCGCGGTGAAGTTGTGGAAGTCGTCCTCGATGTCCGGGCCTTCCGCGACCGCCAGGCCCATGTCGGCGAAGATGGCGATCATCTCGGCCATGGTCTGGCTGATCGGGTGGATATGGCCGGTCGGCCGGGGCCGGGGCGGCAGCGTGACGTCGACCCGCTCGCGCTCGAGCCGGTCGGCCAGGGCGGCGCGCGCCAGGGCGTCCCGGCGCGCGTCGAGGGCGACGGCGACGGCGTCCTTGACCGCGTTGAGGGCGGCGCCGGCCTCGCGCCGGGCCTCCGGGTCGAGGCCGCCGAGCTGCCGCATCAGCCCGGTCAGCCGGCCCTTCTTGCCGAGGGCCGCGACCCGGGCCTCCTCCAGCGCGGCGAGGTCGGCGGCGTCGTCGACGGCGGCGAGCAGCTCGGCCCGCAGCCGGTCGAGGGCCGCCGCGTCGAGGTCGGTGTCGGCGCTCACCCGGCCGGCCTCAGTGCTTGGCGTATTGCCGGGCGCCGAACATCGCCTCGCGCGCCTGGGCGTCGGTGGCGAGGTCGGTGCGCCGCTCGGCCAGCAGCGCCACGCCGCGCTGCACCGCCGGCCGGCTGCCGATCAGTTCGAACCAGCGCTTGACGTTGGGGTGGTCGTCGAGCGTGTGGCCCTGCTTCTCGATGCTGCGCACCCAGGGGAAGCAGGCGATGTCGGCGATGGTGTAGTCGGCGCCGGCCAGGAACGGGGCCTCGCCGAGGCGCGTGTCCATGACCCGGTACAGGCGGCCGGCCTCGCGGGTGTAGCGGGTGACGGCATACTCGATGCTCTCCGGCGCATACTGGCGGAAATGGTGGGCCTGGCCAAGCATGGGGCCCAGGCCGCCCATCTGGAACATCAGCCACTGCAGGGTGTCGTACCGGCGCGGATGGTAGTGGGGCAGCAGCGAGCTGCCGGTCTTGTCGCACAGGTACATCAGGATGGCGCCGCTCTCGAACACGGCGTAGGGCTTGCCGTCCATGGCCTGACGGTCGACGATCGCCGGCATCTTGTTGTTCGGGCTGATCTTGAGGAACGCCGGGTCGAACTGCTCGCCGGCGCCGATGTTGACCGGGTGCACCTCGTAGGGCAAGCCGAGCTCCTCGAGCAGGATGCTGACCTTGTGGCCGTTGGGGGTGGGCCAGTAGTAGAGATCGATCATCGCCGGCGCTCCCGCGGCAGGAAGGGGACCCCGGTTGTCTAGCGCAACCGGGCCGTCGCGCCAAGCCGCGGCGGCCGGACGCCGGCGCCGCCGGCCACAGGACGCCCGTCACCATCAGCAGCAGGAGACCCGCCACCATGCGCATCGCGGTCGGCAGCCAGAACTTCCGGACGATCACGCCGCACGGGGGCAAGACCCGGCGCTTCCTGATCTACGAGGCGGAGCCGGGGGCGGAGCCGGTGGAGGTGGACCGGCTCGACCTGCCCCGGGAGCTGTCGTTCCACGAGTTCCATGGGGACGGCCCGCACCCGGTCGACCCGGCTCGGCTGATGATCGTCGGCAGCGCCGGGGAGCGCTTCGTCGAGCGCATGGCCCGGCGCGGCATCACGGTGGTGACGACGGTGGAGGAGGATCCGGCGCAGGCGATCCGGGACTATTTCGCCGGGCGGCTGGCGCCCGGGCGTCCTCACGAGTGAGCCGGCCGTCGTCCGGGTGGCCGCCGGCCGGGCGGCCGACGCTCGATGACGCAGGGCGGGCGCCGATCCGAGCCGCCCGCCGGGCCCGTCGATGCGTCCCGGTCGCGGTGCCGAGGCCGGCGCGCAGGGGACGCAGGCCGGCACGGGACCGTCATCGCCGGTAGCGGCCGGGCCGGGAACGCGCCGCTCGGCGTGCGAAAAGCTGCCATTTGTCCGGTGCGGGCGGGCCACGGACCAAGAACCGTCAAGTAATTAATTGTATGGGAATATGCCATGCTCGCGTGTGCGTGCGTATTCGTAGAAATGGTTGTCGGAGCTTATGAACAGCGTTGAGCATTATTGCAACCTCTTCAGGGGCTTTTTACCGTCGTTGCTTTTTGACCGCTGCAAATTAGCGTCTTTTTGACGGATGCCTTGATATTCATTTGTGCAGGCGCTGTCGTCTTCTGGAAAGAAGGTAAGGTCTACACCAATGCAATATCACATCCATCTGAGCTTCTCCGGCATCGAGCAGCTTGCTCCGCTCGTGGAAGCGGTCGCTTCCTTTAGGAAGTCGGACGGCCGGTGCGAGATTGATTTCTATCGGGAGCTGGTCGCGAGCCTGGACGGGCTTGGCGAGTTCGGGGACCAGGCCCGGCACATTCTGGACGGGCCGGCGAGCTTCCTGGTGGTCGATGGTCTGTCTCCGCTCCTCAACGGGCGTCTTTGCCAGGTGCAGCGGGTCGTCGCCGCCCTGTGCTCGGCGGTCGGGACGCCGACGACGCATGATCAGGAACAGCGTCTGGTCTGGCACGTCCGGGATCAGGCGGAGGAGGAGACCCGCGCCTTGACCTTCTCGGAGCGGACCGGGTTCGCTCCCTTTCACACGGACTCGTCGTTCATCGAGGCTCCGGAGGAATTCTTCGCCCTTTTCGCCGTCCAGCCGGCGCAGACCGGCGGCCTGTCGCAGCTCGTGCGCGCCGACGACATCGTGAGAACGCTCGAGGCGGACGACGGCGGTCGCGATTGCCTGGAGACGCTGCGCAGCTGCCCGTTCCCGTTCAAGGTGCCGGCCGCCTTTCAGTCGGCGGATCGGCCTGCGGTGGTGTTTCACACGATCCTGCAGCCGGACGGGACGATCCGCTATCGCCGCGACTCGATCGCGGAGGGCATGGCGGCCGCGCCGGAGGCGGTGATCACGGACCGCATGCAGTGGGCGCTCGACCGCTTCGACGCGCTCCTGCGCGACGGCGTCCGGCCGTTCGAACTGCGGCTCGAGAGTGGTCAGATGCTGATGGCGAACAATCGCCGCCTGCTGCACGCCCGCTCGGACTTCAGCGACTGCCGGCGTCATCTGATCCGTGTCCGGATGAGACGCTCGGCCGTCGTGGCCGACCAGGAAGGCCGGACGCCGCTGGCCGCGTGATCCGCTGCCGGCTGCCGGCAACGGGGCCCGGAGAGGTCCCCCGCGTCGGCGGCCGGAGCCTTGCCTTCCATACCGCCGGCTCCGATGGCTCAGCGCCGAGGGGCAATCCGGCGGGCCTTCGGCGGCGGTGCCCGGGGCTGAGCGTCAGGCGGCCCGAGGTCCCGGGTCGGCGCCTCCGCCCCGGACGGGGCTGCGCCGGCCGTCCCATTGACCACGCCGGTTCGCGACGTAACGGGGCGGAGTGTCGTTTATGCGCACAAGCCATTTCGCGTCATCATCATCGGTGATGACGGCGAAGACATCCATCCGCCGGGCGCCTCTCCTTCGCGGGGTGGCCACCGGCATTCTTCTTGCTCTCGTGCTCTGCGAGATTGGGGCGGTGGTGATTCCGGGCCTGCAGGGCTCGATGCGAGACCTCGGCGCGGTCCTGCTGCTCGCATATCTGCCGCTGGCGCTGGTCCGCGCCGGCGCCCGGGCCCGGCTGCTGGTCGCCGTCCTGGCCTGCGCCGCGGCGTTTCCGGTGCTGGACGGAATGATGCCGGCCCACGTGCTCTGGTTGGGGCTCCAGTCGGCCGGGACCTTCGCCGCCTTCCTCACCGTGCTGCAATGGGTGCGGGCCGTGGCCGGCGCGAGCCATTGGGTGGAGCGGGTGCGCCATCGCCTGGAGACAATGCCCTGCGGGCAAAGGACCAGCGCGTACATGGTCGGGGCCTTCGCTCTCGGTGGGCTGCTGGCGACCGGCGCGCATGCGGTGCTGTCCGCCGGTGTTCCGGCGGACGCGGACGACGCCCAGCGGCGCGCGGCCGCCCTGGCCACGCTGCGGGGATTGAGCTACGCGGCCTTCTGGTCGCCCTTCTTCGTCGCCGTGGCCTTTGTCGGACACAACTCGCCGACGGTGCCGAGCTGGCAGATCCCGGCCGTCGGGCTGCTCTGCGGGGTCAGCCTGGTGGTGGCCGAGCTCGCTGTCCGCCGCACCGGCTGGGGCGCGGCTCTGTGCATCGGCCGGGCGATGCAGCCGCTCCTCGCGCCCGCCGTCGCGGTGGCGGCGGTCCTTGGCGGGCTCATCGTCTGGGCCGAGGTGCCGGCGGTCGAGGCCATCGTCGTCAGCATGCCGTTGATCTGCGCGGCGTACGCGGTGCTGACATGGCCTACCTCCTGGATGAGACCGGTGCGCGCCGCCGCGCAGGGGATCGGCGCGATCAATGACGAGGTGCTGCTGATCGCGGCATCGGTGATCCTGGCCGTGGTCATCGGCCGTCTGCCGCTCGACGAGATCCTGGGCCTGCAGGCCATGACCGGACAGCTGCTCGCGGCGTCGCCGTTCCTGCTCTTCGCCGGCATCGGCCTTGCCATCATCGCGGTCGGCCTCATCGGCATCCACGCCTCGGTCCCGGCGGCGCTGGCCATGGCGGCGTGCGCGGCCTTCCCCGGCTCGTTCAGCCACTTGGCGCTGGCCGAGGTCATCGTCATCGCCTGGGCTCTGGCGACGATGGTGTCCCCTGTCGGGCTCACCATGATGGTGGCCGGCCGCATGTTCCGCGTCCCGGTGGGACAGCTCATGATGAGCCCGAACCTGGTCCGGGCGCTCGTGCTGAGCGTGGGCAGCGCGGCTCTCTTTGCCGGTCTTGCCCCCTACCTCTAGCAGGCTGCGGAAATAGGTCGTTCGCTGAGCGTGTCCTGCCCGGCGCCGGCT
>CAZTHL010000119.1:7999-9115 GCA_964613585.1 uncultured Mycobacteriaceae bacterium | reverse complement strand
CGCAGGGATCGTTCCGTGGACAAGCGGGACGGGAACACTGCCGGCGCTGACATATACCCCCTAGCCGCCGGCGATCACCTCGGGATCGATGCCGGCGGCGGCGACGGCGGGATCGCCGCGTTCGGCCAGATGGCGCTCGAGGAGGCGGATGTTCTTGACGTTGGCCTTGTAGCCGGCGTCGAGCAGGTCGCCGACGAGCGGCACCTGGCCGATCAGCCAGTCGGCGCCGACATTCGCCAGCATGCGCGCCTGCAGCGCCTTGGGCAGGCCGAAGTCCCGCGCCTCCTGCAGGATGTAGAGGCCGATCGCCGCGGTCACCGTGTCGCCGATCACCGGCACCAGGCCGATCACGAAGTCCAGGCCGAAGCGAAAGCGGGTGCCGGGCACGCGGAAGCGGGCATCGAGCAGGCGCGCCAGGGTATCCAGCCGGATCAGCCGCTCGGCGCGGTCCCGCTGCGTCTCGGACGGTGCGGCGCCGTGGCGGCCCGCGCGGTCACCATGGATATGGATATAGCTCACGTTCATGCTCACCTCGCCGGCTCGTCGGCGCAGCCTTTCGGCGGTTCTCCTTTGATGCATTTGGGCGCGCCCCACCCAAGGCAAGCGGTAATGCCGTCCCGCCCCGGCGGTTCCCCGGCACGGCCACCGCGCGGCCCGTCCGGCGAAGCAAAGGCCGAGGTCATCGGACATGACACGGTCAGGCTTGGGGCCTGAAATGGCAGCTGACTTTCGCACGGCCTGCAGTTGGCGCATCAAATTGGTCTTTGTCAGCTTGCCTTCCGAGCGCAGAGCACAGATGGCACTGAGAATTATCGTGGCGCTTCGCCAAGCGGTGCAGGGTCTCCGGCCGGAAATTGCTGCACGACCTGCCGCTTGAAGTCGACGCTGTGGGATCGGTGTCTTGCCATGGCTTCCATCCTCGGGAAGCCCGGCGCGCCCGGTCTATTCATTCCGCTCCAACCGTCCGGCCCGAGGGGCCCACTCCACTCTCCTCGGCGCCCCGCGGCGGCGTCCGGCCCGCTTTGCGTTCTCCGGGCTCCCGGCCATGACGGTCTCCCGGCAGGACCCTGCCCTCGGCATCGGCGGGTCCGCAGCACGCCCGATAGCACGCCCGAT
>CAZTHL010000119.1:0-7899 GCA_964613585.1 uncultured Mycobacteriaceae bacterium | reverse complement strand
AGCACGCCCGATAGCACGCCCGATGTCGGTAATAAGATCTCTAATGACCTCGTCGTTTTCCGTTAAAGCAAAGACTTAGCGCCGCTCGACAGCAGCAGCGCCAAGCACGGCATCCTCCAGAAATCGTTGCGATCACACCACCTGCGCGACGATCGACGTCGCGGCGGTAAGCCAGTCTGTTCCGCTGCTTTTTCGTCAAATACTGCGGCCGGCTTGTCTCAGAAAGACTGCGCCACTCATAGTAAAGCTTACGTTAAATACCGGCAAATTTTCCCCCTATTAATGCGCATGTCCGAAGATTTGTCCAGGCATTTTCTCATCTTAGCGAGAGCTTTACTATGCACCTTGCTCCCGGGATCGGCTTCATCCCCGACCTGCACGCGAGCCTCCAGAGCCTGTCCGGCGCTGCCGTCTCCGACGACCAATGGCACCTTCTCAACACCGGCCAGACCGGCGGCACGCCGGGGGTCGACGCCAATCTCCAGCCGGTGTGGGCCGAGTACTCCGGCGCCGGCGTCAGCGTCGGCGTGATCGACGAGGGCGTCGACCACCGCCATGCCGATCTCATCGACAGCTACCGGTTCGACCTGGACCGGGACGCGGTCGAAGGCGACGATGACGCCATGCCCGGCGCCGGCAACGAGCACGGCACGGCGGTCGCCGGCTGCCTCACCGCCGACGGCGACAGCCGGGGCGTGGCCCCCGGCGCCGACCTGGCGGCGTTCCGGATCGGCTACGGCTCACAAGGCTCGCTCGCCCAGATCGAGGCGGCGTTCGCCTGGGCGGCCTCCGTCGACATCGCCAACAACAGCTGGGGCTACGGCTCGTTCTTCTCGGACGATCTCACCAAGGCCGAGTTCCAGATCATCAAGGCCCATCTCGAGACGGCGGTGGCCGAGGGACGGGACGGCCTGGGCACCGTCGTGGTGTTCGCCGCCGGCAACAGCCGGAGCTACGGCGACAACGTCAATCATCACAACCTGCAGAACTCGCCCCACACCATCGCCGTCGGCGCCATCGATCACACCGGCAAGCACGCCTCGTTCACCAATCCCGGAGCCGCGCTGCTGATCTCGGCGCCCGGCGTCGACATCCTGACGACCGACCGCCCCGGCGACGCCGGCTACACTGCCGGCGACTATGCCACCGTCGACGGCACCTCCTTCGCCGCGCCCATCGTCTCCGGCGTCGTCGCCCTCATGCTGGAAGCCAATCCCTCGCTCGGCTACCGCGACGTCCAGGAGATCCTGGCCTACTCGGCCGCGCCCACCGACACGGACGATGCCGGCTGGCAGTCGAACGGCACCGGGGACTTCAACGGCGGCGGGCTGACCTTCCATCACAGCTACGGCTTCGGCCGGGTCGACGCGCATGCCGCGGTACGCTTGGCCGAGACCTGGGACCGGACGTCGACCTTCGACGGGATCGTCACCACCGGGGCCGACATGAGCGTCAACGCGGCCATCCCGGACGAGGATGCCGACGGCCTGCTGTCGACGATCGCCATCGATCAGGACATCCGGATCGAGCACGTCGTGGTCGATCTCGACATCACGCACGGCCTGATCGGCAACCTCGTGGTCACGCTGATCTCGCCGGACGGCACCGAAAGCGAACTGATCGTCCATCCGGGGAAGAACCCGGACTCCGGGAACGGCTACGGCTCGCTGTCCGACGACATCCTCTTCACCACCACCAGCGTCGTTCATTGGGGCGAGAGCAGCCAGGGCGCCTGGACCCTGAAGGTCGAGGACGACCGGATCGGCTTCGCCGGCACGCTCAACAGCTGGGGCCTGCGCTTCATCGGCGCGGCCCACGACGATGACGACGTGTACATCTACACCGACAGCTTCGCCATGCTGGCCGAGGCCGGGCGGTCGGAGCTTCACGACGCCGGCGGCGACGACACGATCAACGCCGCGGCCGTCACCAGCCACAGCACCGTGGATCTGGCCGCCGGCCACGCCACCATCGACGGCCGCGCCGTCCATATGGCCGCCGGGACGGTCATCGAGACGGTCCTTCTCGGCGACGGCGACGACCGCGCCGTCGGCAACGCCGCCGACAACCGGCTGTCCGGCGGGCGCGGCGACGACACGCTCCTGGGCGGCGCCGGCGACGATCGGCTCGACGGCGGCCCGGGCAGCGACCTGCTCGACGGCGGCGCCGGCTTCGACATCGCGCTGCTCGACGACTGGTCCTTCGCCGACCTGCTCTTCGCCGAGGCGGACGGCCTGCTGATGGCGACCCACGCCGTAAGCGCCGAGGTCGACCGCTTCGTCTCCATCGAGAGCTTCAGCTTCGCCGACCAGACGATGGGCCTGGCCGAGCTGCTGGCCTCGCTGGGCGCCGAGCCGCCACCTCCGCCGCCGGCCATGGCGCCGGCCGACGACAGCGCCACGGTCGACGAGGACGGCTCCGTCACCATCGACGTGACCGCCAACGACGCCTTCCTGACCGAGAACGGAGCCGTCGTTTCCGCGGTCGGCCCGGCCGGCCACGGCACCGTCGTGCTCGAGGCCGACGGCCGCATCACCTATGGCGGCGAGGCCGACTGGCACGGCATCGACAGCTTCACCTACACGGTCCAGGCCGACGACGGCACGACGGCCTCGGGCACCGTCACCGTGACCGTGACCGAGGTCAACGACGCGCCGACGGCGCTCGCCGACACGGCCGAGGTCATCGCCGGCGACACCGTCATCGTGGACGTGCTCGCCAACGACGGCGACGTCGACGGCGACGGTCTTGCCGTCCTGTCGACCGACGCGCCGGCCCACGGCACCGTCACGATCACCCCGGACGGCGCCCTGGCCTACGCCGCCGACCCCGGCTTCGTCGGCACCGACAGCTTCCGCTACACGATCGCCGACGGACGCGGCGGCACCGCCGGCGCCCGGGTGACCGTCGAGGTCGCGGCTCCGCCCGAGCCCGGGCAGCCCGACACGATCGACGGCCTTGTGCTGTGGCTGGACGCGGCCGACGCGACGACGGTCAGCGATGCCGACGGCGACGGCGCGGCCGAGCGCTGGGCCGACAAGAGCAGCCGGGGCAACGACGCCGTCGCCGGGACCGACAGCGACGAGCCGGTCCTCGCGGCCACGGGCCTGAACGGCCGCGCCGCCCTGGCGTTCGACGGCACCGACATGCTGGCGGTCGCCGACGCGCCGGAGCTGAACGCCAGCGGCCCGTCCGACGGCCGAACCCTGTGCTTCGCGATCGGGACCGGCGGCGAGGTCACGTCCCGGCAGGTGATCTACGAGCAGGGTGGCAGCACGCGCGGCCTCAACGTCTACATCGACCAGGGGCGGTTCTATCTGAACGGCTGGAATCTCCAGGAGACGGCCTGGGGGCCGACCTACGCCACGGCCGAGGCCAGGGCCGACACGGCCTATGTGCTGACCCTCGTCCACGACGCCGGGGCCGGCACCCTGTCGGGCTTCGTCAACGGTACGGAGGCCGGCCGGCTCACCGGCGTCGCCGCGCTCCACGCCCATGCCGATGACATCGGCGTCGGCCACGTCAACCAGAAGACCCATTTCCACGACGGCGTTGGCAGCGGCGCCGGCTTCCAGGGCCTCCTGGGCGAGGCGGCCTTCTACGACCGCGCGCTCGACGCTGCCGAGCGTCAGGCGCTGGAGGGCTATCTGCTGGACCGCTGGGTCCCCGTCGTCACCAACGCCGCCCCCGTCGCCGGCGACGATCGGGCGAGCCTGGTCGAGACCGGCACCGTCACCCTCGACCTTCTCGCCAACGACGGCGACCCCGACGGCGATCCGCTGGTCGTGACCGCCCTCGGCACGCCCGGTCACGGCACCGTCGTCGACCACGGCGACGGCACGGTGACCTACACGCCGGAGGCCGGCTTCACCGGCATCGACAGCTTCTCCTACACCGTCGGCGACGGCCGGGGCGGCAGCGGCACGGCCCTGGTCACGGTCGAGGTGGCGCCGCTCAACCACGCGCCCCAGGCCGTCGACGATGCCGCGTCGACGGTCACGGACACGGCAGTCGTCATCGACCTGCTGGCCAACGACGCCGATCCGGACGGGGATGGACTGACCATCGTCGGCGTCGAGGGGGCGTCCCACGGCACGGTCACCGACAACGGCGACGGGACGGTGACCTACACGCCCGAGGCCGGCTTCACCGGCAGCGACGGCTTCACCTACACCGTGAGCGACGGCCGCGCCGGGACCGCCAGCGCCGCCGTCGCCGTCACGGTCGGGGCCGGGGAGCCGCCGGGCCTCGAGGTGCTCGGGACAGCGGGCGACGACAGCCTGATCGGCGGCGATGGCGACGACCTTCTCATCGGTGATCAGGGCAGCGACATCCTCGCGGGCGGAGCCGGCAACGACGTCATCCATACCGACGGCCGCCACGGCGCGCGCACGCCGGGCGGCCAGGATCGCGACCGGGTCGTCTTCCGGGCGGGCGACGGCGTCGACACGGTGGTCGACTTCGACATCAACGCTCGCACGGACGGGATGGACGAGGGCACCTTCGACGTCCTGGAAATCGGCGGCTTCGCCGATCCCGGCCTCAACCGGGTGCTGGACACCGAGCAGGCGCTGCGGGAGCACGTGGCGTATCTGGCGACCGACGGGGACACCCAGACGGCAGCCCAGGTCGAGGGGACCGACCTGATCCTCCGGCTCGGTCCCGGCGATGCCATCCGCCTGCTGGGCGTCAGCGAGGACAACTGGACGCCGATCGCGCAGGACGATGCCGTCCGCGTGATCGGCGATGGTCCCGCGACCCTCGACGTGCTGGCCAACGACAGCGACCCGGACGGCGACCTCCTGTCGGTGATCGCGACCGGGCCGGCCGAGCACGGCCACGTCGGGATGGACGCGGAGGGCCGCCCGGTCTACACGGCGGCGGCCGGCTGGGCCGGCACCGACCGCTTCACCTACACGGTCGAGGACGCCGACGGCGCCCGGGCCGAGGCCACGGTGACCGTGACCGTCGAGGCGCCGGCCGTCCCTCGGGTCATGGCCTTCGTGGCCGAGGAGCTCGGCGCCTACGATGTCGGCCAGGACGGGGCCGGCGGCGTGACCGTGCTGGACGGGGGCCGAACCGTGCGCCTGGACGGCAACGCCTGGAAGCAGGCGGCGATCGACCATGTGGTGACGGAGGCCACGGTGCTCGCCTTCGACTTCCGCAGCGGGAGCCAGGGAGAGCTGCAGGCAATCGCCGTCGACGACGACAACAGCTGGGAGACCGGCGCGGCGCCGTTCCTGCTGTTCGGCACCCAGGACGGCGTGTTCGAGCGCAGCTTCCACGCCTATGACGGCGCGGGCGACTGGTGGCATGTCGAGATCCCGCTCGGCGCGTTCCTGAGCGGGCACCAGACGCAGCTCGCCTTTATCAACGATCAGGACCAGGCGGGCGACAGCTGGTCCAGCTTTCGCGACGTCGAGCTGGTCGACGACGCCGCCCGGGCGGCGGACCTCATGGCCGGGGACACGCTGATCGGCTGAGCCCGGCCTCCTCCGCGCCAGGGTCGCCGGCCCCGCCCTGGCCGACGCCGCGGGCCCGTCCGCCGCGGCGCGCGCCACGGCAGCGTGGATCACGTGTCCGGAACGGCACCGGGCTTCCCGGCGGCCGAGACAAGCGAGGCGACGCCACGACGCGGGCAAAGACCATTCTTGTCGTCATGGCGAGCGCAGCGACGCCATCCAGGGTTTGAGTCGGCAGCTGCAGGCAACCAATGTAAATCGCTCTACTCCGCTCGCGATCACGGCAGATTTTTTCTTGGGCCACCATTTAAATCCGGCGGGCCGCCCAAGGGCAGCCCGCCGGTCACTTCGCCGTCAAGGCTTCCGAGAGGATGGTCTTACATAAGATCGAAATCGCTCGCGGCGATCAGTGTGTCGATGGTGGGGAACTCCGCCTCGATCGCCGCCCCGGAAGGCGTGCCGCCCGCGAACAGCTCGTCCTCCAGGAAATCATCCGCCGCGCCCGGATCCTCCCCTGCAAGGTCCACGGCGGTGATGTCGTTGCTGGGGACCTCCTCGTCGAGGATGCCGGCCAGGCGGATGCTGCCGCCCAGGTCGCCGAAGTCGAGGATCAGATCGGTGTCCGCGATCAGCGCATCGGTCGTCGGATTCCCGTCGGTCTCGATGAGCTCGATATAGTCGAACAGGCTGTCCACCGTGTTGATGGTGCCGTCCAGGCCTTCCGCGTCGAAGCCTTCGATCTTCAGCGTGTCGAACGAGTCCTCGCCGCCGCCGTCGAGGTCGAAGTCGGCGATCACGTCCTCGCCGTCGCCCTTGCTGTACAGCACCGTGTCGGTGTCGCCGCTCGGATCGCGCTCGCCGTCGATGCCGTCGGTCAGGATCAGGTCGTTGCCGAGGCCGCCGTCGATGTAGTCATCGCCGGCGCCGCCGATCAGCAGGTCGTCGACACCAAGCCCGACCGGCGTCTGGCCGTTCTCCTCGGTGTCGCCGACGAGACGATCGTTGCCGGCGCCGCCGTCGAGGAAGTCGCTGCCGGCATCCCCGAACATGGTGTCATTGCCGGCGCCGCCGAACATCTCATCGTTGCCGCCCTTGCCGCCCATGGCGTCATCGCCGGCGCCGCCGTCCATGAAGTCGTCGTGGCCGACGGCAAAGCCTTTGCTGTCGTTGACGTCGCCACGGATCGTGTCATCGCCCTCGCCGCCGAACAGGAAATCGCGGCCGGTCGGGTTGAAGCCGCCGGCGATGATGTCGTTGCCGGCGCCGCCCTCGATGACGTCGGCGCCCGCATCCTCGTCGAGGACCGTGTCACCGGTGCCGCCGAACTCCTCTTCCTGCGTGTCGCCGATCAGCTCGTCATCGCCGGACCCGCCGAGGATGACGTCGTCGTCCGAGCCGCCTTCCACCTGGTCGTTGCCGCCGCCGGCGAAGATCAGGTCGTCGCCGGTGCCGCCAAGGATGACGTCGTCGCCGCCGGCCGACTCGGGATCGTCGACAGCATCCGCCGGCTCGGTGCCGAACTCGTCGGGCGAGGGGTCGCCGAACAGCACGTCGTTGCCGGCCTGGCCACGCACGAAGTCGTCGCCCGAGCCGCCGTCGAGCCCGTCGGTGCCGGCCCCGCCTTCAAGCGTGTCGTCGCCGACGCCGCCGAGAACGATGTCGTTGCCGGCACCGCTCATGACCGTGTCGTCGCCGGCGAAGGTGCTGATGATGTCGTCGGCCGCGGCGCCGTCGATGGTGTCGGGCCCATCGTCGCCGGCCGTCTCCGGCGCCTCGACCGAAACCGGCGAACTGAAGTTGGCAATGACGAAGTCGGCCCCGTCGACGCCAAAGGCTTCGAAGCTGGTCCCGTTGGCGCTGAGGCTGCTCGCGTCGATATCGATGGGATTGATGGTGGCGCTGACCACGTCCTCCGGCGCGCCGCCGGCGCCGCCGGGGCCGCTTGACGGCGGCTCGGTGGGATCGTCGATCGACGCGATGTACTGCTCGATGAAGACGCCTTCGAGGTTCAGAAAGTCGACGACGTCGCCGCGCCCGGTGATGGCGATCTGAATGGTATCGTCGTCGTTGATGGTGGCCTCGAGGCCGGCGATGCCGTCGCTCTTCAGCAGATTGTCGAGCAGGTCGTCAACGTCGTTGTCCCGGTGGTTGATGTTTAGGAACCCGCCGACCAGCTCGCGATACTCGCCCCGGCTTGACGTATCAAAATCACTTTCAATTCCGGCGTCGTCGATGATCGTCGCCGTCCCGATCTCGCGACCAATGAACCGGTTCGCTCCGAGGTGAAGACTGACGGCGTCGGCCTTGGCGACCGTGTTGTCGCTGCCCTCTTCAAAATCAAAGTTCATGGTGATGGTCACGGTCTCGGTAGACCGGTTGCCGTTATTGATGTTTCCCTCGATGGTGATCAGCTCTTCATCCATTATGGTGTCCTCCA
>CAZTHL010000118.1:5180-9410 GCA_964613585.1 uncultured Mycobacteriaceae bacterium | reverse complement strand
GGCTAACGGTGGGAGACCCACACTGGCGTCGTGCCTCGCGTCGCTCAAGCGCTGGAGACCAAGCCGCCATGAACCTGTTCGTCGCGCAGAGCCAGGGCTTCCGCCTGGCCACCACCCACGTGCTCTACCATCTGCCGGACAATCCGGGTCTGCTGCAGGCCTTCTCCTGGCAGACCCTGGACATGGTGCCGGACTTTCCCCGCATCCGCCGCTTCCTCGACTTCTGGGAGCGGGAGATCGACGGCAAGCTGCATTCGGTGACGGTGGCGGCGGCCAAGCTGGTGATGCCGGGCGAGAGCCGATACGTCACCGAGGAATACCGGCTGCACTGAGCCCGGGTCCGAAGCCTTCAGGGGGCCGGTTGCTGGCGAGGGCGCCGGTCTGGCATGGTGCCCTCCGGGGGACGGGCGCCCCCGTCCCTCACGCAGGCCACCGGACCATGCCCCGGACGCTCTACCTGTGCCGCCATGGGCAGACCACATGGAACGCCGAGGGGCGTCTGCAGGGCGGCCTCGACGCGCCACTGACGCCGCTCGGGGTTGCCCAGTCGCGGCGCAAGGCGGAGGTGCTGCGCGAGGTGCTGCCGTCACCGGCGGCAACGCCGATGATCAGCAGCCCGCTCGGCCGATGCCGCGCCAGCGCGCTTCTCATGGCCGAGATCCTGGCGCTTGAGCCGGAGTGGATACGCTATGATGAGCGGCTGCGCGAGCTGACCTGGGGCGCCTGGGACGGCAGGACGCCGGCCGAGATCGACGCCGAGACGCCGGGCGCCTGGGCCGGCCGCCTGATCGACCGCTGGCGTTTCCGGCCGCCCGGCGGCGGCGAGAGCTACCCGATGCTGCTCGAGCGCATCAAGCCCTGGCTGGACGAGACCCTGGATGGGGACGGTCCGGTGATCGTCGTCGCCCACGGCATGGTCGGCCGGGCCGTGCGCGGCCTCTACGCCGATCTTGCGCCGGAGCAGATCATGGCGCTGGCCGAGACCCAGGACGTGGTGTTCCGGCTCGCCGGCGGGGGCATCGAGCGCCTTCCGGCGGCACCGCTTGCCGAGACCCGGCTGCCGGCGGCGCCGCCACCCTGACCTCCGATCCCCCATGATTCCCGCGGGCCTTCGAGCGATCCCGACCACGACGCTGCCGACCGGCGAGCCGGTGCCTCGGCTGGGCCAGGGCACTTGGCGCATGGGCGAGCGGCCGGCCAGCCGCGCCGCCGAGGTGGCCGCCCTTCGGCTCGGCCTCGATCTCGGCCTGACGCTGATCGACACCGCGGAGATGTACGGCGAAGGCGGCGCCGAGGAGGTTGTCGGCGAGGCGGTGCGCGGACGGCGGGACGGCGTGTTCCTGGTCACCAAGGTGTACCCGTACAACGCCGGGCGGCGTCGTCTCGTCGCTGCGTGCGAGCGCAGCCTGCGCCGGCTCGGCACCGACCGGATCGATCTGTACCTGCTGCACTGGCCGGGCGCGGTGCCGCTGGAGGAGACAGTCGAGGCGTTCGGCGGCCTCGCCAAGGCCGGGAAGATTCGGCACTGGGGGGTAAGCAATTTCGATGCCGCCGGCATGGCGCGGCTGTGGACAATCCCCGACGGCCCGGATGCCGTCACCGATCAGGTGTGCTATAGTCCCACGTGCCGCGGCATCGAATGGGATCTGGCGCCCTGGTGCCGCCGGCATGGCCTGCCGGTCATGGCGTACACACCGCTTGACGACGGCCGGCTGCTGCTCCACCCGGCCATCGAGGCGATCGCCGCCCGGTACCACGCGTCACCGGCGCAGATTGTACTGGCTTGGCTGCTCGACCGCGAGGGGGTCATCGCGATACCCAAGGCGGCCAATCCCAAGCATGTGCGGGAGAACCGGGGAGCGGCCGGGATCGCGATCGAGGAGGCGGATCGCGCCCAGATGGACCGTGCGTTTCCGCTACCGGCTGGACCGTCGCCGCTGCTGATCCTCTAGCTAGGCGTCCGGCTCAAGTGACATCGCCGGCCCGCTGCCGTGTCAGGCGGAAACGCCCTCGTCAGCATGGCCACCCAGATTTGGGAAAAAAGCCGGAGCCGGCTGGCATCCTGTCCCCGGGGGGAGGGTGGGGCAGGTCCGCCGGCTCCGGTTGACGTATCGGCTGACGTCCAAGCGGTCCGGGTGCCTCGGCGCAGGGCTGCGCACAGCCTCCGAAGCCCGCATCGCCGGCAAGATGATAGGGTTGCAGCCGCGGAGGACCATATCCGCGTTCGCATGCGGCAGGATGTCTCGGGCCCCGGCCGCGGTGCGATGCCGGGGTCGCGCCCGCGCATGACGGCTTCGCGACCCGGCTTGCCTCATCGCCGATGGGCCATGATGAACTGGGCGAGCTCGCGACGCAGGCGGCTCGACGGCATGAAGAAGCGCGCGCCGACATGGTCGCCCTGCACCCGCACGACCACGGCCTGGCCGCGCAGGATGCCGGGACGGGAGAGGCAATGCAGATCCATCTCGAAGAAGAAGCGCTGCCGGGGAACGAACTGCCCGTCGTGCTCGCCGAAGCGGAATCCGCCCAGGCTGATGTCCTCGACGGGATGGATGCGGGTTCCGATGCGCACGGCGCCGGTCAGGCCGCTGATCCGGGGATGTGCGCGTCGCTCGCCGACAAGGCGTGCCGGACGCGGTTGCCGCTCGAGTCGACGCACGCGGCTCGACGGTATGTCGGCGAACAGGATCTTGACCAGCAGTCGGCCGAGGGCGGGCCAGAAGCCGGTTGCGCGCGCGGCGGGCCGAGCATCGGCCAGGGCTTGTGGCGGGAGGCGCCGCGCCGGCTGCGTCTGGCCGAGGCCACCTGAGGCCCGGTCGGCTGAGGCGCGGCGACGGTCATCTTCGCGCTTGCGGAACGGAGGTGCATTCATAGATGCGTGCGTGCCGTTTCCGTAAGCGGAAGACTTCTGCCCGGGCAGCACCGGTGGAAGCGAGGGATGGTTCATGAGCCGAGCCTGCACTCTGCCTCAGCGATCGCCGGCGCCCGGCGGATCGTTTCCGATCAAGTAATGAATGAGGACACAATAAGTCTCCACGATAACAATTCCGTTAAATCGGCAAGTTCCCGTCATGAGAAACCTTATCTTTACCAGGAGCCATCCACCCTCCGTGCGCCCTGGGCGACCAATGGAGTCATTCCGGACCGGATTGCCGCGAGCGCCGGGAAGCCTTGCGGGAGCGGCGGCTGTCGGTCGGGATCGCATGGGCCGAGCGTGCGTCGCTTGACAATGCTGCGGGAACGGCGCACTTTTAGTGGATTGCCATGAACAATGTCGTGGTTTTGCCGGCTGCGAACGGCTTCAATGAGGTGGCGTCGGCGACGGACGGTCCGCCAGAAGGGGTTGAGCTTCGGCTTCTCGGCCCTGACGATGCCGAGGCGGTGGCCGAACTGCGAGCCCGCGCCTTCGACCGGCCCCTGGAACCCTATTGCTGCGGCCCTCGGGAACGACCGTTCATTGCCGCATATCTTGGCCTGGTCGGTGAGACATTCGGAGTGATCAGCCGACGCCGCCTGGTCGCCGTGGGCGCGCTCGGCCTGCCGGGCCGCTCCGATCGGTGCCGAGCGGACACGCTCGGTCTCGGCGTGACCGATCGCCGCTATGTATGCCACCTGGCCGGCACGGCCGTGCTGCCCGGGCATCGCGCGCGCGGCTTGCATCGATGGCTCATCTGCCGCCGGCTCGACTATGCCCTGCACCGCGGCCGCCGCCATGCCGTGGCGCTCGTGCCGGTGTCGAACCACGTCGCGTGGCGGCATCTGATCGATCACGGCCTGAGCATCCGTCGACTGGGTTCGTCCGCCGACGCCCCCTATCTCCTGCATCGCGACGTGGCCCGGCGGCGTATCTACGACACCGACGGCGATGTGATCTGCCAGCCGCGCGACCTCATGCGGCAGCGTCGACTGCTGGCCGAAGGCTATGCCGGCTACCGTTGGATGATGATCGACGGTGTCCCGCACATCGTCTACGGCCGCCCGGTCCAGGGATCGGCCTGAACGAGCCGGCCGGTCACCGTGCCGCTCCGGGTGCCGGCGCCGGCGCAATCAGCGCATCAACCGGCAGCTTGAAGGGGCATGCGGAGCAGGAGCCCCGGCCTCTGCAGCCATCCTCTGGAGCCTGCGATCGTTCGGCCGCTCGGGTGGGTCGCCGGCGCGGCGTCGGGCGTGGTCGTCGCCCGCGCCGGACGCCAGGGGCCGGATGCCAGGGGCCGGATGCCAGGGGCCGGA
>CAZTHL010000118.1:0-5080 GCA_964613585.1 uncultured Mycobacteriaceae bacterium | reverse complement strand
GTATTTGCTCGGGCGCGGAGCCGGGACAAGTGCGGCGCGCGGCTGCGGCCCGGGCGACGCTGATCGTTGCCGGTCCAGCCGCGGCGCGCCGCTACAGGGCGCGTTAAGGGGTCACGATCTAGAGTCGCGACGGATTGCGGGATCTCGGGTGGGGCAAGCGGCCATGTGGTCGAAACAGACGCTGTCGACCGTGAGCGGCATTCTCGGCAATGTCCTGGCCGTGGCGGCCATCATCGGGCTGTTGTTCGCGCACAAGGACGGCAGCGCGGCGGGCGCCGTTGCCGTGGCCATGGCGGCGCTGGTGGCCGGGGTGCTGCGATTTGGCGTGCCGCGCCTGCTCTCCGACTGATCCGAAGCGCGCTTCCGTCGGCGGGAGCGGAGCGTGCCGGCCGAGGCGGCGCCTCACCGCCTCCCTTGACACGGGCTGTGCCGCAGATTAGAACAAAAGGCGAACAAACAGCTCGTCTTCCGGGTTTCAACCGTGCCCGACATGGCTTACCGATCGGCCGAGATCCAGGGCGGCAAGGCCAGCCGCGTCGATGCGCTGCGCCGGACCATTCGTCGGATGGAAGGCTATGGCGCCGCCGCGACGGCCGGGGTGCTGCCGCTCGGCCTGCCCGAGGTGGATGCCGCCCTGCCCGACGGCGGGCTGCCGCTTGGCTGCCTGCACGAGATCCTGGCTGAGCCGTCGCGGCCGGGTGACGCGGCGGCCGACGGCTTCGCCGCCGCGCTGCTGGCCCGTCTGGCCGCACGCCGGCACCGGGCCGTGCTCTGGCTCGCCGCCGGCGATCCGCCCTACGCGCCGGGCGTCACCAGCTTCGGCCTGCCCCCGGACCGGCTGGTGGTGGCGCGCGTGCCGCGCCCGGCCGACCGGCTGTGGGCGCTGGAGGAGACGGCGCGCTCCGGCGCCGTGGCCGCCGTGCTGGCGGAGGCGGACAGGCTCGATCTCACCGCCGGCCGCCGCCTGCAGCTGGCAGCGGAGGCCGGCGGCACCACCCTCCTGGTGCTGCGCCGGCGCTGCGCCGAGGACCCGGCATGCGCGGCCGTCAGCCGCTGGCGGGTGGTGACGGCGCCGGGCCGAACGGCACGGCTCGGCGACGGAGCTCCGCTGCCCGGCACCGGACATCCGCGCTGGCGGCTGGACCTGCGGCGCTGCCGCGGTGGCCGGCCGGGTTCCTGGAGCCTGATGTGGCTCGGGCCAGCGGCAGGTTGGTGCCTGGACGAGGACACAGCCGACACCGGGGCCAAAGGCAAGGCCGGGCTTGGCACGCCGCCGACGGCTCGCCCCGGCGCCCGGCAGGCGGCCTGATGGCGGCGGCAGTCCCATCCCCACGGTGTTAATCATTTCAGCAGGCACCGCCGGTCGCCCGATCCATGCCTCGGCCCTGAAGGTTCAAAAATACCCATGCACGGTAATGAAATACTGCAAAAACCTTGAAAGTTCCTTATATGTTCTCTCCTTGTTCCTAAAACAGATACATTAGAAAGTATTAACCATGGTAAACCGAATCGGCCCCCTGGCGTTCCTGGTCTGCCCCAGACCTGTTCGTCCATTAACCAGGATTTGCGCAATCCTATGACCCGACGTGTTCTCGCTGCCTGGCTGCCGAGGCTGTCGACCGAGCGGATTCGCGACCTAGAGGGTTTACAGGCCCATCAAAATTGCTCGAAACGCGCGTCACAGAGCGTCGCGTCGCCGCCGCTCGCCGTGATCGCGAATCAGCGCGGCCGGCTCGTGCTGACCGCCGTCGATGCCCGGGCCGCGGCGGCCGGGCTGACCCCGGGCCTGTCGCTGGCCGATGCTCGCGCGCTCGAGCCCGGCGTGCGCGTGGTGGAGGCCGACCCGGCGGGCGATTCCGACGCGCTCGCCCGTCTGGCCCGCTGGGCCGAGCGTTACACCCCCTGGGCCGTGCCCTGCGGTGACGCCGCGGCCGGCGAGGGCGGCCTGCTGCTCGACGTCACCGGCTGCGCCCATCTGGTCGGCGGCGAGGCGGCGCTGCTCGACGACCTGGCGCGCCGGCTCTCCCGCCTCGGCTTCCGCGCCCGCGCCGCGATCGCCGACACCGCCGGGGCTGCCTGGGCCGTGGCGCGCGTCGGCGCGGCGCATGCGCCCGGGCACGGCGCCGCGCCCGAACGCGCCGTTGTCGCCGCCGGCGCGATCGCGGCCACCCTGGCGCCGCTGCCGATCCGCGGCCTGCGCCTCGAACCGGCCGTCGCGAACGGGCTCGAGCGGCTTGGTCTCGGCCGCATCGGCGATCTTGAGCGGCTGCCGCGCGGCACCCTGTCGGCGCGCTTCGGCAGCGGCCTGCTGCGCCGTCTCGACCAGGCTCTGGGCCGGATCGAGGAGCCGTTGTCGCCGCCCCGGCCGGTGCCGACGCACGCCGCCCGGCTGACCTTCGCCGAGCCGATCGCCCGCACCGAGGACGTCTCGGCCGCTCTCGACCGTCTGCTCGTGGAGCTGTGCGCCGGCCTGGCCGAGACCGGGCAGGGCGCCCGCCGGCTCGACCTGCAGCTGTTCCGGGTCGACGGTGCGGTGGAGCGGCAGAGCGTCGGCACAAGCCGTCCGTGCCGCACGGCGGAGCCGCTCAAGCGGCTGCTCCGCGACCGGCTCGACCGCATCGACGCCGGCTTCGGCATCGAGACCATGAGGCTGGCCGCCGCGCGCGTCGAGCCGCTCGCCGACGAGCCGCTCAGCCTCGACCGCGAGCTCGGCGCCGGCCGGGCCGACGGCGCCGACGAGGCGCTGGCCGGTCTCGTCGACCGCTTGGTCAACCGGCTGGGGCCCGCGGCCGTGGCGCGACCCTTGCCGCGCGAGAGCCATCTGCCGGAACGCGCCGTGGCCCTGGTCCCGGCCGTGCCGCCCGCCCCGCTTACGCGGGCCTGGCCGGCCGACCGGCCGCGACCGGTGCGCCTCCTGGCCCGGCCGATCGAGATCGAGGCGGTGGCGCCGCTGCCCGACGATCCGCCCGTGCTGTTCCTCTGGCGCGGCGTTCGCCACCACGTCGCCCGCGCCGACGGGCCGGAGCGGTTGGCCGCGGAATGGTGGGTGGATGCGGCCGGCACGCCGCCGCGCGACTACTACCGGGTCGAGGACACCGAGGGCCGCCGCTTCTGGCTGTGCCGCGCCGGCCCTTATCGGGCCGACCGGCAGCCGGCTTGGTTCCTGCACGGCTTCTTCGCCTGAGGCGAACGCCCGTGCCCGACGCCGTCCCCTTCGCGCTGCCGCCCCCGGCGGCGGGCTATGCCGAGCTGCAGGTGACCAGCAGCTTCTCCTTCCTGCGCGGCGCGGCGCACCCGGAGGAGCTGGTGCTGACCGCCGCGGCGCTCGGCCATGAGGCGCTCGCCATCACCGACCGCAACAGCCTGGCCGGCGTGGTCCGCGCCCATGCCGCGGCGCACGACCACGGCGTCCGGCTGATCGTCGGCGCCCGGCTCGATCTCGAGGACGGTCCCAGCCTCCTCTGCCTGCCGACCGACCGGGCCGCCTACGGCCGGCTCGCGCGGCTGATCACGGTCGGCCGGCGCCGCGCCCCCAAGGGCGAGTGCCGGCTCGGCTGGACCGACATGGCCGCGGCGGCCGAGGCCCAGGTGCTGATCCTGCTGGCGCCCGACCCGGACGAGGCGGCCGGCGACGGCGAGGCGGCGCCGGCCATCGAGACGCTCGAGCCGTTCCTGTGGCGGCTGCGAGCGCTCGAGGGACCGGCGGCGCTGGCGCTGGCGGCGACGCAGCGCTTTCGCGGCGACGACGCCGTGCGGCTCGAGCGGCTGGCGGCGCTGGCGCGGCGGACCGGCGTGACGCTCGTCGCCACCAACGACGTCCAGTACCATGTGCCCGAAAGGCGGCCGCTGCAGGACCTGCTGACCTGCATCCGCCAGCACTGCACCATCGACGAGGCGGGCCGGCGTCTCGCCGCCAACGCCGAGCGGCACCTGAAGGCACCTGCCGAGATGGCCCGCCTGTTCCGCCGGTATCCGGAGGCCGTGGCCCGCTCGGTCGAGCTGGCCCGCTTGTGCCGCTTCTCCCTCGACGAGCTCCGCTACGAGTACCCCGACGAGGTCTCGGGCACGGCCGGCTCGCCGCAGGCGGAGCTGGAGCGGCTGACCTGGCTCGGCGCCGCATCCCGGTATCCGGAGGGGCTGAGCGAGGCGGTGCGGGCTCAGCTGGCCCACGAGCTCGAGCTCATCGGCCAGCTCGGCTACGCGCCCTACTTCCTCACGGTCCACGACATCGTCCGCTTCGCCCGCTCGCGCGGCATCCTCTGCCAGGGCCGCGGCTCGGCGGCCAACTCCGCCGTGTGCTACGTGCTCGGCATCACCGCGGTCGATCCCGCGCGGGCCGACCTGCTGTTCGAGCGCTTCGTCTCCGCCGCGCGCAACGAGCCCCCGGACATCGATGTCGACTTCGAGCACGAGCGGCGCGAGGAGGTGATCCAATACATTTATGAAAAGTACGGGCGCGACCGCGCCGGCATGACCGCCACGGTGATCTGCTACCGCGCCCGCGGGGCGGTCCGCGAGGCCGGCAAGGCCATGGGCCTGTCGGAGGACACGGTGGCCCGGCTGTCGGCAACCGTGTGGGGCTGGGGGCGCGAGGGCATCGACGAGAGCCATGTGCGCGAGGCCGGCCTCGACCCGCGCGACCGCCGGCTTCGCCAGACCCTGGCGCTGACCCGCCAGCTGATCGGCTTCCCGCGCCACCTGTCGCAGCATGTCGGCGGCTTCGTCATCGCCCGTGACCGGCTCGACGAGCTCGTGCCGATCGAGAACGCCGCCATGGCCGACCGGACGGTGATCGAGTGGGACAAGGACGATCTCGACCGGCTCGGCATCCTCAAGGTCGACGTGCTCGGCCTCGGCATGCTGAGCTGCGTGCGCCGCGGCCTCGAGCTGATCGCGAGGCACCACGGCCGGCAGCTCACCCTGGCCACCGTGCCGGCCGAGGATCCGGCCGTCTACGACATGCTGTGCCGCGCCGACAGCCTGGGCGTGTTCCAGGTCGAGAGCCGGGCGCAGATGAACATGCTGCCGCGCCTGAAGCCGCGCGCCTTCTACGACCTGGTCATCGAGGTGGCGCTCGTCC
>CAZTHL010000117.1:0-9449 GCA_964613585.1 uncultured Mycobacteriaceae bacterium | reverse complement strand
CTAGAGCGTTTCCGGCTCAACCGGCATCGCCGGCCCGCTCCCTCCTCCGCCCGGCCACCCGGCGACAGCACGCTCAGGCTGGCCGGGCGGGGGAGCGGGCCGGTGCCGGTTGCGCGTTCGGCGGAAACGCTCCAGGCGAACCGAATCCATTCCCGCTCGGCGCCGTCCTGGAAAAGGCCTTTTCCACGGGGAGGGGGCGTCCCTGATCCTTCCGTCTTAGCGTCGGGGTCTTCGCGGGGGCGGCCGGCCATTGACGCGGCGTGCGCAGGGCCGCGGACAGTCGATCATGTTGATGGTCGACCGTGCTGATCAGGCTGGTCTCATCGGCGCCGATCCGGACGGGCGCCGGAGAGCCTTGCCATCGGCATCACCGTGCGGCCCTCACCCACCATTTCGTGAGGCGTCTCGCGCCGAGCGATGGCCGACAGGCGCGGCCCTTCGGCCTCGCCGCCGCCGAGACCGACCCGGGGGAGCCTCCCGAGAGGAGAATGGGCTTGGCGTTGCCGAGCGCTTTCGGATCAACGCGCGTTGGGTTGCATGATCGTGCCGGTCGGCCTCACCCGAAAGGTGCGCCGCCGCTCCCGATCTCCGCGAGGTCACGGCAGCCGGTGGTGGGCTGATCGATCCCCATGAGCCGCCGCGCCGTCGCAGGGACCACGCCTTGGCCGAGGCCGGCGTCGTCGGCGTGCCGAGCCGCTCGCGGCCGTGGCGATCCTGAAGGCGGCGGACGGCCTTGACCAGCGCTTCTCCGGACGGCCCAGCCAGCGGCGTCGACAGCGGGGCGCCGGATCATGTCTCCGGGGGCGCGGTGCCGGATCCTGTTCGCCATCGCCGGCGGCGGATCCCCAAGGAACAACGAGCGCCGTGGTCCGCTCATGAAAGCACGGGCGTGGTCGAGACTGGACCTCCGTTGGCCGGTGGCTGCCGCCGCCCGCATGCCCGACCTGGAGCGTTTCCGCGTGATGCGGGATCGGCACCGGCCCGCTCCCCCGCCGGCCAGCCTGGGCATTCTGTCGTTGGGTGGCCGGCGGGAGAACGGGCCGGCGATGCCACCCAATTCCAGCGGCGACTACACGATTTGCGCCATTGGCGTGCCAAGAATGCACGGAAATAGGGTGATAATTGCGGATCAAGTCGCTTTTCGCTGTGCGTGCGCCTCCATTGCGGCACCTGGTTGTGTCAATGAGTCTCACCTCCGTGCGTTTACTATGGTGAAACCGGTGGCCCGGCGGGCCTATAACAGCACGGACAGTAGTGCCTTTTGGCGGACGCGAGAGAAAGCGCGACGTCAGGGCAGAGGGGAGAAGGCCGGTGTTGCGGATGGACATGGCGAGCCGGGCAGGCGCGGGGCACCGGATCGGCGGGTCGCTGGCTCGGGCGGGCGCGCGGCGAGGGCGGCCGTTGGCCGGGCTGCTGCTGCTCGCGGCCGCGCTGGCCGGCTGCGAGGAGGGGGCCGATCAGGCCGCCGCCCAGGCCCAGCCCGAGGTGAGCCCGACCGTCACCGTGGCGCCGGTGGTGCGACGCGAGGTCGAGGAGAGCCTCAGCTTCGTCGGGCGGGTCGAGGCGGTGGACGAGGTCGAGCTGCGCGCCCGGATCCCGGGATTCCTCAGGGAGCGCGCCTTCGTCGAGGGCCAGGATGTCGAGGTCGGTGACCTGCTGTTCCGGATCGAGCCCGAGCCCTATGAGGCCGCGGTCGCGCTGGCCGAGGCCAACCTGGAGAGCGCGCGGGCGCGAATTCCGGAGACGGCGCGGGCGCTCGAGCGTGCCGAGCAGCTGCTCAGCCGCGGCAACATCTCCGAAGCCTCTGTTGATGAGGCGCGCGCCGCCGCGCTCCAGGCCGAGGCCGCGGTCAGGGCCCGCGAGGCCGAGTTGCAGCAGGCCCGGATCAACCTCAGCTACACGGAGATCGCGGCGCCGATCGACGGCCGGATGGGCCGCTCGGCGTTCACGGTCGGCAACCTGATCGGCCCGGACAGCGGTGTGCTGGCCGAGCTGATCGCGCTTGATCCCATCTACGTCACCTTCGCGGTCAGCGAGGGGGACGTCATCGAGTTCCGCCGGCAGCGCCTGGCGGGCACCTCGCCGGCGGTCGCCGACGTCGTGCTCGAGCTCTCCCTTCCGGACGGCTCCTCGTATGAGGAGACCGGCGGCATCGACTTCATCGACAGCCGTGTCGACCCGGCCACCGGCACGGTGCCCGTGCGCGGCGTCTTCCCGAACAACGACCGCCTGCTGCAGCCGGGCGCCTTCGTCACCGTCGGGGTCGGCACGACCACCCCGACCATCGCGATGACCGTGCCGCAGGCCGCGGTGCAGCAGGACCAGGGCGGCCGCTTCGTCCTGGTGGTCGGCGAGGACAACCAGGTCGAGACCCGGCGCATCGAGACCGGCAGCAAGCAGGGCACCGACTGGGTTGTCCAGAGCGGCCTCGACGAGGGCGACATGGTCATCGTCGAGGGCCTGCAGCGGATCCGGCCCGGGGTCGCCGTCAACCCGGTGCCCACCGCCGCCACCGCGGAGGGCTAGCGCCATGCTGTCCGCCTTCTTCATCGACCGGCCGAAGTTCGCCTTCGTCATCTCCATCGTCATCACGCTGGCCGGCCTGGTCGCGCTGACCCAGCTGCCGATCGCCGAGTTCCCGGACATCTCGCCGCCGCAGGTGCGGGTGACCGCCGCCTATCCGGGCGCCAATGCGCAGGTGGTCGAGGAGACGGTGGCCGCACCGATCGAGTCGGAGGTGAACGGCGTCGACGACATGACCTACATGTCCTCGACCAGCGCCAACGACGGCAGCTACACGCTCAACATCACCTTCGCCGTCGGCACCGATCCCGACATCGCCTCGGTCAACGTGCAGAACCGGGTCACGCTGGCGCTCGCCCAGCTGCCGGAGGAGGTGCAGCGCCAGGGCGTGTCGACCAAGAAGCAGTCGACCAACATGGTGCTGGTGGTCAACCTGTACTCACCCAACGGAACCTTCGACGATATCTTCCTCAGCAACTACGCCACCATCAACGTTCGCGACGCGCTCGTCCGCCTGGACGGTGTCGGTGACGCCAACATCCTGGGCGCGCGTGACTACGGCATGCGCATCTGGCTGGAGCCGGACCGGCTGACCAGCCTGGGGCTGACCACGAGCGACGTGGTGAATGCCATCCGCCAGCAGAACATCCAGGCCGCCGCGGGCCAGATCGGCGCGCCGCCGTTCTACGCCGAGCAGGATCAGCAGTTCCAGTACGCGATCCAGGCGCGCGGCCGGCTCGCCGATGTCGAGGAGTTCCGGCGCATCGTCGTTCGCGCCCAGCCCGACGGCTCGATCGTGCGCATCGGCGACATCGCCCGCGTCGAGCTGGGCTCCCAGGCCTACAACTGGTTCGGCGAGCTCAACGACGCGCCGAGCGCGGTCATCGCCATCTACCAGTCGCCGGGCGCCAACGCGCTGCAGGTCAAGCAGGAGGTGGCGGCGCTGATGGACCGGCTGTCCGAGCGCTTCCCGGAGGACCTCGAGCACCGCATCGTCTACGACACCACCTTGTACATCCAGCAGAGCATCGTCGAGGTGATGGTCACGCTGTTCGTGGCGTTCCTGCTGGTTGTCTTCGTCGTCTACGTGTTCCTGCAGGACTGGCGCGCGACGCTGGTGCCGACGCTGGCCATCCCGGTCTCGCTCATCGGCACCTTCGCCGTCCTGCTCGCCGTCGGCTTCTCGCTCAACACCATCTCGCTGTTCGCCCTCATCCTGGCGATCGGCGTCGTCGTCGACGACGCCATCGTGGTCGTGGAGAACGTGCAGCGGCTGATGACCGAGGAGGGCCTGTCGTCGAAGGAGGCGACGCGCAAGGCCATGCGCCAGGTGACCGGGCCGGTGATCGCCACGACCCTGGTGCTGCTGGCCGTGTTCGTGCCGACCGGCTTCCTGCCGGGCATCACCGGCCGGCTCTACCAGCAGTTTGCCGTGACCATCTCGACGGCGGTCGTGATCTCCTCGATCAACGCGCTGACGCTGAGCCCGGCGCTCTGCTCGATCCTCCTGAAGCCCAGGGGCGGCCGCCCGGGGCTGCTGCTGCGCCTGTTCGAGCGGTTCCTCGACGGCAGCCGCAACGTCTACCTGCGGGCCGCCGGCTTCCTGGTGCGGCGCGCCGTCCTGGCGATCGTGCTGCTCGGCGTGGTCGGCGCCGGCATCTACGGATTGGCCGGACTCGTGCCGACCGGCTTCGTGCCGGCCGAGGACCGCGGCGGCTTCATGATCGACGTCCGGCTGCCCGACGCGGCCTCGCTCGGCCGCACCGCCGAGGTGGTCGACCGGGTCCAGGGCATCCTGCTCGAGACCGAGGGCGTGGCCGACGTCATCGTCGTCGGCGGCTTCAGTATCCTGACCGGCGCCGTGTCCTCCAACTCGGGCCTGGTGATCGCCGTGCTCGAGCCCTGGGCCGAGCGCACCGATCCGGCGCTCTTCCTGGACAACATCCTCGAGCGCTCCCGGGCCGAGTTCCTCGGCATCGGCGCCGCCAACGTCTTTCCGTTCAATGTGCCGGCGATTCCGGGCCTCGGCACCACCGGCGGCTTCGAGTTCCAGCTGCAGGACACCGGCGGCGGCACGCCGGAGGAGCTGTCCGCCGCGACCAATGGCCTGATCTACGCGGCCAATCAGGATCCCCGGCTGGCCGCCGTGTTCAGCAACTTCAGCGCGAACGTGCCGCAGCTGCTGATCGAGCTCGACCGCGACAAGGCGCAGACGCTGGGCATTCCGGTGGCCACGGTGTTCGAGACGCTGCAGGCCAATCTGGGCTCGCTCTACGTCAACGACTTCACCCTGTTCGGCCGGGTCTACCGTGTCATGGTCCAGGCCGAGGCGCCGTTCCGCAGCACCATCGGGGACATCGACCGGCTGCATGTGCGCAGCGCCGAGGGCGACATGGTGCCGCTGCGCACCCTGGTGCGCATCGAGCCGATCCTCGGGCCCGAGGTGCTGACCCGCTACAACATGTTCCGGTCCACGACGATCAACGGCTCGCCCGCGCCCGGCTTCTCCTCGGGCCAGGCGATCACCGCGATGGAGGAGGCGGCGACGCAGCTGCCCGCCGGCTTCGCCTATGAATGGACCGGCCAGGCGCTGGAGGAGATCCGGTCGGGTGGGCAGGCGCCGATCATCTTCGCCTTCGCGCTCTTGTTCGCCTACCTGTTCCTGGTCGCCCAATACGAGAGCTGGAGCATCCCGCTCTCGGTGATCCTGTCGGTCTCGGTGGCCATCCTCGGCGCCTTCGCGGCGCTCGCGCTGACCGGCATCGCCAACAATGTCTACGCGCAGATCGGCTTCGTCATGCTGATCGGGCTGGCCGCCAAGAACGCCATCCTGATCGTCGAGTTCGCGAAGGAGCAGCGCGAGTCCGGGCTTGCCATCGTCGAGGCCGCGCTGACCGCCGCGCGCCTGCGCTTCCGTGCCGTGCTGATGACGGCGCTGTCGTTCCTGATCGGCATCTTTCCGCTGGTCATCGCGACCGGCGCCGGCTCGGCCAGCCGCCGGTCGATCGGCACACCCGTGTTCGGCGGCATGCTGGCGGCGACGCTGATCGGCATCGTCATGATCCCGGCGCTCTACGTCGCCTTCCAGTGGACCCGCGAGCGCCTGGCCCGGCGGCGGACGCCACCCGCCGCGGCCGGTGCCGAGCCGGCGCCCGGCGAGTGACGACCCCTTTTCAAGGTGGCCCGATCCTTCCTCTCGCGCGTCGGGCGCGGGCGAGGGGCAGGGTGAAAGCGCCTGCCCGGCTTTCCGGTCATCACGGCGCCCTTGCCCTGCCGATCCGCCGTCGGCCCCTGCCTTGATCCTCCTCCGCGCGGAGGCACCGCTCGGGCGGGGCGGGGGGACAAGGGTGCTCGCCGTCACCCGGCCCGCAGGAGGGCGTAGCCGTCGCGGCGCAGGTCGTGCAGCAGGCCGTCGAGCTCGTCGGGGGCGACGCCCAGGGTCTCCAGCACCGCCTCGCCCAGGTGCAGGCTGGCCTCGGCGGAATCGGGAATGGCCCGGCTGACCCCGCACTTCAGCATCTCGTCGCGGTCGGCGAGGTCGCGCACCCGGCTCTGAATGCGCATGTCGGGGTAGAAGGTGCGGATCGTCGAGACCAGCCGCTCGATGGTCGAGGTCTCGTCGACGGTGACTACCAGGGAGGCGGCCCGCCCGGCGCCGGCCGCCTGCAGCACCTCGAGACTGCCGACATCGCCGAAATGCACCTCGTGCCCCTCGAGCCGGCCGGCGGCGACCCGTCGCGGATCGCGATCGAGCGCTACATAGGGGATGCTGCTGCGCTCCAGCATCATGCAGACGACCCGGCCCACGCGGCCGTAGCCGGCGACCAGGACATGCTGGGACAGGTCGCCCGGGATCCGGTCCTCCGGCGCCTCCCGGCCGTCGGAACCCGGAATGAGACGGACCGCCGCCCAGTCGGACAGCCGGGCCAGCAGCGGCGTCGCCGCCATCGACACCGAGATGACCAGGATCAGCAGGCCGAAGGAGTGGTGGCTGATCAGACCGGCGGTCGCCGCCGCCCCGAACAGGACGAAGCCGAACTCGCCGCTTTGCGTCAGCAGCAGGCCGACCCTGAGCGCGGCGGCGTTGGCCAGGCCGAACAGGCGGCTCAGGCCGATCAGCACGGCGCTCTTGATCACCAGGATCACCGGCACATGCAGGAGCACCAGGGCGCCGGCCCCGGCCAGCAGCTCGAGCTCCATGGACATGCCGACGGAGATGAAGAACAGGCCGAGGAGGAAGCCCTTGAACGGCTCCACCACCGCCTCGATCTGGTGGCGGAACTCGGAGTCGGACAGCAGCATGCCCATGAGGAAGGCGCCCAGGGCCTGCGACAGGCCGCTCAGCTCCATGAGCCAGGCGGCGCCCAGGGCGGCCAGCATGGCGATGATCGAGAAAGCTTCGCGGCTGCGCTGGGTGGCCATCAGCCGGAGCAGCGGCGGAAGCAGGTGGCGGCCGACGCCGATCACCACCAGCAGCGCGCCGCTGACCAGCAGGATGTCGCGAAGGAACGAGGCGGAGTCGGTGTCGGCCGGGCGGTCGGAGAGCAGCGGCACCAGCGCCAGGAGGGGCACGATGGCCAGATCCTGCAGGAGCAGGATGCCGAAGCAGGCTTGGCCGTGCTCGGTCTGCATCTCGCCGCGCTCGGCCAGCAGCTGCAGCACGAAGGCGGTCGACGACAGGGCCAGGCCCAGGCCGATCAGGATCGCCTCCTTGGGCGGGTTGCCGAGAAGGTAGAAATAGCCGCCGATCAGCACGCCGGTGACCAGAACCTGGAGCGTGCCAAGGCCGAACACCAGGCGGCGCATCGACCACAGCTTGGCCGGGCGCATCTCCAGCCCGATGATGAACAGCAGCAGCACGACCCCGAGCTCGGCGAAATGGCGCAGCGTCTCCACATCGTCGCTGACGCCGAGGCCGGACGGGCCGACCACGACACCGGCAACCAGGAAGCCCAGCACCGAGCCCAGCCCCATCCGCTTGAACAGCGCCGTGGACACGGCCGCGGCGAGCAGCAGGATGACGGCGGCCGGAAGGAAGGTATGCACGTCCATGGTCGAGGGCCCGTCATTAACCAAGATCGGCGATGCGGCCGAAGGGTCTTCACCGTCTCCGGTTCATCATACCCTACGCCATGCTGGGTTTTCGTGAAGCGGCCCGGGCGAAACAGCCGTCGAAGAACCGAGAGCAACGTGAGTCGCCGCCCCGCAGCTCCCACGAAGGCGCGCCGTCGGTCCTGCGCCGGCCCCGGCGCGCCGTCGGCGGGATGGCCCAACCTCATGGGCCGGCACGGATTCTTATCGTGCAACGCACAAGGAAGGGCGGTGGCGCCCGAGCGCTTTAACCAATATTTTATTCAGCGTAATGTGTTTCTTGACGTTTAGGGAAATCCGGGCGGAGGCGCCGGCGCGGGTGCACGCGCGCATCCAGGCTCGCCGTGGCCGGTCCGCCGAGACTAGCGGTCGTTGAAGGGCCGCCGGAGAGCAATGTCCAAGCAAGCCGAGCAGTCCTCGTTCCTGTCCGCGCACAACGCCGCCTTCATCGCCGCGCTCTATGCCGCGTACCGGGAGGATCCGAACACGGTCGACCCCTCCTGGGCGCGCTTCTTCGGCTCGCTGGGCGATGCCGAGCGGGACGCCCTGCGCGATCTGGGCACGCCGAGCTGGGCCTCGTCCAACGGCCATGCCGGCCTGAACGGCGGCGACGGCTTGGCCGAGGCGCTCAACCTGGCGCCGCCACCGGCCGCCGGGGCGCCGGAGCGAGGGCGCGCGACGCCGCTGCCCGGCTTGGCCCCCGAGCCCGAGGTCGAGCCGGAGATGCCGGCGGCGAGCGTGCCGATGCCCGCGGCGGCCAACGTCCAGGAGCTGCGCCAGGCGACGCTGGACAGCATCCGCGCGCTGATGCTGATCCGCTCCTATCGCGTGCGCGGCCACCTGGAGGCGAAGCTGGATCCGCTCGGCCTGGCGCCGATCGAGCCGCATCCGGAGCTCGACCCCGCAAGCTACGGCTTCCGTGCCGAGGACTGGGACCGGCCCATCTTCATCAACAACGTGCTCGGTCTCGAGGCGCCGACGCTGCGGGAGATCATGACCCGCCTGCGCGAGACCTACTGCGGCCATATCGGCGTCGAATACATGCACATCCAGGTGCCCGACGAGAAGACCTGGATCCAGGAGCGCATCGAGGCGATTCACAACCGGACCGACTTCACCCGCCGCGGCAAGCGGGCGATCTATGAGAAGCTGGCCGAGGCGGAGTGCTTCGAGAGCTATCTGCACCGCAAGTACACCGGCACCAAGCGCTTCGGCGTCGACGGCGGCGAGGCGATCGTGCCGGCGCTCGAGCAGGTGATGAAGCGCGGCGGCCAGCTCGGCCTGAAGGAGATCGTCCTCGGTATGGCCCACCGCGGCCGCCTCAACGTGCTGGCCAACGTCATGGCCAAGCCGTTCGCCGCGATCTTCTCCGAGTTCCAGGGCAATCCGGCCAACCCCGAGGACGTCCAGGGCTCCGGCGACGTCAAGTACCATCTGGGCACGTCGGCCGACCGCGATTTCGACGGCAACGTCATCCACCTGTCGCTGACCGCCAACCCGTCGCACCTGGAGGCGGTCGATCCGGTCGTCATCGGCAAGGTGCGCGCCAAGCAGATGCAACGCGACGACACCGAGCGCAAGCAGGTGCTGCCGCTGCTGATCCACGGTGACGCCGCCTTCGCCGGCCAGGGTCCGGTCGCCGAGACGCTGATGCTGGCGGATCTCAAGGGCTACCGCGTCGGCGGCACCCTGCACTTCATCGTCAACAACCAGATCGGCTTCACCACGGCGCCGAGCTATGCGCGCTCGAGCCCGTACCCGACCGACGTCGCCAAGGGGGCCCAGGCGCCGATCTTCCACGTGAACGGCGACGACCAGGAGGCCGTGGTCCATGT
>CAZTHL010000116.1:0-10434 GCA_964613585.1 uncultured Mycobacteriaceae bacterium | reverse complement strand
CGGACGGCCGGTCGGACGGCCGGTCGGACGGCCGGTCGGACGGCCGGTCGGACGGCCGGTCGGACGGCCGGACGATGCCGGGAGCGGGTGACATGGGGCTTCGGGCGCTGCCGACGGGTATGTCGGGCGCCTTCGACGCGGCCCATGCTCCGCTCGGCCGGCCCTCGATCGCGCCGGCCCTCGATCGCGCCGGCCCTCGATCGCGCCGGCCCTCGATCGCGCCGGAGCGTCGGCTCCGCGCGCTGCTGCTGCAGGCGTTCTACACCCTCCGATCGGCGCGCCACCTGATGGAGCGGCTCGACTTCGATCTCCTCTTCCGCCGGTCTTCCGCCGGTTCGGTGGGCACGGGATCGACGACCGGGTATCACGTCCCGGTGGACGGGACGAGGATCGACGCCGGGGCCTCGATGAAGAGCGTCCGGCCAAAGGACGACGACCCGCTACCGGAGGCGGGGGCGTAAGCCCCTGCCCTTTCCTTCCTTGCTGGACATTTTCAACCAGAATATTAAACTGGTTTGAAAAGGTGGTTGATATGGATGAGGGCATGATTACGGTCGGCGCTTTCGAGGCCAAGACGCATCTCTCGACGCTTCTGGAGCGGGTCTCGCGCGGCGAGGAGGTGCTGATCACCCGCCACGGCAAGGCGGTCGCCCGCCTCGTGCCCGCGCAGGAAGCCGACCGCGCGCATCGTGACGAGACGATCGCCCGGCTGAAGGCCGCGCGCGAAGGGATCACGCTCGGCGGGCTGGACTGGAAAGAGCTGCGGGACGAGGGGCGGCGGTGAGCGCCTTCGTGCTCGATTGCTCGGTCGCCGTGTCCTGGTGCTTTAAGGACGAGGCCGCACCCGAGACGGACGCCCTGCTTGAGCAGGTGTGCGAGGCCGGCGCGCTCGTGCCCGCGATCTGGTATCTGGAGCTGGGCAATGTGCTGGTGCAGGCCGAAAGGCGAACGCGCCTCACCGCCGCCGATACGGCGACGCGCCTTGAGCTGCTGGCCGGGTTGCCGATCGTCGCCGATGATGAAACCCCGCACCGGGCAGTGCGCGAAGTGCTCGCGCTCGCCCGCTCCGAGCGGCTCACGACCTATGATGCGGCCTATCTTGAGCTGGCCATGCGCAAGGGGCTGGCGCTCGCCACGAGGGACAAGGCCCTTGCCGGCGCCGCCGCGCGCGCCGGCCTCCAGATCCTGCCGAATTGAACGGAGGGGGCCGGCCAAGCCCAGCCAGTTCAGGCTCCGGACCCATGAATAGGATGGCCATCGGCGGCGATCTGTGAGTCCCTTCCCCAAGATGTAGGGGGTGGATAATGTCGAATACCTATTTCTGGATCAGCGATGAGCAGTTCGAGCGGTTGCGCCCGCTTTTGCCGACCGAGACGCGGGGGTGGCGCGGGTCGATGACCGTCGGGTGATCAGCGGGATCGTCCCCGTTCTCACGTCCGGGTGCCGGTGGCCCGATGCGCCGACGGTGTATGGTCCCGAGCAAGACCCTCTTTAACCGCTTTGTCCGCTGGGCGAAGAAGGGTATCGGGCTCGACATCGTCCACAGTCTGGCGGCCGAGGGCGGCCCTTCCGCCGACCTGCTTCTCGACAGCACGCACGCCAAGGCGCACCGGCGCGCCGCGGGCGGAAAAGGGGGCGCGGGGGCAAGCCATTGGATCGCAAGACGATACGATAAGCTCGCTGCCAACTTCCTGGCCGCCATCGCCCTCGCAGCCCCCGTCACCTATGGGTTATGGGTCTGGAGCCTAGCAGGCTGCTGCGAGAGTCCTCGCGTTGGGCTGTCTGGCGTGATCCGTTCTCGGCGTGCACGGAAGGGTGTTCGTGCGCGGATCGGGCGGTCGGACCGGCAGGCTGTTGTCCTCCGTCGATCTGGAGGATCGCGTCCCGGCGGGTCATCCGCTCAGGGTCATCCGCTCAGGGTGATCCGGCGGATCGCGGACGAGGTGCCGACGGGTATGTCGGGCGCCTTCGACGCGGCCCATGCTCGGTTCGGCCGGCCCTCGACCCGGACGCGCGGCTCTACCGAAAGGCCGCCGGCCGGGCGAGCCGGCTCTGCTTTGTCGCCACGGCGCTGATGGAGACCCTTAACGGGCTTGTGGTGGACGCCGGGCTGCCTCGCGCCGGCGGTGTCTCGGAGTGCCTCCCGTCGGTCGACCTGGCGGACGCGCATGTCCGGCCCGGGGCCCCGCTGGCGGGCGACAAGGGCGTCGATGCGGCCGATCCGGTCGCCGACCTGGGCGCGCGCCGCATCACCCGTCACGTCGCACCGAACCAGCATGACACCGGCAAGGCCCGGCGGCGCTCCAACATCGACGGACGCACGACCCGCCACCCCGGCTATGCCGTCCGCCAGCGCATTCGAAAGCGCATCGAGGAGATCGTCGGCTGGCTCCAGTCCGTCACCGGCCGGCGGAAGTCGCGGTTCCGAGGACCCGACCGCCCCGAGCACGGCCTCCACCTCGCCCTCTCCGCCGACAACCTCGCCCGGATGCCCAAGCTGCTGGCATGAAGGGCCACGCAATTACCCCAGATCTCGCCCGAACCGTCCCGCCGGCCATCCTCGACGGGCAGGACATCAGCCACGGACCCGGCACCGGACAGGCTTCTTCAGCAGCCCGTTGACGATGGTTGGCGTTGTCGACCCGGCCGCTCTTGTGCCGTCGGCGGTCGCCCGACGGCTCGCCTACTCGCGCCAGTAGTCGTTGGCGGCGGCGATGGTGCTGAACCAGGCGGCCGCCACCTCGGACACATGGATCAGGCTGTCGGCATCCCGCGCGTAGGTGGGGCGCAGGGTCTGCAGCTTCGCCACGTCGGGCTGGGTCGTCACGACGGCTCGGCGCGCCATCTGCACGGCGAGATCGAACCCGGCCTGGGGCGTCTCGGTGATCAGGGAGGGGAGCCAGAGCTCCTGGTGCTCGTCCGCGCCGGCGCTGATCGGGGCCGTCGCCATCACCGCCCCGGCCAGGGCCGACAAGGCCATCTTCGCCATCGATCCCACGATGCTCTCCGCTGTTGGGTCGCGGTCGTCCGCTCGAGGCCGCGACGGGAAGGCCCGATCGGCCGGCCGGTCGGCGCTCCACCGCTTGTACCGATTCCCGACCACAACGGCAACGCGCGGAGCCACGCGTCCGGCCGGCGGGCGGGCGAGGGTCCGGCCACACGCCCCAAGGCACCGGCGATCCCCCGTGCATCGGAGCTCGATCCCCGCCTGGCTCGATCACCGCCTGGAGGGTCCCGGCGCATCTGACCTACCTTCCTGCGCCAAGCCGGATTTCCATTGCGAGCGAAGACCATTGCCAGCAAAGACCATTGCGAGCGAAGCCAGCAACAGCCGTCATGGCGAGCGGAGCGACGCCATCCGGGTCGGCTTCCCGCCGCGGCAAACAGGAAATCCGCATCGCCACGCTTCGCTCGCGATGACGGCCTGTTCCTGTGTCACCGGGCCGGGGAGATGAGCCCTCGGCTCGGCTTGAGGGCGTGCCGTGCGGCGGAGCGGCTTGGGTGGTGCCCGGCTCCGGATCGGGCCTGCTCACACGAAATCCCGGGGGATCTTCTTGTCCCAGCTGTGGCAGTGCACGCGGGTGTCGCCCTCGAAGGCGTCGAGGTCGGCCTGCAGGAGGAAGTGGCTGGCGGTGGAGCCGAGGCGGGTGCGGGTGCTCGTGCGCACGCGCCAGTCGCCGCGGCGGAACTCCCACTCGGCCCGGGTCTCGCCGCGGACCGAGTCGAAGTCGTCGTCCCAGAAGCTGTAGCGCTCGGCCGCCGACAGGCGCATCTCCAGGTCCGCCGGCTCGATGCGGAAGCGGCCGTCGTCCTTCACCACCTCGAGGGTCGAGACGTCGTTGGCCAGGTCGCGGATCACGGTCCAGGCGTGCCTGCCGGCCTCCAGCACCGTGCGCGTAACCGGCGGCGCCCCCTCCGGCTCGCCGAACGGCCGCAGCGCGGCGTCCTCGGGCCGCGGCGGCCGCTCCGGCAGCATCAGCCGGCCGGCGCCGGCGAACAGGGTCAGGCGCACCGGCTCCGGCGGCGGCCAGGCCAGCGGCCAGTACGAGGTCGACAGCGCCACCCGGATCCGGTGGCCGGCCGGGAAGGACTGCGCCACGTCGTTCAGCTTCACCGTCACCCGGTAACGCCGGCCCGGCTCCAGCGGCCGCGGGTGCTGGGCGCCGTCGCGGTGGGTCAGGTTGAGCAGGCCGTAGGTGACCCGGGTCGCCTTGTCGTCGGGCGCCAGGTCACTGAGGCGCACCGCGACCATGGCCACCGGCTTGTCGGCGGCCAGATCCAGGTCGACCCGGGGCGCGCCCAGGATCTCCATGCGCTCGTCCAAGGGCGCGCTGTCGAACACCAGGGCACCGCCGTCCTCCTCGCGCTGGTCGTGCGGCAGGTCGGGCGGTGCGCTGTACGAGCACCACTTGCCGGCGAACAGGCCGACCGACAGCGGTGAGCGCAGGGTCAGGGGCGGCTCGGCCTGCTCCGCCTCCGGGCAGGGCCCGGCCTCGCCGGCCGGGATCAGCCGCGCCGGGGCGAGGCGCCAGAAGCGCTCCTCGACATGCGGGGAGGGCCAGGCCGGCTCGGCCACCCAGCGGCCCGGCCGGCGCCGGTAGCGGGTGGTCGGCGGCACGCTGTCCTGCATCCACACGCGCAAGGCCGGCTCGTCCATGACGCCGGTGTCGCGGCCCTTGAGCCAGTGGTCCCACCAGCGCACCGCCTCCTGCAGGAAGCCGATGGCCGGCCCGGGCTCGCCCAGATGCGGGTACTTGTGGCTCCACGGGCCGATCAGCCCGCGGCACGGCGCCTCGAGATGGGCGACCAGGCGGAACACGGCGTTGGAGTAGCCGTCGGCCCAGCCGCTGACGGCGAGCACCGGGCAGCCGATCGCGCCATAGTCCTCGCACACCGAGCCGTGCCGCCAATAGGCGTCGCGGCGCTGGTGGCGCAGCCATGTCTCGAGCCACAGCCCGCTGCCCTCGAGCCGCCGGCGCCACAGCTCGCGCCAGCGCCCGCCGACCGCGGCCGGGTCGGGCGGGCTGGCGTTGTAGGCGAACATGACCGAGGCCCAGGAGAGATTGTCGCCCAGCAGGCAGCCGCCCATGTGGTGCACGTCGTCGGCGTAGCGGTCGTCGGTCGAGCAGACGGTGACGATGGCGCCCAGCGCCGGCGGCCGGCGCGTGGCGATCTGCAGCGCATTGAAGCCGCCCCAGGAGATGCCGACCATGCCGACCCGGCCGGAGCACCAGGGCTGCCGGGCCAGCCACTCGATCACCGCCACGCCGTCGTCCAGCTCCTGCGACAGGTACTCGTCGGTCAGCACCCCTTCCGAGTTGCCACTGCCGCGCAGATCGACCCGGACGCAGGCGTAGCCGTGGCCGGCCATGTAGGGATGGGCGATCGAGTCGCGGCGGTTGGTGACGTCGTTGTGGCGGTAGGGGATGTACTCCAGCACCGCCGGCACCGGCCGGTCCTCGGCGTCCTCCGGCAGCCAGAGCCGCGCGGCCAGGCGCACGCCGTCGGCCATGGGGATCTCGGCATGGCGGAGCTCGCGGACCCGCCGGGGCAGTTCGGTGACGATCCTCATCCCGCGGTCTCCCGCTGCGGCGACCGGTGCCGCGGCGTGTCCAGATCGAAGCGCAGCCGGCGCGCGCACGCCTCATGCTTGCGGTCGATGTCGGCGTGGTCGACGCCGCCCAGGGTGATCACCGCCAGGGCGTAGGAATAGCTCTCGGTGTAGGGGCGCTCGGACAGCCACGCCCCCGGACGGACGGTGAGGTGGATGCTGGTGCCGGGCAGGTCGCGCTCGATCGCGGCGATCTCCTCGGGGCTCGGCACGCGGGCGACATGGGCGTCACCGACATGGCGCAGGAAGCAGCGGGCGGCGGCCGGGAACGCTCCCTCGCGCCGCGGGAAGGCCGGCTCCTCGCCGAGCGCCACGGCGACGATGACCTGGTGGCTGGAGGCGCCGTCGACCAGGCGGAACATCTCGCAGTGCGACTGGGAGATGCGCGGGTTGACCTCGAGCACGGTGATCCGGTCGTGCCGCTGGTCCCAGAAGAACTCGATGTTGAAGCCGGTGTGCTCAAGCCCGAGGCCGCGCGCCAGGCGCCGGGCGAGCGCGGTGACCGTCGCCTGGATGCGCGGCGGCAGGCGCGAGGGGTAGTGGTAGCTCGAGAAGCTGGAGCGGTGCGGGTAGCGGTGCGAGTCGACGATGCCGTGGATGCGCACGTCGCTGCCGAGGACATGGCCCTCGACCGTGCATTGTCGGCCCTGGACGATCTCCTCGGCCAGGCACCAGTGGCCGCGCATGGGCGCGACGGCGTCGGGCAGGACGGCGCGGTCGAGCAGCCGGTCGAACGGCTCGGCCAAGCGGTGGATGTGGGCGCGGATCCGCCCGAGGGCGTGGTCGAGGTCGCGCTCGTGCCGGATCTTGAAGCCGAGCCAGCCGCCGAAGCCCTTGACCGGCTTGACCCAGAACGGGAACGGCAGGCCGATGCGGGCGAGAGGGTCGTCGTCGAACGGGTCGAAGGCGGCGAAGCGCGGCTCGAAGCCGGGCAGGATCTCGGCCTGGGCCATGCGGCTCCAGGCCTTGTGCTCGCAGCGCAGGACGGACTCGAGGGAGGGGCCGCGCAGGCCGAGGCGGGCGGCCAGGATCGCCGCCATGGAGCTGCCCGGAAAGTCGATGTAGTTGACGATGGCATCGGCGCCGTCGCGGGCGCCGCGCAGCTGATCCTCGGCCTTCCGGAGCATCTCGTCGACCGGATAGTCCGGCCGATGCTCGACCTCGTCATGGGCCAGGAGCCCGTGGAACCGATAGCGGTGGCGGTGGCGGAGGCTGTCGAGCAGCGTCGTGTGGTAGTCGTCGAGGCCGATGACGAAGACGTTCTTCCTGTCCATGCACGGAAATCCGCCCGGCCGTGCGGTTGCCGGGCCCCGCGAAAGCCCGCATCCGAAACGCGCGGCCGGGCGGCGGGGTTCCGGGGACGGGCCGGAGGGTGGGCATAGGGCCGAGTGGCCACGCGGGCGGCGGCGCCACGCCCGAGCTCGCGCATGCCGGGATCCGGGCTCGTGCCGCCGTATGAGAGAGCCGGAAAGGGAAACTCCCGCGGGAGCCGTGCCATCGGTCGGTCACCAGTGGCGCCGCCTCCGGCGCTGCCGCGATGGCGCCAAAAGCAAGTCGCGATCAACAGTAATGGCGCAGTAATGGAGCTCCGCCATTGCGAGCGAAGCGAAGGATTTTAAGCTGATTTCTTGCCGCAGCGAACCAGGAACCGGGATCGCCGCGCTTCGCTCGCGATGACAGCTTTCATCGCCGGGCCGATGAGACGACTGAGGCGCGGCGCAGGAGCACCCGGCCGGCCAGCGCGCTGCCCGGCCGGCAGGCGGTCACGTTAAGCGCCCGGCCAATAGTGGCTGTCGGGGGTGGGGCGGGGACCGAAGATGGCCTGGCCGACCCGGACGATGGTGGCGCCCTCGGCGACGGCGAGCTCGAGGTCGCCGGACATGCCCATGGACAGCTCGTCGAACGCGAGGCCGCCGGGCGCCTCCTGGCGCAGCTGCTCGGCAAGCGCGCGGGCGCGGGCGAAGCAGGCGCGCACCCGCTCGCGGTCGGCCGAGAACAGGGCGAGGGTCATCAGCCCCCGAACCTTGAGCGCGGCAAATGCCGGCAACTGACGAGCGAGGCCCGGCACCTCCTCCGGCGTCAGGCCGTACTTGCTGGCCTCGCCGGAGCTGTTCACCTGGATCAGCACGTCGAGGCCGCGGCCTTCGACCTGGCAGCGCCGCTCGAGCGCCTCGGCCAGGCGCAGGCTGTCGAGCGATTGGACCTCATGGGCGAAGCGGGCGACATCCCTCGCCTTGTTGGTCTGCAGGTGGCCGACGATCGACCAGCGGAGGCCGAGGTCGGCCAGCGCCTCGGCCTTGGCGCGCGCCTCCTGCACCTTGTTCTCGGCCAAGGCGCGGACGCCGGCCGCGCAGGCCTGGCGCAGGCGCGGCGCCGCGACGGTCTTGCTGACCGGCAGCAGGGTCACCTCGCCCGGGTCGCGGCCGGCGGCGCGCGCGGCGGCCTCGATCCGCGCCCGGACGGCGGCCAGGCTGCGGGCGATGTCGGCCGCCGGGTCGGGAGCCGGGACGCCCGCACCCTCCTCCGACTCCGGCCCGGCGGCCGCCGCGATGATCGCCATGAGCTGATCCCCTCTCCTGCCCGGTCCGGCCGCACCATAGGGCCATGCCCTCGGCACGGCACGGGCGGATCGTCCGGCGGCGGGGCGCGTGAGCCATCGGGCGCGGCGTGCTCACCGCCCTGCTCCCGGGCACGGAGACGACTGGCCGTGCTGGCCGGGTCGAACGGCGACCCGGCTGCGGTTTCAGTACGGCCGCGGCGCGACACCATCGGGGCATGCCGTGACGGCTCCGGCGAACCGCCCTTGGGAGCGTCGCCGCGTCGAGCGGACGTGCGGCCCTGTCATTGCCGCCGCGGTGGCCGGGGCCATGCGCTTGGAGCGTGTCGGGATCGGGCGGCATCGCCGGCCGCTCCCCCGCCCGGCCATTCAACGACCGTGTGCTCAGGCTGGCCCAACGGGCGTGCGCGCCGGTGCCGGTTCCGTATCACGCGGAACCGCGCGAGCCACGGCGCCGCTGCCCGGGCGGGAGCCGGTCAGCCGGACCGGACGTTGATCGGGTCCGGGCCCGCGGCCCTTGCCGGCCAAAGTCGGGGCTAACGAGCCGGCGGGTCCCACGGCGGCGCCCAGGACGGGCTGATCTGGCGCTGGTCCTTGGGCAGGGCGTCGATGGTGGCGCGGTCGTTGTCGTCCAGCGCGAAGTCGAAGATGTCGAGGTTGGCAGCGCGGTGCTCGGGGCTGGCCGCCTTGGGGATCGCCGCCACGTTCGGCTGCTCGACGAGCCAGCGCAGCGCCACCTGGGCACCGGTCTTGCCGTGGCGCCGGCCGATGTCGGCCAGCACCTCCTGCGCGTGCGCGCCGCCGCGGACCAGCGGGCTGTAGGCGATCAGCATCATCTCGTGGTCGCGCAGGAAGTCCAGCACCGGCGCCTGCGACAGCAGAGGATGGTACTCGACCTGGTTGGCGAGCAGCCGGGCGCCGTGCCGCTGCACCGCCTGCTCGAGCAGCGGCACGGTGAAGTTGCTGACGCCCAGATGGCGCACCTTGCCGGCGGCCTGAAGCTCGGCCATGGCGCCCAGGCTCTCGGCGAGCGGCACCTCGACGCTGGGCCAGTGGATCATCAGCAGGTCGACATGGCCGGTGCCCAGCGCCGCCAGGCTCTGCTCGACGCTGCGCCTCAGCTCCGCCGCGGCGAGCCGGCTCATCCACACCTTTGTGGCCAGGAAGATCGCCTCGCGCGGCACGCCGCTCGCCGCGATGCCGGCGCCGACCTCGGCCTCGTTCTCATAGGCCTGGGCAGTGTCGATGTGCCGGTAGCCGATCTCGAGCGCGTGGCGGACCGCCTCGGTGCCCTCGGCGCCGCGCAGCTGCCAAGTGCCGAGCCCGAGCGCCGGCACCCGCGCGCCCTGAAGGTCGATATGGATCATGCGCGGGATCTCCCGTGCAGATGGGACAAAGGGCAGAACGAAGTGCCGAGGAGGTCAGTTCCGCGCAAGACGTTCGGTAGGTTATGACTTTGCCGATGGACCGCGCGGCGGCGTGCCGTCCGGCGTGCCCTGAGCCATCTCGATCATCGTTTCAATGCGGATCAGCCGACGCTCATGATCCATACCCTGATAAGACAGGCGATCGATGGACGCGCACAACTGATCGATCCGGCTCTCCATCAGGATGATTTGCCGAACGCTGTCCCTGATGTCGCTCCAGATGCTCATGATGTCTCCGACGGTGCTTTGTCCCCTGGAGGGATGGGGGCAAACGGCCAGACGGCGCCCGAGGCCTCGATCTCGGCGCGGGCCGCCGAGCGCATGCCGTCCTTGTCCGCCATGGCTTCGTCATAGGCCGCCATCCGGACAAGAGCGTCGTCAAGTCGTCCTTCCATGCGGCGGGCGGCTAGGGCCAGCTCGTCCGCCAGCGCCCTCAGCTCGTCCTTGTCCTCGTCCGGCTCATAGGCCACGACCGCGCGCCGGACCAGCTCGCTCGTCGTCACATGCGCCCGTCGCGCGCGCTGCTCGATGTCGTCCTTCTCCTCCGGCGAGACGAGGAGATTGAGCCGTACCGTCCGAGCCATGCCGATGCGTCTCCCTTGGGCGACCGGCACGACACTGCCGGGTGCCGTCTCGACCGTCAAGCATGCGCATGTGCATGTGCCTGCGCATGCACAGGCATAGGCATAGCCACAGGTACAGGCACTGTCGCCCGTCATGGGCTTGGCCCACGCCGGCCGGACGGTGAACGCGAAAGACGCCCCGGGCACCCCGTCGGATCACGGCGCTGCGCGCCTCATCCAATCCACGCGGGCAATCCACGCGGGCAATCCACGCGG
>CAZTHL010000115.1:0-10485 GCA_964613585.1 uncultured Mycobacteriaceae bacterium | reverse complement strand
CTAACCGACATCCTTTACCGGCAGGCATCCAAGATGCAGAAGGCATGACCGCAGCGGGACCGGGGGCGGAATCCGGTCCCGCCCTGTCGGCTATAGCGTTTCCGCGTGACGCGGAATCGGCACCGGCCCGCTCCCGTGCCCGGCCAACCCCGAGCATACCGTCGTTGAGTTGCCGGGCGGGGGAGCGGGCCGGCGATGCAACTTGAACCGCAAACGCTCTAGCGGACCGTGGTGCCGTCCGTCCCCGGCACCTGCACCTCGACCTGCGCCTCGACCTGCGCCTCCAGCTCAATCAGTTGCGCCTCGCCGAGCGCGATCATCATCTGCTGCCACCGCTCTGGATCGGTTGCCCCGAGAGGCACCTCAGGATAGCGGGTGAGCGCGGCCACCGCGACCGCCTGGCCCAGGTTGAAGTCCACGGGCTGGCTCACCTCAAAGGTGCGTGGCAGCTCGGCGATGCGGGAGGCCACCTCCTCCGGCTTTTCCAGGGCGTGCTCCCATCCGGCCAGCGACGCCTCGACGAACGCGATGGCGGTCCCCGGCCGCTCGTTCAGCAGATCCCGACGAGCGAAGATGGCGTCGCCGTAGATCTCGACGCCGTATTGCGAGGGCCGGAGGTGATTGAGCTCGACACCAGCCGCGGAGGCGAAGGCCATTCCTTCCAGAAGATTGCCGACATAGGCGTCGACCTCGCCGTCGAGCAGCTTGGTGAAGTCCCAGCCGATGTCGATCGCCGGAAAGTCGGCGGGTTCCAGCCCCATGTTGGTCAGCATAAGCTGAAATTCGCGATCCGACCGATGGCCGAGGTGCCGGGCGATCCTCAGGCCGACAAGGTCGTCGGGGCCGTCAAGCGGCACGTCGGCCAGCGACATGACCGCCACGCCGCTGTCCTGGAACACGCTGGAAAGGATCACCAGCGGCGCGCCCTCGCCCTGTCGCTCGAGCACGTCCGTGGAGCCCACACCGAAGTCGGCGCGCCCCTCAAGGACTTCCTCGACGACATCGATTCGCGTGCCGCCCTCCTGAAAGCCGCTGCGGATCTCCACATCGAGGCCAGCCTCTTCGTACAGGCCCTGCCATTTCGCCGCGTAGTAGCCGGCGAACTGGAACTGATGGTCCCAGCGCAGTTGCAGCACGACGGATTCGTCGGCGGCGGCGGCGCCGGCGCAGAGCGCGATCACCGAAACACCGGCGGCTAGGCGCAGCAAGTTGCCGGCGCAGAGACGCTTTCCCATGACTCCCCCCAATCGTTCGTGAAAGAAGTGTCTGCCGGATACTTCGCTCGGCGCAGATCTAAACGGGCTGCGCCGCCCGGCATGGTCTCAATCGGACCAGACGCCATCCCATGGCGCCACTCTCAAATTATGCTTCACGCATAGCGCACTATCAAGTCCACGCTTTAACAGATCTTAACTATTTCGCGAACGGAATAAATAGACTCATCTGTTTACTTGAGAAGCCGCGACTCATGCCGCCGAGCCAACAGGATGACCCGTCGGTGGACCGGGGCGTGCCGTCGCAAGCCCATGGCTCAAGCCATCGGCTCGCCGGCATCAGGTGGCGTCGGGAACCGGCACGCCGGTGGCCTGGCGCGCCGGCGCCGCGGCGTCCGCCGGCGCCATGGGCAGCGCCACCCGCACCGTGGTGCCGGCGCCGACCACACTACTCAGGGTCAGGTCGCCGCCCAGCAGACGAGCCAGCAGCCGCGCGATCGGCAAGCCGAGCCCGGTGCCCTGATGGGAGCGGGTGAACTGATCGTCGGTGCGGATGAACGGCTCGGTCACCCGGTCGAGCCGATCGGGAGCGATGCCGATGCCGGTGTCCTGCACCGCCAAAACCACCCGCTCCGGCTCGGCACGCCGGGCGCTCACCGTGATGAAGCCTTCGGGCGGGGTGAACTTGACAGCGTTCGACAGCAGGTTGAGCAGAATCTGCTGCACCGCGCGCTTGTCGGTCAGCAGGCCGGGCAGCCCGGGCTCCAGATCGGTCTCCAGCCGCAGGCGGGCCTCGGCGACCTCCTCCCGGACGGTGTTGAGGGTCTCGAAGACGAGCGCCGGCACGTCCAGGCACTCCGGATGGAGCTGGACCCGGCCGGAATCGATGCGGGCGAGATCGAGAAGCTTGTCGACGATCTCCAGCAGGTGCAGGCCGCTGCGATGGATGTCGTCGGCATATTCCAGGTAGTTCCGATGCTCAACCGGACCCACGAGTTCGCCCCTGATCACCTCCGAAAAGCCGAGGATGGCGTTGAGCGGCGAGCGCAATTCATGGCTGACATTGCCCAGGAAATCCGACTTGGTCCGGCTCGCCAGATAGGCGCGATCGCGGGCCGTCCGCAGGTCCCGGCTGCGCCGGGCCACCAGCCGCCGCAAGGTGACGATCCAGCCGGCGGCGATCACGCCGAGGCCAAGCAGCAGGGCCAGCCCGAGGACGAGCGCGCGGGTGATCCGCTCCTGCAGCACCGTCTCCGCCATACGCGGGTCGACGGCGAAGGCATGGCCCTCGTAGCCGCCCCGGGCCACGCCGACCGACACTAGGTGATCATAGATCCGGGTCCAGCGCCGGGGGTCGGTGTCACCGATGGTGACGATCGGATACATCAGGAGATCGGCCACAATGCCGGCCTGCACCCGATTGTGCCGGAGCGCGCTCGACAGGGGCCGGTCACGCTCCAGCTCGGCGATTCGCTCCGCGATGGCGTGCGGGTGCTCCATCGCGTGGCGCCAGCCCTCGAGCGAGGCCTCGACGAAGCGCTGCACCCGCCTCGGGTCGTCCGCGACCGCCCGGGGCGTCGTGAAGATGGCGTCGCCGTAGAAGTCGACCCCGTAGCTGGCCGGGCTCAGCGCGTTCAGGGTCCGGCCCGCCGCCGCGGCCCACGGCACCGCGTCGAGGCGGTTGGCCACGGCCACGTCGACCGCCCCGGCCAGCAGACGAACCAGCCCGTCACCCATGCCCGCGGCGCCGACGCTGCTGGGCGCGATCCCCTCGGCCACCAGCATCGCATGGAACTCGATATCCTCGAGACTGCCGTCCACCCGGGCGACCCGGAGCCGAACCAGGTCGTCCAGAGCCTGGAGGCGCCGATCCCCGGCGGTGAAGGCGGCCGCGCCGCTGCGCTGGAACACCGACGAGACGAAGACCAGCTCGTGGCCGCGATCGACGGCCAGGAGCACATCGGTCGAGCCGATCCCGAAATCCGCCGAGCCCTCGAGCACCGCCGCCACGGGATCAACCGCCCCGTCCGCCCCGACAGCGGATCGAATCTCCACCTGGAGCCCGGCCTTCTCGTAGAAGCCGAGCCATTGCGCCGCATAATACCCGGCAAATCGAAATTCGTGGTCCCCGCGCAGCTGAAGCGTGACCTCATCGAGACCAAAGGCCCGGTCGGCACCACTCAAGCCAAAGAAAACGCATGCCGCCAGAAGCGTCCTAGGAAATGAGTACACGCGCGTGGCCATGTGTGGGTCAATTCGTGCGGTACGACGGTCGCGGAATACTCCACGGGCGGAAGCAGAAGCAACAAGTTTTCCTGCGGGTCGGCACGTGGTACCGCGTCGCGAGGCCGCTCGCCGATCCCCGTGCCCGCCCTGCTCGCCCGGCTGCCGAGGATCACCGGCCGGACCCTAGCCCGCGGGACGCGCCGGCGAGAACCTACCCGATTTCCCAGACGCGCCTGACGCGACACCCGGCTCCGCCGCTCAACCGATCATTGCGCGTCGGCCGTGCCGGCCTCCACCGCTCGGTGAGCGTGCGTTGTGAAGCTTTGCATCTAGCGGCAGCACGCTCAATACCTGATTATCTATAACGCGAAATATCCTCCGCCGACGCGGCGTCCGGCGCGAGCCCGCGGCCGGGGGCCCTTCCGGACCGAGCCGGGCAGGGCGGGCGGGGCGGAGCGAGCCGGCCGGGGCCCGAGCACGCGCCGGACGCGCTTCGTCCATGGCGCTTTCCTGCTATCATGGCGCGTCGCAACCGCCGCGGAGGGGCCGGTGCCCGGCGAGTCGCCGTCGATCCTGGTCCTCAACGGGCCCAACCTGAACCTGCTCGGGGAGCGCGAGCCGGCGATCTACGGCCGGCAGACCCTGGCCGACATCGAGGCCGGGTGCGCGGCGCACGGCGCGGCGCTGGGCCTCGCGGTCGAGCTGCGGCAGAGCAACGCCGAGGGCGAGCTGGTCACCTGGGTGCAGGAGGCGCGCCGGCGGCACCACGGGCTGATCGTCAACGCCGGCGCCTACAGCCACACCTCGGTGGCGCTGCTCGACGCTCTGCTCGCGGTCGATCTGCCGGTGATCGAGGTGCACCTGTCGAACCCGTTCCGGCGCGAGGCCTTTCGCCACCGGTCCTATGTCAGCCTGGCGGCGACCGGGGTGATCTGCGGGCTGGGCGCCGACGGCTATCGCCTGGCGCTGGACGCGCTGGCGCGGCGCCTCGCCGCCGGCGGCCCTCTCTGATGGCGCCCGGCCTCTCGCCGCGGGCCGCGCCGCCGGTGGCCGGCGGCCGGCGCACCTCGACAGGGCGTCGGGAATGCCTACCTGAAGCGGCGGACGCTGCCCGGCAACGCGCCGCCGGCCGGCGTCCGCCGCCCGCCTAGCGAGCCTCCGCGCCGGCCCATGCTTGAGATCACCCCGACGCTGCTGCTCAAGGCCTACGCCAACGGCTACTTCCCGATGGCCGAGACGGCCGAGTCGAACGAGCTTTACTGGTTCGACCCGCCGCAGCGGGGCATCCTGCCGCTCGACGCCTTCCACGTGTCCCGGCGGCTCAGGCGGACGCTGCGGCGCCGGCCGTTCACCGTGCGCTACGACACCGCCTTCGAGGAGGTGCTCGACGGCTGTGCCCAGCCGACGGCGGACCGGCCGCGCACCTGGATCAACGACGAGATCCGCAGCCTCTACACCGGGCTGCATCGCATCGGCTACGCCCACTCGGTCGAGTGCTGGCAGCCGGGCGAGGGCCGCGAGGAGCTGGTCGGCGGCCTCTACGGCGTCGCCCTGCACGGCGCCTTCTTCGGCGAGAGCATGTTCAGCCGGGTCACCGACGCCAGCAAGGTGGCGCTGGTGCACCTGGTCACGGTGCTGCGCCAGGGCGGCTTCGTGCTGCTCGACACCCAGTTCACCACCGAGCATCTGCGCCGCTTCGGCGGCATCGAGATCCCCAAGCCGATCTACCACCAGATGCTCGCCTCCGCCCTCACCGTCGACGCCCGCTGGCAGCCCGACACCATAGGCCCGGCGCTCGAGGCCCTGGTCGCCGGCGGCGACTGAGGGGACTGAGGAGACTGCGGGGACTGAGGGGACAGCTGGCAAGGCAGTCGCGACACCGCCAACGTGCCGACCTCGGAGTCGATCGCCGCGGGGCCGGTGGCGCCGGTCGGCACCGGCGCGCTCTCGGCCCTGGCCACGCTCGGCGCGCTCGCCCGCTACAGCCGCGATCAGGAGCGTGAGGCCGACACCATCGCCGTGCGGCGCCTCGCGGTGGCCGACTACGACCCGGCCGAGTCGGCGCGGGTCCGGCGGCTGCTGCTCGACGGGCGGGCGGCGTCCGCGGACGACCGCGGCGGCGGCTGGCTGGCCACGCACCCGGCGCCGGAGGAGCGTCTCGAGACGCTGAGGCGACAGGCGGCGGCGCGGCCGGCCGGCGCCGTGGCGGCCGGCACCCGCGCCGGCGGCCGGCTCAATCCGATCGTCTTCCCGGCGCCGGAGTTCGACTATGTCGAGCGGCTCCGCGGGCGCGTCGAGGCGCTGTTCGACGCTGTTCGACTCGGTGACCGTCGCCGCCGCCGCCTGACCGGCCCCTTGAAAGCATTTCCGCCGGTGCCCTCCCACGCGGCGTCCGCGGGAAGAGGCAGGAGTGGAGGCAAAGCGCCGGCCTCGTGGAACCGGGGGCGGTGCTTCGGCGTCCAACGGGGAGACCCATCCCTGCCTCGCGAGGCTCCGCCATGCCCGCCGCGCCGACCGCGCCGCCGCCCGCCGCGTCCGCCGCCTTCCGCGACCACGAGGCGCCCTGGTGCCCGGAGCTGGTCCGGCTGCCCCCGGGCGAATTCCTGATGGGCGCGGCCGACGGCGAGGCCGGCGCCGGCCCGGACGAGCGGCCGCGCCACCCGGTGCGCGTGGCCCGCCTCGCCCTCGGCCGTGCCGCGGTCACCTTCGAGGAATACGACGCCTTCTGCGCCGACGCCGGCCTCGTGCCGCCGGACGACCGCGGCTGGGGCCGGGGCCGGCAGCCGGTGATCGACGTCTCCTGGGAGGATGCCGAGCGCTACTGCCGCTGGCTCGGCGACCGGGCCGGCCGGGCCTACCGGCTGCCCTCGGAGGCGGAATGGGAATACGCCTGCCGGGCCGGCACGCGCACGCCGTTCAGCCTGGGCCCGACGGTGGCGCCGGCCCGGGTAAACTATGACGGGAGCCGGCCCTATGGCGGGACGCCGCGCGGCCTCGAGCGGGGCCGGCCGGTGCCGGTGACGAGCCTGCCGGCCAACCCCTGGGGGCTGGCGGAACTGCACGGCAATGTCTGGGAATGGTGTGCCGACGATCGTCACGGCACCTACGACGGCGCGCCCGCGGACGGCGCCGCCTGGATCGAGGCGCCGCGCACCGCCGAGCGCGTGCTGCGCGGCGGCGCCTGGAACGCCCCGGCGGCGCGCGCCCGCTCCGCCGCCCGCCGCTTCGCCCACGCCGCCGAGCGCGACGCCGCCACCGGTTTCCGCGTGGCTCGCGATGCGTAGAGCGTTTCCGGGTTGGATCGCAGCGCCGGCCGGCCTTCGATCTGCTCGACGTCAAAAGCGGTGTCGCCCTTCATGAAGGGGATGTCCCGCTCCTGCTTTTCGCCCTTGTCATCCAGTTCGGTGCGGCGGATGCGGTCGGCATCGACGACGAGATTTCCCTTCTCGCCCTTGCGCCCATGCACGCCGATTTCCTTTGCCTGCTAGAGGATAAGGCCCGGCGACTTCGGGGATGCCATCATGCAGGCGATCCTCCAGAGCCTCGAAGCGCAGATCCGGGAAAAGATCGAATCGATCCGCGACCCCGAAACCGGCGCGTTCCCGACCGTGGCCATGCGTGGCGATAGCCTCGATAACCTTCAGGATGGGGCATCGGCCAGAGAACTGGACGTTCGGATCAGGCGGCCACGCCGCCGCGAATCTCGTCCGCGAGCTTCCCGAGCACGGCCGCCTCGCCTTCCAGCGCCGTGAAGGCGTAGGGATTGAGATACTGCCGGCCCCAGAACAGATTGCGGTCGGTTTCGCTAAGCGCCGTTTCCTCGCAGACGCAGCGCCAGTTCTCGCCTATGCACCGGAGCTGCGCCTCGGTTACGCCCATCGCCTGCTGTTCCGAGAGCAGGAAGTGATGCGCAGCCTCAAGACAGGACGCGATGCATCGGGCGCAGCATCGCGGATGCAGCCCGGCATGCATCTCAGAGCACCCGATGACCGTTCCATAAGCCAAATCAATCGGTTTCGGCTCATAGATAGGTCATTCCACCCTGTCGCAGCCCGAAAATCAGGGGATGGATCACCGGTGATCCAAATCACCACGATTTTTCCGCTATGTCGGTCATCCGACGCAATCGCAGGTGGGATCGAAGCGGGCGGAGGGAACCCCCGGCGCAGCCTTTCAATTGGCTCCGGGCGCGCACGCGCGTACTGCCAGCTCCGGTCGCCTGTACGGTGGCCAGATGCACCCGGCTTGCGACTCGAAACCCTGCTCACCGACGGCAAGGGACACCGGCGCGGTTGACGGGTGCTGCTGACGGGGGTGCGCCGGGTTGTTGGTCCATAACAAAGGAAGGCTGGTAGCTCTTGTTGCCCCGCCGATCGAAATCGAATTCGTAAATGATACCCGGCGCGATGCTCTGATGATGCTGCCCCGGATAGAGCATCACACTGTTCGGCACAGCGGCAAAGACATGGACGATCGCATCTGGGACGATCGCATCTGGGACGATCGCATCTGGGACGATCGCATCTGGATCGTCCTGTTTTGCCTGCCGAACGACCTGCGCGACCTGCTCTGCTAGAGCAGTAGCATGGCCGCCACCGGCTATTGCCTGATGCCCCGGCCTTGCGCCGCCTGCCCGGCGCCCCGCTCGTTCTGCCGGCGAAGGCGGGCCTATCGGCCGGTCAGCCGGTCCGAGGCGCCCCGTACGCCGTGCGAGAGGCGGGGCCGGGGCCGCTGGGCCTCCTTCCCGCCCCTTCCGCTGGGCCTCCTTCCCGCCCCTTCCCCGGAGACCGCGCGGCGACCGCCGGGGAAGGGAGGGACCTGGCCATCGGGTCGGCCAACGCCCTGTTGCCCGGGACGCGTGCTAGCACTCGAAGCCGAGGGCGCGGGCGCGCAGCAGATGGTCGGCCAGGACGCACGCCATCATGGCCTCGCCCACCGGCACGGCGCGGATGCCGACGCAGGGGTCGTGGCGGCCGCGGGTGGTGATCTCGGTGTCGCGGCCGTCGACATCGATGGTGCGTCGCGGCGTCAGGATCGAGCTGGTCGGCTTGACCGCGAAGCGCGCCACCACCGGCTGCCCGGTGGAGATGCCGCCGAGCACGCCGCCGGCGTGGTTCGACAGGAACTCGGCGAAGCCGTCCGGCCCGCCGCGCATCTCGTCGGCGGCGGTCTCGCCCGGCATCGCCGCCGCGGCGAAGCCGGCGCCGATCTCCACGCCCTTGACCGCGTTGATGGTCATCAGCGCGCGCGCCAGGTCGCCGTCGAGCCGGTCGTAGACGGGTTCGCCCAGGCCTGCCGGCACGCCCTCGGCGATCAGCTCGACGACCGCGCCGGTCGAGGAGCCGGCCTTGCGCGCCGCCTCGATGTGCTCGGCCCAGCGCGCCGCCGCCTCGGCGTCGGGACAGAAGAACGGGTTGCGCTCGACCTCGTCCCAGTCCCAGCGGTCGCGGTCGATGGCGTGCGGGCCGACCTGGACGAGCGCGCCGCGCACGCTCACGCCGCGGCCGAGCACGCGCCGTGCGACCGCGCCGGCGGCGACCCGGCAGGCGGTCTCGCGCGCCGAGGCGCGGCCGCCGCCGCGATGGTCGCGGACGCCGTACTTCACCCAGTAGGTGTAGTCGGCATGGCCGGGCCGGAACTTGTCGGCGATCTCCGCATAGTCCTTCGAGCGCGGGTCGCTGTTCTCGATCAGCAGCGAGACCGGCGCGCCGGTGGTCACCCCCTCGAACACGCCCGACAGGATCTGCACCTCGTCGGACTCCTGCCGCTGGGTCGTGTAGCGCGACCGGCCCGGCCGGCGCCGGTCGAGCTCGGCCTGGATCATGGCCTCGTCGAGCGGGACCTGCGACGGCACGCCGTCGACCACGACGCCGATCGCCGGGCCGTGGCTCTCGCCCCAGGTGGTGAAGCGGAACAGGGTTCCGAAGCTGCTGCCGGCCATGGTGGTCAAGCCCTCCTCGTCAAGCGGTGGCCGCGGTGCCGCGCGCGGCTACTCCTTCGGCTTCAGCGAGGCCAGAAGGTCGGCGATGGCCGGCGCGTTGTCCACCGCGAGCATGCCGACCGTGTGGTAGCCGGCGTCGACGTGATGCACCTCGCCGGTGACGCCGGCCCCGAGGTCGCTGACCAGGTACAGACCGGCCCGGCCGACATCCTCGATCGTGACGTTGCGCTTGAGCGGCGCATTGAGCTCGTTCCACTTGAGGATGTAGCGGAAGTCGCCGATGCCGGAGGCCGCCAGGGTGCGGATCGGCCCGGCCGAGATCGCGTTGCAGCGGATGCCGCGGCCGCCCAGGTCGACCGCCAGGTAGCGCACGCTGGCCTCGAGCGCCGCCTTGGCCACGCCCATGACGTTGTAGTGGGGCATGACCCGCTCCGCACCGTAGTAGGTGAGCGTCAGCAGGCTGCCGCCCTCTTCCATCAGCGGCACGGCGCGCTGGGCGACCGCGGTGAAGCTGTAGCAGGAGATGTCGAGGGTGCGGCGAAAGTTTTCGCGCGTGGTTGACAGGTAGGCGCCGGCCAACTCGTCCTTGTCGGAGTAGGCGATGGCGTGGACCACGAAGTCGAGCCGGTCCCAGACCTCGGACAGGCTGTCGAACGCCCGGTCGATGCTGCTATCCTCGGTGACGTCGCACGGCAGCAGGTGCCGGGCGCCGACGGACTCGGCGAGCGGGCGGACCCGCTTGGCCAGCGCCTCGCCCTGGTAGGTGAAGGCGAGCTCGGCGCCCTGGCCGGCGCAGGCACGGGCGATGCCCCAGGCCAGCGAGCGCTCGTTGGCGATGCCCATGATGAGGCCGCGCTTGCCGGCCAACAGCGGGGTGGTCACGGTCATGCTACCGTCCTGCGGCGAGACGCCGATAAAGGCCGCAGATCCTACACGAACCGGAAGGCGGGTCAAATCGGCCGCCGCCGGGGCGGGCGGTCGCGGGATCCGGGCGCGGCGGCCCGGGTTGTACGGCGCATGAGCAGATCCGACCCCGCGCCCGACGCCACCCCTTCGCCCGACGGCCCCCGCGCCGGCGGCGTCGCCGGCCGGGCGCGCGCCGCG
>CAZTHL010000114.1:0-10510 GCA_964613585.1 uncultured Mycobacteriaceae bacterium | reverse complement strand
GCGCCGCGACCGCCCATTATCGCCGCCGACATGATCTACAACTGTAGTACTAGATCCGATGCCGGCGAAGACGGAACGCGGGATCTGGATCGTCCATGTTCAAGCCGGCAATCCGGCGAGTGCCGAGCCTGCAAGTACCGAGTCGTTGCAAACTAAAACCATTTAAATAATTATATATAGCTTTCATGAACGTTATATGGATGCGATGCAAGATTGACCAGGATCAATCCAATGCCAGGTCTACGCTGTTATCTCGCGGCGCGGCATATCCCAAGTTCTCCTTGTAAATCATTGGAGGACTGCTGTCTTCTGGAGGATATCGTGCCCCCGAATATTATCGAGAACCCGGATGTCGGTGCCGCTCCCGGCCGCGGCCGCGTCGCGTTGCGGATCGAAGCCGCCTTGCTGGCCCTGCGTCCCCACGCCGGCAAGCTTCAGGCCCTGATGCTCCTTGTCTTCGCCACCGTGGTGCTCGGGCCGCTGGTGCTCGGCCAGACGCCGATCGGTCCGGAGCCGTTCCGCGACGCCGGAGCGATCTCCGGCATGCTGTTGTGGGGCGTCTGGCTGCCCGCCGTGATGCTCACCGCGGTGATCGTCGGCCGCGCCTGGTGCGGGCTCTTGTGCCCGATGGGAGCGGGCTCGGAATGGATGTCGCGCATCGGCCTCAACCGGACGATCCCCGGCTGGCTCCGGTGGACGGGCCTGCCGCTGGTGAGCTTTCTTGCCATCAGCGTGCTGAACGAGGCTGCCGGCGCGGACGAGAACGCCACGGCGATGGCCATCCTGTTCGGCTCGCTGTTCATCGCCGCCCTGGCCGTGGGCTTCCTGTTCGGCCGCGACAAGCGAGCCTGGTGCCGTCACGCCTGCCCGATCGGCATGACGCTTGGCGTGCTGGGCCGGCTCAGCGCCCTGACCTTCCTGCCGAAGCGGCTGTCGACGGGCGGCGAGAGCTATACCGAGAAGACCCCTTGCCCGACGATGATCGACCTGAAGCGCAAGACCGAGTCCCGCCATTGCGTGGCCTGCGGCCGCTGCGTGGCGCCCCGCTCGAACGGCGGTCTCGAGATCACCCTGCGCCGGCCGGGCTCGGAGCTGGCGACCATCGCCCGGGCCAATCCCAAGCTTGTCGAAGTGCTGTTCCTGTTCTCGGCGATCGGCATCGCCGCGGCCGTCCTTCTTGAGGATCTCCCCGTGGTCGAGGCGATGGTCAAGGCGGCCAGCCTCGATCAAGGCGTCGCCGGCATGGTGGCGTACTTCGCGGCCGTCAACCTGGCGACGGTGGCCGTGCTCGCCGCGGTCTCCGGCGCGGTCGGACTCGCCCTGGCCAGGAGCCCCCGCCGGCCGGCCTGGCGCGTCGGCTTCTACCGGGTCGCCTACAGCATGGCGCCGCTGACCATCGCGGCGCTCCTCTTGTGCATGTGCGGCATCCTGTTCGAAACCCTGGAGGCGGTCGGCCTCGCGGCCAGCACGGTCGCGGCCATCAAGGGCGCCGTCGTGGTCTGCGCCCTGGTCTGGAGCGGCCTGATCCTGTCGACCTCGGCCGAGGCACGACCGCACCTCGGTGAGCCTGGAAGCGTGGCAAAGGCCGCGGAATAGCTCACGACAAGACCCGCGCCGCCCCAGCCGCCGGTGTCCAGTGCGGGCCCGACCGGCTTGGCGGCGCGGTCTTGTCCCCATCTGCCCAAAACAGCGGCAGATGCGGTCCCGGGCAGGCAGAGCACGTCCGCGCCGGGCCGTGTCGAGGGTGCGGGCGCAGCGCGGCGGGGCTTGTGAGCGATGCGTCCAGCCGGTATCCTCAGAACCAACTGGCCTCCCGTGAGGTACCATCTGCCGGCGGCCGGGTAGGGCAGACCGCCGCTTTCGTGTTCCTCTTCCCAGGACATCGGAGCGTGTCATGCGCTTTCGCCGCAAGCCTCGGCATGCGCGGCGGTATGGACTTTGCAGACAGCGCACACCGCGCGGCCTGTATTGCGCATAGCGCAGATTGCGCATAGCGCAGATTGCGCGCAGCGCGGATTGCGCGAAGCACGCGGGCAGGCGGCGGCCCGGCCGTTCTGAGCGCGCCACTCCGAGCCTGAGATCACGGGTGTATGGAATATTTTCTGCAGCAGCTTATCAACGGGGTCACGCTCGGCGCGATCTATGGCTTGATCGCCATCGGCTACACGATGGTGTACGGCATCATCGGCATGATCAATTTCGCCCACGGCGATATCTTCATGGTCGGTGCCTTCATCGCGCTGATGAGCTTCCTGGTGCTCGGCATCGCCGGCATCACCTGGGTGCCGCTGGCGATCGTGATCGTGCTGATCATCGCCATGCTGTTCACCAGCGTGTACGGCTGGACGGTGGAGCGCATCGCCTACCGTCCGCTGCGCGGGTCCTTCCGGCTGGCGCCGCTCATCTCGGCGCTCGGCATGTCGATCTTCCTGCAGAATTACGTGCAGCTGCTGCAGGGGGCGCGCACCAAGCCGCTGCCGCCGGTGATCCAGGGCGGCTACACGCTGATGGAAAGCGGAACCGGCTTCACGGTGACCATCAGCTACGTGCAGATCATGATCATCGTGCTCACCATCGTGCTGATGGTCGCCTTTACCCTGCTCATCGCCAAGACCAATCTGGGACGGCAGCAGCGCGCCTGCGAGCAGGACAAGACCATGGCCGCGCTGCTCGGCGTCGATGTCGACCGCACCATATCGCTGACCTTCGTCATGGGCGCAGCCCTGGCCGCGGTCGCCGGGCTGATGTACCTGATCCGCTACGGCGTCGTGGACTTCTATGAAGGCTTCCTGGTCGGCATCAAGGCATTCACCGCGGCGGTCCTGGGCGGCATCGGCTCGCTGCCGGGCGCGATGCTTGGCGGCATGCTGATCGGCCTGATCGAGGCCTTCTGGTCCGGCTACTTCACCGTCGAGTACAAGGACGTCGCCGCCTTCTCGGTGCTCGTCATGGTGCTGATCTTCCGCCCCAGCGGCCTGCTGGGCAGGCCGGAGCTCGAGAAGGTCTGAACGCCATGAGCGTCGTCGCTGCCGGCGCGGCCGCCGAGGCCCGCGGCCTGGATTGGGTGGGCATCCTGCGCGAGGCGGCGCTCGCCGCGTTCATCGCGTTCATGCTGACCGTGACCATGGTGGGCCTGCACCTAGTCAATCGCCCGGCCGGTCTCACCGTCGAGACCCGCTTCATCGAGGTCGGCGTCTCGGTCCTGCTCGTCTTTCTGGGCCGCCTCGGCTTCGCCATGACTCGGGAGGGCGCCCCCCTGCCGGCGCTGGCCGGCGCCGTGGCGGTGATCGCCGCCGGCCTGGTGCTGCCCTTGCCCAGCGCCGCCCTCAAGGTGATCACCGTCGGCGGTGGCGCCATCATCGGCATCTATGCCGCCTGGACGGCCTGGCGTCGCCGGCTGAGCCGGGAGGAGCGTCAATCGAGCTCCCGCCGCTTCGGCGAGCGGGTCCAGGAGGGCACGCGCTACATCCTGCCGGTCATGGTCGCCTTCGCCGCAGTGCTGCCCATCCTGTTCCCGGACCGCTCGACGATCGACCTGGCCACCCTGGTGCTGACCTACGTCATGCTGGGCTGGGGCTTGAACATCGTGGTCGGGCTCGCCGGTCTCCTCGACCTGGGCTATGTCGCGTTCTACGCGGTCGGCGCCTACGCGTACGCCCTGCTCGCCGTTAACTTCGACTTGAGCTTCTGGGTCTGTCTCCCGTTGGCCGGGTTGCTCGCGGCGACCGCCGGGCTGATCCTCGGCTTCCCCGTGCTGCGCCTGCGCGGCGACTATTTCGCCATCGTCACCCTCGGGTTCGGCGAGATCATTCGCATCATTCTGCTCAATTGGTACGAGTTCACCCGAGGACCCGACGGCATCTCCGGGATTCCGCGTCCCTCCTTCTTCGGTATCGCCGAGTTCACCCGGCGCCCGGACGAAGGCGAGATCGCGTTCCACACCCTGATGGGTCTGGAATACAGCAGCCTGCACCGTCTGATCTTTCTCTATTACCTGATCCTGATCCTCGCGCTGGTCGTGAACTTCGTGAGCATCCGGGTCCGGCGGCTGCCGGTCGGCCGGGCGTGGGAGGCGATCCGCGAGGACGATGTGGCCTGCCAAGCGCTCGGCCTGAACCGACGAAACGTCAAGCTCTGCGCCTTCACCATCAGCGCGGCCTTCGGCGGCATCGCCGGCTCCTTCTTCGCCACCCGGCAAGGCTTCATCAGCCCGGAAAGCTTCACCTTCATCGAGTCGGCGATCATTCTGGCCATCGTCGTCCTGGGCGGCATGGGCAGCCAGACCGGGGTGGCGCTGGCCTCCGTTCTGATGATCGGCGTGCCCGAATGGCTGCGGGAGATCCAGGAGTACCGCATGCTGGTGTTCGGCGCGGCCATGGTGCTGATCATGGTCTGGCGGCCGCGCGGCCTGCTCGCCCACCGCGATCCGACGATCCGCCTGCATAGCGGCTCCGGCCGAAGACGCATGGTCGAAGGGCGCGCCCGGGCCGAGGCGCGGGCGGCGGACGAGGATCGCGCCCGCCAGGAGGCGCCGGCGCAATGAGCGCGGCGCGCGCGATCGGCCCCCCGCCCCTGCTGACGGTGGAGCATCTTACCATGCGCTTCGGCGGCCTGGTGGCGATCGACGACGTCTCGTTCACCGCGGGCCGCGATGCCATCACCGCCATCATCGGCCCCAACGGCGCCGGCAAGACGACCGTCTTCAACTGCCTGACCGGCTTCTACAAGCCGACCGAGGGGCGGCTCTCGCTCGCTCGGGACGGCCGGACATTCCTGCTCGAGCGCATGGAAGGGCACGACATCTCGGCCCGCGCCGGGATCGCCCGCACCTTCCAGAACATCCGACTGTTCGCCCGCATGAGCGTGCTCGAGAACCTTCTGGTGGCCCAGCACGTGTCGCTCATGCGGGCCTCGCTGTTCACCTTCGGCGGGCTGCTCGGTCTGCCGGGCTTCCGCAAGGCCGAAGCGGATGCCGTGGAAAAAGCGCGCTACTGGCTGGAGCGGGTGCGCCTCGTCGAGCAGGCCGATTACGATGCCGGCACCCTGCCCTATGGCGCCCAGCGGCGGCTGGAAATCGCACGGGCGATGTGCACCGACCCCGTGCTGCTGTGCCTCGACGAGCCGGCGGCCGGCCTGAACCCGCGGGAGACTCACGAACTCGGCGAGCTGATCACCGAAATCCGCGACCGCCACGAGACCGGCGTCCTGCTCATTGAGCACGACATGAGCGTCGTCATGAGCATCTCCGACGCCATCGTCGTCCTCGACTACGGCAAGAAGATCGCCGAGGGAACGCCGCGCCAGATCCAGCACGATCCCGCCGTCATTCGCGCCTATCTGGGCGAGGAGGAGGACGCGCCGGTGGATGAGCCGGCCGACCGCGCCGCCGGCGGAGCGGGCTGATGCTGTCGGTCAAGGGCGTCCATACGTATTACGGCGCCATCCAGGCGCTGCACGGCGTCGACGTCGACGTGGCCTCCGGCGAGATCGTCACGCTGATCGGCGCGAACGGAGCCGGCAAGTCGACCCTGCTGATGACCATCTGCGGCAATCCGCGCCCGACCCGGGGTCGGGTGGTCTTCGAGGGCCGGGACATCTCTCACGAGCCGACCTTCCGGATCATCCGCCGCGGCATTGCCCACGCGCCGGAGGGGCGGCGCATCTTTCCCCGGCTGACCGTGCTCGAGAACCTGCAGATGGGCGCCATTACCACCGATGCGGCGCACTTCGCCGAAGACGTCGAGCGGGCGTTCACCTTGTTCCCGCGGCTGAAGGAGCGGCAGCATCAGCGCGGCGGCACCCTGTCAGGCGGCGAGCAGCAGATGCTTGCGATCGCCCGCGCGCTGATGAGCCGGCCGCGCCTGCTGCTGCTCGACGAGCCGTCGCTCGGTCTCGCGCCGATGATCGTCAAGCAGATCTTCGGCGTGATCCGGGAGATCAACGAGCGCGAGGGCGTCACCATCTTCCTGGTCGAGCAGAACGCCTACCATGCGTTGAAGCTGGCCACCCGTGGGTATGTGATGGTGAACGGCGAAATCACCATGACCGGGACCGGCGCCGAGCTGCTGGCCAGTCCGGAGGTCAGGTCCGCCTATCTGGAAGGCGCCTGACCGCCGAGGGACGCACGTCGAGGACGAGGAGAACCATGGACGCGCTGGGCTCGAGCTGGCCCGTCTTTATCGGCCTGACCGTGATGATCTTCGGCGGCGCCGCCTTCCTGACCGGCCAGGCCCTGGCCCGGACTTGGCAGCCGCAGTTGCTCCTGCTGCCGTATTCGCTGCTCCTCGGCTGCGGCGACCGGTTCCTCGTCTATGCGCTGTTCGGCGGCGAGCTGCTGTCCGTCGCGGGCTACCTCGTGGACAGCTTGGTGCTCCTGGCCATCGCCGCGCTCGCCTATCAGCTCACCCGTGCCCACAAGATGGTCAGCCAGTATCCCTGGCTCTACGAGCGCCGGGGCCTGTTCGGCTGGCGGGAGAAGGGTGGCGGCGCTTGAGCCGGCCGAGCGGTTGGCGATAATCGGGTCGTGCCCGGACGGGGATCTGCGCCGGACCGTGCAGATCCGCCGCGGCGACGCGGCCACCAACCAGGAACAGGGACTTCGGATGAGAACACCATCGCTTCTGGCAACGAGCCTGGCCGGCGCCTTTGCGGCCACCCTCGCGGCCGTGCCGGCCCAGGCCGAGATCCTGATCGGCGTTGCCGGCCCGCAAACCGGCGACATCGCCTCCTTCGGCGAGCAGCAGGTCCGTGGTGCGGAGCTCGCGGTCGCCGATATCAACGCCGCCGGCGGCGTGCTCGGCGAGGAGCTGACCTTGATCACCGGCGACGATGTCTGCGACCCGCGCCAAGCCGTGTCCGTCGCCAACGACATGGTGGCCGAGGGGGTCGTCTTCGTGAGCGGCCATCTGTGCTCGGGCTCGTCGATCCCGGCGGGCGAGGTGTACACCGAGGAGGACGTGCTGATGATCTCGCCGGCCTCCACCGCGCCGGCGCTGACCGAGGAGGGCGGCGAGAACATCTTCCGCGTGGTTGGCCGGGACGATCAGCAGGGCAGCATCGCCGCGGAGTACATCGTCGACACCTATGGCGACCAGCGCATCGCCGTCGTTCACGACCAGCAGCAATACGGCCGAGGCCTCGCCGAGGCGATGCGGGAAGGCCTGAACACGGCGGGCGTCCAGGAGGTGATGTTCGAGGGCATCACGGCCGGCGAGAGCGACTACTCGGCCCTCGTCACGCGGCTGAAGGCCAACGACGTCGACGTTGTCTACTACGGTGGCTACCATCCGGAGGCGGGCCTTATCGTCCGGCAGATGCGCGAGCAGGGCATGGACACCCAGCTGATCTCGGGCGACGGCCTTAACAACGATGAGTTCTGGGCGATCACCGGCGAGGCCGGCGAGGGCACGCTGCACTCCTTCTCACCGGACGCGCGCGAGTTCCCGCAGGCCGCCCCGGTGGTCGAGCGAATGCGCGAGGCTGGCTTCGAGCCCGCCGGCTTCACCCTCTACTCCTATGCTACGATCCAGGTCTTCGCCCAGGCGGTCGAGGCCGCCGGCACGACCGACCTGGACGCGGTGATCGAGGCCCTGCGCGAGGGCACGTTCAACACCGTTGTCGGCGAGCTCAGCTTCAACGACGAGGGCGATGTCGAGCAGCCGGCCTATGTCTGGTACGTGTGGACAGAGGGCAAGCGGGTCGCACTCTGAGCGGGCAGGGCCTTGCCGATCGGGATCGGAAGCCTGCACAGTTGCCGGCGCAACCGGCCGGAGGTCTGGGACCGACCGGAACGTTCGGGACGGGATGTCACAATGACGGCCATGTCCGGGCGCCGGCCGCCGCCAGCGGCGGCCGGCTCCGGCCTGATCAGGGAGACGTTGGATCATGAGGAAGACCAAGCTCGCGCTATTGACCGCGACCGGCGTGCTCGCGCTCGGCGCCGGCCCGGCCCAGGCCGAGATCACCATCGCGGTGGTCGGGCCAATGACCGGCCAGTATGCCACCTTTGGCGAGCAGATGCGCCGGGGCGCCGAGATGGCGGTGGCCGACCTGAACCGGGCCGGCGGCGTCCTTGGCGAGGAGGTGACCCTGCTTGTCGGCGATGACGCCTGCGATCCGCGTCAGGCTGTGTCGGTCGCCAATCAGATGGTCAATGACGACGTCGTGTTCGTCGCCGGCCACTGGTGCTCGGGCTCGTCCATCCCGGCCAGCCAAGTCTACACCGAGGAAGGGATCCTTCAGATCTCGCCAGGCTCGACCAACCCGGCCCTGACCGACGAGGGCGGCGACAACGTGTTCCGCGTCTGCGGCCGTGATGATCAGCAGGGCGCCGTGGCCGGCGACTACCTGATGGAGCACTTCTCCGATCAGTCGGTCGCCTTCGTCCATGACCGGACCGCCTACGGCAAGGGTCTCGCCGACCAGACCTTGGCGCGCTTCCAGGAGCGCGGCGGCGAGGAGGTCCTGTACGAGGCCTACACCGCGGGCGAGAGCGACTACACGGCGCTTGTCTCCAAGCTGAAGCAGCTGGACGCCAATGTCCTCTATGTCGGCGGCTACCATACCGAGGCCGGCCTGATGGTCCGGCAGATGCGCGAGCAGGGCATGGATACCCAGCTGGTGTCCGGCGACGCGCTGGTCACAGACGAGTTCTGGGCGATCACCGGCGCCGCGGGCGAGGGAACCCTGTTCTCGTTCAGCCCCGACCCGCGCAAGAACGACGTGGCGGCCGAGGTGGTCGAGCGGTTCCTGGCCGACGGCTACGATCCGGAAGGGTACACTCTCTATACCTATGGGGCGGTGCAGGCCTGGGCGCAGGCGGCGGAGCAGGCCGGCACCCTGGAGCTTGACCCGGTCATCGAACAGCTGTGGGCGTCGGAGTTCAGTACCGTGCTCGGCACTATCGGCTTCGACGAGAAGGGCGACGTCAGCGCTCCGGGCTACGTGTTTTACCGATGGAGCAACGGCGCTTACGACTATGCGGAGCCGGAAGCGCTCTGATCACGTCGTCAGCAGGGACCATCGGCCCGGCGGCGCGTCCGCCGGGCCATCCCGCCGGGAGCGTGACGCTGCGCGGTCAGACGTCGCGCTGCAGCACCGATGAGGCGCAGGCTCCTTTCCTTGCCGCCGGTGATCCGGTGAGGGGGATCGTCGACGGTCGCCGGACGCCGAGATCTCTGATCCGCCGGGCGCGCGATCGGAAGCCGATGCCGGCAAGCCAACGACCTCAGTCACAACGACCTCAGTCACAACGACCTCAGTCACAACGACCTCAGTCAGTGGTGAGCCCCCGGCGCGCCCGGGGGGCGCAGGGTTGGCGGGCGTGCCCGGGCCGAAACGACCTGTCATCTCGGACATGTCATCTCGTCGGCTCGCCCGAGGGGGGCACGCTGCCCGGGCGCGACGGAACGCCCCGTATCCTGGCGCGGGCCGCGGGTCGCGGCGGGCTTGCTTATCTGACGGATGGCCAGTGACCGCGCCAAGGCCAACGCGCGACCCCATCCGCGACCGGGGGCGCTCGTGACGGACGTCACAATGCGCCGGCCCATAGGCTCGTCACGGAGGCAGCCGGATTCAAGGGGACCCGTTCGCCGTGACGGCTGTGCCCCTCAGGCTGGCGTTCTGCGCTGGCGGCCCAGGATCGGCCCGGCCGCCCTGCTTTCCCAGGGTATTGACGCGTTGCAGCACGGGATATGACACCGCGCCGGTTTGATCGAGGCCCGGAAAGCGGTTATCTCAACGGCCCGAAGGCCCCTGTCCCTTGGAACGGGACGCCGGCGCTGCCCCGCCCTTGCGGCGGGCGCCTCAAGCGGTCGCCGGCGCGAATGGAGATCGCCGCCGTGACCTATACCGGACATGACACCCTGAAGACCCGCCGGACGCTCACCGTCGACGGCAAGGAGTACGACTACTTCAGCCTCGAAGCGGCCCAGGCCGCGCTCGGCGACCTGTCTCTCCTGCCCTTCTCGCTGAAGGTCCTTGTCGAGAACCTGCTGCGTTTCGAGGACGATCGCTCGGTCACCACCGACGACCTCAAGGCCTGCGCACAGTGGCTCCAGGATCGCCGCTCCGACCGTGAAATCGCCTACCGCCCGGCCCGCGTTCTGATGCAGGACTTCACCGGCGTGCCGGCGGTAGTCGACCTCGCCGCCATGCGCGAGGCCATGCACCACCTCGGCGGCGACCCGCAGCGCATCAACCCGCTGTGCGCTGTGGATCTTGTCATCGATCATTCGGTGATGGTCGACGAATTCGGCAACCCGCTCGCCTTCCAGCACAATGTCGAGCGCGAGTTCGAGCGTAACCGTGAGCGCTACGCGTTCCTGCGCTGGGGCCAGCTCGCCTTCGACAATTTCCGCGTCGTGCCGCCGGGCACCGGCATCTGCCACCAAGTCAATCTCGAGCATCTCGCCCAGGCGGTCTGGACGCGGGAGATCGACGGGGCGACCTACGCGTTTCCCGACACCTGCGTGGGCACCGACAGCCACACCACGATGATCAACGGGATCGC
>CAZTHL010000113.1:2035-10753 GCA_964613585.1 uncultured Mycobacteriaceae bacterium | reverse complement strand
AGCACGATGTAGGCGGCGGTCACCGGCAGCCCCATGCCGAGCACCAGCGAGGCGACCGCGATCAGCACGATGGCCAGCAGCACGCTGTTGCCGGCCCAGGCGCTGATCATGAGGGAGAAGGTGTTGCCGAGCCCGGTGGTGGCGATGACGTTGACGATCAGGCCCACCGTCACCAGCAGGATCGCCGTCAGGATCATGGTGCGGGAGCCCAGCGCCAGCGCCTGGAGGATGCGCCGCGGTCCCATCGGCCGGGTGGTGAACCAGCTCGCGGCGATGACCGCGAGGATGGCGACACCGGCGGCGAAGGTCGGGGTGTAGCCTTGAACCAGCATGGCCAGCAGCACGCCGATCGGCAGCAGGAAGGCGATGCCGCCCTGCCGGAGCGCCGCAACGAGGCTCGGGGCCGGCGCGTCGCCGCGGCCCAGGCGGTGCTTGCGCGCCTCGATGCGCACGTAGTAGGCGACGCCGAGGAAGTAGAGCAGCGCCGGCAGGAAGGCGACGGCGACGATCTCCAGGTACGGGATCTGGGTCAGGTTGGCCATGACGAAGGCGCCGGCGCCCATGATCGGCGGCATCAGCTGGCCGCCGGTGCTGGCCGCCGCCTCGACCCCGGCGGCGAAGCGGGGCGGAAAGCCGCTCCGCCGCATCAGGGGGATGGTGATGACACCGGTCGACACCGTGTTGGCTACGGCCGAGCCGGAGATGGTGCCGGTCAGGCCGGAGCCGATGACCGCGACGAAGCCGGGCCCGCCGATCAGGCGGCCGGCCGCCGCGCGCGCGAGGTTGATGATGAAGTCGCCCGCGCCGGAGACCTGCAGGAAGGCGCCGAACAGGATGAACATGAAGACGAAGGTCGAGGAGATGCGGGCGATCATGCCGAACATCCCGTCCTCGCCGTAGGTGCTCCTGAGCAGCAGGATCTCCGGCGACAGCCCGGGAAAGTGCAGCGCGCCGCCCAGATGCCGCCCCCACCAGACTACGTAGCTGAGCGCCGCCACGACGATGAGCGGCACGATCCAGCCGGTGGTGCGCCGGGCGAATTCCAGGGCCAGCGCGATCAGCGTCAGGCCGACGGCATGGTCCCAGAAGCCGTAGTCGAAGCCACGTGCCGCCAGATCCCGCTCGACCGCCAGGAGATAGGCCACACAGGCGATGGCGAGCAGGCCGAGCGTGACGTCGAGGCCGAGCACGAGCCATTGCCGGGATCGGCGGCGCGGCCGGGCGAGCGGGTAGGCGAGCGCGCACAGGAGGCCGAAGCTGGCGAAGTGGATCGCCGAGACGGTCAGCACCGCCTCGGTGCCGAGCGTGTTGAACCACAGGTGCAGCAGGCTCACCGCCACGCCGAGGCCGAGCAGCGCCCGCTCGAGCCACACGCCGCCCGGCCGCGCCGGCTCGGCGCTGCTGGCCGCAGGGCCATTCTCCTCATTTCGGCCGCTCGGCAGGGACACCGTCATCGAACCGGCCTCGGGGCAATCTCTCGTCCTCGCCGAGGACCCGGCGCGGCACGAGATCATCCCGCGGAAACGGCCGTATCATCAACCGTTCATGGTGGAAGCGGAGGCGGCGCTCAGTCGCCCTTGGTCGGTGCCGCGGTGTAGAGCCAGATCAGCAGGCCGACGAAGGCGAACACGCCGATGTTGAGGATCGTGTCGAGCAGGGGCGTCACGGTCACGGTCGGCTCTCCATGGCGAGGGCTCGAGGGCGCTCCTTGGCGAGCGCTCGGATCAGGCTCACCATCAAGAGGTGCACGATGAACACGAACGGCATGGCGCCGAGGGAGATGATCGAGCGCACGGCGCCGATGCTGTCGGACAGGATCATGACCAGGCCGAGCGCCGCCAGGATGCCGCCCCAGATCAGCTTGACCCGCACGCTGGGGTTGGGATCGCCGCCGCTCGAGAACATGCCGAGCACGAAGGCGGCGCTGACCACGCTGGTGACGATGAACAGGAACGCCGCCAGAACGACCGCGAGCGTGGTCAGCTGGGACAGCGGCAGCTGGTCCAGGAGGACGAAGATCACGCTGTTGATGTCGGCCTGGAGCGCGTCGAGGATCGGCAGGTCGGTGCGCAGGGCGGCGAAGAAGCCGGCGCTGCCGAAGACGCCGAACCAGACGATGGAGAACAGGCTGGGGACGAACAGCACCCCGGCGACGAACTCGCGGATGGTGCGGCCCCGGGAGATGCGCGCGACGAAGACGCCGACGAACGGCCCCCACGCCAGCCACCAGGCCATGTAGTTGAGCGTCCAGTCCTGGAAGTAGTTCTCAATCTCCACGTCGAAGAAGACGAAGGTGCGGAAGCCGTGCGGGATCACGCCGGCGACATACTCGCCGAGCCCGCCGGTGATGCCGCTCATCATGTAAGAGGTCGGCCCGGCCAGCAGGACGAAGACCATGAGCGCGACGGCGAGCGCCATGGCGATGGTCGACAGCATGGCCATGCCGCGGCCGAGGTCGACCATGAGCGGCAGGATGAAGGCGAGGCACATCACGGCGAACAGGGCGAGCGCCAGGCCGAGACCGGTCGTCTCCAGGCCGAGCAGCCGGGCCACGCCGCCCTCGAGCTGGAACACGCCCATGGCGACCGAGCCGGCGACGCCGATGGCGATGGCGACAATGGCCGCGAGGTCGCTGAACCCACCGACGCCGCGGGTCCAGGGGTTCGAGCCGAACACGCTGATGAGCGGCGCGCTGACCAGGCTGGGGGCGCCGCGACGGAAGCCGAAATAGGCGATGACCAGCGCGGTCATCCCGTAGATCGCCCAGGCGTGCAATCCCCAGTGGAAGCTGGTCAGGAAGCGCGCCTGAATGGCGGCGGTGCCGGGCTCGATGTGGCGGCTGAGCAGCGCGAAGTGCGACAGCGGCTCGGCGGCGCCGTAATACAGCAGGCCGACGCCCATGCCGGCGGCGAACATCATGGCAAGCCAGCTCACCGTGGAGAACTCCGGCTCGTCGTCGTCCTTGCCCAGCTTGATGTCGCCGTAGCGGGAGACGGCGAGGCCGAGGCTCAGCAGCAGCATGACGCTGGCGGTCAGCATGATGAACCAGCCGCGGCTGACGAACAGGATGCGCACCGTGTCCGATGCGAGTGCCGACAGGCCGGCGGTGTCGACCACCCCCCACACGGCGATGGCGCCGGTGATGGCCAGCGCGGCGAGGAGGAGCGGGTTCTTGAACATGGTATAACAGGTATCCCGAGCCGGAAATGTTCCTGTAGTTTCCACGCCGTGCCTTGGAGAGCCGCGCCAGGGCCATGGCCGGGCCGGCCGGCTGTGTTTCCGATGCCGATGCCCGTTGACACGGCAAATGGCGGTAAACCACAGTGAACGCGGACGCAAGAACTCAGGTCGCTGTCACGACCGGCAGAAGCAACCATAAGCTTGCTGCAAATGCGGGTGCCCGCACGCAATTGGATCAGTGTTCGTAGCTGAAATCAAGTGAGCCCATCTTATGCGTAGTCTTCCCGAATGCTCTTGTCGAATTTCCGCTCTTTTCGACAACCTTTTCGATACAAGCCGATACGCGTTCTCGCCTACTCGCCACGCTCAAACTCAAGTCCGATCTTTTGTTGTGTACGAGCAATAAGGTCTGCACAACTATTGAGTATCATATCGTCAACATGCGAAGGGTCAACATGCGAAGGATCGATCTCATCGGCAGCCACGTCTCTAGAAAGCTGCGCTCTTAGCGAAGCGGCAACTATCTGGTCGAAAGAAACATCTGTCTTTGCTCTCTAATCCAGCCGTCGCACGTCAATGTTTTCTCGTCGATGAGCCGCCAGCGGAGCCTCTCCTCTGGTTCCTTGAACAATCACCTGAAGCTAGCCTAAGAACAGGGGCGGCTGGAAAAGATGTTGGCAACAAGAACGTGCTCCGCAAGTTGCCGGCCCTTGAATCGGTGCTCGGCGGATGGCGACCGGCTCGGGCTTGATGGCGCTCAACGCCGCAGCCGGTCGGGGACGGCGACGCCGGCCTCCTCATAGTAGCGCAGGGCACCGGGGTGCAGCGGCACTGGCAGGCCGGCGAGCGCGCTGTCGAGCGTGATGTACTCGGTGATCGGGTGGATGTTGCGCAGGAAGGCGAGGTTCTCGAACATCGCCTTGGTGATCCGGTAGACCGCGTCCTCGTCGACCTCGGCGTGCACGGCCAGGAAGTTCGGCTGGCCGATGGTCCGGATCGCCTCGTCCTGACCCGGATAGGTGCCGGCCTCGATCACGAACGGCGTCCACAGCGCGTCGAAGTCGCCGTTGGCCCGGGCCACCTGGTCGTCCGTGAAGGACAGGATCGTCACCTCGTCGCCGACCGCGGCCTTCAGCTGGCTCATGGCGCCGACCGGCGGGCCGGCGGCCGGGTTCAGCGCATCGATCTGCCCGTTCTGGAACGCCTCGGCGCTCGGCGCGTAGCCCAGATACGCGAGGTCGAAATGGGCATCGACGTCCTCCACGCCGAGCGCGGTCAGGAGATGCCGGTTCGAGCCCTCGGTGCCGGAGTTGCGCGCGCCGATGGCGAAGCGGAGGCCCTCCTGCGCGATCAGGTCCTCGATGGTGCCGGTCTCCACGCGGTCGGTGCTGAGGGCGAAGTGCTCGACGTTCGGCCACAGCAGGGTGACCGAGCGCAGATGCTCCTGTGGCCCGTCGGCCTCGAGCGGCCCGGCGCCGCGCGCGGCATAGGCGCCGAACAGGCCCTGCAGGATGGCGAAGGCGGCCTGTCGCTCGCGCAGCAGCTTCACGTTCTCGCCCGACCCGGCCGAGGTGATCGCCGACATGGCGATGCCCTCGGTCGGCTCCAGCCGAACCTTGACCAGCGTGGCGATGGCCACGCCCACCGGGTAGTAGGTGCCGCCGGTGCCGGCCGTCGCCAGCAGGTAGGAGCGCTCCTCCTGGGCACGCGCGGGCCCGAGCGCGAGCAGCGCCAGCAGCGCGAGGGCGGTCAGCGTGGCAACGGCGGCGCGCCGGGCTGGGGCCGGACGGGCCAGGGTGCGCGAGCGCGGCATGGACAAGGTCTCCCCCTCGCTGGTCCTTCTCGGCCGCGGCTCCCACGACCTCGTTTCCGACCAGTATGCCGACGGATTCGCACCCCGACCAGCCCCTTCCCGGCCACGCACCGGGCCGCCGGGAACCGCGCCAAATCCCTTTCTGTTGTGCGGCTTCAATCGAAACCCGGGACGAGGTAAGCCATGCGACCGACCATCCTGCTCAGCCTGCTTGGGGTGCTGCCGCTGGTGCTGGGGGCCTGCGGCGAGACGCGAACCGAGCGCGGCCTGTCCGGGGCCGGCATCGGCGCGGCCGGCGGCGCGGCGGCCGGCGAGGTTGTCGGCGACAGCCCGCTCGGCGGCGCGGCGGTCGGCGGGGCCGCGGGGGCCGCGACCGGCGTGCTCACCGCCGACGACGAGGAGGACAACGGCATCCAGGAGGCCGGCGACGACGACTAGGGCGTGTCCGGGTCGGGTGGCATCGCCGGATCCGCCGCGGACGGCCAAGCTCGCGGCGGAGCTCCGGCGTCCGGACGCGGGCACAAGCGTCAGGGACACCGGCGGCCGCCGCCTTCGCGACGCAAGCGGTCCCGGAAGCGCCGGTCGGGGGCGGATCCGACATCGAATTGACATGCATCGTCCGCCTCCGGCGGATGCGCGGCTTGGCGGACGGGCGGCAATCCGTCATAGTCGGTGCTGCGCCAGTGCCGGCGACCCGTCGTCCGACCCGTTCCTGCCATCGCTCCGGAGAGGCCCTTGCTCGCCGCGTCGGGTGCCGCCGCCGTTCGCGCATCGTCCCGCCCGGTCCTCGCTCTCCTGCTGCTGGTCCTCATCCTGCTCGGCGCCGATGCCGCCGGCTTGGCGCCGGGCGGCACGGCCCGGGCCGAGACCGGGCACGGGCCCGCGGCGTTCACCCTTGAGGAGGACGGGCTCGGCGAGCACGGCCCGGCCGGCCATGAGGCGCCGCACCTGCCTGGCGAAGAGCTTGGCCTCGTCTGGGTGGTCCCCTTCGTCGGCATCCTGCTGTCGATCGCCTTCTGGCCGCTTGTCGCGCCCGGCTTCTGGCACCGCAACTTCGGCAAGATCTCGGGGGCCTGGGCGCTTGCCTTCCTGATCCCCTTCGCGCTGCAGCACGGGGTGGGGCTCGCCGTCTACGAGCTCCTGCACACCGCCCTCAGCGAGTTCATCCCGTTCATCATCCTGCTGACCGCGCTGTTCACCGTGGCCGGCGGCATCCGGGTCAAGGGCACCCTGGTGGGCACACCGGCCGTGAACACCGGCATGCTCGCCATCGGCACCTTCCTGGCGAGCTGGATGGGCACCACGGGTGCCGCCATGCTGCTGATCCGACCGCTCCTGCGCAGCAATCAGCAGCGCCGGTTCAAGGTCCACACGGTGGTCTTCTTCATCTTCCTGGTGGCCAACATCGGCGGCTCGCTGACCCCGCTCGGCGACCCGCCGCTGTTCCTCGGCTTCCTCAAGGGGGTCGACTTCTTCTGGCCGACCCGGAACATGCTGCTGCCGATGCTGACCGTGGCGCTGCCGCTGCTCGCCGTCTACTTCCTGCTGGACACCTACCTCCTGCGCCGGGAGGGTGGAATCGAGGCGCCGCCGGAGGACCAGCACGAGAGGCTCGGGCTCGAGGGCGCGTTCAACTTCGTGCTCCTGGCCGCCGTCATCGGCGCCGTCCTGATGTCCGGGCTGTGGGAAGCCGGGATTACCTTCCGGATCTATCACGTCGAGATGCCGCTGCAGAACGTGGTGCGCGACCTGCTGCTGGTCGGCATCGCCGTCCTGTCCTGGCAGATGACCAGCCGGGAGAGCCGGCGCCGCAACGGCTTCACCTGGTTCCCGATGGTCGAGGTCGCCAAGCTGTTCGCCGGGATCTTCATCACCATCATCCCGGCGATCGCCATCCTGCGCGCCGGCACCGAGGGCGCCGGGGCGCCGCTGGTGGCGCTGGTGAACCAGGACGGGCAGCCGGTGCAAGCCGCCTATTTCTGGATCACCGGCATGCTGTCGAGCTTCCTCGACAACGCCCCGACCTACCTGGTGTTCTTCAACACCGCGGGCGGCGACGCCGTGCAACTGATGGCCGCGGGGGAGGAGACGCTGCTGGCGATCTCCTGTGGCGCCGTGTTCATGGGCGCCAACACCTATATCGGCAACGCGCCCAACTTCATGGTGCGCGCCATTGCCGAGGAGCGGGACATTCGCATGCCCAGCTTCTTCGGCTACATGGGCTGGTCGCTGCTCTTCCTGATGCCCTTGTTCCTGCTGATCACGTTCGTGTTCTTCCACCCCTTGGGCTGACCGCGGGCAAGCGCGAGGGTTTACTCGCGCTGGACCGCCTCGAGAGGCAATCGAACGCTCGCCGAGCAGGGCACGGCATATTCTCGGCCCAGGCCTTCTTCTTGGCCCGGGCCTTTCCGGCTCTCGCGGCCCACCAAGGCACGCCGAGCCTGGTCAGGCGGGCTGCTCCGCAGGATACCGCCGAGACGACGAGAGGACGGGTCGCCCGGCCGGGGCGCGCCCGCGGCCCGTGCCGCGCCCCTCGAGGACCGACCCCTTCGCTCGCTGAGCCGGGCCGTGCTGCCGACCATCGGGCCAGAGCCCGGGAAGCAGCCGCCTCGGACACGTCCCATTCCCAGCAGAAGACCACTGAGGTGGTTGCTTGTCGTCAGACCACGGGCCCCGCTGATCTCGATCTCCACGGAGCCGGACCGCGGCAAGCGTTGGCATTCCGGCCCGGCAGGGCTGCCGGCTGCGGCCACCAACCTCGACCATGCTGATCCGACCAGCTGGCGTGCCAATGATGGTGTCATGGCCAAAAAGTATTAGGTAAAATGGGACGAATAGTGTCATGCAAAATGCCCGTCAATATTGATTGTCGATGTCAACTCATTATTACAAAAATGTTTTGTATTGAAATGCTCTGAGCTTTACTTCAATATCGGCATAGTTAATGTATGCGGTGCATCAAGAAGGGTGGTGAGTCCAGGCCAAGTACACTGGTCAATATGTAGCGAAGAAATCTTCCTCTCGTCCGTCCTTTTCTGCAACTGACGATGGAGATCGAAGTGGCTCTCCCAGGATTTCATGCGGAGCTGGCGCTTGCGCCCGCTGTTCAGAGCTATGCGACAGCCGGCAATGGTGAAAGGGCGGCTGAGCTCGGGGTGACGCCGGCGATCCGGCGCAGCTGCGGGGCGATCTTTCACCTGACATCACTGCAAGGCGGCGGAGCCATCGAGGCCGAACCCTTCTCCGCCCGACGGGGCTGCGGCCGCACCGTCCCGAACCGCTGCCGACGCCGGGCCCGCGACTCCTGCAAATCCTGCTTTCAGGCCGCATGGCGCGACCGGTTCATCCGCGGCCGGCCGAGAGAGTGCACGGAGCTTTCCAGCGTCAGCGGCTTCCAGGGAGACGTGGGGCTGGCCGCCATGGTCAGGCGGCATGTCTGCCAGCTGTTCCACGCAAGAGACCAGACGGTCATCGTCCGCGGCCTCGTGCGCGGCGACACCGGCTGCTCCAGTGCGACGGAGCTCGGCACCCTGCACGTTCGCTGCCCGTGACCGGCGATGGGCCCGGCATGCGCCGGCCACCGTCGACCCGTGCCGTCCCGGGCGGCTCAGGGGATTTGTGATGACCAGTTGTGTGGCTCTTCAGCGGTCTCCACCGGACGGCAACGCCGCGCCGATCGAGCGGCCGGGCGGCACGTCCGGCGGCACGTCCGGCGGCACGTCCGG
>CAZTHL010000113.1:0-1935 GCA_964613585.1 uncultured Mycobacteriaceae bacterium | reverse complement strand
GGCGGCACGTCCGGCGGCACGTCCGGCGGCACGTCCGGAGGAGCGGTCCCGCCCGACCCCGCGTGCCGCCGCAGCGCTTGCGATCCCTGTGACGGCGATGAGGGGCAGACAGGCCGGGGCGAACCCGGCCGGGCGCTGCGCCGCGGCCTCAAGGACCATGATGACAGGGCCGATGCCCGTGGCCCCGGCGTGCCGGCGGCGACGCATTTCGCGCCGGGACCGGCCGAGGTGCTCGAGACCGTGGCGTTGCCCCCGCTGATGCGTCTGAGCCGCGGGCACCCGTCGATCGCCGTCGGAATCATCGACGGACCGGTGCGGTCGGCCATCCCGACCCTGAGGCAGGCGCGTCTGCAAGGGCTTGTGCCCGGGAGTCTCTCCTGCAGGTCCGCCGGCGGCCTGGCATGCCTGCACGGCACCTTCATCACCGGCATGCTGGCGTCGGCAGACGGCTGCCGCCTTCCGGGAATCTGCCCGGAGTGCACGTTCCTGGTCCGGCCGATCTTCGGCGAGCGCGGCGGCGCCGCAACACGGAACCTCGTCGCCGAGCCGGACGATGTCGCCGACGCGATCATCGGCACGGTCGATGCTGGCGCCCGGATCCTCAACATGAGCGTCGCACTGACCACCTTCTCGGGCAGCCGCTTCCCGCGCCTGGACGCGGCTCTCGACCACGCCATGCGGAACGACGTCATTGTCGTCGTCGCGGCCGGCAACCAGGGCACCCTGGGGGGCAGCGTCTTCACCCAGCATCCCTGGACCATCCCCGTGGTCGCCGTCCAGATGAATGGCCGGCCCATCGACTATTCGAATCTCGGCATCTCCATCGGCCGCAAGGGCCTTGCGGCGCCGGGAGACCATGTCCGCAGCTACGATCCCAAGGGCTCGGTTTTCCTGATGGGCGGGACGAGCGCGGCCGCGCCGTTCGTCACCGGCGCCATCGCCCTGCTCTGGTCGCTCGTGCCCGAAGCGTCGGCGGCCGAGGTCATGGCGGCCTTGATCGGCGCCTCCACCGTGGCGGCACGACGGTCGATCGTGCCGCCAAGACTGAACGCCTGGGGCGCATGGCAGCGTCTGGCGGCGACCGCGTCAGCGGCTCCAGGCGCCACGTCGCCACCGAGGAACCCGGCATGACCGACGAGACACAGGACAAGCCCCACGCCGCGCCAGCCGCACGCTCCGCCGTCCGGGTGCGCCTGCCTGGGTTCGTCCAGGAGGAGCAGATCGGCCTCGGGGACGTGGTCACCCGGACCGCCTACACGGTCGGCATCACGCCATGCGGCGGCTGCCAGCGGCGGGCTCAGGTGCTCAATCGCTGGGTCAGCTTCACCCGCTAGCGGTCCCCCAATCACCGTCACGGACGGGGATAGGGTCTTCTCGGAACCCCTAAGTAACCAAAGACACCGGAGGTTTCGTCATGATGCAGCCCCAGGATCCCGCCAACGGCCCGGTCGAGGATGCCGGTGGGGACCAGCCCGTGACATCGTCGACGGGAGAGCAGCGAAGCGCGTCGCGCGTCCGACCGACGCTGCATCGGGCGACGTCGGGACAGCGGCAGGATCCCGTCCTGCTGCGGCGACGGATCGTCCCCGCCCAGGCCGAGGGGCCTGCGGACATGATGCAGAACGGGAACGGACTGGCGGCGACCGAGGAGGAGCCGAGCTACGTCTATGCCCTCGGCCTGATTGAGCCGCGCTTTCCGTCGCTGGACGTGGAAAAGGAGTTCGCGCAGGTCACGGGCCGCAGCGGCACGGAGGGTCTGACCGACCGCGCGGCGCTGCATGAGGTCCTGAGGCAGCCCGGAAACCGCTACCTTGCGCGCAAGCTCTGCTACGTTTTCACCATCCGGGGGATCGAGCATTACATCCTCGAGGCGGAGCCGTCCGAGATCGACATGGTGGTCGAGTCCATCCGGCCGGCCCCCGAGGAAGGCGATGT
>CAZTHL010000112.1:0-10835 GCA_964613585.1 uncultured Mycobacteriaceae bacterium | reverse complement strand
CCACGGGCCGCTGTGAAGGCAGGCTGCGTTGACACGGTGCCGGCATCCCGCCTAGTCTCCCGGCACCCAATTCGATCAAGTCTTCAGAATCGAGACGGGTGGATGCCGGTGTCCGCCTGTCCAGGACCGGGCTCCGTGATGCTGGATGATCTGCATGCGCTGAAGACGCGAATGGAGGATGAGGGCGCGATCTTCTGCTTCAGCGGCCCGATCTCGCATCAGATCGTCATCGGCATCGGAGAGGCCCTCAAGAACAACATGCAGGCCGACCGCATCGACACGAGCACCTCCATGAAGATCTTCTCGATCTTCATGGAGCAGATGCAGAACATGATGTTCTACTCGGCGGAGCGATTATGCGGACCGAACGGCGAGGGCGAGTTCGGCTTCGGCATCATCGTGCTTGGCCGGCGGGAGGGCGAGCATTTCGTCCTGTGCGGCAACCGCATCCCTGCCGCCAAGGTCGAGAGACTGCGCGGTTATCTGAGCGATCTGGTCGCCATGTCGCCTGACCAGCTTAAGCAACTCTACCGGCAGAAGCGCAAGCAGGGTCCCGAGGCCGACAGCAAGGGTGCCGGCCTCGGCTTCATCGAGATGGCGCGCAAGTGCTCACGGCCGCTGGAATTCGACTTCAAGCCGATCGACGCCGATACGGCCTTCTTCACTATCAGGGGCTTTATCCAATAGGGGGCGGAACGATGGAGGTTCTGGAGATCCCTGCCGGCACGGGGATGCCGGCGATCCGCCTGGACCCGGTGGCACACAGCCACCGCTTCGCCGGCGAGTCCTATCCGGAGAACACCAGTGAATTCTATGCGCCGGTCCTCGCCTGGGTGGAGCGGTATCTGGCCGGGCTGGCGGCAGAGCAGTCGGCCGAGTTCAACTTCGAGATCGTGTACTTCAACAGCAGCACTTCGAAGATCTTCATGGACCTGTTCTTCCAGCTGGAAGAGGCGGCCCAGTCGGGCAAGGCGGTGACGGTCAACTGGATCTATGATCGGGACAACGAGGCGGCGCTGGAGTATGGCGAGGAGTTTGCCGAGGATCTGGTCGACCTGCCGTTCCACCTGGTCGAGAAAGCCTCATGAGCGAGCTGCAATCACCGGAGGACCGCGCCATCGAGGCCTGCCGGGCGCTGCTCGAGGAGACGGAGAGCTCGGAAACGGTGCCCCGTCAAGCCCTGTCCGATCTCCTTCGCCAGTTCGAGATGCTGAACAAGAAGATCAAGCGGGTGGTCAAGCTCAACGACAAGCAACAGGAGCGCGAGAAGAAGCTCAACGATCAGCTCAACCAACAAAACCGCGTTCTCGGGAGCCTTTCACAAGATCTGTCGAAGTATCTGTCGCCGCAGCTCTATGAGTCGATATTTCATGGCCGAACCGACGTGAAGCTGAATGCCCGACGGAAGAAGCTGACCATCTTCTTCTCCGACATCGCAAACTTTACAGCGATCACGGAGCGCATGGAGCCTGAGGAGCTTACCTACTTTCTCAACAGCTATCTGGACGAGATGTGCAGGATCGCGCTCAAGCACGGGGCCATGATCGACAAATTCATTGGCGATGCGCTGCTGCTCTTCTTCGGCGACCCAGAAAGCCGAGGCCCGAGGGAGGATGCGCTGGCCTGTGTGCGGATGGCGCTGGAGATGCGCCGGCGGCTCGAGGCTCTGGGCAAGGTCTGGGTCGGCATGGGCGTGTCGGAGCCGTTTCAGGCGCGCATGGGCATCACCACCGGCTACTGCACTGTCGGCAATTTCGGAAGCGCGGCGCGTATGGACTACACCATTATCGGCGGTCAAGTAAACCTCGCCAGTCGTCTGGAAAGCAACGCCCAAACCAATGATATCCTGATCTCTCACGAGACCTATGCTCTGGTTAAGGACGAGGTTTTCTGCGAGCGCAAGGAGACCATCTTCGTCAAGGGCATACCGTATCCAATCCACACCTACAAAGTGATCGATCTGTTCAGCAACATTCAGAAGGTTGACGAGATCACCGAGAACACCGATGGGTTCTCCATCTACCTGAACCCGGACCGAATTGATGCCGGGCGAAAGGACGTCTTGCTGGAAAAGCTGCGGCTTGTGACCGAGCGGATCCAGTCCTTGTAGAGTCACCATCGCCCATGCTTGTCAATCTCTTTGTCAACTTCTTCGTTGACAATCTGGTCTCCTGTTTTCCTAAATCCGGTTTAGCGGCTGTCTTCAAAGAATCATAAACCCGGCGTGGCATGAGCAGCGGCCATATTGAATACTTTGATCTCGCGCTGAGGTCCGACCGTCCGGTCCGAGTCTAGCCAGCATCGGAGGCCCCGTTGACCCGTCTCGTCTTCACTGTCCTGATGATAATGGCCCTTGTGCCCCCGGCCGCAGCCCAGGATAGGTATATCTTCGCCTCGACGCCCTTTACCGACCGTGATGAGGTGACCGCCTTCTACACACCATTGACCCAGTACCTGTCCGAGGAGATCGGGACGGATGTGAGCCTGTACATCGCTCCCGACTATGATGACTTGGTCGCGGCGATGCAGGACGGGCGGGTCGATTTCGGCCACTTCTCGCCGAACATCTACACGGTGGCCAAGCGGGCCATGCCGGACCTGCACTATCTGGCGACGATCCAGCGCGACCGCGGCGGCCAGGTCTCCGCCTCCTATCGCAGCTTGATCATCACCCATGCCGACTCCCGTCACGAGAGCCTGTCGGATCTCGAGGACGGCCTGTTCGCCTTCACCGACCCGGACTCAACCAGCGGCTATGTCTTCCCCATGGCCGTGCTGCGACGTCGAGGGATCGAGCCGGAAGACTATTTCCGGCGCGTGTTGTACCTGAAGAAGCATGACAAGGTGCTGGAGGCCGTGGCGCTGCAGCGCATTGATGCGGGCGCCGTGTCCTCCTTGATTTATGGAACCGATCCCGCGGCGCTGAGCGATGACAACCCCTTTCGCATCCTCGCGGAATCCGCCCCGATCCCGAACCCGGCCTACGCGGCGCGGGGAGACATGGACCCTTCGGTCAAGGCCAGTGTGGCCAAGGCTCTGGCGGCTCTGACAATGGATCACCCGGTGATGCAGGTCATGCGCGAGGCCGGATTCTACGGCAGCGGCTACGAGGTGCTGAGCGACAGCCTTTATGACGGGGTGCGCGAGGCAAACCGGCTGGTCCACGGGGTGAATTGATCTGAAGGAGGCGCAGGCCCGCAGAGCGGCGGGCCCCCGGGGCCCGGTGCGGCCGGTCGTCGGACGATGCGGGATGGGTCCGCCATGGGGGTGTGCTCCACCGTCACCGCGGCAATGCGCGAGGCCTGATGTCATGACAGCGGTTGCGACATCCTGAACGCTTGTCCTAGTGAGGGTGGTTGTGAGGCCAACCGCCCTGGCGAAGACGAAGGCCGAGGGCGACGTTCGGTTGCCGACGGCGCATCCTGTGCGGCGGCCCTCATTGTGAGACCCTCGTGAGCCTGCTGACCCGTATCCTTGTCCTGGTTTGTGTTCCGTTCCTGCTGGCCGGGGTGCTGCACATGCACCAGGTGGACCGGCTCCTCCGGCAGCTCGACAGCACAATTCAGGAGCGCCTGCGTGACAAGGCCCAGCGGATCCAGGTCGATGTGCTGGAAGCCATGCTCGAGGTCGACACGATGGCGACCCGGCTTGGCCATCAGGCCGATCTCTCCGACGCCGTCGAGATCCTTGACACCGATTATCTTTACCAGCGGGGTCGCGTCCTGATCGGCAACGGCATCGATTACATCACGTTTGTCGATCGGGAAGGGTTCGGGGTCGCCAAAGGGCATGACGAGTTCGGCTTCGGCGAGATGTACGACCACCGGCCCGAGGTGACCCGGGCTTTGGAGGATCTCTCCAGCTTCGTCGGCCTCCGTGAGCTGGAGGACGCGCTGCTGATCATGTCCGTTCATCCGGCCCGCAAGACCGATGGGACACCGGTCGGCGCGGTGATCGTCGGCATCGACCTTACGAAGGGATACTTCTCCGAGCTGACCAGAAAGTATGGTGTGCGGATGCGCATGGACCGAGGCGACAGAACCCTGATCTCCAATGCCGATCCGGACGCCGTGGCCGGCTGGGACCATTACACGGTGGAGCTGACCCATGGACCCGAGGGACTGCTTGTTGGCCACATCTTCGAGAACAACCGTGTCGAGCGCGAGCGGCTGATCGTTCTGCGCAATGAGATGTTGTTGTTTCTGCTCGGGTCCTCGGTTGTGCTGCTCGGGGTTGCCTCGGTGATGGTGCGTCGCCTGATCCGTCCGGTGGCGGCGCTGGCCACGGACATGGAGCGCTATGCCGGGGGTGACCGCACCGAGCGGCCCTTGCCGAGGGCGGTGGCGGAGTTCCGCCGGATCGTCGATACCTATGCCCAGATGAAGCGCGAGAACACCGTCCTCCTGGAGACCCTGGAGGCAAAGGTCCGCGAGCGCACCCGCGACCTCGAGGACAAGAACCGCGCCATCCTTGACAGCATCAGCTATGCAAAGAGCATCCAGTACGCGCTGCTGCCCCCGGACGAGCTCCTGCGGCAGCCCTTCGAGGACAGCTTTGTGCTCTGGTCGCCACGGGACATCGTCGGCGGCGACATCTACTTCATCAAGCCGATGCGCCAAGGCACGGTGGTCGCCGTCATCGACTGCACCGGCCATGGCGTTCCCGGGGCGTTCATGACCATCCTGGCCGTGGAGGTGTTGAACACGGTGATCGATCATCGGCCGGATGGCGATGTCGATCTGGCCTCGGTGATCACCGAGCTGAACACGACGATATTTACACGGGTGAATGCGCAGCGGGTCCGCAGTGGCGGCAGCGAGATCCGGGACGGGATGGACATGGGGCTGATCTACCGGCCCCATGGCAGCCGCTCGTTCCGGTTCTGCGGCATGGGCCATGGCCTGTTCGTGCGGCGCGGCGGCGCGATCGTGCTGGAAGAGATCAAGGGCAGCCGCAACGGCATCGGGGGCGGCCCGAGCCTCTCAACCGTCACGGTGACGGAGGTCGAGGCGGGAGTGGCGGATGCCTTCTGGCTGGTGACCGACGGCTATCACGACCAGCTCGGTGGCCCCAAGGGAATGCCCATGGGCAAGCGCCGGATGAAAGAGATCCTGGCGGCCCATGCCGACCGCCCGATGGCCGCCCAGCGGGCCGCCTTGGAGGAGGCGCTGGCCGGTTGGCGGGGCGATCGACAGCGGGTCGACGATGTGACGGTGCTGGGCTTCCGCCTCTGAGCCTTTCCCGCTTACGCAGAACCGCCCAGGCGATGCCGGCTCTTCGGCAAGGCTCCGTCCGGCAGACCTCAACGGTGTGATCCGCCTCTTACGCTGATTGGTCGCCGGCTCCGCGGGCAAGCAACGGCATCGCGATACATCCCGTGCCTCGACATCAGCTGGTCACGGCATGGCGGAAGCGGCTGGTGACCCTTCCTTTCGATCGGTGCCGTCGAATGCCTGGGTGAGAGCGTTTCCGGCTCAAGTGCATCGCCGGCCGCTCTCCCGCCCGGCCGCTCTCCCGCCCGGCCGCTCTCCCGCCCGGCCACCCAACGACAGCATGCTCAGGCTGGCCGGGGGGAGGAGGGGGCCGGTGCCCAATCCGCGTCACGCGGAACCGCCCGAGCCGGTCGATCCCGCTGCCGCTCGCCGCGCGGGCGTTGATTCAGGTCGGGGCGCCGCTCCTTCACCGCCGCCGGCATGGCCGTACGCACGGCGCCGACGGGGGAGCGCACCGAGGCAACCGAGTAAGCAGGTATTCAAACTCAACTCCTATTACTTTTTCCTTGTCAAAATCGGCAGATTGTTTCTAGACTCCTCCTCGCGTCGGGCCAAGCCACGGCCGGCGCGCCCGCCCCAGCGCGTGCCGCGCGCACCCTCCATTCCAAGCTGGCGGTCCGCCCGCGTCGCGCGGGCTTGATCGTGTGCGCCTACATCCAAGGATCCTTGCGTCAGGGAGAGGTCGCCATGACCCCATCGCCCGGACTTCGGAACGCTGCACCGCTTAAGGCGCGGCCAAACGCCGCGCGGCTTTTTGCGTTATCGCTTGGCACGACAGCCGCCTTGGTGCCGGCCGCGGCGGCGGCGCAGGATCGGCTGGACACGATCGAGGCGCAGATGCAGCGGCTGATGCAGGAGATCGAGCAGCTGAAGCAGGAGCGCGCCGAGCAGGACCGGGTCATCGAGGAGCTGCGTGAGCAGGTCGAGGCGGACGCCGCCGAGCGGACGGCACGGGTCGAGCCGGGCGAGACGGCGCCCGAGCGGCCGCTGCCGGGGCTCGAGCCGCCCGACGGGGTGCAGGCCGTGCCGGAGACGGAGCCGGACGGCGGCGAGACCGGGGCCCGGGTCGAGCCGGGCGAGACGGCGCCCGAGCGGCCGCTGCCGGAGACCCAGCCGCCGGAGCTGCCGCGCATCGAGCCGGGAATTGACCGCCGGTTCGACACGGTCAGGGTCACCCTCTCCGGCCAGGTCAACCGCGGCGTGCTGTACGGCAACAACGGCAGCGACCAGGACTTTTTCCATGTCGACAACGATTCCTCGTCGACCCGCTTCACCCTGATCTCCGAGTCCGATCTGACCCGGGACATCACCATCGGCAGCCAGATCGAGCTCGAGGCGCAGTCGAACGCCAGCAACATCGTCGGCTTCGAGGACTCCTCGGACTTCTTCGTGGAGGAGCGGCAGCTCGAGCTGTTCGTCACCAGCGAGCGCTTCGGCGCGCTGCGGGTCGGCCAGGGCGACACTGCCTCGGACAACACCTCCGAGGTCGACCTGTCCGGCACCTTCATGATCGGTTACAGCAGCATCGAGGACATCGCCGGCGGCCTCGAGTTCGCCAATGACGAGGGCGAGCTGGGCCCGGCGCTCAACCTCGTCTACGACAACTTCGACGGGCTCGGCCGCGACGACCGGCTGCGCTACGACAGCCCGCGCCTGTTCGGGCTCGGCCTGCGCACCTCGGCCGTGACCGACGGCGCCTGGGACGTGGCGCTCGACTATGGCGGCCAGTTCGGCAGGACCGCCGTGGGCGCGGCGGTCGCCTTCGCCGACGCGGAGTCGACCGCCGGCTTCCGCCAGTTCAACGGCTCGGCCTCGGCCAACATCCCCGTCGCCGAGAACGTCTTCGTCACCCTGACCGGCGCCGGTGGCCTGCAGTTCATCGATTCCGGACCGCGCGAGCCCTGGTTCCTCTACGGCAAGCTCGGCATGCAGATCGACGCCACCGACCTCGGCCGCACCTCCTTCGGCATCGACTTCACCGAGTCCCAGGACATCCTGGTCGCCGGCGATGAGGCGCAGTCCTACGCCATCTTCGGCGTGCAGCGGCTCGATCCCGTGGGCACCGAGGTCTATCTCGGCGTGCGCAACCACGAGCTCGACAGCCCGGCCGACGACTTCGACAACATCATCGCGGTTCTCACCGGCGCCCGGGTCCGCTTCTAGAGCGTTTTCGGCTCCAAGGGCATCGCCGGGCCGCTCCCCCGCCGGGCCACCCCCCGCCCGGCACCCAACGACAGTATGCTCAGGCTGGCCGGGTGAGGGAGCGGCCGGTGACGTTTCCGTGTCAGGCGGAAACGCACTAGCCCCTCCACCCGACATGCGACGAGCGGCATGGTCGGGGCCCGCCGGCGCTGCATGCGACTTCCCGGGCCTTCTTCGATGTGATGTTCATCACGCGTAGGGCGGGCTGGAGCCAAGCGGAACCCAGCATCGGCGGCTCTCGGGAGCGGCCGCGCCGCCCAGCCGGCAAGGCCGAGTGCGACTTCACAGCCACACTCCGCGGTTGATTGCGCAGGACCACCGGCGCCGGCGATGCGGCGCTTCTCGCGACCCCGGCCCGGCGGAACGCGGCCATCTTTGCAAGGTTGTCCGGCTAGGCACACCTCATGGGGCGTGTTCGGGAGGCGGGAGAGGCCGCTTGTCCCCGGGCAGGCGAGAGCACAGGGGCGCTGAACGCCAATTGCGGGCGAGCCGGGTGCCATGCTCAAACCTGCGCCGTCACCGGATGTGACGCGGCCGTGCTTCAGCCGGCGGCGAGCCCCGGGACGCGGGGCCAGTCGGGCAAGCCGCCAGCCTGGGCAGGTTCCATCGCAAACAGGCGAGGTAGCCAAGCCGGCATCCTACGTTACATGGCATCAAAAGGCCTTGATTCGCGCTATCCGATGCTGTGGGTGACAGCTGTCCGCCTGAACGCTAAAGTGTGTCCCGACTCGAGCCCCGTCGACCAACATCTGTGCGAGAACCGAAGCCATGGCCAACCGATTTCACGACATGCTCGCCGCTCTGCCCGCCGACCAGCAGGCCCGCCTGTCCGTGGAGGCGGCTCGGCTGCGGGCGGAGGCGGATGGCATGCTTCGGTCCTGCTGTCCCGATCTGGCCGATGAGATCGATCGGGACACCCTCGACATGGAGGGCGATGGCGGCTGAGGGCAGTTTCCCGCCCTGGCCGCCGGCCGCGCGTCCGGATGGTCGCGCGGCCGGCGGTTGCGGCGTGCGAGAAAGGCCCGGCGCCGCCCCTCGCGGCGACCCTGCCCACGATACGTGCCTCGCGGGCCCACGACCCTGGCACTTGCGTCGAGCGGTGTCGCTGGACATCTGTGCTGGGGGTGTCGGCCTGCCGGTGCTCGGCCGGGCGGCGCCCCCGCGCGCTCTTTCGCCAAGCGCCCTGGCCGGCCGCGCCACCGGCGATCGCCGCCGCTTGCCGAGGATCCATGAACGATGCGCTCCCGACCAACGCCGCCGCCGAGGGCGCTGCGCGGGCTGACGGCGGCCTCCGTCCCGCCGGCTCCGTGACGGCTCGCAGCGGATCCGCCCGCGCTACCGACGCCGACCCGGCCGCCCCGCTGCTGGCCGTGCAGGATCTCTCGGTCGCCTTCGCCCTGCCCGGCGGTGGCGCGGTGCATGCCGTGCGCGAGGTCTCCTTCGCCATGGAGGCGGGCGAGACCCTGGCCCTGGTCGGCGAGAGCGGCTCCGGCAAGTCGGTGACCGCGCTGTCGGTGCTGCAGCTCCTGCCCTATCCCGCAGCGAGTCACCCCTCGGGCAGCATCCGCTTTCGCGGCACCGAGTTGGTCGGCGCCGATGAGAGGGCGATGCGCTCGATCCGCGGCGACCGCATCGCCATGGTCTTCCAGGAGCCGATGACCTCGCTCAATCCGCTGCACCCGATCGAGCGGCAGGTCGGCGAGACCCTCCGCGTGCACAAGGGGCTGGGCCCGGCCGAGGCGCGCGCCCGGGTGATCGAGCTGCTCGACCTGGTCGGCCTGCCGGAGGCGGAGAAGCGGCTGGGCGCCTTCCCGCACGAGCTGTCCGGCGGCCAGCGCCAGCGCGTGATGATCGCCATGGCGCTGGCCAATGAGCCCGACCTGCTGATCGCCGACGAACCGACCACGGCGCTCGACGTCACCATCCAGGCGCAGATCCTGAAGCTGCTCAAGACCCTGCAGCGCCGCTTCGGCATGGCGCTGCTGCTGATCACCCACGACCTCGGCATCGTGCGCAAGATGGCCGACCGGGTCTGCGTGATGAGCGAGGGTCGCATCGTCGAGCACAATCATGTCGAGCCTCTGTTCCGGGCGCCCGAGCACCCCTACACGCGACGCCTGCTCGAGGCCGAGCCGAAGGGGCGGCCGGAGCGGGACGCCGACGCGGCGGCGCCGGTCGTCATCGACGGCGCCGACGTCAAGGTCTGGTTCCCGATCAAGAAGGGCGTACTGCGCCGCACGGTCGACCATGTCCGCGCGGTCGACGGCATCGACGTGACGGTGCGCGCCGGCCGCACCGTCGGCGTGGTCGGCGAGAGCGGCTCCGGAAAGACCACGCTGGGGCTGGCGCTGTTGCGGCTGATCTCGTCCCAGGGCGCCATCCACTTTGGCGGGCGGCCGCTGCAGGGGCTGCAGTTCGGCCAGATGCGGCCGCTGCGGCGCGAGATGCAGGTGGTGTTCCAGGACCCCTACGGCTCGCTGAGCCCGCGCCTGTCGGTCGGCGAGATTGTCGAGGAGGGCCTCAAGGTGCACCGCCTGGGTGGCACCGCGGCGGAGCGCGAACGCATGATCGTCGCGGCGCTCGAGGAGGTCGGCCTCGACCCGGCGAGCCGGCACCGCTACCCCCATGAGTTCTCGGGCGGCCAGCGCCAGCGCATCGCGATTGCCCGCGCCATGGTGCTGAAGCCGCGCTTCGTGGTGCTGGACGAGCCGACCTCGGCGCTCGACATGTCGGTGCAGGCGCAGATCGTCGACCTGCTGCGCGACCTGCAAGCGCGGCACGACTTGGCCTACATGTTCATCAGCCATGATCTCAAGGTTGTCCGCGCGCTGGCCGACGAGGTCATCGTCATGCAGGGCGGCCGGGTCGTCGAGCGCGGGCCGGCCGAGACCCTCTTCGACACGCCTCGCGAGCCCTACACCCGGGCCCTCATGAAGGCGGCGTTCGACCTCGAGGCGGTGGAAACCGGCGCCGTGGCGATGTGAGCGCCGGGTCGACCGGCTCGTCGTTCCCCCGCGGCGGCTTGGGACGCGGCCGCCGACCTCGCGGGACAGCCGCCCCGTGGTCGGCGGCCTCTCCGACATCGGACACGCCGCCTGCGCTCGAGAGCGGCGTGCCGACGTTGGAGCCCTTCCGGGTTGGGTGACATCGCCCGCCCGCTCCCCGCCCGGCCACCCAACGACCGCATGCTTGGGGCGGCCGGGCAAGGAGAGCGGGCCGGTGCCGAGTCCGCGTCAGGCGTCACACTCCAGGTCCGTCCGGGCTGGAACGTTGGGCGGCCGGCTCGAGTTCGTCCTCATGGACACCATGACCCCGCGCGTCGGCGGGCGCCGTCGTGGCGAACCGCGTCGATCGTCCGGC
>CAZTHL010000111.1:0-10898 GCA_964613585.1 uncultured Mycobacteriaceae bacterium | reverse complement strand
ACCGACCTTTTTGGAGAGCAGGCGGTGCTATGCGGCGGGCTGGTCGAACTGATCCGCTGCGGCTTCGAGACCCTTGTCGAGGCAGGCTACGCCCCGGAGATGGCCTATTTCGAGTGCCTGCACGAGGTCAAGCTGATCGTCGATCTGATCTACGAGGGCGGCATCGCCAACATGCGCTACTCGATCTCGAACACCGCAGAGTATGGCGACTACACGCGCGGACCGCGCATCATCACCGAGGAGACCCGGGCCGAGATGCGCCGGATTTTGGGCGAGATCCAGTCCGGCCGGTTCACCCGCGACTGGATGCTGGAGAACACGGTCGGCCAGACCAGCTTCAAGGCCATGCGCCGGCGCGCCGCCGAGCACCCGATCGAGGGCGTCGGCGAGACCCTGCGCACCATGATGCCGTGGATCGCCGAGAAGCGCCTGGTGGATCGGTCCAGGAACTGACGGTCGCGACCGCCCTGGGTCCGCGACCGGGACCCCGAAAGCGTCTCATCCGCCCCCGCCGCGTCGGCGGGGGCGGGTCGCGATCGGGGCCCTTCGACGATGTCCGCTAATGGCCCGCATGCGCCGGCTCGGCGACACGAATGAACCGGCGGCCGCAGTAGCCGCAGTCGACCTTGTTGGTCTTGCCGAAATGGTAATAGACGAGCGGGTGGCCGAGCGGGCCGTTGCCGCCGTCGCAGGCGACGGCCTCGGTCTCCGCATCCACATGGATGATCTCGGGCGGCTGCATGGGTCCTTCTCGAGCAGTGGCGGCGCACCGGACCGGCTGGAGGCCGGCCGCGCCGGCGGCCGGTGGCGGCGCACCGTATAGAGCACCGCCGGGCGCGGTTGACCCCCCGGCGGCGCGATGATAGCGATGCCGCTCGCCCGTTCAATCGGCTTGGACGGCCCGTGCGGGGCCACCGGCCCGACGGAGCCCAGAGGCCCTGACATGGCCGGATCCACTAGCGCCGCCGCGGCGCAGGCCCGCGCGCCGGCCCCGACCCCCGCCGTCCCCGATCTCGCCGTCGCCGTCCGCGATCTCACCAAGGTCTACAAGGGCAGCCGGACCCAGCCCGAGAAGACCGCACTCAAGGCGATCTCACTCGAGGTGCCGCGCGGCGCGCTGTTCGGCCTGCTCGGCCCCAACGGCGCGGGCAAGTCGACGCTGATCAACATCCTGGCCGGCCTGGTCAACAAGACCGCTGGCAGCGCCGAGGTCTGGGGCTTCGACATCGATCGCGACCCGCGGCGCGCCCGCTCGGCCATCGGCATCGTGCCGCTGGAGCTCAACATCGATCCGTTCTTTACGCCGCGCGAGCTGCTCGACCTGCAGGCGGGGCTCTACGGCGTGCCCAAGGCCGAGCGGATCACCGACCGGCTGCTCGAGACCGTGGGCCTGACGGACAAGGCCACAGCCTATGCCCGCACGCTGTCGGGCGGCATGCGCCGGCGCCTCATGGTCGCCAAGGCCATGGTGCACTCGCCGCCGGTGCTGGTGCTCGACGAGCCGACCGCCGGCGTCGACGTCGAGCTGCGGCAGCAGCTGTGGACCCAGGTGCGTGCCATGAACCGCGCCGGCACAACGGTGATGCTGACCACGCACTACCTGGAGGAGGCGCAGGCGCTGTGCGACCGTATCGCCATCATCGATCACGGCGAGGTGGTGGCGTGCGACACGACACGCAACCTGCTCGACCGGGTGGACAGCAAGACCCTGACCGTGACGCTGACCGAGCCGGTCAACGCCGTGCCCGCCGGGCTCGAGGGCTGCGACGCGGCCCTCGCCGATCCCCGCACCCTGGTCGTCCAGTACCGGCCGAGCGAGGCGCGCCTTGGCGAGCTGCTGCTGCGAATCAGTGAATCGGGCCTGCGCATCGCCGACCTGTCGACGGAGGAGACGGACCTCGAGGACATTTTCCTTCAGCTCACCCGCCCCGCCCCCGGGGGCTCGTGAGACCGTGGGCCGTCCCGTGATCGACCGGCCGGAGCGGTCCTCCCTGCCGTCGCCTCGGCGGCCGGCCGGCCGGACGCGACGGCTCACCCTGCTGCTGCTCGTTGTCCTCGGCGGCTGCGCCGGCGGCTACCAATCCATGGGCGTGCCCGTCACCGAGCCGCGGCTGCAGCCTTTCGAGGCCGGCCCGGGCGCGCCGCAGGCAGCGCAGGCGGGGCCGCCCGACGAGATCGTCGTCGCCGCCGACGGCTACCGCCTGCCGCTGTGGCGCTGGGGGCCGGCGGACGCGCGGGCCGAGGCGGTGGTGCTGGCCCTGCACGGGTTCAACGACTATGCCAACGCCTTCGCCGGTGCCGGTCCGTTCTGGGCCGAGCTCGGCATCGTCACCTATGCCTATGATCAGCGCGGCTTCGGCGCCACCAGGGAGCCGGGCATTTGGGCCGGGTCGGAGACCCTGGTGGCCGACCTCGGCACCGTCGCCCGGCTGATCCGCGAACGCCATCCGCGCCAACCGTTGTTCCTGGTGGGCGAGAGCATGGGCGGCGCGGTCATCCTGACGGCCATGGCCGGCATCGCGCCGCCGCTGGTCGAGGGGGTGGTACTGATCTCGCCCGCCGTCTGGACGCGCGACCTGATGCCCTTTTACCAGCGCTGGGCGCTGTGGCTCGCCCGCGCCCTGGCGCCGGGGATGCCGCTCAGCGGGCGCGGGCTCGACATCCAGGCCTCGGACAACATGGATCTGCTGCGCGCCCTCGGACGGGATCCGCTGGTGCTGAAGGAGACACGGGTCGACACCGTGGCGGGCCTGGTCGACCTGATGAGCGAGGCCTATGCCGCCGCGCCCGAGCTACCGCCGCCCGCCCTGCTGCTGTTCGGCGAGCGCGACGAGATCGTGCCGCGCGCGCCGATCGAGGCCACGCTGGAGCGGCTGCCCGACGGTCGCCACCGCGTCGCGTTCTATCCCGAGGGGTGGCACATGCTGCTGCGCGACCTTCAAGGGGAGGTGGTCCTGCGCGACATCGCCGCCTGGGTGCGCGACCCGGCGACACCCCTGCCCTCCGGCCTCGACGGCTACCGGCCGGGCCCGCTGGCCGAGGCCACGGCCGCGGACTGATCGGCGAGGCGCCGCTGCCGCCGGACGTGGCGCTTGTAGATGGCCGGCGCCAGCATCCGGTCGTAGAGCAGGCGGGCGAGCGGCGTCACCGGCCAGGTGCCGACGACCGCGGCCAGCCAGCGGAACCGTGGCAGGCGCCGCCAGATCGGCAGGAAGGCGTCGATGCCCTTGAGGATCCGGCCGTCCACGGTGCGCACATGGAGGCTGCGGAACAGCTCATCGCGCGGGATGCCGAGCTCGGTGCCGACCTGCTCATGCTCGCTGAGGTCGCGAAACTCGAGATCGAGCTCGGCCCGCTCGGCGATGCGCTGGTAATGCCGCATCTCCGCCCCGCAGATCGGGCACGAGCCGTTGTAGTAGCTGGTAAGGTCGGGCGTGCTGTTCATGCGAAGGAGGTGGCGCGCGGCCGCCCCGCCGGCAACGGCTCGCCGTCCGGATCCTCTCCATCGGATGAGCATCCGATGAGCCGAGGCGGACAGCCCCGCCACGGGAGGAGCCGGTCCGGCACCGCGGACGCTCATGCGCCGCCGTGCCGCGGGGACGGTGGCGAGAATGGATTTCGGCGGAAGTGAACGGCGGCTGGCGAAGGGCGGACCGCCGGGCCAACGAGGTGACCCGTCCGCCCGGCTTGGAGCGCGCCCGCCAACCCCGCCGCCCGGGCGGGCCGGGGTCACACGTTCATGAAGCCGCCGTCGACGACGAGGTCGCTGCCCGCCATGTAGGACGAGTCGTCGCTGGCCAGGAACACCGCGGCCCGGGCAATCTCCAGCGGCTCGCCGGTGCGGCCGAGCGGCGCGCTGCCGACAATGCTCTGCGCGAAGCCGTCCAGCTCCTCCGCCGACAATCCCATCCGCTTCTGGAAGTCGGTGATGACGAGCCCGGGGCTGAGCGCGTTCACCCGGATGCCGCGCGGCCCCAGCTCGGCCGCCAGCGAGCGGGCCAGCGAGCGCACCGCGGCCTTGCTGGCGAAGTACAGGCTGGCGCCGGGCGCGCCCTTGGCGTTGACGCCCGAGGCATTGAGGATGACGCTCGAGCCCTCGCCCAAGAGCGGCAGCAGCTTCTGCACGGTGAGCAGCACGCCACGCACGTTTACGGCGAACTGCTCGTCGAACGCCGCCGCGTCGATCTGCTCGAGCGGCCCGAACACGCCAATGCCGGCGTTGGCGAAGACGATGTCCACCCGGCCGAAGGTCTCACGGGCCCGCTGCGCCAGCGCCTCGAGCGCTTCCGGCGAGCGCACATCCGCGACCACAGGGGTCGCCTGCGGTCCCAGACCTTGAGCGGCGGCCTCGAGCTTGTCCGCGGTGGTGCCGGTGATGATCACCCGCGCGCCCTCGGCGATGAACTGCCGCGCGCTCTCCAGCCCCAAGCCGCTGCTCCCACCGGTGATCACCGCGGTCTTGCCGGCCAGCCTACCGTGTCCGTTGCCGTTCGCCATGGTCCTGCTCCCTTCCTCGGCTTGGCGGATCGCCACGACCCGCCGCTCAGGGACCTCAGGTGTCGTGTTTGATCGATCGATCAAGAATAGAAATGATCACGAACCTGTGAGGCTTGTTGCGACCGGATAGACCCGGAAATTGCTTGATCCCGGCACTCCGTAACGGAATCCTTGCGCCGGCAGCTTTTCTTGACCGATTCGTCGTTGAGGAGGGCGGGCAGGCGATGGCCGGAGTCCGGCGGTTCGACGCGGAGGCCGTGCTCGACCGGCTGATGCGGGTGTTCTGGGAACGCGGCTACCGTGCCGCGTCGATCGACGATCTGGTCGCCGCCAGCGGCCTCAAGCGCGGCAGCCTGTACAACGCGTTCGGCGACAAGGAGCGGATGTTCCGCGCCGCCTTCGCCCGTTACCTGGAGCAGGTCGACCGCCCCTTGCGCGCGGCGCTTGATGACGACGAGCCGCGCCGCGCCCTGGCCACGGTGTTCCGGCGGCAGATCGACGGATTCGGCCTGCCGGACCGGCCGACCGGCTGCCTGTCGGTCGGCGCCGGGGCCGAGGCGGGCATCTGCCCGGCGGCGGTCACCGAGGCGATTCGCGACCATGTGGCGGCGAGCGAGACCGCCGTGTACAAGTTGCTGCTGCGCGGCCAGGCCAAGGGTCACGTCGCCGCCGGCCGCGATCTGCGCGCCCTGGCCCGCTTCTTCGTCGCCGTGTCCAGGGCGCTCGCGCAGCTCGACCGCGCCGGCGCCGACCGCCAGCACCTGGAGGATGTCGCCGGCACCGCTCTCACCGTCCTCGACGCGGAGCCGACCGGCCTCGAGGATCCCCACCGGCCCTGCGGATGATCCCGGAGCGTTTCCGGCTCAAGGGGCATCGCCAACCCGCTCCCCCGCCCGGCCACCCGGTGACAGCGTGCTTCAGGCGGCCGGGCGAGGGAGCACGCCGATGCCGATGCCGCGTCAGGGGGACACCCTTTGACACGCCTGCGTATGTCGCGGGCTCCCGGCCGTGCAGCGCCGGGCAGAGGGAACGCTACCGCCGGTGATCCTCGATGTAGCGGCGGATCGAGCGACTCACCTCGTCGGGCTGCGCCTGCACCGCCCGGCACATGAGCCGGAGGTCCCGACGCAGGCTGTAGACTTGGTCGATCAGCGACAGGAGCATCGGCAGGGCCTCGTCGTCGACCTTGAGCTCGGTGCGCAGGTCCTTGATCAGGATCACCCGGGCGACGTCGATCTCGGCAAAGCCTTCGCCGCCGTCGACGCGCTGCGGCACGACCCAGCGCTGCGCGACCCAGTGACGCACCTCCTCCAGACGCAGGCCCGGCACGCGCTCGACCAGTTCGTCGGCGGAAATCACGATGTCGCCTCCCGCTCGCCACGCGGATTGTACGGATGGCTGGCTGACCACTCGGCGACGAACCGCTCGAGCTCGGCGTCCGGCCGCTCGGGCAGCATCACACGCAGATGCACGAACTGGTCGCCTCGCTTGCCCTCCGGACCGATGCCGCGGCCGCGCAGCCGCAAGGTGGTGCCCGTGTTGGCATGCTTGGGCACCGTCGCCGCCACCCGGCCGTGGATCGTCGGCACCTCGATGCGGCCGCCCAGCACGGCCTCCCCCAGGCTGACCGGCCAGTCCAGATGGATGTCGTCACCGCGCCGCTCGAACTGCGGGTGCGGCCGGACCGAGACCTCGACCAGCGCATCGCCGGGCGGCGCCTTGCCCAGGCCGGGCCCGCCCTTGCCCTTGAGGCGCAGCACCTGCCCGTCCTGAACCCCGGCCGGAATGGTGACCTCGAGCGTGTCGCCGGTCGGCAGGGTGATGCGCTGCCGGCCGCCGCGCGCCGCCTCGAGGAAGTCGATGGTCAGGGTGTACCGGGCGTCCTCGCCGCGCGCATGGATGCCGCCACCGGCCCGCGCGCCGCCGGCCCCGCGAATGAACTGACTGAAGATGTCGCCGACATCCTCGAAGCCGCCGTCGAAGCCGCCCCCGGAGCCGCGGAAGCCGCCGCTCGAGGAGTACTTGGCGCCGGCGTCGCCCTCGGCGTAGCGGCGGTAGAAGCCGCGCTCCGGCCCCTTTGGCTGGCCGGCGGAATCGATCTCGCCGCGGTCGTACTGGGCCCGGCGTTCATCGTCGGACAGGAAGTGATAGGCCGCGCTGATCGCCTTGAAGCGCTCCTCGGCCTCGGCGTCACCCGGGTTCAGGTCGGGGTGGTAGCGCTTCGCGAGCTTCCGGTAGGCGGCGTTGATGTCGTTCTTGCCCGCGGTCCTGGGAACGCCGAGCAGCGTGTAGGGATCTTCAGCCACCTCGTGTCCGTCCTCACCAGCTCCGCATCGACCGGCTCCGGCGCCGTCACGCGCGGTCACCCAAAAGAATGATGCCTACGCCAATTGTTGCGCCTTCATCCCCGCCGATATGGGAGAGCTGAACGCAAGTCAACCCAAGCGCCAGCAGGACCAAACCATGGTTGATCTTCTCTGCCTCAACCCGACCAGGAACAGCTTTCCGCACGGCGAGCAGATCGACGCCCCCTGTCACGTCAAGATCCTGGTCGCCAGTGTCGGCACTGGCAAGATTGAAACCTTCACCTCCAGCGCGCTGGTCGCCAGCGGGACCTATCTGAACAATGACAACAACAGGTGGTCCCTGGCTCTGAAGGCGGAGGGCGACGCCGCCGAGGTGACGCTCGACATGACCGGCACCCTTTCGGGCAACAGCCGCTCGTTCACGGCCCTGGCGACGCAGGACGACCACGCGCTGACCTTCTCGAGCACATCGTCGTCGGAGACCGTCACGGCCCGACAGAACAACGGCGGCCGCCTGGGCGGCGGCGGCGTCGATCTCAGCGCAAGCTGGGTTCCGGTCTCCCTGTTCATCAAGCACGCCGCCTGAGCGTCGGGCCAAGCGGGGCGCCTGCGGACCGACCTCGGCAAGGCCGAGGGCCGGCCTCGCCGGGGCGCTACAGCCGCTTGATCTCGATGTTGTACTTGCGCAGCGCGTAGCTCAGCTGGCGCGGGGTCAGATTGAGCAGGCGCGCCGCCTTGGCCTGCACCCAGCCGGCCTTGTTCATGGCCCGGATCAGCCGTTCGCGCTGCGGCAGATCGGTCTCGTCGTAGGCGGTCTCCGCCGGCGGCGGCGGCGGTGCCGGCACCCCCGCCGTCTGACCCGCGGCGGCGGCGGCCGCCGCGGCGGCGGCTGCCGGCGACGGCCCCGGCCGGTGCGGCTCCGCGGGGCGGCCCGGCCCAGCCATGCCCGGCAGCGTCATCCCGTCCGGCACCGAGGTGCACACCGCCGGCGCCGTCGGCAGGCCGTTCTTCCAGAGCACCTGCGACAGGCACTGGCCGGTCTGGCACGGCAGGTTGAGGTCCACGATCAGCTCGTCCTGGGCCAGCGTGGCAACCCGGTTAACGCAGTTCTCGAGCTCGCGCACATTGCCCGGAAAGTGGCAGTTGCGCAGGACCCGGATCGCATGCTCGGAGAAGCGCAGGTTGCGCTCGTTCTCCTTGTTGAAGCGCTCGAGGAACGACACGGCGAGGATCGGTATGTCCTCGGTGCGTTCGCGCAAGGGCGGCACGAAGATCGGCACCACGTTGATCCGATAGTAAAGATCACCGCGGAACTCGCCGCTCAGCACGGCCTCCTCGAGGTTGCGATTTGTGGCCGCGATGATTCGCACATCCGCCTTGATGGTGCGGCTGCCGCCGACCCGCTCGAACTCGCCCTCCTGCAGGACGCGCAGCAGCTTGGCCTGGAACGGTCGGGAGATCTCGCCGATCTCGTCGAGGAACAGGGTGCCGCCGTCGGCCATCTCGAAGCGGCCCTTGCGCTCGCCGATCGAGCCGGTGAAGGCGCCCTTGTCATGGCCGAACAGCTCGGTCTCGAGCAGGCTTTCCGGCAGCGCCGCGCAGTTCAGCTTGACGAAGGGCTTGTCGTGGCGGCGGCTGTGCCGGTGCAGGGCGCGGGCGATCAGCTCCTTGCCGGTGCCGCTCTCCCCGCGCAAGAGCACCGTGGAGCGGGTCGGCGCCACCTGCTCGACCTGGCCCAGAACCCGGCGCATCGCCTCGCTGGTGCCGAGGATCTCGGTCGCCTGGCCGTTGAGGCGCATCGGCTGCGGCACCTCCATGGCCTTCTGCCGCCGGTGCGCCTCCTCCATCAGGCGCTCGCGGTCGGCCGCCACGTCGCGGTGCAGCCGCAGCTGCTGCCCGATCAGGTTGGCGACCATGGCCAGAAAGCGGATGTCGGCGGCGAAGTTGACGCCGCTCTCGACGGTCCACAGCCGCTCGACGCCGAGCACGCCGCACGGCTCGCCGATCACCTTCACCGGCACGGCGACGAACGACACGCAGATATGCTCCCCGCGGTCCTCGTTGCGGCCCTGCCCGTCCCATGAATCACGATCGGCGCTGTGGTCGACGTCGGGCATGCCGGTGGCCATGATCCGCCGCGCGAGATCGGGCGGAAGATGCGCGGCGCCGTTGCGCGCCGCCTGCCGGCTCATGTTGGCGGCGGCGACGACGCGCAACTCGCCCGTCTCGTCCTCGAGCGCGAACACGCCGCGGCGCATCTCCAGATAGGCCGAAAGCAGATTGAGCACGTCGCGGACCGTGCTCTCGACGTCGAAGGACGAGCCGAGAATCTTGCTGATCTCGTACAGGCTGATCAGCGTCAGGTCCGTGCTGTTGACGTGGCCATCCTTCATGGCAAGAGGGCTCCCGCGGGGGACGGCACCGGGCGCTCGGGCCCGGCGGGAACGAACGTACTGTCGATCGGAGCCTGGATAACGATTCCCGGTGAATTTTTTGGATTGCCCCGACGCTAGTAGAAAGTCGGCCTTCGTACAATGCTGCAATGCCATGGCGGCCTCGGGCCGGCACATTGTGATGCCGCCGCCGGCGGCGGCCGCAGGCTCGCGGCACCAGGCAAGCGTTTTGAAAAGCATGTCGAAATCGAGGCCTGCGATGGTGCCGCGCGCGCTGTCGAGGCTTCCCCGACGGCGCCCCCCGGATTCCGCCTGGGCGCGGCCCGCTCAAGTATTGGGGCGCCGCCCCGGCCCGGCGCGGTCAAGGAAACGCAGCACAGCGCCGGTTCCAGGCACCTCGATACCGCTGCCGCGCCTTGAGCGTGGAACGATGAATACATCGTCCACTTGGCCGCTGCCGGGAGCGCGCGGTCCGGTTCTGAGGGCAGGTCTTGTTCCGCGGGATGCGGCCCGGCGCCGGCGCGCCGTCCCTCTCGCGCAAGAAGGCGCTCACGCAAGATGGCGCTCACGCAAGGAGGGGCTCCGCGATGAAGGGCTCAGCAAGAAAGAACGGGGCGCCCCGCGAAGGGACGCCCCGCCCGATGCCCGGCACGCAGCCCGGCTGAGGCTGGCGGTCGACCGGACCCTAGAAGTCCATGTCGCCCATACCGCCCATGCCGCCCATGCCGCCGGCGCCACCGCCGGCACCGCCTTCCTTCTTCTCCGGCTTCTCGGCGACCATCGCCTCGGTGGTCACCAAGAGGCCGGCGACCGACGCCGCGTCCTGCAGGGCGGTGCGCACCACCTTGGTCGGATCAATCACGCCCGACTTGACCATGTCCTCGAACTTGCCGCTCTGGGCGTTGAAGCCCCAGTTCACGTCGTCCTGCTCGAGCAGCTTGCCGACAATGATCGAACCGTCCGCGCCGGCGTTGACGGCGATCTGCCGGCACGGCACCTGCAGCGCCCGACGGACGATATCGACGCCGACCCGCTGCTCGTCGTTGGCCGGCTCCAGGGTGTCGAGCACCTTCCCCGAGTACAGCAGAGCCACGCCGCCGCCGGCGACGATGCCCTCCTCGACCGCCGCACGGGTCGCGTGCATGGCGTCGTCGACCCGGTCCTTCTTCTCCTTCACCTCGATCTCGGTGGCGCCGCCGACCCGGATCACCGCCACGCCGCCGGCCAGCTTGGCCAGCCGCTCCTGCAGCTTCTCACGGTCGTAGTCCGAGGTGGTCTCCTCGATCTGCGCGCGGATCTGGTTGCAGCGCCCGGCGATGTCGTCCTTCGCGCCGGCGCCATCCACCAGGGTGGTCTCCTCCTTGGTGATCGTCACCTTTCGGGCCCGGCCCAGCATCTCGAGCGTGACATTCTCGAGCTTGATGCCGAGATCCTCGGAGACGACCTGGCCGCCGGTCAGGATCGCCATGTCCTCCAGCATCGCCTTGCGGCGGTCACCGAAGCCCGGCGCCTTCACGGCCGCGACCTTGAGGCCGCCGCGCAGCTTGTTCACCACGAGCGTCGCCAGCGCCTCGCCTTCCACGTCCTCGGCGATGATGAGGAGCGGACGGCCCGACTGCACCACTGCTTCCAGGATCGGCAGCATGGCCTGGAGGTTGGACAGCTTCTTCTCGAAGATGAGGATGTACGGGTCTTCCAGCTC
>CAZTHL010000110.1:0-10975 GCA_964613585.1 uncultured Mycobacteriaceae bacterium | reverse complement strand
GCCGTCGACCATGCCGAGGATGCGCTCGACCTCGCCGCCGAAATCGGCGTGGCCGGGGGTGTCGACGACGTTGATGCGGGTCTCGCCCCACAGCAGCGAGGTGCACTTGGCCAGGATGGTGATGCCGCGCTCGCGCTCCAGCTCGTTGCTGTCGAGCGCGCGCTCGGCCACCTTCTGGTTGTCGCGAAAGGCGCCCGACTGGCGCAGCAGCACGTCGATCAGGGTGGTCTTGCCATGGTCGACATGGGCGATGATCGCGATGTTGCGCAGGTCCATCCTGTGCGCCTTGCCCTGGAGTCGGGGAACAGACCCCGAGAGTAGCGGTTGATCGTGACGGTCTTGCCATCAAGGGGCACGGTAACGCCGCGCCCGTGCCACCCCGTCCCGTCCGGGTGCCGAGCCGGTTCCGGTACCCGCTCATATGCGGTACCCGGGACACTAAGCAACGAGCAACACGCGCCTGCAGCCGGACGATTCCTCAGGAAAGCCTGGTGACCCGCCTTCTTGCCCTTGCCGCGGCGCTGGCCGTGCTCGCGTTCGTCCTGCCCGGTGTCGCCGGCCCTGCCGCGGCGCAGGAGCTGACCTACGGGGTCGAGGTCACAGGCGTTGACGACAAGGAGCTGCTTCAGGCGATCCGCGCCAGCGCCAACCTGGTGTCCCTGGCGGACGAGGCGCCGCCGGGCGCGGCCGGGCTGATCCGCCGGGCGCGGCGGGACATCGAGCGGGCGCGCCGCGCGCTGCGCTCTTATGGCTACTATGCCGGCACCGTGGCGATCCGGATCGCCGGCCAGCCGCTGGACGACCCGGATCTGGCCGTCGACCTGGAGACGCGCGCCGCGCAGGAGCCGGTGCCGGTGGTCATCGCGGTGGCGCCCGGCCCGCGCTACACGATCGGCAAGGTCGGGGTGGCCGGGGCGGCGCCGCCGCTCGACATCGACCTCGGCGCGATCGGCTTGGCGGAGGGCGATCCGGCCCGCGCGTCGCGGGTGATCGGCGCCGAGATCCGGCTCGTCGAGCAGATGCTGGCCCAAGGCTTCCCCTTCGCCGCGGTGGCGTCGCGCGAGGTGATCGTCGACCATGCCACCCGCGCCATGGAGGTGACCTATCGGCTGGAGCCGGGACCGCAGGCCAGCCTGGGCCAGGTCTCGTTCCAGGGGCTCGAGCGGGTCGAGGAGGACTTCCTGCGGCGGCGCATCCCGTTCGAGCCGGGGGCGCCGTATCGGCCGGAGCGGATCGACGCGCTGCGCGGCAGCCTGAGCGAGCTCGGCGTGTTCTCCATGGTCCGGCTCGAGACACCGCAGCAGCTGACCGACGAGGGTCGCCTGCCGATCGTGGTCAACCTGGAGGAGCGCGAGCGGCGCTTCATCGGCTTCGGGGCCGATTTCGCCACATCCGAGGGCTTCAGCGTGCGCGGCTTCTGGGGGCACCGCAATCTGTTCGGCGAGGCCGAGACCCTGCGCCTGCAGGCCGAGGTCGCGCGGCTCGGCGAGAACGACCTGGGCGAGCCGGAGATCAGCTTCGGCGCCAACTTCCGCAAGCCCGACTTCATCAGCCTCGACCAGGATCTCCTCTCGACCCTGGCGCTGATCAACGAGGACCGCGATCCGTTTCAGCGCCTGGCGCTGGTCGGCACCTTGGGGCTGGAGCGCGCGATCAGCGAGCAGCTGACCGTCGGCGCCGGCATCAGCGCCGAGGCATCCGAGATCACCGACGCGGCCACCAGCACGATCGAGCAATTTGTCCTGGTCGGCTTTCCGCTGACCGCCCGCCTGGACCGGACCGACAACCTGCTTGATCCCACCGACGGATACCGGCTCAACGCCTCGGCGACACCATACCCGTTCGTGAAGGGCCCGGCCGACCCGTTCCTGTCGGTCAGCGCCGGTGGCTCGACCTACTACGATCTCACCGACGAGGGCCGCTACGTGCTGGCCGCCCGGGCGCGCGTGGGCTCGCTGTTCGGCAACGACGAGACCACGGACGTGCCGGCCGACAAGCGCTTCTTCGCCGGCGGCGGCGGCTCGATCCGCGGCTACGATTTCCAGCTCGTCGGGCCGCTCACCGACGATGACGACCCGATCGGCGGACTCAGCCTGTTCGAGGCCGGGCTCGAGGCGCGGGTCAAGGTGACCGAAAGCATCGGCCTGGTGCCGTTCGTCGAAGCCGGCAACGTGTTCGACACGCGGCTGCCCAGCTTCAACGAGGACCTGCAGTACGGTGCCGGGCTGGGCTTCCGATACTTCACCGCGGTCGGGCCGGTTCGGGTCGACTTCGCGGTGCCGCTCAACCCTCGCGACGTGGATGACGATTTCGAGTTCTACATCAGCCTGGGGCAGGCGTTCTGAGGGATGATCCCGCCCCCCTCCGCCGACGGCCTGCACTCACCATCTCGACCACGGGGGCCCGAGGCTTGGCCCGCCACTCTCCGGGCGCCCCTACCAAGATCGAATTTACTTGAAAATCAGCAACTTAAAGGTATATTGAGCCGGTGGGAGGATAGGGTTTGCCGGGCGGTGCCTCGGATCGTCTTGCATCCGTCGGCGTTTTTCCGGGGTTTGACCTCTCCGGGGTTTGACCTCTCCGGAGTTTGAAAGGCAGCAGGGAGGAGGACATGACAGCAGCCATCAAGTCGTGGCGCAAGTCGTGGAGAACGGCAACCCACGAACACCCGTTCAGCGCCTTATTGCTTGCGACCGGAACCGTCTGTGGCGTCGTGGGGATTTTTTTGGTCATTTTGGGGAGTTAGCATTTTTAGGAGTTAAGATACGTCGCCTCGATTGGATAGCGTCGACAATGCATGCCGTCTTTTTTGACCCCATTCGGTGAACACAGTGAAATCTCATTGATTCGGCCGCGGGGTTTTTTTGTTGGTCATCCAGTCATTGGCTATTGCAACGACAAATCCAAGAAAAATGCATCCCATGACGGCTTGAAGAGCCGACAATATCCGCATTTCGCGAGCGGGCTGAAAGTCACCATAGCCAAGATGCAGTAAATGTAGCGATTGAGAAATAAACGCTATCGAAAAATGTCGGGGTCTCCTTTGTAGCCAATATCGACGCTCCTCAAAAGGCAATCGGAAAAGCGTCGTGAATCAAGGCAAATGTCAGTATAAAAAGCATGCCATTCGTGAAAAGCCAGAAGAATGCAAATCGCGTAGAAATCCTTTCATGAAATGCCGAGTTGAACGTGACAATCACAAAAACACATGCGGCAATCGCTATCAAGTAGACTCCAGGAACCGAAGCGGGCTCGGAGCCTGTGGCGCCCAGGACTGCCCAAAGGGCTAGTATGAGAACCACATTCGATGATGTAGGGATTATAATAAACCAAATCAGGGTTGCAGTATCTCGTTGACCGGTTGCGTCGGCGGCCCTCATGTCACTTCTCCGCACCATCAAGATTGCGCCATTGGGTCAGCACAAGGCTTTCTGTTGCTCCAGCAGCGCAACCACCTCGAAGCTCCGTTCTCTCGAAGAGAGCAAAGTATTGACCGGATCAAACAACGGTCTTCAATTTTCAGATCGAGAGGCTTGGCTGTTTGAAGACAGTGCCTTGCTGATGAACTCTAGTGCCTTGCTGATGAACTCTGTTGACCCGCAGATCGGCTCAAATGCGCTCGGCCAATCCAGGCACGCATAAAATCAGAGGGCGTCTCGTCGATCACGCTCGCCCAGACGGTAACGCAACTTAAATCAACGAATTCGTCTAGTCCTGCCTCACACCGGGAGCGATCTCCGTACCGTGCGCCGCATCCTTCTCCTCCTCCTCGCCCTGGTCATCGGGGTGCCGCTCGTCGCCGTGGGCGGCGCCTTCGCCTGGCTGCAGACCGAGAGCGGCCAGGGCCGGCTGGCTCAGTTGATCGAGCAGGCCGCGAGCAGCGAGACCACAATGGTCGAGATCGGCGCCCTCGACGGCACGGTGCCTTTCGACATGGTCCTGCGCGACGTGACCGTGGCCGATCCCGAAGGCGTGTGGCTCGCCCTTGACCGCGCAAGGCTCGCCTGGACACCAGCGGCGCTGCTCGATCGCACGGCGCGGATCGAGGCGATCGCGCTGGGCCGCGTGGCGCTGGAGCGCCTGCCGGCCGGGCCGGACGAGCCGCCGCCCGACCCCGAGCCGACGGAACCCGCAGGGCTGCCCTCCTTGCCGGAGTTGCCAATCGCGATCGAGGTCGCCGAGGTGTCGATCGAGGAGTTGGCGCTCGCCGCGCCGGTGCTGGGACAGCCGGCCCGATTTGCCGTCGACGGCCGCGCCCGCCTGGCCGCGGCCGCCGATGGCGCCAGCGCCGCCCTGGCCGTGACCGGGATCGGGGATACCGAGGCGCAGGCCGCCCTGGGCCTCGACTATGGGTCGGGGACGGACCGGCTCATGATCGAGGTTCGGGCCAGCGAGCCATCGGGAGGCCTATTGGCGACCCTCCTCGGCCGGCCGTCGCTGCCCGCCGTCGACCTGACGCTTTACGGCAACGGCACGCTCGATGACTGGGATGCGCGGCTCACCGCCTCGGCCGGCGAGCTGGTCAGCCTCCGGGCCGAGGCTACCACCGCGATCGATGGGGACAGCCGCACCGTCGGCATGGAGCTGCTGGCGGACGTCGGGACCCTGCTCGACCCGATGCTGCGGCCTCTGGTCGAGGACGGCATCGGTCTCACCGTCCAGGCGCAGCTGCCGGCGAACTCGGTCCCGACAGAGGCGGCGATCCAGCTCGCCACCCTCCGGCTCTCGACCCGGGCGGCCACCCTTTCCGTCGACGGCACGATCGATCTGGGTCCGTCGGTCCTGGATCTCGCCTTCGCCCTTGACCTGGCGGCACCGGCGGTCTTTGAAAGCCTGGCGCCGACCGCCTTCTGGGACCGGCTCGGCCTGACCGGCGAGATCGTCGGCCCGCTCACCATGCCGGGCCTTGTCGCCCGCCTCGAAGGCTCGGATCTCGCCTATGGCGACGTGGCCCTGGACCAGGCGACACTCGCCGTCGAGGCGGAACCGACGGCATCCCTCGATCAGCCGACCGCCGCCGTCCAGGTCGATCTGACGGGCGAGCTTGCCGGCCTGGCGGTCGCCGATGGCGCCCTTGCCCCCCTGCTGCAGCCGGTGATCGGCCTGGACGCCGAGGCTCGGGTCGGCCTTGACGGCGCGATCCGCGTGGACGGGGCGCGGATCAGGCTGCCCCCCGGCTCACTCGGCGCCTCGGCCACCGTGGCGGGCTGGGGCGCCTCGGGCACGGCGGAGATGGTGGTCGACGTGCCCGCGCTGGCGCCGCTGCAGCCGCTGGCCGGCGTGCCCCTCGAGGGCGGGGTCAGCCTGCAGGCCGATGCCCGATGGCAGGAGGGCGAGGCCCAGGTGATGCTTGAAGGATCGACCGCCGGCCTGGCCACGGGCATCGCCCCGCTCGATGCCCTGCTCGGGGAGATCGTGACCCTGGCAGCCAAGGCCGAGACGGTGCCCGGCGGGCTTGCGGTGGAGCAGCTGACCCTCGACGCGGCTCACGCGCGCCTGTCCGCCGGCGTCCGGGTCGACGACAGTCTCGACGCGACCCTGTCCGCCGCCGTCCCCAGCCTCTCGGTCCTGGAGCCGTCCTACACCGGTGCCGTCCGGCTGGAGGCGTCGGCCGCGGGCAGCCGTGAGGCGCCGCAGATCACGGCCCGCCTGACGGTCGAGGACGTGGCGGCGGCCGGCCTCGCCATTCCCGGCGCCACCGCGCTCCTGTCGGCACGGGACCTGGTGGCCACGCCATCGGGCGAGCTCGAGGTCGACGGTGAGGTCAATGGCCAGCCGGTGTCGGCGACGGCTGCCGTGGCCGCGCAGGCCGACGGCACCCTTACCGTGGATCCGCTCCGCCTCTCCGCGGCCGGGCTCGAACTGGCCGGCACCGTCACACGCGGTCCGGAGGGCACGCTCACGGCCGAGATTGCCGGCGCCGCGGAGGATCTGCAGGGCCTGGGCGAGATCGCCGACCTTCCTCTCGCCGGGAGCCTAGACCTGTCGGCGGATATCGCGCCCGTCGACGGCACCCAGCGGGTCGATCTCGCGGTGACCGGCACCCGGCTGAGCGTCGCCGGAGCCGCGGAGATGGCGCGGCTCCGCCTGACCGGAGAGGTCGCGGACGCGTTCTCGGCTCCCACAGTGGATGTGACGCTGCAGGCCTCGGGGGTCGAGGCGGCGGGGCGCGACCTGGGCACCGTCGAGGCCATGGTGACCGGCGGCATCGATCAGGCGAGCGTCCGCGTCACCAGCGGCGGCGAGGACCTGGACCTCGTGCTGGTGGCCGATGTCGGCGCCGCCGACGGCGCGACCCGGCTCGCCCTCGACACGCTGACCGTGGCGGCGCAGGACCAGCGGATCGCCTTGGCGAGCCCGGCCTCGATCGTGGCCGGGCCCGACGGGCTGCGCCTGGATCAACTCGTGCTGACCAGCGACGGCGGCCGGCTGGTCATCGACGGAACGCTCGGCGAGCGCTACGACCTGGATGTCGGAATCGAGGATCTGCCGCTCGCCCTTGCCCGGCTGGCCGAGCCGACCCTCCTGATCGACGGCACGCTCGACGGCAGCGCCGAGGTCGCGGGAACCCCGGCCGACCCATCGGCCCGGCTGGACCTCGACATCGACGGCGCCAGGCTTCGGGGCACCGCCGCCGCCGAGCTGCCGGCCATCGACGGCGAGATCTCCGGACGCTGGGACGGCCGGACCCTCGAAGCGGACGCCGGGCTGGCGCTCGACGGCCAGCCGCCGCTGCGGCTGGCGGCCTCCCTGCCGCTTGTGGCCGCTCCGGAGAGCGGGATCCCGAGCCTGCAGCCGGACCAGCCGTTGCGCGCCTCGATCGAGGGGGATCTCGACCTGGGGCTGATCAATCCGTTCCTGGCGGCCAGCGGCGACCAGGTGGCCGGCACGTTGTCCGCCGACCTGACCCTGGCCGGCCCGCTGGACAGCCTCGGCGGCAGCGGCCGGATCAGCGTCGACGACGGCCGGTACGAGAACGTCCTTTACGGAATATCGCTGACAGACATAGAGGCGGCTCTGACCGGCACCGAGCAGTCCCTGTCCCTCCAGCGCCTGGCCGCCACGACGCCGGGCGGCGGCACGATCCGCGGCAGCGGCGCCATCGCGCTTGAGCCCGAGGCCGGACTGCCGGCCGACCTCCGCCTGGTCATGGACGATGCCCGATTGATCGAGCTGGACCTCGCCACGGTCAATGTCGACAGCGACCTCCGCCTTACCGGGCCGGTGACCGTCAATCCGCGGCTTGAAGGGTCGGTCACCATCAATCAGGCGGAGATCCGGGTGCCGGATACGCTGCCCCCCTCGATCCCGACATTGGCGGTGACCGAGCGCAACGTGCCACCGGAGCTGGCCGAGGCTCGGCAGGATGCGACCGTCCCCGCCGGGGCCGAGGGCGAGGCCGAGGGCGAGGCCGAGGGCGCCGAGGCGGCGCCGGCCGAGGCCTTCGATCTGGCGCTCGACATCGGCGTCAGCGCGCCCAATCAGGTGTTCGTGCGCGGACGGGGCCTCGATGTCGAGGTCGGCGGCGAGCTCGATGTCGCCGGCTCCGCGGACGCGCCGGTGATCACCGGCGATCTGGAGCTGGTGCAAGGCGATCTGGACCTTCTGAGCCAGGTGTTCACCTTCGAGCGCGGGCGGCTGGCGTTCACGGGCGGGCGCCAGATCAACCCACAGCTCGACTTCCTCGCCACCACCCCGATCCCCGACGGAACGGCGCGGATCCTGGTGGCTGGCACCGTCGCCTCGCCGGACATCAAGATCGGCTCCGAGCCCGAGCTGCCGGAGGACGAGGTGCTGTCCCGCCTGATCTTCGGACGGGCAACGGAAGGCCTCAGCCCGGCCGAGGCCATCCAGCTCGCGCAGTCGGCCGCCGAGCTGGCCGGGATCGGCGGCGGGCCTGGGCTGCTCGACAGGGTGCGCGGCGGCCTCGGTCTCGACCGGCTCGAGATCGGCACGACGGCCGAAGGCGGGACGGATGTCGAGGCCGGCCGCTACATCTCCGAGAAGGTCTTTGTCGGCGTGGAGCAGGGGTTGGAGGCCGACAGCAGCCGCGTCAAGGTCGAGGTGGAGGTGCTGCCCAATGTCACCGTGGAGAGCGATGTCGGCGCCGACAACACCGGCCGCGTCGGGGTCAATTTCGAATGGGACTACTGATCCCTCCGGACGGTGCCAGGGCGCGCGCGGCCGACCCGGGTTGTCAGGGGGCCGCGAGGCATGGTGGGATGAGGGCTTGAAGCGCATTCAGCAGGAGAGCAGGCGATGGCGCCCGAGGACGACGAGCCCACCCCGCTGACGCCCGAGCAGCAGAAGGAGATCGCGCTTGAGCTGCTGCTGGCCAGCTGGGAGGAGGCACTGGATCGCGGCGTGGCTCCGGAGCTCATCGCCACCACGGCGATCACGGCCGCGATCACCGACATGATCGATCGGCATGGCGAGGAGGCGATGGCCGGCCTGATCGAGACCCTGCCGGGGCGGATCCGCGGCGGCGAGTTCACCTTCGACACCTGAGGGACGCCCCGGTCGCACGGCGGCCGAGGCTTTGGACAGCGTTCAGCGGCCGGCGCAGGCGCGCCGGCCGCTTTTTTGTTCCCAATAATTCACCAAGAATCCTTGCTCCGGTTTCAGTGAGCCTCTTTCCGGCGAAAATGAACGCTTATTAGCTGATTGTTAAGGACTGCGTCATGCTCGCTTGATGCGACTCTAGGCCTTAACCGATACTTTGTGTTCACAGGTCATGTCACGCCTTTGTGACCCTGCGCAAGTTCCTGTCGTATTGATATCGAACCACTCAAAGACCAGATGACCACGCATGCTCGTTAAGGGATTTAATTTACTACAGAAGCCTGGCAAGTGCCTGAAGTCGCACTGCTCTTCTTGTTATAGATAAAATCAAGAATAAATGTTTTTCTTGTTTTTGGTTCTTATTAGGAAGTAAATTTGCTTGCAAAGGCTTGCATTTTCTTGCCTTGTCGGCCAATATGGGGGCGTCGCTCGTCACTCTGGGGGAAGGGAAATGGAACCGCAGACGGTAATCCTGATCATTCACTTGATTGGCTTGGCCATCGGCATCGGCTCAGCCACCTTGCTCGACACTATTCTTATGCGTATGTTCCTGGCTAACGGGACCATTACGCGCGACCGTTACGAGGTCATCGAGCAGGCGTCCTATGTTGTTGCCGCCGGACTGTTGATCACTCTCGTTTCGGGTTTTGCTTACTTTGGCCATCTCTACCTCAACGGGTCAGAGATCATGCTGAACCCGAAGGTCTGGGCCAAGATCACGATTGTCGGAGTGCTCACGGCCAACGGCATCATCGTGCACAAGCTCGTGCTGCCGCATATTCGCGAGCGGATCGGTCGCGCTCTGTTCGACCAGACCAGCCGGCCGAGATACCTTATGATGATCTCCAGCGGCTCGATCTCGGTCGTGTCCTGGTACTTCCCGCTTTTCCTGGGCGCTGCGCGCGAATTCAATTTCGTTGTGCCCTACCACCACTTTCTGCTGGTCTATGGCTGCACGATCGTCATGGCAGTGCTGTCGATCAACATTCTCAAGATCGTGGCGTCCGGTCTGATGGAGCCACGTCGGCTTCGGCCGGCGCCGGCGCGTTGACCTAGCGCTAGCTGCGGACGAGGTCGGCCGGGGTCGGTTCCGGCTCGGTGGCGCCAGCGGCAGACAAGCAAGAAGACTTCCGCCCCGGCCGAACGGGAGATCCGGAAATCAACGCCCCGGCAGCCGAGCCAGCTGCCGGGGCATTCTTCTGTGCAATCACCCCTGAGCGGTCGCTTAACTGAGCCGCAAGTCCTACTCTGTAATCTTTTGGCCAGATCGCAGGCACGAGCGCCCGGAGTCCCACCTGTTCATCCCGCCGCTCGGCACCCTGGACTGGAGGATCAGCTGACGATGGCGGGCACGGAACTGACCAAGGGCGCCTATGCCGGCGCGACGCGCGATCTGATCGACAACCTGCTGAACGAGTTCCTGGAGGATACGGGCGAGAGGCTGCGCCAGCTCGAGCAGCACGTCGAGCGCGATGGCGAGCTTGAGCCGATCCGCCGCTTCGCCTTCGAAATCAAGGGACAGGCGCACAATTTCGGCTTGGGCACGCTGGAAACCCTCGCCCGCCGCCTGGAGGACTATGCCTCGGCGGTCGACGAGATCGACGGCAAGACGGAAGCCGACCTGCGTGCCTTCGTCGACGCGATCGCCGACTGGCTGGACGCTCCGACCGCCGCGGAGAACGACGTCGCAGGCCTCGTCCGCGCGCTTCCGGCACGACCGCTGGCACCGAGCTATGACGAGATCGAGGTGCGCGACATCGAGGTCATGCTGGTCATGCTGCACGGAGCGCAGACCTCGTTCATCGAGCGCGAGCTCCAGGCCTGCGGCTACCGGGTCACCATCGTGACCTCGACGGTGGCCGCCATGGACCAGGCGGTGCGAACCAAACCGAACATGATCATCATGTCGGCGGTGATGCCGCGGCTCTCCGGCATCGATCTCGCGTGCGCGCTTGCCAACATGCCCACGACCCGGAACATGCCCATCGCCCTCATAACCAGTCTGCCGCGCGGTCATGAGGATCTGAAGCTCCTGCCCGACAAGGTCCCGGTCATTCGCAAGAGCGAGAATTTCGGCGACGACCTCGCCGAGGCGCTTAGCTACCATTTTCTCTTGTAGGCAACACGCCTCGAACGGGCCCTGCGCGGTCGGGACCCGGCGTCATCCGGCCCGGAGCCCTGCGCCGGCGCCCTGGCGCCGGCGTGCCGGGGGCCGTGATGTCGGGCTTCCAGGCGGCTCCGCTCAAGCGGAAACCCGCCTGATCGGAGAACCCGGGCAGGCGCCGAATCGCGCACGATCGGCAGGCCACCGCGGAAGCACGACCCGCCGACGCCGACCCCCCGGCGGCTCCCGCGCGGCGACATCCAGGGACCGCGTCCGACTATCCCATGTGTCTGTTGATACGATCCGTGA
>CAZTHL010000109.1:0-11003 GCA_964613585.1 uncultured Mycobacteriaceae bacterium | reverse complement strand
TCCTCCATCCGGCTCTTGCCGCGCCAGTGCCGCTTGGTCGGGAAGTTGATGATGTAGCGCGGGCTGGTGAGCTGATTGGTCTCGGTCACGAACATGCGCCCCGGCTGCACCTCGTCACGCTTGCAGGCGCGGGCGTACTCCTCGAAATTCGCGGGGAAGGCGTTCTTGAATTGCAGCGCAATACCGCGCCCCATTACGCCAACGCAATTCACCGTATTGACGAGGGCGTCGGCATCTTCGGCCAATATGTCGCCGGTCTTGTATTCGAACATCGGTGCCTCTCTCCCCCTAGTAATACCAGTCAGGCATGATTTCGACAGGGGGTTTATGCGCTGCAGCCTGAAGCGCGGCCCTGACTTGCCCGTAAACCTGCTGCGATCGGACACCAATTCGGCTGACCAGGCCCCATGGAAACGACTGTTCTACAAGGAACTCTGCCTGTTTGCCTTCCTTCTTATCGCGCCATTCCCGCGCCTGAACGGCGTCCCAGTCTATCTCTCCGAGCTGGGCCATGTCTGCGCGGTCCTCGAAGTAGTAGGCTCCTGCGTTCGACAAAGTGAAGGCCCATCGGAGCGCGTTGCTGTCGGCCCAGGCCACCGTGTCCGCCAAGTCGGCCTCGAAATGGACGATCGGGCCCTGGCCGCCGCGATAGGTCAGCTCCTCGTGGTTCGCGCGGTGGATCAGGTAGAGCATGATCGAGCGTGGACAGAAGTAGAACGGAAGGCATTGGCCGACGAACAGGTCCGGATGGCTGTCGAGCGAGAGGTGGGTCAGCCTGCGCTGCTTGATGTCACTCATTCCGATCGTGGTGCCCATGGCCTGGCCCGCCCCCTGGCGTTGGACGATCTCCGCATCGCACAGCAGTCCACCCTCGGCGATGATTGAGGGCAGCCGGTCCACTTGCACGATGTGGTAGATCTTAGGGGCGGCGGGTACTGGCATGATTGAGCCGGAAGATACTGTGCGCTTGGAGAAAGCGAAACGCGCCGCCAGAGAGCCTTTGATATCTGCGAACTTGAAGCACTTCGCAGGTCGCAAAAGTTGTGGCGCGCCACGGCATGCGGCAGAAATGCCGCTCCGGAAAGCCTAGGGATACAGCGTCGTACAATAGCGTAGTGGCGGAAGCGTAGTGGCGGACGGAGTGGGATTCGAACCCACGATACGCTTTCACGTATACACGCTTTCCAAGCGTGCGCCTTAAGCCACTCGGCCATCCGTCCGGGACCGGTGGGAACCTAATCACCGGGCCGGGTCGGCGCAAGGAAGCGCGCCCGAGCCGGGATACCGGAGGCGGAACCATCCCGCGTCGCCGGCCATTCCGGGGGCGGTCCGTCACCTGCGCTCGGCCGTAGCCGGCCGCCCGGCCGCGTGCTAGAGCGTCTTGCCTGACGCGCAATCGGCACCGGCCGCTTCCCCGCCCGGCCAGCCTGAGCATGCTGACGGTGGGTGGCCGGGCGGGGCAGCGGGCCGGCGATGCCACGTGAGCCGGAAACGCGCCGACCGGAATGCCCATGCCGACTCCTGCCCGAGGCCGCCCATGCTGATCGGACGCCTTCTCGGCTGGCTGCTCATGCTCATCGGCCTGGCGGCGGTGCTCGGCGCCGCGGCGCTGTGGGTCGGCCTGCCGGACGCGCGCGGCGACGCCGCCGGACAGGTCTGGTTCCTCAACGCGCGGGGCAGCCTCAACCTGACCCAGGCGATCGTGCAGCGCTACCTGCACCCGGCCCTTTGGGAGGAGGTGATCGTGCCGCTCCTGATGCAGCCGGCGCCGCAGGCCCTGGTCATCGCCGCGCTGCCGTTCCTGCTCGTCGGCCTGCTGCTCGCCTGGCTGTTCCGGCGGCGCGCGCGGGCATCCTAAGGCGTTTTCTCATGACAAGGAGTTCGGCACCGGCCCGCGCCCCCGCCCGACCACCCCAAGCATCCTGTCGTCGGGGGGCCCGGCAGGGGAGCGGGCCGGCGATGGCCGCTAAACCGGACACGCTCCAGGAGCCGCCGGACGGGCATGGCATCGGCTCCGGGTGTCCCGGAGCGCATCGGGTGCGCGACGGGTTTCGCTGGCGCTTCAGCCGGCCGGCGCGTGCGTGAACGGGGAGCCTGGCGCGGCCGTCACGCTGCGCCGTCGTCCGGGACGCCGGCGAGCTCAACGACGGCGGCGCCGAGGCGCGCGAGGTCCTGTGGCCGGGACAGGCGGTGCTCGCCGTCCTTGATCAGCTCGAGCCGCACGTCCGTGCCCTGGAGCCGCTCCAGCAGACGCAGGCTTTGCCGCCAGGGCACGTCGGCGTCGGCGAGCCCGTGGATCAACCGCGCCGGGCAGCGGAGCGGGATCGGCGCGCGCAGCACCAGATGCTCCCGGGCGTCCTCGATCAGCCGGCGGGTGACCGGCGTCGGCGCGCCGTAGCGCGAGGGAATGCGGACCACGCCGTCGCGCTCGAGCGCCGTGCGCATCCTGGCGTCGAGCTGCGGCCACAGCACGTCCTCCGTGAAGTCGGCCGCCGCGGCGACGCCGACCAGGCCGGCGATCCGGTCCGGCCGGGCGCGCGCCGCCAGCACCGCCGTCCACACGCCCATGGAGGAGCCGACCAGGATCTGCGGGCCTTGCGTCAGCGAGTCGAGCACCGCCACGGTGTCCTCGGCCCAGCGGCCGATGGTGCCGTCCTCGAAGCGGCCGTCCGAGCGGCCGTGGCCCTGGTAGTCGAAGCGCACGAACGGTCGGCCGCGGCGCCGGCAGAGATCCTCCAGGAACACCGCCTTGCCGCCGGTCATGTCGGAGACAAAGCCGGTGCAGAACACCACGCCCGGGCGGCCCCCGCCGCCGATCCGTCGATAGGCGAGGCGGGCGCCGTCGGGCCGCGCTAGCCACGCCGGGTCCGCCGGGCTATCGTCCGCAGTTGGTTGCATCCCCGCCACGCCCGTGACGCCCAGGCCCATGCCGCCAGGCCGCGACGATAGCACCGCCCCGGCGGGCCCGGAAGCCGGCCGGCCGGAGACCTCCCTGGCGCCGCCGGCCGAGCCCCAGGCCCGGCCCGCCGCCGCCGGCCCGACCATCCTGCAGGTGCTGCCGACGCTCGGCACCGGCGGCGCCGAGCGCGGCTGCGTCGACGTCGCCGCCGCCGTCGTGCGCGCCGGTGGCTACGCCGCGGTCGCCTCCGCCGGCGGGCCGCTCGAGCACGAGCTGTTCCGCGCCGGCGCGCTGCACTACCCGCTGCCGCTCAACACCAAGAACCCGCTGCGCATCCGCGCCAACATCGGTCGCCTGCAGGCGCTGATCGACCGCACCGGCGCCCATCTCGTGCACGCGCGCAGCCGGGCGCCGGCCTGGAGCGCGCTTGCCGCCGCGCGCCGCGCCGGGATCCCCTTCATCACCACGGTGCACGCCCCCTACGGCGCCGGCACCGCCGCCAAGCGCGCCTATAACGCGGTCATGGCCCGAGGCGACCGGGTGATCGCCATCTCCCATCATGTGGCCGACTATCTGCGCAGCACCTATCCAATCGACGGCGGGCGCATCCGGGTGATTCACCGCGGCATCGACTTCCGCCGCTTCGATCCGGAGCGGGTCAGCGGGGAGCGGGTGGCCGCGCTGGCCCGGGCCTGGCGCCTGCCCGACGGGGTGCCGGTGGTGCTGATGCCGGCCCGGCTGTCGCGCTGGAAGGGCCAGGCCGTGCTGCTGGAGGCGCTCGCCCGGCTCGGCCCGGCCCATCTGCGCTGCCTGATCGTCGGGGCGGAGCGCCCGGGCTCGAGCTACCGCGCCGACCTGGAGCGGCAGGTCGCCCGGCTTCGGCTGGGCGGCATCGTCCATGTCGCCCCGCACTGCGACGACATGCCGGCTGCCTACAAGCTGGCCGACGTGGTGGTGCACGCCTCGACCGAGCCGGAAGGCTTTGGCCGGGTCATCGTCGAGGCCCAGGCGCTGGGCCGGCCGGTGATCGCCAGCGACCTCGGCGCGCCGCGCGAGCTGGTGCGGCCCGGCGAGACCGGCTGGCTGACGCCGCCCGGCGACCCGGCGGCGCTGGCCGCGGCTCTGGAGGAGGCGCTGGCCCTCGAGCCCGAGCCGCGCGCCGCTCTGGCCGGGCGCGCCATCGCCTTCGCGCGCGAGCGCTTCGACGTCGACCGCATGACCGACGCCGTGCTCGACGTCTACGAGGAGGTGCTGCGCGAGGCCATCCTCGCCGGCCAGGCGGCATCGGCGCCGGACGAGCGGTGAGCCGCGCCGGCGCCACGGGCCGCACGCTCAGCCGGCGAGCCCGCCGAGCAGCCGGATCCCCAGCGCGGCCAGGAAGGCATAGGCGGCCAGCGACAGCGTGCTGAGAGCAAGGCCGAGCAGGATGGCGAGGCCGTCGCGCGCGAACAGGCCGAGGCCGATCGCCAGAACGCCAAGGCCCGGCAGAATGTTGCCCAGCGGGATCGGCAGAACGATCAGGAAGCCCATCAGCATCGCCGACAGGCCGATCGCCCGGTAGGCCCAGGGCTCGGCGAGCCAGCCCAGCCGGGGCCTGAGCGGGCGCTCCATCGCGCGCAGGATCGGCTGACCGCGCTCAAGCAGGCCGGCGAGCAGCCGGCGTCCGATGCGGCGCCGGGCCAGGCTGCCGGGCAGCCACAGCCGGCGCCGCCCGGCCGCCACCTGGACGGCGAGCAGCATCACCACGCTGCCCAGCGTGACGCCGACCGGCACGACCGGCGTCGGCGGGATGGTCGGCAGCACCAGCACGATGAGCAGCAGGCCGAACGCGCGCTCCCCGAACACGTCGACCAGCTCGGCCAGGCTGATGCTGTCCCCGGGCAGCGCGTCGACCAGCTCGCGGATCAGCGCCGACGGCGGAAGGGCGTCCCGGGCCTGGCCGGCCACCCCGGGGCCCGGCGCCGCGCCGTCAAGCTCAGGCACCGCGGACAAGGGCGTGGCGCTTGCGACCCGCGCTCAGCTTGACCGTGCCGTCGGCCCCGGCATCCTCCGCCGTGACCAGGCGATCCTCGGCCTCCAGCCGCTCGTCGTTGAGCCGGGCGCCGCCGCCGCGGATCAGCCGGCGCGCCTCGCCGTTCGAGGCGGCGAGCCCGGCCAGGCGAAACAGCTCGAAGGCCGGCACGCCGTCCGCCAGGCGCGCGCGCGGCACCTCGACGGTGGGCAGCCCGGCCGCCGCGGCCCCTTCCTCGAAGGCGCGGCGCGCCGTCTCCGCCGCCGCCTCGGCCGCCGCGGGCCCATGGGCGAGCGCCGTCGCCTCGGTCGCCAGCCGCTTCTTCGCCTCGTTCAACTCGGCCCCCTCGAGCCGCTCCAGCCGGGCGATCTCGTCGAGCGGCAGGTCGGTGAACAGGCGCAGGAAGCGGCCGACATCGGCGTCCTCCGTGTTGCGCCAGAACTGCCAGTAGTCGTAGGGGCCGAGCCGCGCCGGGTCGAGCCACACCGCGCCGGCCACCGTCTTGCCCATCTTGGCGCCGGAGGCCGTGGTGATCAGCGCCGTGGTCAGCCCGTGCAGATCCAGGCCCGCCATCCGGCGCGCCAGCTCGACCCCGTTGACGATGTTGCCCCACTGGTCCGAGCCGCCCATCTGCAGGCGGCAGCCGTGCCGGCGGCCGAGTTCGACGAAGTCGTAGGCCTGCAGTATCATATAGTTGAACTCAAGGAAGGTCAGCGGCTGCTCGCGCTCCAGGCGCAGGCGCACGGAATCGAAGGTAAGCATCCGGTTGATGGTGAAGTGCCGGCCGACCTCGCGCAGGAACGGGATGTAGACCAGCCGGTCGAGCCAGTCGGCGTTGTTCACCAGCATCGCGCCGCTCGGCCCGTCGTCGAAGCTGAGGAAGCGCTCGAAGGTGCGGCGGATGCCGGCGATGTTGGCGGCGATGCGCTCGTCGTCGAGCAGCTGCCGGCTCTCGTCCTTGCCCGACGGATCGCCGATCCTGGTGGTGCCGCCGCCGATCAGCACGATCGGTCGGTGGCCGGCCTGCTGCAGCCGGCGCAACAGCATGATCGACACCAGGTTGCCGACATGCAGGCTGTCGGCGGTGGCGTCGAAGCCGATATAGCCGGTCACCGTGCCGTCCTGGGCGAGCGCGTCGAGCGCCGCCAGATCGGTGCACTGATGAATGAAGCCGCGCGCCTCGAGGCTGCGCAGCAGATCGGAGCGTAGCTCGCTCATGGACTGACCCCGGCCGGTGCGCGCCGGCCCGCCCGGACCTTTGACGGCTCCCGGGCCGACCCCCCGTGTCGCAGCGGTTTAGCCCATCGGCGATGGCGCCGCCAAGCTCGACGGCCGGAACGCCTCGCTAACGGAACGGTCGCCGGGCGCACCACCCGATGGTGAGACGGATACGCGTGTCGATCGGTCACCCGTCGCCGCCACCCGTCGCCGCCACCCGTCGCCGCGGTTCCTTGGTGGCCGACCAGCCGGCCGCCGACCCTCCGTCCGGGGCAAGGCGGCCGGCGCGGCGGCGGCTACTCCGCGACCTCGGCCAGCGGCGGCCGGAGCCGGGTGTCGAGATAGGTCTCGACGTGGTTCATGACCTCGTCGAAGTTGTTGTTGAAGTAGTGGCTGGCGCCCTTGACCAGCCGGTAGTCGATCTCGATGTCACGCTGCTGCGACAGCTTGGTCACCAGCTTCGCGACCGATTCGTGCGGGACCGACACGTCCCGGTCGCCATGCACGATCAGGCCGGAGGACGGGCAGGGCGCGAGAAAGCCGAAGTCATAGAGGTTGGCCGGTGGCGCTACGGCGATGAAGCCTTCGATCTCCGGCCGACGCATGAGCAGCTGCATGGCGATCCAGCCGCCGAAGGAGTAGCCGCCGACCCAGCAGGAGGAGGCGTTCGGGTTGACGGTCTGCAGCCAGTCGAGCGCCGCCGCCGCGTCCGACAGCTCACCCTCGCCACGATCGAACTGCCCCTGGCTGCGGCCCACGCCGCGGAAATTGAAGCGCAGGCAGGAGAAGCCCCGGCGCTGAAACGCCGTGTACAAGAGATACACCACACGATTGTTCATGGTCCCGCCGCGCTGCGGATGAGGGTGCAGCAGCACGGCGATGGGCGCGTTCGGCGTCCGGCTGTGGGTATACCGACCCTCCAGCCGACCCTCGGGACCATTGAAGATCACTTCAGGCATGATGCAACCCGTCTTGCTTTGCGGCCGGCGCTCCGGCGGTTCCGTATTGGACCGGTGCCCTCAGCCTTCCCGTCAAGCGCGGCGAAGAGCATTCCGGCAATACTTGACCCGCCGAGTTGGTCTTATATATAAGGCGTATGCCTCAGATGCCGGGTACATTTGGGTTGTCTTTGACGGATTGCCAGGCATGATCGGCGCCCCGACAGTGGTGAGGCGCATTATGCGGGGACGGGTGCCGTGTTGAAGCGTGTCAGCGAGGATATCGCCAGCATCAAGCGCCGCGACCCGGCGGCGGCCTCGACGCTCGGAATCCTGCTCTTCTATCCGGGCTTCCATGCCATCCAGGTCTACCGGCTGGCACGCTGGCTGTGGCAGCGCGGTTGGCGCGGGCCGGCGGTATTCCTGTCCTACTGTGCCCGGGCCGTCACGGGCATCGAGATTCATCCGGGCGCCGCCATCGGCCGGCGTTTCTTCATCGACCACGGCACCGGCGTGGTCATCGGCAGCACCGCGGAAATCGGCGACGACGTCACCCTGTACCAGGGGGCCACCCTCGGTGGCACCTCCCTGCACGGCGGCAAGCGGCACCCGACCCTGCGCGACGGTGTCATCGTCGGCGCCAATGCCACCGTGCTGGGACCGGTCGTCGTCGGCCAGTCGGCGCGGGTCGGCGCGAACGCCGTGGTGCTGAAGGACGTGCCGGAAGGCTGCACCGTGGTCGGTGTGCCGGCGGTGGTGGTCAAGCGGCGCGACGAGAAGGGTGAGCCACAGTTTCTGCCGTACGGCACGCCGTGCGAGGAGGTCGTGGCGCCGCTCGACCGCACCATCCGCGGCCTCATGGAGGAGATGCAGTCGATGCGCCAGCGCCTCGAGGCGCTGGAGCAGGAGCGGGCGGAGGCACGGCAGCAGTTGCAGGCGCTGGTGTTCGAGCGGGAGCGGGAGCGCGCCGCCCGTGACGGCGACGGGCCGCAGACCGCATGCTGAGCGGAGCGCCAGTCACCAGGCCAGTCACCAAGCCAGTCTCCAGGCCAGTCACCAGGCCAGTCACCAGGCCAGTCACCAGGTAGGCGGTCGCCAGGGTCGGCGGTCGTCAGGTAGAAGAATCATCAGGGGGAAAGGAACTCGGGCGATGAAGCTGAGCACGAAAGGACGATACGCGGTCATGGCCATGGTGGATCTGGCGCGGCACAGCAATGGCCGCCCGGTCGCCCTGGCCGACATCGCCGAGCGGCAGGAGATATCCCTGTCCTATCTTGAGCAGCTGTTCGCCAAGCTGCGGCGCAACGGACTCGTCAAGAGTGTCCGCGGACCGGGCGGCGGCTACCTGCTGGCGCGCGAGAGCGGCGCCACCCGGGTCTCCGACATCATCCTGGCGGTTGACGAGCCGATCCGCGCCACCCGGTGCCACCCGAGCTCGCCCGCCGGCTGCCAGAGTGACAAGAGCCGGTGCCTGACCCACGATCTGTGGGAGGAGCTTGGCAACCAGATCCACATCTTCCTCAGCTCGGTCAGCCTGGCGGATGTGGTGCAGCGGCGGGTGCTGGGCACCAGCCAGGTCTTCCGGGACCCGATCGAGCAGCCGTCCCTGATCGACCGGGTGGCCGCCGAGTAGGTCGGGTCTCCACCACAGCGGAGCTCGCGGTCCTCCCCCGCCCGCGATCCCGTCGAACCATGTCCCGGTACGTCTATCTCGACTACAACGCTACGGCCCCGCTGCGGCCGGCGGCGCGCGACGCCATCACCGAGGCGCTCGCCGAGGGGGGCAATCCGTCCTCGATCCACGGTCCCGGCCGCGCCGCCCGGCGTCGTGTCGAGGAGGCGCGCGAGACCGTGGCCGCCCTGGCCGGCGTCCCGCCCGACGCCGTCGTGTTCACCAGCGGCGGCACCGAGGCCAACGTCCTGGCCCTGTCCGGGAGCGGCCGGCGGGTCGTCGCCTCGGCCGTCGAGCACGACTCGGTGCTGGCCGGCGCCGGCGCGACGGTGCCGTGCACGGCCGAGGGCACGGTCGACTTGGCCGCGCTCGAGCGGCTGCTGACGGCCGATCCGGCTCCGGCGCTGGTGTCGATCATGGCGGTGAACAACGAGACGGGCGTGATACAGCCGGTGGCGGCCGCCGCCGATCTGGCGCATCGACATGGCGCTTGGCTCCACTGCGACGCGGTGCAGGCGGCCGGCCGGATTCCCCTGGCGCCGCTCGCCGCCGGCGCCGATCTGGTCAGCCTGTCCGCCCACAAGCTCGGCGGGCCGGCCGGCGTCGGCGCGCTGATCCTCGGCGACGGCGTCGCGCTCGCCCCGCTGCTGCGCGGCGGCGGCCTGGAGCGGCGGCGGCGCGCCGGCACGGAGAATGTCGCGGGCATCGCCGGCTTCGGCGCGGCCGCCGCCGCGGCCGGGAGGGAGCTGGCGGCGGCGGCGGCGCTCGCCGCCCTGCGCGACCGGCTGGAAGCGGAGCTGCGCGCGGCCTGCCCCGCGGTCCGGGTGTTCGGGGCGGCGGCGACGCGGGTCGCCAACACGAGCTGCCTGTCGATGCCCGGCGTGCCGGCCGAGACACAAGTCATGGGCTTCGATCTGGCGGGCATCGCCGTCAGCGCGGGGGCGGCTTGCTCCTCGGGCAAGGTCGGGGCAAGCCACGTGCTCGCGGCCATGGGCGTGCCCGACGCCGAAGCGCGCACGGCGATCCGCGTCAGCCTGGGATGGGACAGCCGGTCGGAGCATGTCGACCGCTTTGTCGAGGCGTGGCGGCGCCTGCACCGGCGCGCAAGCCCCGGAGGCCGGGCGGCCGAGGCGGCCTGACCGGCGGCCGGAGCCGGCGGCCACGGAAGCAACGGGTGATTGGGAAAGGAGAGCGAGGGAGACGATGCCGAGGATCGTGTTCATCGAGAAGGGTGGCGCAAGGCGCGAGATCGACGTGCGTGCGGGCATGACGATCCTCGAGATCGCGCGGGAATACGATGTCGACATCGAGGGGGCGTGCGAAGGCTCGCTCGCCTGCTCGACCTGCCATGTCATCGTCGATCCGGCCTGGGCCGGCAGGCTCGAGCCGCCCAGCGAGGACGAGGAGGACATGCTCGATCTGGCCTGGGGGCTGACCAGGACCTCCCGGCTCGGCTGCCAGGTCGTCGTCACCGACGAGCTGGATGGCCTGATTGTGCGTCTGCCGGAGCAAACCAACAACATGCTTGGCTGATGTGTGCCTTGCGAAATGAATTTTATATCCTACCTTGCAACTTGGTATTTGGCAGCGGCATTGGCGTTGACGGCCGATGAGTGGCGAATGCCCCGGGGGCGCCGGCAGGCGGTCCATCCGACGTTTTCATCGCTGTCTTCCACTGTTCGGGGCTGAACGGCACCATGCCGGCGACCGAAGAAGTTTGGGGACGGATGTAAGTCTGACTGGACAGCTAGGTTTAGCGGTCAATAATGGTGTTTAGGCCGCGCGGGGCTCCCGGACCGGCGCGCGGGCCGCACCGGATCGGTCGCGCCGGATCGGTCGCACCGGATCGATCGGTGCCACGAAGCGAGAGAGGACGAGGCGTGCCATGGCGGCGGTTACGGACACCATCGATCAGATCGAGTCGGTCACCCGCGAGAAGTACAAGTACGGGTTCGTCACCGACATCGAGATGGAGCGGGCGCCGAAGGGTCTCAGCGAGGACATTGTGCGTCTGATCTCGGCCAAGAAGCAGGAGCCGGAATGGCTGCTGGAATGGCGGCTGCGTGCCTTTCAGCACTGGCTGACCCGGCCCGAGCCGCGCTGGTCCAAGGTCAGCCATCCGCCGATCGACTATCAGGACGCCTATTACTACGCGGCGCCGAAGAAGAAGCCGGTGCTGGACAGCCTCGACGAGGTCGATCCCGAGCTTCTGCGCACCTATGAGAAGCTCGGCATCCCGCTGCAGGAGCAGAAGCTGCTGGCCGG
>CAZTHL010000108.1:0-11424 GCA_964613585.1 uncultured Mycobacteriaceae bacterium | reverse complement strand
ACCTTCCGCCGCTCCTGCCGCGAGGGCATCTGCGGCTCCTGCGCCATGAACATCGACGGGATCAACACGCTCGCCTGCACCCAGGCGACCGACGAGATCAAGGGCGACGTCAGGATCTATCCGCTGCCGCACATGCACGTGGTCAAGGATCTGGTGCCCGACCTGACCCACGTGTACGCGCAGTACACCTCGATCAAGCCCTGGCTGCAGACGGAGTCGCCGCCACCGCCCGACCGCGAGCGGCTGCAGAGCCCGGAGGACCGCAAGAGGCTCGATGGCCTCTACGAGTGCATCCTGTGTTTCTGCTGCTCGACCTCGTGCCCGAGCTACTGGTGGAACGGCGACCGCTATCTGGGCCCGGCGATCCTGCTGCAGGCCTATCGCTGGCTCGCCGACAGCCGCGACGAGCTCACCGGCGAGCGGCTGGACGAGCTTGAGGATCCGTTCCGGCTCTACCGCTGCCACACCATCATGAACTGCGCGAAGACCTGCCCCAAGGGGCTCAACCCCGGCAAGGCCATCGCCGAGATCAAGAAGATGATCGTCGCCCGCCAGCAGTAGGCGCGGCGACCCATCCACCACGCGGGCCGCCCCCTCCTCGACCCTCCCTCGCGCTCGCGCGGGGGAGGGTTCCCGGGCGCCATCGGTGCGGCGCCGGCCGCCAGGGTGGCGATGCGTCGTTTGGTCCTCGCGCCAGGGTGCTTCCCGCGGACGGTGTCTCGCGTTCGGCAACGGAATAGGCCGGCGCCCATATTGCAGTGCAGCAACGGAAGCCGCTATGCTGCCCCACGGAGACGCAGCGCGCCGTGGGAGCCATGTCGAGCGGACCGATCGCCAACTACCGCGACCTGGTGGACAAGGGGTTTCTGAAGCCGGACATCGCCCAGGAGCTGGCCGCGGAGAAGCTGGAAAGCCTGCACCACGCGCTTCAGGGCTACGAGCCGCGCACCGGCTCGGTGGGCTGGCGCGGCCGGCTCGGGCTGGCCCGGCGCAAGGCCGATCCGGCCCCCCAGGGGCTTTACCTCTATGGCGGCGTCGGGCGCGGCAAGACCATGCTCATGGACCTGTTCTTCGAGACCGCGCCGGTCGAGCGCAAGCGCCGCGTCCATTTCCACGCCTTCATGCTCGAGGTGCACCAGCGCCGCCACGACTGGCGCCGCGAGCGCGGCCCGGCGCTCGAGCGGCGCCGGCGCCGCGATGACGAGGACGACCCGATCCCGCCGATCGCCCGGGGGCTCGCGGACGAGGCCTGGCTGCTCTGCTTCGACGAGTTCCACGTCACCGACATCGCCGACGCCATGATCCTCGGCCGACTGTTCACCCAGCTGTTCGAGCTCGGCGTCGTCGTCGTCGCCACCTCGAATTGGCCGCCGAACGACCTCTACAAGGACGGTCTGCAGCGCGAGCGCTTCCTGCCGTTCATCGCGCTCCTGCAGGAGAGGCTCGACGTGCTCGAGCTCGACAGCGGCCGCGACTACAGGCTCGACCGGCTGCGCGGCATGCGGGTCTACCATCACCCGCTGGGGGCGTCGGCCGAGCGCGCGCTGGGCCGCGCCTTCGCCGAACTCAGCGACGACTCCCGCGGCGCGCCCGCCACGATCACGATGAAGGGCCGCGAGCTGCAGGTGCCGCGCGCCGCCCATGGCGTCGCCTGGTTCGACTTCGACAGCCTGTGCGGCAAGGCGCTCGGCGCGGCGGACTATCTGGCGCTGGCCTCGCGCTACGACACCATTATCCTGGAGGGCGTGCCGACGCTGAGCGAGGCGCTGCGCAACGAGGCCAAGCGCTTCATGACGCTGATCGACGCGCTCTACGAGCACAAGGCCAAGCTGGTGATGAGCGCGGCGGCGCCGCCCGAGCGGCTGTTCACCGGCGACAGCCACGCCTTCGAATTCCAGCGCACGCTGAGCCGCCTCATTGAGATGCAGTCCGACGACTATCTGTCGGCGCGCTATGTGGCGTGAGGGCGCGATACATGCCGGCGGCCGGGGCAGCGGGCCGGTGCCGATTCCGCGTCACGCGGAAATGCTCTCGCCGCGCTGTCCCGGACCATGGGCCGCCATGGCCGGGGGCGCGGCCGGAGCCCACCCCCCGGCTCACGGAACCGAGCCGGCCGGCCCGGCTCAGGCGGCCGGCTTGACCTCGATCTTGCGCGCCTTCTCGGCGGCCTCGGGCGGCTTCGGCAGGGTCACCATGAGCACGCCCTTGTCGAACGAGGCCTCGACCCGGTCGGGATCGACGGTGAACGGCAGCGGGATGGTCCGCGAGAACGCGCCCTGGCCCCGCTCCATGACGTGATAGGCCTCCTTCTTCTCCTCCCGCTCAATCTTCTTCTCGCCGCGGATCGTCACCTGGTTCTCGCTGATCGACACGTCGATGTCGTCGGCGTTCATCCCGGGCAGCTCGGCGTTGACCCGCAGGATGTCGTCGGTCTCGAACACGTCGATGCGCGGCGCGGCGACCCGCGGCCAGCCCTCGTCGGTCATCGGCGCGATGCCGAAGTTGCGCGAGAAGTCGTCGAACAGGCGGTCGATCTCACGATAGAAGGTGCGGAAGGGATCCACGTCACCGGTCGCCTGCAAGCGGGAGCGGCCCCACAGGCTCGGCATCATCGAACGCAGCGCCATCGGATCTTCCCCATCGGTTCCGGACGGCCCGGCCCCCCGGCCCCTCCGGCACGCAGGGGCCGGGCCCACCAAAAGCGAGCATCCTCGATACCGCCCATCAAACGGCCATCGAGGCCTCGTCTGTTACAAGTTTATTAACATGATCGACCGACGCGGGGTTCCGCGGCTGCCCAAAAAAGCGCCGCCCCGGAGTGGGCCCCGGGGCGGCGCGGCGGCCTGTCCGCAGGGTACCGGGATCAGCTGATCTGGCCGGTGACCCAGTAGTTCACCCGCGCCTCGTTGCTCTCGATGTAGTTGGCGACCGCCTCCTCATAGGAGGTGTCCTGGGCCTCGGCCATAACGGCCTGAAGGTCCTCGATCGGGATGTGGAAGCGAGCGATGAACGCGGCGACGTCCGGATAGTCCTGATAGAGGCCCTGGCGGGCGATGGCGTGGACCCGCTCGAGGCCGCCGAGCGTACCCTCCGGATCCTCCAGGTAGCGCAGGTCGTACTTGCCGAACATCCAGTGCGGGCTCCAGCCGGTGACGACGATCCACTCGTCGCGCGCGACGGCCCGGTCCAGCGCGGCGGTCATGGCGGCGCCGCTGGCCGAGACCAGCTCATAGTCGAGCCCGTAGTCCTCGATGGCCTGGCCCGACAGCCGCATCAGGCCGGCGCCCGGATCGATGCCCTGGATCCGCCCGTCGAGCTGCTCGCGCACCTCCGGCTTCGCCAGGTCGGCGATCGAGCTGACCTGGTCCTCCGGGATGTAGCTCGGCACGACCCAGCCGAGCTTGGCGCCGGTGTAGAGGATGCCGAGATTGACCACGTCGGCGCCGACTTCGTCGAGATAGTCGGCGTGGGTCTCCGGCAGCCACGACATCAGCATCATGTCGAGATCGCCGTTGGCGACGCCGTTGTACTGCACCGCGATGTCGGCCAGGGTCAGCTCGACCTCGTAGCCCATGCGCTGCTCGATGATCTGCTCGACCATTTTGGTCACCGCCTCGGCGTCGGACCAGGCGGTCCAGCCGATGGTGATGTCCTGGGCGACCGCGGGCGCGCTGGCCGCGCCGAGAGCGATCACGCTGGCCGCGCCGAGGGTGCGGATTCGTCCCCGAAAGTCCATTGTCTTCAAGCCTCCATGCTCGCAAGCCGCGGCCCGCGCCAGGGCGGGACCGCACGGTTCCTGTTCCGGAGCGCTGTCTTGAACCGGCCGGGGCGCCGCGCGCGGACCCCGGGCCGGCGGCCGGCCGCGCCCCTCGGCCGACGCCTCGGGCAGGGCCGGCGGACCGCGACCGGTCCGCCGGCCCGATGTCGCTAGCGCGGACGAGGCTTCAGCCCGCCCCGGCGATCGCCCTCGCCGGGATGGCCGGCATCGGCGTCGCCGGTGGCCACCGCGTCCGCCTGGGGCCGGCGGAACAAGCCGCGCAGGAGCGTCAGCAGGCTCTCCTCGCGGCGGTAGCTGAAGCTCTGGGTGATCCGGTCGAGCAGGATCGCCAGGATGACCACGGCCAGGCCACCCTCGAAGCCGAGGCCGACATTGAGCCGCTGGATGCCGGTCAGCACGGTGTTGCCGAGGCCGCCGGCGCCGATCATCGAGGCGATCACCACCATGGACAGAGCCAGCATGATGGTCTGGTTGACACCGGCCATGATCGACGGCATGGCATTGGGGATCTGCACCTTGACCAGCAGTTGCCGGCCGGTGCAGCCAAAGGCGAGGCCGGCCTCGACGATCTCCTTGGAGACCTGGCGGATGCCCAGGTTGGTCAGCCGCACCGCGGGCGGCATCGAGAAGATGATGGTGGCGATGGCGCCCGGCACCTTGCCGATGCCGAAGAACATGGCCGCCGGGATCAGGTAGACGAAGGGCGGCAGGGTCTGCATCAGGTCGAGGACCGGCCGGAGCGCGGCCTCCACGGCGTCGCTCTTCGAGGCCCAGATGCCGAGCGGCACGCCGATCAGCAGGCTGACGAAAGTGGCCGACAGGATGAGGGCGAGCGAACTCATGGTCTCGGCCCACAGCCCCATGCCGACGATCAGCACCATCGACAGCCCGGCGAAGATGCCGAAGCGCCAGCCGACCCGCCAGAACGCCAAGCCGACGATGAGCAGCGCCACCGCGGCCGGGGGGATCTCGAGCAGCAGCCACTCGACCGAGTCGATGATCGCCTCGATGAACAGGGCGATGCCGTCGAACACGCCGGCGGCCTCGACCTTCAGGTAGTCGACCGCGGCGCTGATCCAGTCGCCGAGCGGGATCTCGAACTCCATGGGCCTAGTGCCTCCTGGCCTCGGACGTCTTGTCCATGGTGCGCAGCAACGCGGCCTTCGTCACCACGCCCTGGTACTTGTTCTGCTGATCGACGACCGGAAGCGGGAACGGGCTCTCGGCCACCCGGCTGAACACCGCGCCCAGCAGGGTGTCGGCCGGCAGCGGCTCGACATCGGGCAGCAGCGCCCGCCCAAAGTCCTCCGAGCCATCGTCCAGGCACTGTTCCAGGCTGTCGCTCGAGACAATGCCGACGAAGCGGACCCCGCGGTCGAGCACGTAGCCGTAGAAGCTCTCGTTGCGGCGCAGGCGGTTGAGCGCGGCGCGCACGCCGTCGCCCGGGCGGTGGATGATGGTCAGCTCGCGCTTGCGGGCGATGTCGCCGACGGTGAACACCTGGCTGACATCGACGCCCCGGAAGAACGAGCTGACATAATGGTCCGCGGGGTCCATCAGGATCTCGTCGGGCCGGCCGATCTGCACGATCCGGCCGCCCTCCATGATGGCGATGCGGTCGCCGATGCGCATGGCCTCGTCGAGGTCGTGCGAGATGAAGATGACGGTCCGCGCGTTCTTCTCCTGCAGGCGCAGCAACTCGTCCTGCATCTCGGTCCGGATCAGCGGGTCGAGCGCGGAGAACGCCTCGTCCATCAGCAGGATCGACGGATCCTGGCAGAGCGCCCGGGCGAGGCCGACCCGCTGCTGCATGCCGCCGGACAGCTCGATCGGCCGGCTGTCGGCGTGCGGCAGCAGGCCGACCGTGTCGAGCGCCGCCAGCGCCCGCTCGCGCCGCTCCGCCTTCGGGATGCCGGCGACGTCGAGCCCGAAGGCGGCGTTCTCGGCCACCGTCAGGTGCGGCATCAGCGCGAAGGACTGGAACACCATGCCCATGTCGCGGCGGCGCAGCTCGATCAGCTCGTGCCGGGACAGCCGGGCGACGTCACGGCCGTCGATCAGGATCTCGCCCGCGGTCGGCTCGATCAGCCGGTTGAACAGGCGCACCAGGGTCGACTTGCCGGAGCCCGACAGGCCCATGACGACGAAGATCTCGCCGGCCGCCACGGTCATGTTGGCGTCGCAGACTCCGACCGTCTGGTGCGTGCGCTCGAAGATCTCGTCCTTGCCGAGCCCCTGCTCCAGCAGGGCCAGCGCCTCCTGCGGTCGGTCGCCGAAGATCTTGTACAGGCTCTTGACGACCAGCTTCTCGGTCATGAGGCCTCGTCTGGCTGCGGGCACGGGTCCGCCGCGAGGCGATCTGCTGTCGCCACACCCGCGGACACAGCCGGTCCGCGGCAAAGACCCGACCGATCTCTGTTTCAAGTTTATAAGATTTTTGCCGGAATTGGCAACCGGACCCGCCCGGCCCTGCCCGGGCTGCGCCGCGCCGCCGTGCCGCAGCCGTCGGTAGCGGTCTCTGGCCTCGTTCCCGACGGTCGCGATATCGACGATGGCATCCGCCCCGGGACACGCCGAAGCGTTTCCGGATCCGGTGCCGATTTCGCGTCAGGCGGAGACGCTCTAGCGGCCGGCCTTGATCCCGGTGCTTCGCTCCTCCGTGCCCAGCGCCTCGGCCAGCCGCCCCTGGGCGCTGCCCGGCCGCAGCGGCCGCTGCTGTTCGGCCGAGGGCGCCCAGCCGGTCAGCGTGATCACCTCGAAGGTGGCCGGCACGCGGCCCTCGGCGTCGCCGAACATCTCCTGATAGAGCCGTGCCGTCTCGACCCAGAAGCGGCGGGGCGGCGGCGCCGGATCGCGGCTGACATGAGCTGCGGTCTCGCCCATGCCGCGCAGGTCGGCGAGCAGGCGGAACGGGCTCTCATAGCGCACCGTCACGCTGTCGAGATCGACGACCGGCAGGGCGAAGCCGGCGCGCTGCAGCAGCCCGCCGGCGTCGCGCACATCGGTGAACGGCGAGACCCGGGGGCTGACGCCGTCGCGAAGGGCGAGCTCGGCCTCCATCATCGCCCGGCGCAGCTCGAACAGGGTGTCGCCGCCGAGCAGCGTGGCCAGCAGCATGCCGTCCGGGCGCAGTACCTCGCGGATCTGCAGCAGCGCGCCCGGCAGGTCGTTGACCCAGTGCAACGACAGGTTGCTCAGCACCAGGTCGAACGAGGCCGCGGCGAACGGCAGGCATTCCTCATCGCCGGCCAGCGCCGGCTGTCCGCCTCCGGCCAGGCGGGCGGCCAGCGCCGGTGACAGCTCGCAGGCGATCAGGGTCTTGATGCCCTTTCGCCCGCCCAGCGCCCGGCCGAGCACGCCGTCGCGGGCGCCGAGATCGAGCGCCATGGGAAACGGCCGGACCACGTCCTCGAGCCGGTCGGCCATGTCGAGCGCCACCCGCTCGAGCAGGAAGCCGCATTCGGCCAGCGTCGCTGCGGCGCGGTCGCGGTGGTGGCGCACCGAGCGGCGGTCGAACACCGTCATCGGGTCGGTGGGGGCGGCGGCTGCACCGGGCATTAACGTCATGGGCGGTATATAGCTTGCCACGCGCGCGGCCGAACCCGGGGACGGGAACAATCGGCGCGCGGACGCGGCAAGGCACGGACGCGACAGGACACGGACGCGACAGGGCAGGGGCGCCAGAGGCGATGGTGGCAAGGCTTTCCGACGAAGCGCGCGGGCTCGGGCGCGCGCTGCTCGACGCGGTCCTGCCGCTGCGCTGCCTCGGCTGCGGCGGCATCGTCGAGGGCCCGGACGGCGGCGCCGTCTGCCCGCCGTGCTGGACCCGCCTCCGCTTCCTTGGGCCGCCGCAGTGCGACGTCTGCGGCCGGCCGTTCGAGTACGCGGTCGAGGGCGGGCCGGGGGTGTGCGGGCAGTGCTTGGCGACACCGCCGGCCTACGCCCGGTGCCGCGCCGCGCTCGCCTATGACGACGCCAGCCGGCCCCTGGTGCTCGGCTTCAAGCACCGCGACGCCATCCATGCCGCGCCGGCCTTCGCCGCCTGGCTGGCGCGCGCCGGCGCCGAGCTGTGCCACTCGGCCGAGCTGCTCGTGCCGGTGCCGCTGCATCGCTGGCGCCTGCTCGGCCGGCGCTACAATCAGGCCGCCGTGCTGGCCCGGGCGCTCGGCCGCCGGGTCGAGCGCGCCGTGGTGCCGGACCTGCTGGCGCGCCGGCGGGCGACGCCAAGCCAGGGGCGCCTCAGCCGCTCGGGCCGGCGCCGCAACGTCGCCCGGGCCTTCGCGGTGCGGCCGTCGCGGCTGGCCCTGGTGCCGTCGCGGCGCATCCTTCTGATCGACGACGTGCTGACCACCGGCGCCACGGCCGAGGAATGCGCGCGCGTCCTGAAGCGAGCGGGGGCGGAGGCGGTGGATGTCCTCACGCTAGCCCTCGTCGTGCGGGATTGACGGCCGTGGCTCGGACCGCGATCCCTGGTCAAGCGGGCCGCCGATCTGGCGCCGCCGGCCGACCTTGCCTATGTCCCACCCGAGCCGACCTGCGTGCTTGCCAGCCAAGAGGAGCGCTCCTGCCATGTCGACCGTGACCGTCTATTCAAGCCCCTTCTGCCCCTACTGCTTCATGACCAAGAAGCTGCTCGAGAGCAAGGGGGTGGCCTTCGAGGAGATCGACGTCGTCAGCGCGCCGGAGCGCAAGGAGGAGATGATCGCCCGCGCCAACGGCCGCCGCACCGTCCCGCAGATCTTCATCGACGACCATCATGTCGGCGGCAACGATGATCTGCAGGCGCTCGAGAAGGCCGGCAAGCTCGACGGGATGCTCGGCAAGGCGGCATGACGGGCCGCCTGACCGCCGCCTGCGTCCAGGTCAACGCAGGGCCGGAGATCGAGCCCAACCTGCATGCCGCCGGCGACCTCGTGCGGCACGCGCGGGACCGGGGAGCCGAGTTGATCGCGCTCCCCGAGAACGTGTCGATGATGGTGCTGGGCCGCCGCCGGGTGCTCGAGCGGGCGCGGCCCGAGCCCGAGCACCCCGGGCTGCCGTTCTTCCAGGCGCTGGCGATGGAGACCGGGGCGCATCTCCTGGTCGGCTCGCTGGCCGTCGCGCTCGGCGCGGACAAGGTGGCCAACCGCAGCTACCTGATCGGACCCAATGGCGAGGTTCGGGCGCGCTACGACAAGATCCACATGTTCGACGTGGACCTGCCAGGCGGCGAAAGCTATCGGGAGAGCGCCACCTTCCGGCCCGGCGAGCAGGCGGTGCTGGCGCCGACGCCGTGGGGCGCCCTCGGCCTCAGCGTCTGCTACGACCTGCGCTTCCCCCATCTCTACCGTGCCCTGGCCCGGGCCGGGGCGGTAATGCTCTCGGTGCCGTCCGCCTTCACCCGGCAGACCGGGCAGGCGCACTGGCATATTCTTCTGCGTGCCCGGGCGATCGAGACCGGCTGCTTCGTCCTCGCCCCGGCGCAGACCGGGAGCCACGACCAGGGCCGCCAAACCTACGGGCATTCCCTGATCGTCGCGCCCTGGGGCGAGGTGCTGGCCGACGCCGGCGAGGATGTGGGCGTGGCGACGGCCGAGCTTGACCTCGATCGCGTCGACGCCGCCCGCCGCGCCGTCCCCTCCTTGAGCCACGACCGTGCCTTTGGCCTCCCCTGATCTTCCGGTGTGGCGGCTCGGTGTCCACCCTCCGCCGCGTGGCGCGTGGAGAGCGCTCAAGCTATTGAGAATGCTTTTATCATCCCCCTCCCGCGGGCGAGGGCGGGGTGGGGCACCCGGGCTGCTCCCGGCGGGCCCGCCGGGGGTCGCGCAGGTCGGCTTCGGTGGCCTCGTCCTGCCCGCTCCGACGCGTTGCGTCGGGCAGAGGATGATGCTCAGGAAGTAGCCTCAAGCCCGCTCAAGGCGGAGAGCGCTTCTTGGTACTGCGCCTCGGCGCGCTCGAAGCGCTCGACGGCGGCCGGGTCGCAGCGCTGCAGGCGGCCGTACGCCTGGTAGGACACCGACAGGCCGTCGAGCACGGCGCAGGAATCGGGCGCCGGCTCCTCCGACCGCGCCTTGGCCGCGCGGTAGCGCAGCACCGAGGCGCAGGCCTCCGGGTCGGCCGCCCAGGCGGCCGCCAGCTCGGCGGCGGCGGCGGCGGCCTGCCGGGCGTCACCGTCCCCGGCGGCCTCCGGCGCGGCGGTCCCCGCCATCGTCGCCCCCGCCATCGTCGCCCCCGCCATCGTCTTCTCGGTCATCCTGCGGCCTCCGCCTCGAGGTCTCCCCAGCACATGGCGAAGGCTGCCCGATCAGGCCCGGCTCCGGCAAGCCTCGACCGGCCGAGGCCCGGCACGAACCCGGCACCACAGGCGCTTGAGCGCCCGACGGCCATATCCATATCTGGAACGAGTGCTTTCCCGGACCGCACAGTCGTGGGTCCAGGGCGGCCGCGCCTCGTCGAGGGCGGCATCCCGCATGGAGGAGAGAGACAATGCAGTTCGACAAGTACACTGAGCGCAGCCAGGGCTTCGTGCAGGCGGCGCAGACCCTGGCCCAGCGGCAGGGGCACCAGCAGCTGACCCCGACGCATCTGCAGAAGGTGCTGCTGGACGATGAGGAGGGCCTCGCCGCCAACCTGATCCAGGCGGCGGGCGGCAACCCGAAGCAGGCTTTGGCGCTGACCGAGGAGGCGCTCGCCAAGCTGCCCAAGGTCGAGGGTGCCGGCGCCGGCCAGGTCTATCTGGCGCGCGAGCTGGCCAAGACCTTCGAGACCGCCGAGCAGCTCGCCAAGAAGGCCGGCGACCAGTTCGTCACCGCCGAGCGGCTCCTGCAGGCGCTGTCGCTGCAGTCGGGCACCCCGGCCGCGAAGGCGCTGGGCGACGCCGGCGTTTCGCCGCAAAGCCTGAACCGCGCCGTCGAGGACCTGCGCAAGGGCCGCACCGCGGACACCGCCAGCGCCGACCAATCCTACGACGCGCTCAAGAAGTACACGCGCGACCTGACCGAGGCGGCACGCGAGGGCCAGCTCGACCCGGTGATCGGCCGCGACGAGGAGATCCGCCGCACCATCCAGGTGCTGTCCCGCCGCACCAAGAACAATCCGGTGCTGATCGGCGAGCCCGGCGTCGGCAAGACCGCCATCGTCGAGGGGCTGGCCCAGCGTATCGTCAACGGCGACGTGCCGGAGGGCCTCAAGCGCAAGCGGCTGCACGCGCTTGACATGGGCGCGCTCATCGCCGGCGCGAAGTACCGCGGCGAGTTCGAGGAGCGTTTGAAGGCGGTGCTGCAGGAGATCCAGGCGGCGGCCGGCGAGATCGTCCTGTTTATCGACGAGATGCACACGCTGGTCGGCGCCGGCCGGGCGGAAGGCGCCATGGACGCCTCAAACATGCTGAAGCCGGCGCTCGCGAGGGGCGAGCTACACTGCGTCGGTGCCACTACGCTCGATGAGTATCGCAAGCATGTCGAGAAAGACGCGGCGCTGGCCCGGCGCTTCCAGCCGGTCTATGTCGGCGAGCCGACGGTGGCCGACACGGTGTCGATCCTGCGCGGCCTAAAGGAGAAGTACGAGCTGCACCACGGCGTGCGCATCACCGACGGCGCCATCGTGTCGGCGGCGACCCTCTCCAACCGCTACATCACCGACCGCTTCCTGCCCGACAAGGCGATCGA
>CAZTHL010000107.1:0-11433 GCA_964613585.1 uncultured Mycobacteriaceae bacterium | reverse complement strand
GGGCGGATCAAGGCCGGGGCGGATCAAGGCCGGGGCGGATCAAGGCCGGGGCGGACCAAGGTCAGGGCGGATCGCGGGCACGGCCGATCGAGGGTGATCCCGGCGTGCTCGGGCATCGACCCGGCAAAGCAGTCCAAAGTCGACCCGCCGTCGTATACAGGTTGCGTCTGCGCTGCCAGCCAAGGCGAATTCTGCCCGGTCCGCAAGGTCGAGCCGCCATGCCCGCGATCCGCGCCCTGTCGACGGCCTCGCCGCCGCACCATGTGGCCCAGGCGACGGCACGCTCGTTCGCTGAGCGGCTGTTCGCCGACGACCCGGCCTTCTTCGAGCGCATGGCCGGGGTCTATGCCAATGCCGGCATCGAGGCGCGCCAGCTGTGCGTGCCGCCGGCCTGGTTCGAGCAGCCCCACGGCTGGGTCGACCGCAACGGGACCTTCACCGTCGAAGCCCTGGCGCTGCTCGAGCGGGTGGCGACGGACTGCCTCGCCCGGGCCGGGCTGGCGCCCCAGGCGGTCGACGCGCTGGTCGTCGTTAGCAGCACCGGGGTCACCACGCCCAGCCTGGACGCCCGGCTGATGGAGCGGCTGCCGTTCCGTCGCGACGTCATGCGCCTGCCGATCTTCGGCCTCGGCTGCGCCGGCGGGGTGATGGGTCTCGGGCGCGCCGCCGCGCTCGCCCGCGCCGAGCCGGCCTCGCGCGTGCTGCTGCTGGTGGTGGAGCTGTGCGGCCTCGCCTTCCGCCGGGCGGACCGCCGCAAGAACAACGTCATCGCCACCGCGCTGTTCGGCGACGGCGCGGCGGCCGCGCTGATCGGCGGCGAGGCGCGCGACGGCCCGCCGCTGGCCGTGGCCGAGGCCTGGGGCGAGCACACCTGGCCCGACAGCCTGGACATCATGGGCTGGTCGATCGAGGAGGACGGCTTCGGCGTCATCTTCTCCCGCGACATCCCGGCCCTGGTGCGCCACGACCTGCGGTGCGCGGCCGAGGCGTTCCTGGCGCGGCACGAGCTGGGCCTGGCCGATCTGGCGGGGCTGGTGTGCCACCCCGGCGGGACCAAGGTGCTGGCGGCGATCGAGGACTCGCTGGGCACCGGGCCGGGCGCCCTCGATCCGGAGCGGGAGGTGCTGCGCCGCCACGGCAACATGTCGGCGCCGACCGTACTGTTCGTCCTGGCCCGGCGACTCGCGCGCGGGGCTGTTGGCCGGCATCTGATGACGGCGCTGGGCCCCGGCTTCACCGCCGGCTTCGCGCTTCTCGACCTGAGCGGGGCAGGAGGGCCGGCGTGATCCCGTTCGGCCCGCCGCAGTGGATCGTCTTGGCGGTGGCGGCGCAGCGGCTCGTCGAGCTGTGGCTCGCCCGCCGCAACACGGCGCGGCTCAAGGCGGAGGGGGCCGTGGAGCACGGCACCGGCCACTATCCGCTGTTCGTGCTTCTGCAGTCTGCGTGGCTGGTCGGCCTGCTCGTCCTGGTCCCGGCCGAAGAGCCGATCCGCTGGGGCTGGCTGGCGGTTTATCTGGTGCTGCAGGCGGGGCGGGTCTGGGTGATCCTGACCCTGGGCCGCTACTGGACGACGCGGGTCATCGTGCCGCGGACGCCGGTGCTGGCGCGCCGCGGCCCGTACCGGTTCGTGCGCCACCCGAACTACCTGGTGGTCCTGGCCGAGATCGCTGTGCTGCCCCTGGTGCTCGGCCAGGGGCTGCTCGCGGCGGTGTTCCTGGTCCTGCAGGCAGCCCTGCTGTGGCAGCGCATCCGCGTCGAGGACCGCGCTCTCGCGCCGCATCGATGAGGCGCCGCGGCCGCCCAGCGAGGCCGTTCCCACTTCCCGGCGCGCCGCGGGACAGGGGCGGGGCGGGACAGGGGCGGGGCGCCTCCGTTCAAGCGGGCGCCGCGGCCACCGCCCGCTTGGCCATGACCGTGACCAGGTGGGCGCGGTACTCCGCGGAGGCGTGGATGTCGGCGTTGAGTGAGCCGGGCGGCACGGTGATCCCGGCGAGCGCGTCCGGGCTCCAGGCGCCGGCGAGCGCACGCTCCATCTCGGGCACCCGGAAGACGCCGTCCTGGCCGGCGCCGGTCACCGCGACCCGCACGCCGCCGTCGAGATCGGCCACGAACACGCCGACCACGGCGTAGCGGCTGGCCGGGTTGTGGAATTTGCGGTAGCCGGCCCGCCGCGGCACCGGGAAGTGCACGGCCAGGATCAACTCGTCCTCCTCGAGCGCTGTCGAGAACAGCCCCTGGAAGAAGTCGTCCGCCGCGATCATCCGACGGTCGGTCTGCACCGTGGCGCCGAGGCCGAGCAGCCCGGCCGGGTAGTCCGCGGCCGGGTCGTTGTTGGCGATCGAGCCGCCGAGCGTGCCGCGATGGCGCACCTGCGGGTCGCCGATGCCGCCGGCCAGCGCCGCCAGCCCGGGAATCCTCGCCGTGACCAGCGGGTCGGAGGCGACCTCGGCATGGGTCATCATGGCGCCGACGACGACGGAGCCGTCGCCCTCGCAGATGCCACGGAGGTCGCCGAGGCCCGCCAGGTCGATCAGATCGGACGGCCCGGACAGGCGCTGCTTCATGGTCGGCAGCGTGGTCATGCCGCCAGCGAGGAAACGGCCTTCGGCGGCGGATCGCATCCGATCCACCGCATCGGCGACCGAGCCGGCCTTGTGGTACTCGAACGGGTACATGGTCCTGTCCTCCGCGGCGCTACTCGGCGGCGGCCCGGCGCGGACCGCACTGGAGGGCGCGCCATACCGTCTCCGGCGTCGCCGGCATCGGCACCTCGGCGCCGACCGCGTCGATCACGGCGTTCATCACGGCAGCGGGGGCGGCGATGGCCCCGGCCTCGCCGCAGCCCTTGACGCCGAGCGGGTTGTGCGGGCACGGCGTCTCGCGATAGCCGACCTCGACGCTGGGCACCCCGTCGGCGCGCGGCATGACGTAATCCATATAGGAGCCGGTGATCAGCTGGCCGCTCTCCGGCTCGTAGCGGCAGCCCTCATAGAGCGCTTGGCCGATGCCGTGCACGACCCCGCCGTGCACCTGGCCCTCGACGATCATCGGATTGACCAGGATGCCGAAGTCGTCGACGGCGACGAAGCGCACGATGGTGACGACACCGGTGTCGGGATCGACCTCGACCTCGCAGACATGGCAGCCGGCGGGATAGGTGAAGTTGGCCGGATCGTAGAAGCAGCGCTGGTCGAGACCCGGCTCCATCTCGTCGAGCGGGAAATTGTGCGGTACCATGGCGGCGAGCACGACTTCGCCGAACGCCTTCTGCTTGTCGGTGCCGACGACGGTGAATCGCCCGTCGGCGAACTCGATGTCGGCCTCGCTCGCCTCCATCAAATGCGCGGCCACCTTCTTGCCCTTCTCGATGGCACGATCGCAGGCCCGGGCGATGGCCGAGCCGCCGACCGCGAGTGACCGCGAGCCGTAGGTGCCGTGGCCCCACTGCACCATGCCCGTGTCGCCATGGACGATCTCGACCTGCTCGAGCGGGATGCCAAAGCGCGCGGCGACGACCTGGGCGAAGCTGGTCTCGTGGCCCTGGCCCTGCTGCTGGCTGCCGGTCAGCACGGTGACCGAGCCGGTCGGGCTGAAGCGCAGCTCGGCGGTCTCGTAGAGGCCGACCCCGGCGCCGATCGCCCCGGCGATGTTGGACGGCGCCAGCCCGCACGCCTCGATGTAGGTCGACAGCCCGATGCCGCGGCGCCGGCCCCGGGCCTCGGTGGCGGCGCGGCGCGCCGGGAAGCCGGCATAGTCGGCGCGCGCCAGCCCCTCCTCGAGCAGGGGCCGGTAGTCGCCGCTGTCGTACACCAGCGCGACCGGGGTCTGGTAGGGGAAGGCTTCGGGCGGGATGAAGTTGCGCCGGCGCAGCTCGGCCCGGTCGAGCCCGAGCTCGCGCGCCGCCTGGTCGACCAGCCGCTCGACGACATAGGTCGCCTCGGGCCGGCCGGCGCCGCGCTCGGCGTCGATCGGTGCGGTGTTGGTGAACACGCCGGTGACCCGGCCGTGCACCCCGGGGATTCGGTACTGCCCCGACAGCAGGGTAGCGTAGAGATAGGTCGCGCTGAGCGCGCCGAAGGTGGACAGGTAGGCGCCGAGATTGGCGATGGTGTCAACGCGCAGCCCCAGGAAATGACCGTCCCGGTCGAGCGCCAGCTCAGCCGTGGTGACGTGGTCGCGGCCATGGGCGTCGGACAGGAACGACTCGGTGCGCTCGGCCGTCCACTTGACCGGCCGGCCAAGCTTGCGGGCGGCCCAGGTGACCAGCGCCTCCTCGGGGTAGTGCGGGATCTTCGAGCCGAAGCCGCCGCCGACATCGGGCGAGACGATGCGCAGCTTCTGCTCCGGGATCCTCAGCACGAAGCCGGCCAGCAGCAGCCGGGTCAGATGCGGATTCTGGCTGGTGGTGTAGAGCGTGAAGCTGTCGGTGCCGCGGTCGTGCTCGGCGAGCGAGCAGCGCGGCTCGATGGCGTTCGGGATCTTGCGGTTGTTGATCAACTCGAGCCGGGTGACGTGGGCGGCCCGGGCGAACGCCGCCCCGGTCTCGTCCGCGTTGCCGATCTGCCATTCGACGCAGGTGTTGAGAGGCGCCTCCTCGTGCAGCAGCGGCGCGTCGGCGTCGCGCGCCCGGGCGGGGTCGACGCAGACCGGCAGCGGTTCGTAGTCGGCGAGGATCGCCTCGGCCGCGTCGCGCGCCTGCTCGGGCCGCTCGGCCACCACCATGGCCACGAGGTCGCCGACAAAGCGGACCCTCTCGCGCGCCAGCGCCGGCCGCGGCGGCGCGTTCTGCTTCCCATCGGGGGCGAAGCCGCAGGGGATCGGCCCGAGCCCGTCGGCGGCGACATCCTCGCCGGTCAGCACGGCAAGCACCCCGGGCATGGCGCGGGCCGCCTCGGTGTCGATGGAGCGGATCCGGGCGTGGCCATGCTCGGAGCGCAGGAAGCAGGCATGGGCCTGACCGACCTGGCTGATGTCGTCGGTGTAGCGGCCGGCCCCGGTGATGAAGCGGAAATCCTCCTTGCGCCGGACCGGAGCGCCGATGCCGTCCGCCATGGTGCCGTCCTCCCTAGCGCGCCGATCGGGTCAGGCCGCGGCGCGGCCGGCGTCCCGGCTGCCGGCGACCGCCAGGATGGCCTTGACGATATTGTGGTAGCCGGTGCACCGGCAGATATTGCCCTCGAGCCACTCGCGCACCTCGTGCTCGGTGGGCGAGGGATTCTGCTTGAGCAGGTCGACCGCGCTCATGATCATGCCGGGCGTGCAGAAGCCGCACTGCAGCGCGTGGTGCTCGCGGAACGCCTCCTGCATGGGATGCAGGGCGCCGTCCGGCTCGGCAAGGCCCTCGATCGTGATGACCTCCGCGCCCTCGGCCTGCAGCGCCAGCATGGTGCAGGCCTTGACCGAGCGGCCGTCGACATGGACGACGCAGGCGCCGCACTGGCTGGTGTCGCAGCCGACATGGGTGCCGGTGAGGCCGAGCTGCTCGCGCAGCAACTGGACCAGCAGGGTGCGCGGATCGACCTCGCGGCTCACGGCCTGTCCGTTCACGTTCAGCGACACGGTGACCGGCATCCTCCCATCCTTTCTGTTCCTGCACGTCATTCTGTTCCTGCACGGCGGCCAGGAGCCCGCACCCGGGTCCGGCCCCGTGCCGATGCGCGGCGACGGGCGCCGTCAGCGGTCCCGCCGGCCGCGCGGCAAGGCGTGACCCAGGCGGCGCCGTCGGTCAAGGGGCCAAGGCGCCTGCTCTCGCACAGCCTAGAAGACCGAGAACAGCAGCACCAGCAGGAGCAGGGCGGCGATGATGCCGCCGATCCATATCACGGGGCTGAGGCCGGCCTTGGGCGGTGGCTCGTCCTGGCGGCCGACGACGCCGGAGACGCCGTCCTGCTTCTGCGCCACGTCGGCCTGGCCGTAAGCGGCGCTGCGCCCGGCCTCGGCCGGCGAGGGCGCCTCGTCCGGCACCGCCGGTGGCGGCTCGGCCGGCCGCTCGCCCGATGGCGGCGATGGCGGCGCCTCGGCCGCGCCGGGCTCGGGCGTCGGAATCGTGCCGGGCGGCTCCTTCGCCTCGGGTGTGGGGATGGTGCCCGGCGGCTCCTTTGCCGCGGGTGACGCCGGCGTCGCGGCGGGCGTCGACCCGGGCTCGGGCGGCGCCGAAGGGTCGGACGGCTTGCGGGTGGGCATGACGGGTCCTTCGGTTTCCGAAGCAGGGATGACCGGCGCGCCGGTCTCGACATCGACGGCGGCGGCGCCGGGCTGCAGCCGCGCGACCAGACGGCCGAAGAACTCGTCGGCCATCTTCTTGGTCGTCGGCTTGATCACCCGGGCGCCGAGCTGGGCCAGCTTGCCGCCGAAGGTGGCGTGCACCTCGTAGGTCAGCACCGTGGTCTCGGGCCCGTCCTCGGCCAGCCGCACGTCGGCCCCGCCCTTGGCGAAGCCGGCGGCGCCGCCCTTGCCCTCGCCCGCGATGGTGTACGCCTCGGGTGGGCTCAGGTTCTGCAGCGTGACGGTGCCGTTGAAGGTGGCGCTGACCGGGCCGACCTTGGCCTTGACCCGGGCGGCCAGCTCGGTGTCGGAGACCCGCTCGATCGACTGGCAGCCGGGGATGCACTCGAGCAGCACGTCGGTGTCGTTGAGCGCGTCCCACACCGTCTGCCGGGCGGCCGGGATGCGGTACTCGCCGGTCATGTCCATGGGATGGGGTCCTTGAGGTCAGGCGTCCGGCGAGACGCTGCCGGAAAAGCGACTCTCGCCGGCCGAGGGTTCCAGCTATGCCAGGATCGGGCGCGCGTCGCCACCGGGGCGGCAAGACTCCCTTAACCTTTCAGGGCGAGCGTGCCGATGGACGGCGCCCCGCGACTCACCGATAACGGCGCCGGTTCTCCCAAGCCGATCACCCCGGAGCCCGCCCGTGACCGCCTACCGCATCGCCGCCATCCCCGGAGACGGCATCGGCACCGAGGTGATGCCGGAAGGCATCCGCGTGCTCGATGCCGCCGGCCGACGCTTCGGCTTCTCGATCGACTGGCGGCATTTCGACTGGAGCTGCCAGACCTACGCCGCCACCGGCCGGATGATGCCGGAGGACGGCATCGACCAGCTGCGCGGGCACGACGCGATCTTCCTGGGGGCCGTGGGCTTCCCCGGCGTTCCCGACCATGTCTCGCTCTGGGGCCTGCTGATCCCGATCCGGCGACGCTTCGACCAGTATGTCAGCCTTCGCCCGGTGCGCCTGTTCGAGGGCGTGCCATGCCCGCTGGCCGGCCGGGCGCCCGGCGACATCGACTTCCTGGTGGTGCGCGAGAACACCGAGGGCGAGTATTCCGAGGCCGGCGGCCGGCTGTTCCACGGCACCGAGCGCGACATGGCGGTGCAGGAGGCGATCTTCACCCGCCACGGCGTCGACCGGATCCTGCGCTACGCCTTCGAGCGGGCGAGCGCCCGGCCGGCCCGGCGCCTGACCTCGGCCACCAAGTCGAACGGAATCATCCACACCATGCCGTTCTGGGACGAGCGGGTGGCGGTGGTGTCGGCCGACTATCCGGACATCACGGTCGACCCGTTCCACATCGACATCCTGACGGCACATTTCGTGCGCAATCCGCACTGGTTCGATGTCGTGGTCGCCAGCAACCTGTTCGGCGACATCCTGTCGGATCTGGGACCCGCCTGCACCGGCACCATCGGCATCGCGCCGTCCGGCAACATCAACCCGGAGCGCACCTGCCCGTCCATGTTCGAGCCCGTGCACGGCTCCGCGCCCGACATCGCCGGCAGAGGCATCGCCAACCCGATCGGCCAGATCTGGGCCGGCGCCATGATGCTGGAGCATCTCGGGCAGGCCGAGGCGGCGGCGGCGGTCATGACGGCGATCGAGCGGGTGCTGAAGGACAGCGACGTCAAGACCGCCGACATGGGCGGCAAGGCCACCACCGCCGAGCTCGGCGCCGAGATCGAGGCGGCGCTGCCCTGAGCCTGCCGGCGATGCCACTTGAGCCGGAAACGCCCTAGGCTTCCCGGGGCCGCCGCCTCACGTTCCAGAACATGAAGGCCACCAGCGCCGCCGCACCCAGCCACGGCGCGAGGCCGAGGCCCGGCCACAGCAGCGACGTGCCGATGCCCGCAAGGACGCCGCGCATCGGCCAGGACACCGGCGCCTCGGCATGGCCCTCGATGGCGGCCACCAGGGCATAGAGGCCGAGCGCGGCGAAGGCGAAGATGCCGAGCGCCGCCCACGGATCGCCGGCCAGGAGCGGCGTGTAGGCGAACAGCAGCGGCACGACGTAAAGCATCTTGGCGATCTTCCACGCCGTGAAGCCGGTCGCCATCGGCCGGGTGCCGGCGATCGCCGCGGCGGCGAAGGCGGTCAGGCACACCGGCGGGGTCACGTTGCTGTCCTGGCTGAGCCAGAAGATGATCATGTGCGCCGAGAGCAGCGCCGTGGTCAGCGCCGCCGCCGGGATCATCTCGGCGCGCAGCAGGGCCAGCATATCGGGGGGAATCAGCGTCAGGAGCTCGGCCGCCGCCTCCCGGCCAAGGCCCGCCGCCAGGTCGGCCGCCCGCTCCGGAGCCACCAGCATCAGCACGGCCTGCGCCTGGTCGGGGACATGGCCGGCGGCGAGGGCGTCGACCAGCTGGGCGTGCACCAGCAGGTCGCGCAGCGCCGGCGCCGAGAGCGTCGCCAGCACGATGTAGGCGGCGGTCACCGGCAGCCCCATGCCGAGCACCAGCGAGGCGAGCGCGATCAGCACGATCGCGATCAAGAGGTCGCCGCCGGCCCAGCGCTCGATCATCAACGAGAGCGTCGCGCCGACGCCCGCGGTCGCGATCACGTTGACGATCAATCCGACCGCGCAGAGCAGGATCGCGGTCATGATCATGTTGCGCGCGCCGAGCGCCAGCGCGTCGTAGACGTCGCCGAGGCGCATCGGCCGCGCCGTCAGCCAGCTGGACGCGATCACCGCGCCGACGCCCCACACGGCCGCGAAGCTCGGCGTCAGACCGCTCGCCAAGAGCGCGATCACCAGCGCGATCGGCAAGAGAAAGCTCGCGCCGCGCGCGCGGGTCGCCTCGGCGAGGTTTGGGCCCGCGCCGGCGGAGGTCTCCGACAACGCGCCGAGGCCCTCGCGCCGCGCCGCGATGCGCACGAAGTAGCCGACGGAGAGGAAGTAGAGCGCGGCCGGGGCGATCGCCGCCAGGACGATGTCCTCGTAAGCGATGCCGGTGTAGGCGGCCATCACGAACGCGCCCGCGCCCATGATCGGGGGCGTCAACTGTCCGCCGGTCGACGCGCTGGCCTCGACCGCCGCGGCGAAGGTCGGCCGAAAGCCCGCTTGGCGCATGAGCGGGATCGTGACGACCCCGGTCGAGGCGGTGTTGGCGACCGCCGAGCCCGAGATCGTGCCCGTCAGGGCCGAGGCGAAGACGGCGACGAGGCCCGGGCCGCCCGCGACCCGGCCGGCGAGCGCCCGCGCGAGGTCGATCACGTACTCGCCCGCGCCGGAGCGCACGAGAAACGCGCCGAAGATGATGAAGGGGAAGACGAAGGTGGCCGAGATCCGCGCGATCTCGCCGAAGAGCCCCTCGTCATTGTAGATCGAGCGGAAGGTCAGCGTCTCGAGCGAGAGACCGGGAAAGGAGAAGACCCCGTCGATCCAACGTCCCCAAAGCGCGACGTAGCTCAGCGCGAGCAGGATCAGGATCGGGATCACCCAGCCAGAGACCCGGCGCGCGAACTCGATCGCGGCGAGGATCGCTACCCAGGCGGCGATCCAGTCCAGCGTCGAGAGCGCCACGCCGCGCGCGTAGATCGCGGTCTCGGCCAAAGCGAGATGCAGCGCCGCGGCCGCGGCCGCCGCGCCGAGGGCGAGATCGAATATCAGGATCGCCCGGCGCGCCCGCGCCGTCCGAGCCGCCAACATCGGATAGAAGCAGGCCGCCAACACGGCGAAGCCCGCGAAGTGGAGCGCGTTGCGCAGCCGCTCGTCGAGATCGGCGAAGAGCACCGCGTAGAGATGCGCGATCGAGAGCGCGGCGGCGAACGCCGTCAGCGCCAACGCCGCCGCGCCGGTGAAGCGACGGGTGGCGGTCTCCGCCGAGCTCTCGCCTGCGTCGACGTCGATGCTCGGGTCCGGTCGCGACGCCACCCGCGGCTCACTCGGCGAGCAGGCTCGGCGGGATCTCGAGCCCCGCCTCGCGATAGTAGCGCGCCGCGCCAGGATGCAGCGGCGCCGGCAGGCCGGTCAGCGCCTCGGAGATGTGCATCGCGGTCGTCGCCTGATGGATCGCGTTCAAGAACGGCAAGTTCTCATAGATCGTCTTGGTGATCATGTAGACGTGCTCGTCCGGCACGTCCGCGCGCACGGCGAGAAAGTTCGGTTGCGCGATCGTGCTCCAGTCGCGGTCAAGGCCCGGATAGGTGCCGGCGGGGATGGTGAAGGGCGTCCAGAGGCCCATGCCGCCATCCGCCGCGGCCGCCTGCTCGGGCGTGAACTCGAGCGGCGTCACCCGGTCGGCGGCGGCGGCGAAGAGGCGCGACACGGCGCCGGTCGGCGGGCCGGCGGGGGTCGACGTGGCGACCACTTGCCCGTTCTGCAACGCGTCGATCGAGGGGCCGTAGCCGGCGTGGAACAAGTCGAAGCGCGCGTCGGCGTCGACGCCGAGATTGGCGAGCCAGGTCCGGTTCGAGACGATAGCGCCGGAGGCCTGTTGCCCGAGCGCGATCTTGTCGCCGTCGAGCGCCAACAGATCCTCGATCGTGCCGGTGCCAGCCAGCTCGCGCGCCAGCACCACTTGCTCGACATTGCGCCACAACATCGAGATCGAGCGCAGCTCCGTCTCCGGGCCCGTCGCCTCGAACGGTCCGCGGCCCTCGCGCGCCAGCAGGCCGAACAACCCTTGCAAGATCGCGAACTGCGCTTCGCCCTCGCGGAGCAGGCGCACGTTCTCGCCGGAGCCCGCGGAGTTGATCGCCGACATGACGATCTCTTCGGACGGGGTGAGCTTGACGGCGGTGAGCGTCGCGATGGCGACGCCGACGGGGAAGTAGGTGCCCCCGGTCGACGCGGTGGCGAGCAGGTAGGAGCCGCCCTCCTCGCTCTGCGCGCGGGCCGCGCCAGGGGCGAGCGCGAGGCTGATCGCCGACGCCGCGGCCGCGGCCAAGACCGCGCGTCGCGTCACGCCGCCCGATCTCGCAGTCGTCGATCTCCGCGCCGATCTCCGCGTCGACGTCGCCGCGCGCTCCGCCGTAGACCCCGCCGCCGCGCCTTGATCGCTTTTGATCCGCATCCGCCCGATCTCCCGTTCGCGCCGCGCCCGGCCGCGGCGCCTTTCCGCGGCGAACCCTAACGGCGACTGGCGCGCCTCGCAATTTCGGCGCGCGCCGATCGCCGCCAAGACCGCCGCCAAGACCGCCGCCAAGACCGCCGCCAAGAC
>CAZTHL010000106.1:0-11693 GCA_964613585.1 uncultured Mycobacteriaceae bacterium | reverse complement strand
TAAATTGACGTCAATGGCCGGACATGACGCCGGGGCGTGTTCTTCCTGCCGCGCGGGCAAGCGCGGAATGTGCGCGTCCTCACGGACACGCACAGAGGCCGGCGCGATCAGCGAGCGGGTCGAAGCGCACGGCCTGTCCGGCGTGTCGAAGAGCCGGGTCAGCCGGCTCTGCGCCGAGATCGACGAGCGGGTGGCCGCCATTCTCGAGCGGCCAATCGAGGGCGACCGGCCCTATCTCCGGGCCTGATCTTGAGAAAGCGGCGCGACCTACTTGAAGGTCCGCCGGTGGGGTCGGATCGTCTCGCGCGCCGTGACCATGGCGGTCGGCGTCAACGGCGACGGCCGACGCGAGGTCCTGGGCCTGGATATCGGTCTGTCCGAGGCCGAGTCGTTCCGGACCGGGTTCCTGCGCTCGGCTGGCGCCGGCGCGGCCTGCGCGGGGTCAAGCGGGTCGTCTCCGACGCTCGCGAGGGGCTGAAGGCCGCGGTCATCCGAGTGCTGAGCGCGACCTGGCAGCGCTGCCGCGTGCACGTCATGCGCAACGCCGGCGCCGACGCCGGCAAGAACGGCCGGCGCGTGGTCCCGGCCTTCATCGCGACGGCCCACGCCGGACACCGCGCCGACCACAGGTCCCCGACACCACGTCCCGGGACACGACCGGGGTCTGCCGGGGTCAGCAATAGCCGAAGGCGAGCCCCCCGGCCTTTCTCGGCCGTTTCAAGCCCGTCGTCTCGGCTTCCATCGCGGCAATGATGCGCGGCAGGTCGCGGTCGAGCGGTATGGTCATCAGGGCCACCACCAGCCAGCCGAGCCAACGCTGCCTCGGCCTGACCGTCCACCACACCTCGACACGAGAGCTGCCCCGTTCGCCGGGCGTCACGGTCCATCCCCCCGTCAACGCCGCAAGCGGGAACGGGAAGTCCTCGGCCTCGGAGCGGAAGCGAAACACCACGAACCGGGCGGCGTTATCGATCGCGACGACCTCCTCCGCCCAGCTCTGCTGCCGGTGATTGGTGCATACCCGCACGGCACCGGGAACAATGTCACCGCCGCCTTCAAGACGTGAGGCGCTCAACCCCGCGCTGTAGCGCGAGATGCTGCCGAGGTCTCGAATGACCGCCCAGAGCTTGTCCGGGTCAACGGCGCTGCGCACGCGGACGCAATGCCGATGCTCGCCCGCATGCCTCGTCGGGACGCTCAGCATGAGACGAATGCCTGCCAGCTGGAGCACGCCAAGCACGCCCACGATCCCTGCGATCGTGAGAACGATCACGGCTCCCAGGGGCGTAAGCAGCCCGGGCACGACCGTCATCGGCACGGTGACGAGAACCCAGACCAGATCCAGCGCCGAGATGAGCAGCGCTCGGCCGATCCGAAGGCGCGCAAGAGTCCAGCCGATGCCGGTCGCGAACAGGACCAAGCCAATCCCCAGGGCCGTCATTGTCCAGGCCGGGAACGCGCCGATCGCATGGGCGACGGCCGGTGCATACAGCGCCGAGGCGACGCCGCAGATCAGCGAGAACGCAAGGTTGATCGCAAGAGCCAGTCGGAGAACGGCCGAGGATCGGGGGAGCATGGGGTCTCCGCGGGCTTGGCGTCAGGAGTGGCCGGTTCGGGAACTCGGGCGTCGAGCACGGCCCGATCCTGAGTCCATGTTTTGGACCCACACCTGTCTGCCTTATCTGAGTTCGTATGTCAAACTCAGATCCATTGCCATCGGTTCGCCGGCGGGCGCCGGTGCCGAAGGAGGCGTGTGCCCTCGCCCTTGCGGTGGAGGATATCGGAGACCGATGGTCCATGCTGATCCTGCGGGAAGCCTTCTACGGGGTCATGCGCCATGAGGACATCCGTGAGGACCTGGGCATTCCGCGGTCGGTGCTGACCGATCGGCTGAGCAAGCTGATCATCCGTGGTCTTCTCGAGAAGCGTCCGTACCAGGAAGCCGGCGATCGCAAGAGGCACGGCTACGGGCTGACGGACAAGGGCCGCGGCCTCGCCTTGAGCTTCATCGCGCTGACCCAGTGGAGCGAGGCCCATATAGTGGGCGGTCCGGGCCCGGTGGACATTGTCGACCAGGCCAGCGGCAAGGCGCTCAAGGCAGCGCTCATCGATGAGGACGGTAAGATTGTTGCGGTGGATCAGGCGATCACACGGATCCGTGCAACCGCCGGCGACCGGGAGCGATGAGCCGGCACGACCGGTCGCCTTTCCCGCTCCGCTCGACACTCGAGCGGCGGGCGGCGCCGGAGCAGGCGGCGGCGGGGTTGCCGCTCGGGGCCTGCCCCCGGCGTGGCGCGCCTCCACCGCGATATCGGCACCGACCTCAGCCCGGCCGGGCCGAACGAAGAGGCGGCGCCGTCAAGACAGGTGCGTCAAGGCGGCAAAAGCCGGAGCCGTCATGCCTTGGACCGGCCGCGCGCGGCCGGAAACGGTCATTCCGGCGCCGCGACGGGCCCGACCGGCGGCAGGACGGGCGGGCGCGCCGCTGCCGCGCCCCCGGCTCATCATCGGTGCGGCTTGATCGGTGCCGCTTGCGTGCCCGATATCGGGTAGCGGCGGGATCCGATAGCGGCATGCTACCGGTACGTTTCCGGGTTAAGTGGAATCGCCGGCCCGCTCCCCCGCCCGGCCACCCAACGACAGGGTACTCGGGGTGGCCGGGCGCGGGAGCGGGCCGGTGCCTGATTCCGCGTCACGCGGAAACGCTCGAGCAGTCTGTCGGCTTTGGGCGGAAATCGGCCACGCTGTGAAATGTTCGTTCGCCGAGGGCGGCGCTGACGGCTGAATTGTAAATCTGCCCGGCCCAAGGCGCAAGATTGTTCCGGCGTTCAGCCTAATCCGACAGACTGCTAGGCTGCTTCCTCAAGGCCACGCAAGCAGAGGCACGGATGATCGTCATCCATCACAATCCCGACTGCGGCACCTCGCGCAATGTGCTGGCGATGATCGAGGCGTCGGGGATCACCCCCACGGTCATCGAGTACCTCGAGACGGGCTGGACGCGGCCCCAGCTGCTGGGGCTGCTCGCCGCCGCCGGCCTGACCCCGCGGCAGGCGCTGCGCACCACGAAGTCGCCGGCCCGGGAGCTCGGCCTTCTCGATCCCGCGGTCGAGGACGACAGCCTGCTTGACGCCATGGTTGCGCATCCGGTCCTGGTCAACCGGCCGATCGTCTGCTCGCCCAAGGGGGTCCGTCTGTGCCGGCCCAGCGAGACCGTTCTCGATCTGCTCGATCGCCTGCCTCCAGGACCGGTCCACAAGGAGGACGGCACCCTGATCATCGATGCCGAGGGCCGACGCGTTGCCTGACACCACGGACCTGACCCCGAACCTGGACGAGGACTGCTTCCGGCCGATCGATGCGGCCCGGCTTCTCGCCGTCGAGCCGAGCCGGCATCCGCCGCGCATCCTGCTGCTGTACGGGTCGCTGCGCTCGCGGTCGTTCAGCCGTCTCGTGACCGAGGAGGCGGCCCGCATCCTGCGCCGCCTCGGGGCCGAGACGAAGACCTTCAACCCCTCCGGCCTGCCGCTCCCCGACGACACCGACGCCGACCACCCGAAGGTCGTGGAGCTGCGCGACCTGGCGACCTGGTGCGAGGGCATGGTCTGGTGCTCGCCCGAGCGCCACGGCGCCATGACCGGCGTCATGAAGGCGCAGATCGACTGGATTCCCCTGTCGCTCGGCGCGGTGCGCCCGACCCAGGGCAAGACCCTGGCGGTCATGCAGGTCAGCGGCGGCTCGCAGAGCTTCAACGCTGTCAACCAGCTCCGCCTTCTGGGGCGGTGGATGCGCCTGATCACGATCCCCAACCAGTCGTCGGTGCCGAAGGCCTTCCTGGAGTTCGACGACAATGACCGCATGAAGCCGTCGCCCTACTACGAGCGCATCGTCGACGTGGTCGAGGAGCTCATGAAGCTCACCGTCCTGACCCGGGACCGTGCCGCCTACCTGGTCGATCGCTACAGCGAGCGCCGGGAGAGCGCGGCGGAGCTGTCACGGCGCGTCAACCAGCGGTCCCTCTAAGACGAGAGCGTTTCCGGCTCAAGTGGCATCGCCGGCCCGCTCCCCGGCCACCCAGCGACAGTACGCTGGGGGTGGCCGGGGAGCGGGCCGGTGCCTCGTCCGGGGCTTGCTTTGACTGCAAGGGCAAGCAAGGCGGGGGCAGCGCAGCTCGTGAATGGCCGAGACCGACGGCTCGCCGGTATGTTGCCGCCGAGCCGACGCAAGCACCCGCCGGCTCGGCAGGAGGCGCGGCCGCCTACCCTGCCACCGCCCGTTCGCCGAGTACGCCGGCGCCGCGCCGCCTCCGCTCGATGCGGGCCGCTCACGGCCGCAGCGTCATGGATCGGACGGCCCGGTCCTGCGCCGCCTCCACGGTAAGCGGCAGCCGCACATATTCGCCGGCGAACCAGAGATCCACCTGGTCCATGAAGCTGGGGCTGTTGAACCAGCCGTCCTGGCCGCCCAGGAGCACAAAATAGTTGGCGTCCGGGTCCGACAGGTCCGCCAGGAAGCGTGCGCCCGCGCCGTACAGCGCCCGATACTCCTCGCCCGAGCGGCGGTGGCCGGCCTTCATCAGCGTCTGCGTGCTGCCGCCGATCGGACGATCTCCATACCGGTAGCGGCCGCCGACGAAAGGAAGGGCGGCGAAGGGGTGGACCAGCTCAAGCCGGTGCAGATCGCCCCAGGTGTCGACGCCGTCGAGCCGTCCGCCGGCGGTCCGGAGGCCCTGCCGCAGCGCCGGCTCCAGGACGGCGCGGTCCCCGTCCTCCAGGTCGGCCAGCACCTTGAACTCCACGCCGATCACGTCGGTCAGGCTGGTCAGGTCAAGCTGGTCGAACTCCGCGGCGTAAAGAGCCTCGCCGAAGCCGGTGAGGAACAGCTCGAACGCCGCAGCCCCCCGGGAATCAACCCGGTAATGCCCGTCCCAGGCGCGCATGCGCTCGAGGATCGCCCGCTCCGTGCCGGAGACCTCCCGATCGATGCCGTACCCGTCGATCTTGCCGATCAGGGCGTCGCGCAGGTCTACCGAGCCCTGCATGTAGACGTCCCGCTGCATCGCCCGCAGATCCTCGAGGCCGACGGTGCCCCGCTGGTCCATGAGCTGCCGGATCCGGTCGATCCGGTCGTCGGTTGAGAAGAACAGGCCGACCGGCACCTCGCCCTCGGCCGGGCGGTTGTTGGCGCTGGCGATATAGCCGGCCGCTGGATTGAATCCGACCGGCAGGGTGGTGGCGTCGGCGAAGGCGGCCCAGGCCGGCTCGACCGCCTCGGGCGGCCGGATGATGTCTGGCGGCAGCGTGTTCTCCCGCCGCGGCACCCGCACGGCCTGGGCCTGGCCGATATTGCCGGCGCGATCGGCGTACAGCATGTTGATGCCTGAGACGGCAAAGCTGCCGAGCGCGGCGCGGAACTCCTCGAAGCTCGCGGCGCGGTTGACGCCCAGCATGGCCGTCACCTCGTCGCTCGGCAGATGGCCGACCCAGCGCAGCGCGATGTCCGGCGTCTCCAGCGCGGCGATCCCCTCGATGTCGGAGATCACCGGTCCCCAGCGGGTCCGCCGCACGGTCACCGTCTCATCGCCGCTGAAGCGGACCCGGATTGTCTCGGTCTTCGCCTCGATCTCGGCGGGATCGACGCCCGACAGGTCGTAGAAGGAGCTGGACGCGGCGTACATGTTGGTGCCGCCCCAGGCGATGTCGGGATTGCGGCCGAGCGCGAAGAACGGCAGCCCGGTCGGCATCAGGCCGACGACGTGGAACGACGGCGACTTGAGGCCGGCCAGCAGCCAGATGTTCGGCGCCAGATAGCCCAGGTGCGGGTCGGCCGAGAACAGCGCCGAGCCCGTCTCGCTGCGTGCCGGGCCGACGGCGATGGCGTTGCTGCCGGAAAGCCGCAGGCCGCCGATCACCTCGTCGACATCGTCGAGCTCCATCCCCTCGAAGCTCACCACCGAGCCGAACCCGGTCTCGGCAAGCTGCGCCCAGATCTCGGGCCAGTCCTCGCGCTGTCGCAGCGGCAGCAGGGTGCGCCAGATCGACCAGTTGGCGTCCGACGAGGCCAGCCGTCCGAAGATGAGGAGATCGGCCACCGTCCACGGCTCGGGCTCGATGGCGACCACCCGGTGCTCATGGGGCAGAACGGCCACGCCGGCCTGGTAGTGGTTCAGGCCGCGGACGAAGCTCTCCAGCCAACGGCGGGTCTCATCGGGCATCTGGTCGAGGATCGCCGGCACGGCGTGGTCGACGTCGAGGATGCGGATGGCCTGGTCCACGTCGACGCCCGGCGGCCCCACCATCTCCGACAGCCGGCCCTGGGCCAGCCGGCGTCCCAGCTCCATCATGCCGAGACGCAGATGCGCGTGGACGATGCCGAGGGCGACGGCCGCATCCTCGTCATGCTCGGCCACGATGAACGGGATTTGACGCTCGTCCCAGTGGATCGTGACCGGCGCCTGAACCGGCACCTCCGCGGTCGGGATGGCGGACAGCCGGTCGTCCAGGCCGGTCTCCTCGGGCAGGGGCGTGAGGAAGCTGCAGCCCGGGGTGACCAGGCACGCAGCCGCCAGCGCCACGGCGCCCAGGACCGGCCTCCGGCACCGCCGACCGAGGGGGGCCGGATCAGGTGGGACCGATTCCGCTGTTGCCTGTCTGTTGATCATTCGAGATAAGGGCCGACCTTGGGAACGGACGCACAGTAAGGTAAATCCCGTTACCGCGATATGTTGCATGCGGGGGGCCGGTCCCGCGCGGTCGCTGCCGCCGCCGTCGCCTGCTTGAGCCGGGCAGCGCCTGCCCGGGCCATCACCTCTCGGGGTGGAACACGGACGGCTGGTCGTCCTCCTCCTGCGTGGTGGACGCGTCCTCCCGCTCCGGCTCGATCCGGTAGCGCAGCGGCTTGCCAGGGCAGGCTGCCCGGATGAGGAGGCGCCGGCGACCCGGGCGGTCGCCTGTTCCGTCCCGTCCATGAGCGTCGGTCGGCCCGGCGCCGGGATCGCGCAGCAGCCGCGCCGCGTTGAAGTAGGCCGCGCTCTTGCCCCAGCCGGTGCGCTGCACCACGAGCCCGGGCGCGCCGCTCGGCGCGCGCCAGGGCGGTCTCCAGCAGACGGTGATAGGCGCCGGTCGCTCGACGGCTCGGTCGTCAACGGCCCGGCCCGGGCCGCGGGAGTGAGCGGTCGGCGGTCGGCGGTCGGCGGTCGACGGTCCCGGGCGGACCGCCGGCCGCCGCAACGGCCAGGGGCGCGGCTCAGGCAAACAGCCGGTCGTACGGCACCGCCGGCAGCCGCATCGGGTCGGAGGAGCCCGCGGGATCGATGTCGGCCAGCTCGACCGGCCCGCTCGGGCCGTTGATCCACAGCTCCCGGTCACCCGAGGCGTCGACGGCGGTGAAGAGCAGGGCGCCGCCGGCGACGGTCAAGGCGTCGGGGTCGTAGTCGAGCGAGCCGTCGGTGCTGGGAAGCGCCCTCAGGCCCAGGCCATCGCCGCCGATCAGGTAGCCCTGGCCGTCGTCGGTGCCATCCTCGACCCGCCAGTCGAGGAGAAGGCGGTCGTCCAGGACCACCGTCGCGGCGCCGAGGCCATGGTCGTCGATGGCGCCGCTGCTCGGAGCCGGGACCTCGTGCAGCGCGGTTCCGTCGAAGAGCTCGATGTCGGATGCGGGACCGTGATGGAAGCGAGCGAAGAAGAGCCCCTCGCTGGTGACGTCGAGAATCCTCTCGCCGTCATGTTCATGCTCCACCGGGTGCGGGAACTGGCCGTTGCTGTCGCCGACCGGGCCGATCTTGGGCGGGTCGGTCCAGAACGAGATCTCGCCCAACAGCTCGCCCTGAAGCTCGACGATCCGTCCGAAGCCGAGCCCGCTGTCGAACAGGACGAGGTCGTCGCCCTCGAACTCGTAGATCGTCTCGTTGCGGAAGCTCAAGGTGGAGGCGAACGAGCGATCTCCCACCTCGAAGAACCTTTCGAAGGACAAGCCGTCGGTAAAGTCCGTCGCGGAGAACAGCTCGGTCACGCCGGCTCCGTCGAGCGAGAACATGGAGACGGTGTCGAGGGCTTCGGTGGCGATGAGCACGGTGCCGTCGGAGGCCGCCAACGCCTCGACCGGATCGTGAACGGCGGGATCAAAGGCCCCGACCTGGGTCGTCGTCATGCCGTCATGGGCGAACAGGACGCTGTGATCGGAGCCGGTGTCGGCGGCGAAGTAGAGCGTGCCGTTCACCGCGACGGCTTTCCCGGGGTTCGAGTCGGCAGCGCCGGGATTGAGGTCGCCCAGAGCGATCACCGACGTGCCGTCGTGGATGTAGGCCTCCCGTCCGGTCACCCCGTTGTCCGCCGTGAAGAAGACGCCGCCCGCGAAGGGCGTGATGTGCTCGGGATTGGAGCCGGCAGCTCCCGGCGCGACGTCGGCGATGGGGAACACGGAGGTGCCGTCGGTCGCCCACAGCTCGCGTCCGCTGGTGCCGTCGTCGGCGCTGAAGTACAGCACGGGTTCGCCGTGGGGCGGAGGTGGCGGTCCGTCGCCGGCCGCGGACGCCGTGCCCAGCCAGTCATGGGCCATGAAGCCGTGCAGCCGGCCGAGATCGGCGCCGGTGAGCGCCTCGTTGTAGGACACGGCCTTGCCGATGCTGCCGTCGAAGGCGAGGCCGTCGCCGTCGAAGGCGACATCGTGCAGGGTCGTGCTGAACCGGGCCTCGCCGATGCCGACATCGCCGCTGTGCTCGTAGAGCAGCCCGACGCCGCCGACCTCGCCGATCGGGACCCCGTTCAGATAGCCCTCCAGCGTACCGTTCGCCGGGTACGCCCCGTCCATCACCAGGGTCGCCGTGTAGGCGGTGTCGGCGTCGATGTCGGCGCTGATCTCCTTGTAGCCCCAGTTCTCCTCGTTGTAATTCCAGGCGGCCAGGTAGACCTTGCCGCCGTCGACGAAGACGTTGAGGCCGCGGCCGCCGGCGCCCTGCTCGTAGATCACCTGCCGGCTCTGAACGTCCGCGCCGGTCTCGAAGGACACCGACAGGGTCTTCTCGTCGAAGGTGCCGAGATTGATGGCCGCGCTGCTCGGCAGCGTGTCCACCGTCACCGGATCGAGCGCAAAGGCCAAAGATCCCAGCGTCGGCGCGGCGACATCCTCCTGCCCGAGCCAGCCATAGGCCATGTGCTCGTGCACCTGGCGCAGATCGGCGCCGGTGAGCGCCTCGTTGTAGGACACGGCCTTGCCGATGCTGCCGTCGAAGGCGAGGCCGTCGCCGTCGAAGGCGACATCGTGCAGGGTCGTGCTGAACCGGGCCTCGCCGATGCCGACATCGCCGCTGTGCTCGTAGAGCAGCCCGACGCCGCCGACCTCGCCGATCGGGACCCCGTTCAGATAGCCCTCCAGCGTACCGTTCGCCGGGTACGCCCCGTCCATCACCAGGGTCGCCGTGTAGGCGGTGTCGGCGTCGATGTCGGCGCTGATCTCCTTGTAGCCCCAGTTCTCCTCGTTGTAATTCCAGGCGGCCAGGTAGACCTTGCCGCCGTCGACGAAGACGTTGAGGCCGCGGCCGCCGGCGCCCTGCTCGTAGATCACCTGCCGGCTCTGAACGTCCGCGCCGGTCTCGAAGGACACCGACAGGGTCTTCTCGTCGAAGGTGCCGAGATTGATGGCCGCGCTGCTCGGCAGCGTGTCCACCGTCACCGGATCGAGCGCGAAGGCCTGGGGGCCGGGCGGCAGCGCCGGCGCTTGAGCCTTTGGATCGGAGGCCTGATCAATCATGGCTCTGACTCCGCCATTTCGTTAGCCAAGCCCCAGGGTGCATATCCAAAATCTTGTTTAATTGATGCGGATCAATCGCTTATTAGATGTAATAGAAGGGTCAATCCTTAACATTGCTAACGTTTCCGGCGAGTCGCCAACCATGAGTGTCAGTGGGCGCCGCCGAGCCAGGCCGCCGGCGGCGCCCTGGCGCCTGAACCGATCGGTCGGGACTTCGCCGCGGCCCCGGGCATCCCCGCCGGCCTTGCCGGGCTGTGGACCCGGAATGCTGCCACAGGGACAGTCGTTGGAAACGCCCCCGGCTCGGGAGGGTCGATGCTGTCGTGCCGACGTGATGATCCGTCGGCTCGACTGGGGCGCGCCCGCCAACCCTGACGCCGCAAGGGCGCGCCGTCAGGCGGAGGGCTGAAGCCATCGGGGCTGACGCCGTCGCCTCGCGGGCATGGGATCGATCCGGCCGGCTTGGCGGTGGTCGCGAGATCTCGGCCTCGCGCCGCGGTCGAGCGCGCGCGATACTGCGCTGCGGCGCCGATCGCGCCGGGCCGTGTCTGTTGCGCCGCAGCATTCGCCCTGCCTGAGCGACCCCTGGACTTGCGGCGATGGTGCATCGCACAATATCCGCCGTCTCGAATTGGTGGCTTTGTCGGCTTTCCTGGGCTGGATTATTTGGCCCGTCTTATGTGTATACTAATCCTTCTCGGGACCCGGGACAGGCGTTGATGGACCCACGGCGGCGGCCGGCCTCGACCATCCTCAAGGCAGCCTCGAGCGCGGCCGATCCGGCGCGCGCCGCCGCCGACGTGCACGCGGTTCTGGGCGGCGGGTCGGAGCTCGCCTGCGTCGTCTTCTTCTGCTCGGCCGACCACCGTCTGCCGGAGATGGCCGCGGCGCTCGGCCGGCTGTTCGCCGGCACCCTGGTCGTCGGCTGCAGCACCGCCGGCGAGATCACGCCCTCCGGCTATGCCCGCGGCAGCCTGACCGCCGTCGGCCTGCCGCGGTCCGACTTCGCTGCCGTCGCCGTGCTGATCGAGCGGCTGTCGACCTTCGACCTGCTCGCCGGCCACCCGATGGTCGCCGAGGCGCGCGGCCGGCTCGAGCGCGCCGCCGGCTTTCCCACCTCGGGCCGCAGCTTCGCCTTCCTGATGATCGACGGGCTGACCCGGCGCGAGGAATGGGTGGTCAGCGCGCTGTCGCTGGCGCTCGACGACGTGCCGCTGTTCGGCGGCTCGGCCGGCGACCAGCTCCGCTTCAACCGCACCCACGTCTATGTCGACGGCGCCTTCCGCACCGACGCCGCCGTGCTCCTGCTGGTCGCCACCCGCTGCCCCTTCCGCGTGTTTCGCACCGAGCACTTCGTCAGCACCGACCGGAAGATGGTAGTGACCGGCGCCGACCCGACCGCCCGCGTCGTCACCGAGATCAACGGCGAGCCGGCGGCGCGCGAGTACGCCCGCCTGGTCGGCCTCGAGGTCGACCGGCTGACCCCGATGATCTTCGCCAACCATCCCGTGGTGGTGCGCATCGGCGGCGTCTACTACGTCCGCTCGATCCAGAAGGTGAACCGCGATGAGAGCCTGACCTTCTTCTGCGCCATCGACGAGGGGATCGTCCTGACCGTCGCCGAGGGCATGGACATCCTCGATCACCTGGACGCCACCATGGCCGAGCTGCGCCGCGAGGTCGGCCCGCCGCAGGTGATCATCGGCTGCGACTGCATCCTCCGCCGCCTGGAGATCGAGCGAAAGCGGCTGGTGGCGCCGGTCTCCTCGCTCCTCGCCGCCAACAACATGGTCGGCTTCAACACCTATGGAGAGCAGCACAACGCGATGCACGTGAACCAGACGCTGACCGGCGTGGCCATCGTCGCGCGCGAGGCCGCGCCGCCGGGCCGGGCCTGATGCCGGACGCGCCGCCCTCCGCCTCGGTCACCGCGCCGCGGGCCCGGT
>CAZTHL010000105.1:9924-11733 GCA_964613585.1 uncultured Mycobacteriaceae bacterium | reverse complement strand
TGAGCCATTGGTGTGAAGGCACGATCCTCGTCGGTGACATCAGGGGCAACACGCTCGCCTCGGCAGGTGTCGGGAGCACGGTCGGCACAGGGACCTGCAGAGTTCGGTTTCGCCGCCGACCGACCTCACCCCTGAGGGTCCGGCCGCCTGCACACCCGTTGCGGCACCGGCCCCCGAGGCCGGGCCGTGTCGTTCGGCCGATCGCGCCGTGTCGTGGCGTTCCGACATCGGCGCCGATCTCCACCCGTCGAAAATCGTCTCCACACCCCGGCATGTTAAGGCCGCGTTCAGCGGCCGGCGCCGATAATGCGAGGGACCGCAACACGCTGCATCTTTTTTGATGCTACTCGCCGGAGTGGACCTCCATGCGCCTACGTTCGTTCGCCGTCGCCGCGCTGCTCGCCGGCCCGGCCCTGCTCATGGCACCGACGACCGCGCCCGCCCAGGCCCCGACGCCGGCCCAGGCCCCGACGCCGGCCCAGGCCCAAGCCCAGGCCCCGAACGCCGAGAGCCCGGCCACGGATCGGCAGGCGACGCTGATGAGCGAGGCGCCGATCCCGCCCATGACGGACCGGAACTGCACCGACTTCATGACCCAGGCCGAGGCTCAGGCGTTCCTCGAGCAACACCGCCCCGGCGACCCGCACCGCCTCGACACCGATGAGGACGGCGTCGCCTGCGAGGCCCTGCCCTAGAGAGCGTTTCCGCCTGACGCGGCATCAGCACCGGCCCGCTCAGTTCGGCCACCTCAAGCATATGGTCGTTGGAAGCACATGGTCGTTGGGTGGCCGGGTGGTGGCGCCACCGGGTCGGCGCGGCGCGAGGCCGGGCTTCTCATTTTTGTCGGTTGACCCCTTGGCCCCACGGCGATTGGCGCTGTGCCTGCCATCGCCCGGGCGCTGAGCGCTTCAGCCCCTTGCCTCTTGCCTCGGAGGCCATCGAACTGCGCGGGCGGGTCGGCCGAACGCGCCACGCGGACCTTCCTCATCACCGATGTCCAGCATTCGCCACATGGGCTCGCCAGCACGACAGCATCCGCGCTCGTGACGGCAAATGGCAGAAGCCGCCAGCCCTCTCTCCAGTGGGCCTCGCCAAAAGTATCCGGCTACCTTCCTCTCTGTACGATATTTTGCCCTTTCTTGAGGAAATCGCTGCGGAGGCCGGCTCACCCTGCTAGCACTTGGATGCGATCGGCTCCGCCCGGCCTTCTTCGGTCACGGGCCCAGCCGCGCGCATCGCCAACGAAGAAGCCATGGGAGGATCCATCCATGCTTGGCATCAAGCCGGCCATAACCGGCGCCGCTCTGCTTGCGCTCACCACCGGCCAGGCCGCGGCGCAGGAGCGCGCCGCCCCCGAGGACGCCAAGGAGATGTCCGAGAAGGCGGCTCAGTTCCTGAAGGAGCAAGGACCCGCCATCGCCTTTCCCGCCTTCAACGAGGGGGCCGAGTGGCACGATCGCGATCTCTATGTGTTCGTGGTCGCGGAGGACGGCACCATGGCCGCCCATGGCGCCAACCGCGCGCTGATCGGTGAGAACCTGATCGAGATGACGGACCCGACCGGCACGCGCCTGATCGAGAAGATCGTGGAGGTCGACGACGAGGGCTGGGTCGACTACCAGTTCCTCAACCCGGAGACCGAGGCGATCGAACCCAAGCAGAGCTATGTGATCCAGGTCGACGACCAGTATTCGGTTGGCGTGGGCGCTTACGCCCGGTAGCCAGCGTTGTGTCCGGCGGGGCCGGGCGCAGCCCCGGGCCCGCCGGCTCGCGCGTCGTCCTATACGATAGCGTTCAATCCGGCGCCGT
>CAZTHL010000105.1:0-9824 GCA_964613585.1 uncultured Mycobacteriaceae bacterium | reverse complement strand
CCGGGCCCGCCGGCTCGCGCGTCGTCCTATACGATAGCGTTCAATCCGGCGCCGTTCAATCCGGCGCCGTGCAATCGGGCGCCGTGCTATCCGGCGCCGTGCTATCCAATGCCGTGCTATCCAATGAGGTCGTCACCGTGAGCGACGCGTTGCGATCCGGGGGGCGGGTTCACCACAGCGGATTGCCCGCCCGGATGGCTCGATGCCTACCCGGCTTGGACCTGGCTCTGCATGCGCGCGAGCAGAGCGTCGATGCCCCCGCGGGTCTGTATAATCGAATTGTACTCGTCACGCTGCGTCACCGCCATGCTGACCCCTTCGATCATCACGTCGACGATCTGCGGCTCGCCATCGATGGCGCGCACGCGCCACCGGACCGGCACCGGCCGCCCGCCGGCCGGTCCCACCACCTCGCTTTCCACCATCACGTCGCCGCCGTCGCCGACCGGACGGGTGCCGGTGATTTGGAGCGTCTCGCCCGAGTACTCGCGGAACCGGCGGGCGTAGGTGTCCACCACCACGTTCTGAAACAGCTCCAGGAAGCGTTCCTGCTGGGCCTCGCTCGCCTGCCGCCAATATCGGCCCAGCACGAAGCGGCCGATCGTGGGGATGGCGAAGCCGCGGCGGAACAACTCCTCGAAGCGCTGCTCCCGCCCCTCGGGTGTCAACTCCTCGTCGCGAAGCGCGCTGATGGCGTCGCGGGCCAGATCGTCGATAAACCGACTGGCGTCGTCGGCCTCGATCGCTCCGGCCGATCCGGCCGACATCAACAGCAGAAGAACCGACAGGAGAGCGCCCGGCAGCGCGCGGGCGAAGCGGTGAGTGACCATGTCGGGACCATCCATGAGACGATGCGCGGCCGCAGCGGATCCGGCCAAGACCTGCCCAACACAAGATCGCCGCTCAAGCTCCCGTCACGGACGCCCTTGCCGTCATTTAGGTGTTCTCGCGGCACGCCTCGTCAAGCGCGGCCCCAGCAAGGTCACACGGCGCCGCCATGCCGAATGTTGCGCTCCATGGCCTGCAGGAGCGCATCGATATTGCCGCCGTTTCGCTGGATGATCGCGGAGAACTCTGTCCGCTGGGTCACCGCCAGGCTGACCCCCTCAACGAGGACATCGACGATCCGGAAGCGCTCCTCCTGCGGGCGCACGCGCCAGGTGACCGACACCGGCGGGCCGCCCTGAGGCTGCACCACCCAGGTGTCGACCAGCACGTCCTGCCGGCCGGCGGGGCGTGAGCCCGCCACCTCGAGCTGCTCCCCGGAATAGTCTCCGAAGCGCCGGGCGTAGGTCTGGACGACCATGTCCTCGAACAGGTTGAGATAATCGTTCCGCTGCTGCTCGGAGGCCAGTCGCCAATAGCGGCCGAGCACGAAACGGGCAATGGTGTCGACGGCGAAGTTCTGCTTCAGCAGCACCTCGAACTCGGCGGCCACCTGCTCCGAGGGCACGTGCTGCCGGCGCAGCAGCGTGATGGTTTCGTCCGCCAGCTGCTCGATGAAGCGCCGGGCCTCAGGCTCGTCCATCGTGGCCCGTGCCGGCGCCGGGGCCAGCAGAACGGCGGCGAGCAGCAGAATCAGAGGCCGAAAGGCGCTCGGGCGGAGAGCGGGTCGGGTCATTGTCGGGCATCCATCGGGTCGAGATCGAGCTCCAGCGGCAGCATGCTGACGGATCCGTCTCCTTCGGAGGCGGGAGCGTCGCTGCCGGGCTGGCCGAAAGCCTGGTCCCCGTTATCATCGGTCTCCGGCGCGTCGAAATCCTCTATGTCGGGGATATCGATCGCCGCGCCCTCGCCTTCCAGGATCTGCGCGCGTCGCCGCTGCAGATACACGCTGCGAATGGTCGCGTAGAAATCGACCGACGACTGCTCGAGCTCGTCGAGGTTGGCGAGATTGCGCGCCCGGGTGTCGACGGCGAAGGCGGCGGCCCGGCTGGCCTGGAAATTGTTGATCGAATCGAACTCGTTGATCCGATTGATCGGGTCCACCAACGATTCGGCACCGATCCCGGCGCCGTCACGCACCGTCGCCGGACCGAAGATCGGCAGCACCACATAGGGCCCGGACGGCACGCCCCAGACCGCGAGCGTTTGGCCGAAGTCCTCCGATTCGTAGGGGATCCCGCGATTGTTGGTGTTGGCAACGTCGACGAGACCGCCGAGCCCGAGCGTCGAGTTGATGAAGAAGCGGGCCGTGGCCTGCTCGGCATCCTCCCAGTCGCCCTGCAGCAGCTCGTTGACGATGATCAGGGGCATCGAGAAGTTTCGCAGGATGTCCTGGATGCGGTTCTGGAACACCTCCGGCACCCAGCGGTCGTAGGTCACCGCGGCGGGCTGCAGGATGATCGTGTCCAGCATCTGGTTGAACGCGAAGACGAAGCGGTTCGACGTCTCGAACGGGTCGCTCCCCTGTTCGGGCACCACTTGCGCCGGCGGCGAACTGGCGCAGCCGCCAAGGCAGGCCAGGCAGCCGAGCACTGCAGCCCAATGCCGGGCGCGCTGCCGCATCCGTGCAGGAATCGCTGTCACATCATACCCCAGCCGCGACGGCTTCGCTTGCGGGCCCGGCCGTGGCGCCGATCGACAGCCGCGCCGGCACCGGGCACCGGGTGGAACGGGCGCGTCGCGGCCCTGGGACCGCCGCAGCCCAGTTTGGCCACCTACCACAGCCGTACCGTCCTGACCAGGAAGCATGGTTAGGGAACGAGCTTGTCGTGCAACTGCTGTGGCCGACCTGCCGCAGGACTACCCACAGGCGAGGCAAGACCGATGGCCCGAGGATCTCCGGGCCCGGTCAAGATCACGTAAACGGGCCTCGCCCAGCGCCGTGGCCTGCGTCGGACCCTCGGCAGACCTCCGCGCCGAGGGCGCCTGTCGCCGCGCCGGCCGGGCCTGCCGGCGTCGTCCCGCCCGCGCCGTGGGTCCCCGCGCACCTTGTCCAAGACCCAACGCCCGCGGCTTCTGTATAAATATATCTTTATATATCGCTTCCTATTTGAGAGACCCATCCCTATAGTGGGGGATGCGGGCGCGGACCGAGGTCCATCGCCCTCGACACCGAATACGGACGCTCGATGGAACGGTTGCTGGCAGCTTTGCGCGCCGCGGGGGAGCCGACGCGGCTGAGGATCCTGGCGGTCTGCGCCACGGGTGAGCTGTCGGTCAGCGACCTCACCCTGATCTTGGGCCAAAGCCAGCCGCGGGTGTCGCGCCACCTCAAGCTCCTGTGCGACGCCGGGCTGCTCGACCGTCATCGGGAGGGCACCTTCGCCTATTTCCGCCTGACCGGGCGGCCGCCCTTCGGCGAGCTGGCGCGCAGCCTGGTCGATCTGGTGCCGGCCGACGACGCCGCCTTCGCCCTCGACCGCGAGCGCCTGGAGGCGATCAAGAGCGAGCGCGCCGCCGCCGCGGCCGCCTATTTCCGCGACAACGCCGGGCGCTGGGACGAGATCCGCGCGCTCCATATCGCCGACAGCGAAGTCGAGGACGCGCTGCTGCGCCTGCTCGACGAGGAGCTGCTGGGCGATCTGGTCGACCTCGGCACCGGCTCGGGCCGCATGCTCACCCTGCTTGGCCACCGTGCCCGCCACGCGGTCGGCGTCGACCTGTCCCGGGAGATGCTGGCGGTGGCCCGCGCCAACCTCGACAAGGCCGGCCTGCGCCACGGCCAAGTCCGGCTCGGCGACCTCTACCAGCTGCCCCTGCCGAGCGCCGCCTTCGACGTCGCCATCATGCACCAGGTGCTGCATTATCTGGAGAGCCCGGGCGATGCCCTGGCCGAGGCGGCGCGGGTCCTCCGGCCCGACGGCCGCCTGCTGATCGCCGACTTCGCCCGCCACGAGGTCGAGAGCCTGCGGGCCGAGCATGCGCATCGCTGGCTCGGCTTCGATGACGACCGCGTCCAGGGCTGGCTGGAGCAGGCCGGCTTCGCGCCCGGCCCTTCGGAACGGCTGCCCGGCTCACCGCTGACCGTCGTGCTCTGGCCCGGCCGCCGCCTGGCGCTGCCGGCCACCGCCGTGCCGCACCGCCCCGCCGGCCGCGGCGACCAAGCCCACAAGCTTCTGTCCGCCCGACCCGTGTCGGCCCGTTGACCCTTGCCTGCATGCAGAGGAACGCCATGACCGCGCTCGATTTCGCCGCCCGCAGCGACCGGATCTCCTGCCGCCCCTTGCCGCGCGCCGAGCCCGCCCGGCCGGCCGGCCCGGACGCCGGCTTCGCCGGCGGCGCCGACGAGCCGCCCCTGCGCGTCAGCTTCGAGTTCTTCCCGCCCAAGACCGAGAAGATGGAGGCGGCGCTGTGGGCGGCCGTGCAGCGCCTGGCGCCGCTCGAGCCCCGCTTCGTCTCGGTCACCTACGGCGCCGGCGGCTCGACCCGCGAGCGCACCCACGCCCTGGTTACCCGCCTGCAGGGCGAGGTCGGCCTGACCGCGGCGGCGCATCTCACCTGTGTCAACGCCACCCGGGCGGAGATCGACGCCATCGCCCGCTCCTACTGGGAGGCCGGTATCCGCCACATCGTCGCCCTGCGCGGCGACCCGCCGAGCGGCTTCGACGGCGTCTACGAGCCGCATCCCGGCGGCTACGCCTATGCCGACGACCTGGTCGCCGGCCTGCGCCGGGTCGGAGAGTTCGAGATCTCGGTGGCCGCCTATCCGGAGGTGCACCCGCAGGCGGCCAGCCCCGAGGCCGATCTGGACGCGCTGAAGCGCAAGATCGACGCCGGCGCGACCCGGGCGATCACCCAGTTCTTCTTCGACAACGACTGCTTCCTGCGCTTCCTGGACCGGGCGCGCGCTGCCGGCATAACGGTGCCGATCGTGCCGGGCATCCTGCCGATCACCAACTTCGCCAGGACCTGCGAGTTCGCCGGCAAGTGCGGCGCGGCGATCCCCCGACCGCTGGCGCTGATGTTCGAGGGGCTGGATGACGATCCGGAAACCCGGCAGCTCGTGGCCGTCACCGCGGCCGCCGAGCAGTGCCGCCGTCTGCACGCCGAGGGCATCAACGAGTTCCACTTCTACACCTTGAACCGGGCGGAGCTGACCCGCGCCATCTGCCACATGCTGGGCGCCAACGCGCGGCTGCAGGCCTGACCGGCCCGGCCCGACGTTTCGTCTTCCGCAACCCAGGCGCCTCGATAATCGCCGCCCCCGACGCCCAAGCCCCGACGGCCAAGCCCCCGACGCTCAACAGGAGATCCCCGTGCCGCTGATCCTCGACGTCCTGAAGGAGCGAACGCTGCTGTGCGACGGCGCCATGGGCAGCCGCGTCCAGGCCATGGACCTCGACATCGAGCGCGACTTCCTGGGCAAGGAGAACTGCACGGAGATCCTGTGCCGGTCGCGCCCGGACGTGGTGCGGGAGATCCATCGCGGCTACCTCGACGCCGGCTCGGACTGCGTGCAGACCAACAGCTTCGGCGGCTCGCCGATCACGCTGGGCGAGTTCGACCTTGCTGACGAGGCCTTCGAGCTCAACCGGCTGTCGGCGGTGCTGGCCCGCGAGGCGGCCGAGGACGCCGCCCGGGCGGCCGGCGACGGCCGGCCCCGCTTCGTGGTCGGCTCGGTCGGCCCGGGCACCCGGCTGCCCAGCCTCGGCCATGTCCGCTACCCCGAGCTCGAGACGGCGCTGGCCGTGCAGGCGCGCGGGCTGATCGCCGGCGGGGTCGACGCCATCCTGATCGAGACCTGCCAGGATCCGCTGCAGATCAAGGCCGCGGTCAACGGCGCCCGGCTGGCCCGCGCCGAGGCCGGCGCCGACACGCCGATTTTCGTCCAGGTCACCGTGGAGACCACCGGCACGCTGCTTGTCGGCGCCGACATCGGCGCGGCCGCGACGGTGATCGACGCGCTCGACGTGCCGCTGATCGGCCTCAACTGCGCCACCGGCCCGCAGGAGATGGCCGAGCACGTGCGCTGGCTGGCCGAGCACTGGCGCGGTCTCATCTCGGTGCAGCCGAACGCCGGCCTGCCCGAGCTGGTCGACGGCCAGACCAGCTACCCGCTGAGCCCGGAAGAACTGGCGCTGTGGGTCGAGCGGTTCCTCGAGGAGGACGGGCTCAACCTGGTCGGCGGCTGCTGCGGCACCACACCGAGCCACATCGCCGCGCTCGACGCCATGCTGCGGCGCCGCGGCGGCGAGGCCGCGCGGCCGCGGCCGCGGGCGCGCACCCCGCATTGGGTGCCGAGTGTCGCCTCGCTCTACAGCCAGGTCGGCTTCCGCCAGGAGAACGCGTACCTGTCCATCGGCGAGCGCTGCAACGCCAACGGCTCGCGGAAATTTCGCGACCTGCAGGCGAGCGGCGACTGGGACGGCTGCGTCGCCATGGGCAAGGAGCAGGAGCGCGAAGGCTCGCACACCCTCGACATCTGCACCGCCTTCGTCGGCCGCGACGAGATCGCCGACATGACCGAGGTGCTCACCCGCATGGCCGGCGGGGTCACCGCCCCGCTCGTCATCGACAGCACCGAGACGCCGGTGCTCGAGACGGCGCTCGGCCTCTACGGCGGCAAGGCGATCGTCAACTCGATCAACTTCGAGGACGGCGAGGCGCCGGCCGCGGCCAAGGTCGAGTTGGCCCGCAAGTTCGGCGCCGCGGTGATCGCGCTCACCATCGACGAGGAGGGCATGGCCAAGGAGGCCGACGCCAAGGTCGCCATCGCCCACCGCCTGCACGACTTCGCCTGCCACCGGCACGGCCTGCCGGCCTCGGACCTGCTGTTCGATCCGCTGACCTTCACCATCTGCACCGGCAACGACGACGACCGCCGGCTCGGCCTGGAGACGCTCGACGCCATCGAGCGGATCGCCCGGGAGCTGCCCGAGTGCCAGATCATCCTGGGCCTGTCGAACATCTCCTTCGGGCTCAACCCGGCGGCCCGGCATGTCCTGAACTCGGTCTATCTCGACCACGCGCTGAGGCGGGGCCTGACCGGCGCCATCGTCCACGTCTCCAAGATCCTGCCCCTGCACAAGATCCCCGAGAACGAGGTCAAGGTGGCCGAGGACCTGATCTTCGACCGCCGCGCCCCCGGCTATGATCCGCTCGAGGCGTTCATTGCGCTGTTCGCCGGGCGCACGGCGCAGAAGACCGAGACCCGCAAGGTCGCCGAGACCGCGGAGGAGCGGCTCAAGGACCGTATCGTCGACGGCGACCGCCAGGGCATCGAGGCCGACCTCGAAGAGGCGATGAAGACGCACCCGCCGCTCGATATCATCAACACCTTCCTGCTCGACGGCATGAAAGTGGTCGGCGACCTGTTCGGCGCCGGCAAGATGCAGCTGCCCTTCGTGCTCAAGTCGGCCGAGACCATGAAGGCGGCGGTCGCCTACCTCGAGCCGTTCATGGAGAAGGTCGAGGGCCAGGAGAAGGGCATCATCGTGCTGGCCACCGTGAAGGGCGACGTGCATGACATCGGCAAGAACCTGGTCGACATCATCCTGACCAACAACGGCTACAAGGTGGTCAATCTCGGCATCAAGCAGCCGATCACCAACATCGTCGCCGCCGCCAAGGAGCATCGGGCCGACGCCATCGGCATGTCCGGCCTGCTCGTGAAGTCAACGGTGATCATGCGCGAGAACCTGGTCGAGCTGACCCGCGAGGGGATGGATGTGCCGGTGCTGCTCGGCGGCGCCGCGCTCACCCGCAGCTATGTCGAGCAGGACTGCGTCGCCGCCTACGGCTGCGGCCGGGTCGCCTATGCGCGCGACGCCTTTGACGGGCTCGACCTGATGGCGAAGACCGTGGACGGACGCTTCGACCAGCATCTCGAGGAGGTCCAGGCCAAGCGGGCCGGCCGTCCCTCGCGCGCCCGCAAGGCGCCGGCCGAGCCGGCCGCGGCCGAGGCCGGCAGCGTCGCGGACAGGCCCGGCAACGGCGTGGACCGGGCGGCCGCGGCGGCCAAGCGTCGGCGGCTGGCCGACGGGCTGCCGGTGCCGACCCCGCCGTTCTGGGGCGCCCGCGTGCTTGAGCGGGTTCCGCTCAAGACCCTGCTGCCGTTCCTGAACGAGCGCATGCTGTTCCAGATGCAGTGGGGCTACCGCAAGGACGGCAAGCGCCTGGACGAGTACATGGAGTGGGCGCGCAAGGAGCTCCGGCCGGTGCTGAACGAGCTCGTCGAGCGCACCGAGCGGGAGTCGATCCTGGTGCCGCAGGCGGTCTACGGCTACTGGCCCACGGCGGCCGAGGGCAACGACCTGATTCTGTTCGACCCGGAGCGGCCGGCCACCGAGGTGGCGCGCTTCACCCTGCCGCGCGCGGCCAAGCCGGACGGCGGGCCGGAGGGGCTCGGGACCTGCATCACCGACTTCGTGCGCGATGTGGAGGATCCCGAGGGCCGCGACGTGATGGGCCTGCAGATCGTCACCATGGGCCAGCGCGCCGCCGACGAGGCCCGCCAGTGGTTCGAGGCCGACCGCTACCAGGACTACCTCTACCTGCACGGCCTGGGCGTCGAGATGACCGAGGCGCTGGCCGAGTTGGTGCACAAGCGCATCCGTGCCGAGCTCGGCTTCGCCGCCGAGGATGCCCGCGACCTGGAGAAGCTGCTGAGCCAGGGGTACCGCGGCTCGCGCTACTCCTTCGGCTATCCGGCCTGCCCGAACCTGGAGGACCAGATCCCGCTGCTCGACCTGCTCGACGCCGGCCGGATCGGCGTCGAGCTCTCCGACGAGTTCCAGCTGCACCCGGAGCAGAGCACCTCGGCGATCGTCCTGCACCATCCGGCGGCCAAGTATTTCGGGGTGTGATGCGGCATGGGTCGGGTTCCGCCGCGCCCCTCCCTACCTACCGCTGGCTGGGTGCGACGTCCGTTTCGCCGTGTCTCGTCCGGCGCTCCAGGCGTCAAAGGCACGACGCGCTTGCTCGAGGAAATGGTAGAACGACGCATCGGCCCGGGCGGCTCGATCGAGATCCATGTGCTCGATAATGGTTCTTGCGTATTCGATGCCGTTCAGGATCGGGCGGCGCCCGGCGGCGCGAATGGCGTCGATGAGCCGGTCCTTGTAGCGGTCGCGCTCGCATTTCAGGTCCGGGGCGTCGCAGCCCTTGCCGACCACGTCGCGAAAAGCCGCGCCGTCGAGCAGCAGCCGTCGCTCGATATGCGGCTCCGGGATCGCCCACACGGTTTCGACACGTTGCTCCGGCGGCGTCAGTTCCCTCAGCCGAGCCTGCATGCCCTTGCAGTTGGCGTCCGCCGCCACCACCACCGGCGCCGGGCCGCTTTGGCGCCGGAGGTCGCGGAAGAAGTCCTTGAGCTCGCGGGCCACCGCGCCATGGCCGCGCCGGGCACTGCGCCAGACCGGCTTGATGGGGACCCGGTGCTCGCGTGCCAGACGGCCCAGCAGCGCGCCGATGACCTCCTGATGGGCGAAGTCCTCGCCGAACAGGATGATGTCATGCATCGAAATCCCCGCGGAGGATCCGATCCGACACCGGCAGGCTGTCCTCATGGTCGTCCAGCGCGTCGTCGATTCCGTGTTTGCGCGCCAGGGATCCCCAGACCGGGAAGGGCTCGATGCTGGTCGAGCGACCCGGGCGCCGCACGGCGAAAAGGCTCTCGACGGGCAGGTGATCGGGCAGGATCGGCGAATGGGTCGTGACGATGTACTGCGTCTGCTCGACCTTCGACCGGGTCCGGAGCAGCTCGGCGATCATCTGAATGCGCCGCGGATGCACGCCGTTCTCGGGCTCCTCGAAGTCGACCAGGCTCGGCGGCTCCTTGACGCCCTCGAGCGCCAGCAGCCCCAGCAAGCGCAGCGTGCCTTCGGAGAGCACACGAGCCGGGATCGGCACGCCCGCCTCGACCAGCTTGATCTCGACCT
>CAZTHL010000104.1:0-11790 GCA_964613585.1 uncultured Mycobacteriaceae bacterium | reverse complement strand
TTAGCACCGATAGCCGAGGCCGGACAGCAGCGCGTGAGTCTCGAACAATGGCAGGCCGACAACGTTGCTGTAGGAGCCGTTGAGCCAGCGCACAAAGATCGCCGCCCGCCCCTGGATGGCGTAGCCGCCGGCCTTGCCATGCCATTCGCGGTCGGCGAGGTAGCGGTCGAGCTCCGGCGCCGACAGCCGCTTGAAGGCGACCTGGGTAGTGACCAGCCGATGCGCGGCGCGGCCGTCCGGCGCGATCACGGCAAGGCCGCCGTGCACCCGGTGCCGGGCGCCGGACAGGAGCTCCAGGCAGCGGCGCGCCTCCGCCTCGGTCTCCGCCTTGGGCAGGATGCGCCGGCCGCGGGCCACCACGGTGTCGGCGGCGAGCACGAAGGCGCCCGGATGCCGCGCCGCGACCGCCTCGGCCTTGGCCCGGGCCAGCCGGGCGGCGTGGGTGGGCGGCAGCTCCTGGCGCGACGGCGTCTCGTCGATGTCGGCCGGGTCGACCGCGTCGGGCACCACGCCGATCTGCCGCAGCAGCTCGCGGCGGTGCGGCGAGGCGCTGCCCAGCACCAGCCGCTGCGGCGTCCGGGCGGCGGCGCCGCGGTCGACGGGCGCCGGGCCGGGGTCGGAGGGCAGGTCGGTCAGGCGGTCGTCAGCGATCGGTACAGGTCCAGGGTGCGTTCGGCGACGCTGCGCCAGCTGTACAGGCGCTCGACGCGCTCCCGGCCGCGCGCGCCCATGCGTCGGGCGAGATCGGGGTCGAGGGCGATGCGGTTGATCGCCTCGGCCAGGCGCGCGCCGAAGCCGTCGCCGTCGATCGGGTCGTAGGGCGCCTCGGGCGACAGGTTGGCGTCGACGAGAAGGCCGGTCTCCTCGGGCACGATCACCTCGGTGATGCCGCCGACGGCGCTGCCGACGCAGGCGGTGCCGCAGGCCATGGCCTCGAGATTGATGATGCCGAAGGGCTCGTAGATCGACGGGCAGCAGAACACCGCGGCGTGGGAGTAGAGGGCGATCACCTTGGGCCGCGGCAGCATGCCGGGGATCCAGACGATGCCCGGCCGGCGCTGGCGCAGGTCGGCGACCATGGCCTCCATTTCGGCCTGCATCTCGGGCGTGTCGGCGTCGCCGGCGCACAGCACCACCTGCACCTCGGGATCGAGGTCCGGGATGCCCTTCAGCAGGTAGACCAGCCCCTTCTGCCGGGTCATCCGGCCGACGAACAGGACATAGGGCCGGCCCGGGTCGATGCCGTGCTCGGCCAGGACGTCCGGCGCCTCGGTCGGCGTATACTCGTCGATGTCGATGCCGTTGGGGATCACCGGGATGCGGTCGGGGTCGACGTTGAACAGGCGCAGGATGTCGTCCTTGGTGGTCGAGGAGACGGCGATGACCCGGTCGGCCATCTCCAGCGCCGTGCGCTCGACCCAGCTCGACACGGTGTAGCCGCGCCCGAGCTGCTCCTGCTTCCACGGCCGCAGCGGCTCGAGCGAGTGCACGGTGATGAGGAACGGGACGTCGTAGAGCTGCCGTGCCAGGATGCCGCCGAAATGGGTGTACCAGGTGTGGCAGTGCACCACGTCGGCCTCGATCCCCTGGCCGTTGAAGGCGAGGCAGGTGGCCAGCGCCTTCAGTGGCGAGACGAAGGACTTCGGGCAGCCGCTGTAGGGCGTCGCGTCGACCTTGGTGCCGCGCACGGCGAGCGAGCCGCTCTCGTAGGCCTGATCGTGGAAGGTGCGCACCTCGACCTGGGCCAGCCGCGCCAACTCCTTCGACAGGTATTCGACATGCACGCCGGCGCCGCCGTAGATGTGCGGCGGGTACTCGTTGGTCATCAGCAGCACGCGCATCCCCGGTCCCTCGCTCCCTCGGCACCTTGTCGGCCTGGGCAGGCCTGGCCGGCGGGTCGGCTCGACCGACCCCCGGACCGAGGGTTTAGTCGCTAACGCGCCGCGATGCCAGGGGCGAGGCCGGTCACCAGGGCAGGCGGCTGCCATCGTAGGCGAGGAACCGGCCGGTGTCGGCGGCGCCGAGCCCGTCCAGCACCTCAAGAAGACGCTCCGCCGCCTCATCCGGGGCTCGCACGGTCAGGCCGTCCTTGCCGAAGGGGGCGGACAGCGGCGTGTCCACCGTGCCCGGGTGCAGGGCCACGCACACCGCCTCGCGCCGCTTGCGGGCAAGCTCGATGGCCGCGCAGCGCACCAGCTGGTTGAGCGCCGCCTTGGAGGCGCGGTAGCCGTGCCAGCCACCGAGCTGGTTGTCGCCGATGCTGCCGACCTTGGCCGAGAGCGTGGCGAAGACCGACTTGCCCTGGCGCGGCAGCAGCGGCAGCAGGTGCTTCATGAGGAGCGCCGGGCCGATGGCGTTGACGGCGAAGTGGCGGGCGAGCTGCCCGGGCGTCACAGCCGCGAGGCCCTTCTCCGGTTGGAAGCGCTCGTCGTGCAGGAACCCGGTGGCGTCGAAGACCAGGCGCGGCTCGAGCCCGCTCGCCCGCACCGCCTCGGCGCAGGCGGCAACGGAGGCCTCGTCGGTCAGCTCGAGCGGCGGCGCGGTGCGCCGGCCGAAGCCGATCACGCGCGCGAACGCCGGGTCCGCCGCGAGCCGCGCCGCGATGGCGCCGCCGATCGCCCCGGTCGCCCCCAGCACCACCGCGCACCCGCCGGCGGGGAAGGAATGCATCTGTCCGTCCTGTCGTCCCGTGTGACCGGACCGGCAAGGTAGACCGCCAGACACGGCGTCAAGGGATCACCCCCCTTCTTCGGGGTCGACGCAGCCATGAGGGTCACGAGAGGCCTCGTCGCAGGACGGATATCGGGAGCCGCCGAAAGGATCCGCCGCCCGGGCACCAGGCGCCTGGCCGGCGGTCAGCCTTCCGGCCCGAAGCACAGCGCCACGTCGTCGCAAACGGCGCAGTTGGGCGCCTTGCAGACCATGACCTCGGCACGGTCGCAGAGCTGCTTGTAGAGGAAGCGCTTCCACTTCATGTCGTGGACGTTCTTAGACGCCAGCGTCGGGAAGAAGCGGCTTAGGAGACGGCTCAGCTGGCGCCGGTCGGCGAGGCCGAGATCCTCCCACAGATGGCGCGGCTCCTGGGCGCGGCGGGCGACGATGGTGGCCAGCCAAGCCTCCTCATCGACGTCGCGGGCCCGATGCTCGAGCAGCAGGCGCTCGAGATCAAGCATCTCGGGCGTCGGCTCGGGCACGGCGGCCGCGGCCGCCGGCAACTCGACGCCCGGGGCGTGGCGTGCCGCCAGGACCTCCAACCGGCGGCGGTCGAGGCCGAGGGCGTGCTCCGGCGGCGGCTCGCGCAGCCCCAGCGCCAGGAGCCGGCGGAACAGATCGGCGTCGGCCTCCGTGTCGGCCGCAAGCTCCGTGCCGGACGCGGGAGGCGCCGGCCCGGCCGCGTGGTCGAGCGCCTTCGCGAGCGCGGTCGACGCCAGCTCGGCGCAGAAGCGCTTGTGCTCGGGCAGGCCGCCGGCGGCGGCGGCAATGTCGTCGGGACCGATGGCGCGCACGGCCTCGAGCGCCGCCCCGTCGGCCAGCTCCGCGGCAGCCGAGCCGGCGGCCATCGAGAAGCCGCAGCCGAAGGCCTGGAAGCGCGCCGCGGCGACGCGCCCGCCCTCGACGCGGACCAGCAGCTTGAGTGTCACCCCGCGCGCGCCGCTCGCGGCGGCGCGGCTGATGCCGATGCCGTTGGCGCCCGGCAGCGGCCCGGCCAGGCGAGGGGTCAGCGCGTGCTCGCGCAGGCTCACGGTCATGGGCCAGCAGGCACCGTGGCCCCTGCCCCGCCTGCCCCTCGCTGACGCGCGGGCAACGACCAGGCGGGGGGAGGAGCCAGGCTGTAGGCCGTGCCCGTGCGGTCTCAGTTGGCCCAGGCGGTCTCGGGGTCGATGAAGCTCATGGCCTTGGAGCCGCAGACCCGGGCGCAGGCGCCGCAGCCGTTGCAGGCGCCGGCGGCGGCCAGGGTCATGATCATGCGCTCGGAATCGTCGTCGTCGGCCTCGACGAGCTCGTCGTCCTCGGTCATGCCCATCATCTTGAGCACATCCTGGCCGCACACCTTGAAGCAGCGGCCGCAGCCGATGCAATCCTTGGCGGAGATGGCATCGAGGAAGCGCGGCTCCCAGGCGCTGCCATCGCGGGTCAAGGCTTGGATGCCCATGGCGGGTCTCCTTTGTTGAACGGGATCGAACGGGTGTCTTGACACGCCCGCGTCGGCGCCTACTCGCGCGCCAGCTCGGGATGACGCTCCAGCCAGGACACGCCCTCGCGCACCAGCGCGCCGCCGGCCTCCTGGATCTTCTGCTTGTCGGCGAAGCCGAAGCGGTGCGCGTCCCGGACCGCCTTGTTGATCAGGACCAGCCGCCCGGCGAAGACGATCGCCTGGCCCCAGCCCTCGTCGTGCAGCTGCACGATGGAGCCCGAGCGGACCTCCGCGCGCCGCTCGATGGCGGCGGCGACCGCGGCGTAGAACAGCTCCATGCGCAGCCGCAGCGCCGCGTCGGCATCGCCCAGGATCGGCAGGCGCTTGCGCTTCTCCTTCGACAGGACGAAGCTGACCAGGATCTCGTCCTCGCTCTTGGCGTCCCACATGCCGTAGCGGTCCTGCGCGCGCAGCTGCTGGACCAGGCTCGTCAGGAACAGCTCGTCGAGGCCATCCTCCGAGGCCGTCGCCGCCGAGGCCAGCCCGGACGGCGCCGCTGCATCCACTGCGGTCATCAGGCCGGCTCCTCCTCGAGCTCGGAGCCGGCGCGGCGCTCCCGCTCGACCAGCTTGCGCAGCCAAGGGGGCGGCGCGCTGTCGAGCATGGCGCGGACCCGCTCGAGCACGTCGTCGATCGGCTCGTCGCGCACCAGCTTGATCGGGTGCACACGGGAATTCACCACCTTGGCGGCCGCCGGTCCGCCGATGGCGCGGACGAACAGCAGCGCGCAGCCGCGGATCGCCGCCACCCGCTCATCGACGCCGCCATGGTCGCCCTCGTCGTGGCCGCCCTTCTGGTCGGTCGCCTGGTCGAAGCGGATCGCCTCGATCAGACGATGGCCGGTCTCGGAGACGTCGAAGAGCATGATGTTGCGGGCCCCGCCGAAATGCGCGTCGACGGTCTTGAGGTCCTGCGAGGCGATAGCGACTTTCATGGTCCCTCCTTGGAGCGGCGCCTTGCCGGCGACGCTGTCCCCTCCTTGCCGCGGCGCCTTGCCGGCGCCGCCTTCAATGAGCCGCAAACGGCGCATGGTCATGCTTCGCGCCCTCCTCCGGCGGCCTTCGGGGCGGCGCCACCGGATGCGACGCCGCCTCGCGCTCCATGAGCCGATTCCCGATGGCGAAGATAAGTTCCCGCGTGCCGCGATAGCCGACGGACACCTGTTGCGCCGCGCCGAGCCGGTCGGTGACCGGGAAGCCGGCGCGATAGAGCGGGATGCCGAGGCGCGCGGCCGCCTCGGCCACGTGCGACGGGCCGATCAGCAGGTCGCAGCCAACGGCGGCACGCTCCAGGTCGTCGAGATCGCCGACCGCGGCATGGGCGGCCGGCAGTCGGCCCAGCCGGGCCCCGCCTCCGCACGGCGCGATCGCCGCCGCCACCGTTGCCCCCATCTCGCCGAGCAGGCCGGCAAGGTCGGCCAGCAGGTCCGGCTCAGCGGCCACGGCCACCCGGCGCCGTCCGAAGAAGAAGTGCCCATCGAGCATGGCGTCGATCAGCCGCGAGCGCTCGCGCCGGACCCGCGCCGGCGCTGGTCGGCCGCTGATCTCCATCAGGGCGGCGATCAGCCGGTCGGCGGCGGCAAGCCCGGTCAGCCGGCCCAGCACCGTGAACGGGACGCCGGCGCGCCGTTCCAGCGCCTCGGCCGCCGGGCCCATGTGCTCGCCGAGCGCCAGGGTGTGGCCGGCGCCGCCCAGGCGGCGGATCGCCTCGACCGGGGTGCCACCCAGCGAGGTCGGCATCCAGCTGTCGGCGACGTGGCCGTCGAGCGAGCCCGCGAGGTCGGGCAGCACCACCGGCTCGAGCCCGAAGCCCTCGACCAGGTCGCGCAGCTCGTCAAGGTCGCCGGGGCTCAGATGGCTGCCGGCCAGCAGGTTGACGCGCCGCGGATTCCGCGCGGCTCCAGGCTCGCTCAGCTGCCCGATCATGGCCTCGACGGCGGCGGCCCAGCCGGTCTCCAGCCCGCCGCCATAGTCCGGCGCGGCGGCGTAGACCACGTCGAGGTCCTGCCATTCGGGATGCGCCTCGCGCAGCACGCCGAGGTCGCCGGCGATGTCCTCGCCGCGGGTCTCGGTGAGCGCCGTCGAGCACAGCCCGATCAGCGCCGGCCGGGCCTTCTCGCGAATCGTGCCGATCGCCTTCTCGAGATTGTCGGTGCCGCCGAGGATCGTGGTGATCTCGTTGAGCGCCGTGGTCTGCAGCGGGATCGCCTCGCGATAATGCTTGACCATGAGCACGAGGGCGAAGGCGGTGCAGCCCTGGCTGCCGTGCAGCAGCGGCAGGCACCGCTCAACCCCGAGGAAGGCCATGGCCGCGCCCAGCGGCGGGCTCACCTTGAGGGGGTTGACCCCGATCGGCTTCATCAGCGTGACGGGCGCGCCGGAGTCGGGCATCAGGCCTCTCCCACCGCCCCGGGGGCCTCCCAGGGGGCCGGCATGCGCACCTGATCGAAGACCGGGCAGGAGAGCGCGCGGTCGATCTGCTCGACCAGCGCGACCATGCCGTCGTAGCCGGCATAGGCGTGGTGGCGCTCCTGATTGATGTCGAGCCAGGGCACCTTGGCCTTGAGGGCGACGAACTGGGTGCGCCCGCCGGACAGCAGGATGTCGGCCTCGCCGTCCTTCAGCTTGCGATACAGCTCCGGGGCCGGGATCTGGCCGTAGAGCTCGGCTTCCTCGCCCAGCACGGTGCGCGCTCGCGCCTTGTCGGCGGCGGTCGCCTTGCGCACCGACGTGCCGACCACGGTCATGCCGATCTCCTGGAGCGCCGCGGCGACCGACCAGGACTTCACCCCGCCCGTGTAGAGCAGCACGCGCTTGCCGGCGAGGCGGGCGCGGTAGGGCGCCAGGCGCTCCCACACCCGCTCCTCCTCGGCGCGCGCCAGCCGGTCGGCCTCGTCCATCAGCGCCGGCGGCGCGCCGCGCTCGACCAGCAGCCGGGCAATGTTGCGCAGCGCATCGGAGGTGTCCTCGATGCCGTAGAACGAGCCCTCGAAGAACGGAATGCCGTAGCGCTGCTCCATCTTCCGGGCGACGTTGAGCAGCGCCTGCGAGCAGACCATCATGTTCGCCCGGGCGCGGTGCGCGGTCGCCACCTCGCGATAGCGGGCGTCGCCGGTGATGGCGGCGCGCACCCGGATGCCAAGCCGGTCGAGCAGCGGCCGGATCTGCCACAGCTCGCCGCACACATTGTACTCGCCGATGATGTTGATGTCGCACGGGCCGGCGTCGTCGGGCTCGATCGTGCCGATGACGTGGTCGAGCAGCGCCTCGCCGCCGAGCTTGCTGCCCAGGTTCTTGGTGCCGGCGAAGCCGGGCGCGTTGACCGGAATGACCGGGGTGCCGTGCCGATCGGCCGCCTCGGCGCAGACCTTGACGAGGTCGTCGCCAATGAGGGCCGGCACGCAGGTGTTGTAGACGAACACCGCCGGAGGCGCATAGCGCTCGATCACATAGGCGATGGCCCGCTCGAGCTTGGTCTCGCCGCCGTGGATGATGTCGAGCTCGGTGAGGTCGGTGGTCAGCCCGGTGCGATAGAGCATGGGGCCGGAAGACGCCGAGTGCCGGCTGTCCCAGCTGTTGCCCTCGCAGGCGATCGGCCCGTGCACCAGGTGGGCGGCGTCGGTGATCGGCTGGAGCGCGATCTTGGCGCCGTCGAAGGCGCAGCCGCCGGCCGCGGCGCCCGGCGTCGGGCCCTTGGCGGCGCAGCCCTTGCGCCGCTCGGCCTCGCCCTTGGCCCGATTGACGGCGCAGGCCGGCTCGTCGAAGACCTGCTGGAGCGTGTCCTTGAGCATAAGCCGGGCTCCCGTTCACAGAGCCTGCGGGAAGAGGGCCGGCGCCCGCCGCGGCCCCCGCCCCGGCCGGGCCGGGGACGGGAGCGCGCGGCCGGGCAAAACGCCGGCTAGCGGGTCAGGTCGAAGCTGATGTCGGCGCCCGGCGTGCCCGACCGGGCATCCAGGTCGTCGAACACCTTGTCGAGGATGCGCACCAGCACCTGCAGCCCGCCCTGGTAGCCCCAGGTCGGGAAGCGGTGGTGATGGTGCCGGTCGAAGATCGGGAAGGTCAGCCGGATCAGCGGCGTGCCGGTGTCTCGCTCGAGATACTTGCCGTGGCTGTTGCCGATCAGATAGTCGACCGGCTCGGTCAGCATGAGCGAGCGCATGTGCCACAGGTCGCAGCCGGGCCAGACCTTGGCCTCCTTGCCGAAGGGCGAGGCCTCCAGCTCCTTGGTCAGCTTCTTGGCCCACGGCTTGGTGCCGTTGGTGGCCAGCACGTGCCTGGGCTCGGCGCCGACCTCCATCAGGAACCGGCACATGCCGGTGACGAAGTCCGGATCGCCGTACACGGCGAAGGTCTTGCCGTGCAGGTAGTTCATGGAGTCGGCGATGGCGTCGACCAGCCGGCCCCGCTCCTTCTCGAGCTGCTCGGGGATCGGCTTGCCGGTGAGCCGGGCGACCTCCATCAGGAACTCGTCGGTCGCCGCCAGCCCCATCGGGCAGTTGAGCGCGACCGTCTCCTGGCCCTGGCCCTTGATCATCTGCAGGCTCTTCTTCGAGCAGAACTCCTGCATGGAGATCGTGGCCGAGGCGTCCTGGGCGGCCTTGCCCTGCTCGAGGGTGGTGCCCCCCTCGTACATGCGGTAGTGGCCGTCGCTCGGGGTGTCGTAGACGTCCGAGCAGTCGGCGATAATGGTGTGCTCGACGCCCATCAGGTCGAGCATCCGCTTCAGCTCGCGGTTGTTGCCGACGCAGTAGCCGTCGAAGCCGGGGATGATGTTGATCGACCCGTTCGGCTGGCGCTCCCGGCCCTTCCAGAAATGCTCCAGGATGCCCAGCAGCATGTTGTCGTAGCCGACGGTGTGGCTGGCGACGAACGCCGGGGTGTGGGCGACGGCGACCGGGAAGTCCGCCGGGATCGAGCCCTCGTTGCGCGAGTGCTGGACGAAGGAGTCGAGGTCGTCGCCGATGACCTCGGCCATGCAGGTGGTCGACACGGCGATCGCCTTCGGCTCGTAGAGCCGGTAGCAGTTGGCCATGCCGTCGACCATGTTCTTCAGGCCGCCGAACACCGCGGCATCCTCGGTCATCGAGGAGGACACCGCCGCGGACGGCTCCTTGAAGTGGCGCGACAGGTGCGAGCGGTAGTAGGCCACGCAGCCCTGGCTGCCGTGCACGAAGGAGAGCATGCCCTCGAAGCCGCTGGCCACGAACACCGAGCCGAGCGGCTGGCAGGCCTTGGCCGGGTTGATGACCACGCTCTCGCGGGCGAAGTTCTTCTCGCGATAGTCCCAGGACTTGGTCCACTCGGCGATCTCGGCCACCTTCTCCGGCGGATGGGCGTTCTCGAGATCGTGCTTGCTCTCCATCATCCCGCAGTATTCGGGCTCGCAGAAGAGCGAGACATGATCCTTAATCTGGTCGGCGTTCTGCGGCATCGCAGGCGGTCTCCGAAGAATGGGGGGCGCTGGGTGGGCGGCTACTCGGCGGCGACTTCGGCCGCCTCGGCCGGCGCGGCGTCGGCCGCGTCGGGCTCGGCCGCGTCGTCCTTGCGCCACGGCGCCTTGAAGGCGCCCCAGATCGGGCTGCTGATGGCCATGTCCATGTCGCGGGCGAAGACGGCGAAGCCGTCATAGCCGTGATAGGGGCCGGAGTAGTCCCAGGAGTGCATCTGGCGGAACGGCACGCCCATCTTCTGGATGCCGTACTTCTCCTTGATGCCGGAGCCGACCAAGTCGGGCCGCACGCCCTGGATGAACTTCTCGAGCTCGTAGCCGGTGACGTCGTCGTAGATCAGCGTCCCTTCCTTCACGTGCTTGAGGGTGCGCTGGTAGTCGTCCTTGTGGGCGAACTCGTAGCCCGTGGCCACGACCTCCATGCCCAGGTCCTCGTAGGCGCCGACCACGTGCCGGGGCCGCAGGCCGCCGACATAGAGCATGACCTTCTTGCCCTCGAGGCGCGGCCGGTACTTGGCGACGATCTGGTCGACCAGCGGCTGGTACTTCGCGATCACGGCCTCGGCGTTGGCGCGGATGGTGTCGTCGAACTTGTCGGCGATGGCGCGCAGCGAGGCGGCGATCTGCGTCGGGCCGAAGAAGTTGTACTCCATCCACGGCACCCCGTACTTCTCCTCCATGTGGCGGGCCACATAGTTCATGGAGCGGTAGCAGTGGATGAGGTTCAGCTTGGACTTCGGCGCGCGCTCGAGCTCGGCGAGCGCGGTGTCGCCGGTCCACTGCGCGATGACGCGCAGCCCGATCTCCTCGAGCAGGATCCGTGAGGACCAGCCGTCGCCGCCGATGTTGTAGTCGCCGATGACGCAGATGTCGTACGGCGTCGTCTCGAAGTCGTCGTGCTTGCCCTCGGTCTTGTCGAGGACGTAGTCACGGATCGTGTCGTTGGCGATGTGGTGGCCGAGCGACTGGGACACGCCGCGGAAGCCCTCGCACCGCACCGGCACGATCGTGGTGTCGAGCTCCTTGGCCTTCTCCTTGGCGACGGCCTCGATGTCGTCGCCGATCAGGCCGACCGGGCATTCCGACTGCACCGAGACGCCGCGGGCGAGCGGGAACAGTTCGTGCAGCTCGTCCAGCACCTGGCGCAGCTTCTTGTCGCCACCGAAGACGATGTCCTTCTCCTGGAAGTCGGTGGTGACCTGCAGGGTGACGAAGCTGTCGACGCCGGTGATGCCGGTGGCGTAGTTGCGCCGCTGGCCCCAGGAGTAATGGCCGCAGCCGACCGGTCCGTGGGAGATGTGGATCATGTCCTTGACCGGACCCCACACCACGCCCTTCGAGCCGGCGAACGCGCAGCCGCGGATGGTCATCACCCCGGGCAGCGACTTCACGTTGGACTTCACCCCGCAATCCGACTTGCCGAGGCCTTCCTCCTTGGGCGGCTCGGAGACGGTGAGGTGCTTCTGACGGTTCTTCTTCGCCTTGTCGGGATAGGCCTCCAGCACCGCCTCGATCAGCTGGGCGTGGAGGTCCCCATCGTTCTGGTTCTCTACGGACATGACGGGCTCCTGCGGGCCCCGCCCTGGGGGCCCGATCGACGGCGGCGCTGGACGCCGCTTCTCGTAAGGGAACGAGGACCCGGCTGGGGCCAGGAGAGCTACTCGGCAGCCACGCCGATCTTCTTCTCGAACTCGGCGATCTGCTCCTCATCGGACTTGAGGATGCCGAACTCCATCAGCATCTCCTCCAGCTCCTCCATGGAGACCGGGGTCGGGATCACGCCCTTGCCGGAGTTCTCATGGATCTTCTTGGCAAGCTGCCGGTACTCTTCGGCCTGCTGGCACTCCGGATCGAACTCGATCACGGTTTGGCGGCGCAGCTCGGCCCGCTGCACGACATTGTCGCGCGGCAGGAAATGGATCAGCTTGGTGCCGAGCTTCTTGGCCATGGCGTCCGCCAGCTCCCACTCCAGGTCCGTGTTCCGGGAGTTGCAGATCAGGCCGCCGAGCCGCACCGAGCCGGAGCGGGCGTACTTGAGGATGCCCTTGGAGATGTTGTTGCAGGCGTAGAGCGCCATCATCTCGCCGGACATGACGATGTAGATCTCCTGGGCCTTGTTCTCGCGGATCGGCATGGCGAAGCCGCCG
>CAZTHL010000103.1:0-11996 GCA_964613585.1 uncultured Mycobacteriaceae bacterium | reverse complement strand
CGGATGCGGCTCGGCTGAGGGCGAGGCCGCACGGCGGCGGCGGCTCGGCGCCAGCGCCCCGAGCCCCCGCCTTGGGCGCCGCCGCCTTGGGCTCCGACAGCTTGGGCGCTGTCAATTGTCCGCGTAGCCCTGCCACCAGCTGCGGGCGGGATCGTGGTTGCGCAGGTCGACGCCATGGTCGACCGCCGCCTTCATGGCCATCAGCACCGAGACCCAGCCGGCGATGACCTCCGTGCGCTCGGCGGGCGCCACGCCGCGGCAGCTCATCTCCAGATCAGTGCCGCCGGCGCCGTCGGGCGCGAGCGCGAAGCGGACGGTCCAGCCGAAATACTCGGCGGCGAACGCACGGCCGGGAACCGCCTCCAGGATGCGGCCGCGGCTTTCCAGCCCGCCCGGCACGACGAAGCGGATCGCGCCGTCCGTCTCCTCGGCCGACTCGGCCCAGAAGCCTCGGCGCCCCTCCGGTGTCGCCAGAGCCCGGTAGACCGTCCCGGGCTCCGAGCGCAGCCGCAGCCGCCAGCGTATGACCTCCGGATCGGGCTGGAAGCGCCCGCCCTCCGCGGTCGAAGGCGCCGCCCCGGGCATCGTCTCGGCCATCGGTCACAGCTCCGGCCCGAGCGGGATGAAGCTCCGGAAAGGCGCCGCCCGTCGCCCACCGATTGGATGAGGGGGCCGATTGGATGAGGGGGCCGACGGCCGCCGGAATCGCGGCGCCCCGTCGTGCTATTCCGCCGCTTGAGCGCTCTCGCCCCGGAGCGGCAGGACCTCCGCTGCAGGCGGCGGCGTGTTGGCGACGCGCCGCTCGCGGGAGTGCGCCCGGCGCTTGAGGGCCGGCCGCCACACCCCCAGCACCACGTTGGCGGCCGACAGCGCCAGGATGGCGCCCAGGGTGTACCACTCATAGGCCAGCGCCACGGACAGCGCATCCGGCGCGGCCTCGCCGTTGGCGATCCGCTCCGACAGCCCGGCCGCGTAGTTGGCCTTCGCGCCGACGATGGTCAGCACCCCCTTGAACATGAGGATGCCCATGGCCGCCTTGATCCAGACCCAGCCCTTGTCCAGGAACGGCTTGTGCACGGCCATGGCCAGCAGCCCGGACAGCAGAGCGATGGCCAGGGACGGCAGCAGCAGCCAGTTGCTGATCGCCGCGATCGAGCCGCGCATGTCGGCGTAGGCGGCCGCCGAGCCCGGCGTGGCCGCCAGCAGCACGATCATGTAGGCGAGGAGCCCGCCGATCAGACCGCACGAGGCCAGCGAATGCAGGATCTTCAAGAGCTTGCGCATGCGCCCCCCATCCCTGTCGGCCGTCGCGGCGTGCGGGCCGACCCCGGCGCGGCGCAACGAGTCGACAGGAACGGTGCTACAAGTCGCCGGCGCGCGTCAATCGGCCCGGCCGACGGCTCGCGAGCCCGCCATACTTTGCCGGCCTGCCGATCCGGCGTCCCCGGATGGTCGCGGGGCCGCCGCCGAAGCCGCGTCGAGCCGGGCGGCCGGCGCCCGACCACCATGCCCCGGCTCGGCCGCGACGGCTCAGTTGAGGACGGTCCAGGTGCCGTCGGGGTTCCGGCAGGCGGTGCCGGAGACGGTCTCGGCCCGGCCGTCGACGAAGATGGTCTGCTCGAACGCGCGGCACGGCTGGCCGTTGTTGTAGCCGACCACCTGCTGCGGCTGCACCATGCCGGCATTGCCCGAATCGGGGTTCTGCCAGGAGGTGGTGGAGCCGGTGCGCCCGGTCTCGAACGCGTCGTTGGCGGCCTGCTGGGCATGGGCCTGGTCGGCACGGTCGAGCGAGGTGCCGATCTCGCTGCCGACGAAGGCGCCGATCAGCGTGCCGGCCGCCGTCGCCGCCAGCTGCCCGCCGCCGCCGCCGAACTGCGACCCGGCCAAGCCGCCGAGCACGGCGCCGCCCACCGTGCCGGCGCCCTGCTTCGGGCCGAGCGAACTGGTCGTGCAGCCTGCCGCCAGCACGCCGACGAGCAGCAGGGGAAGGAAGATCCGTCGTATGATCATCAGCCTTGTCTCCCGGTCAGCGCGGGTCATGCGGCCCGAGGCGCGCCCCGGAGGCGCGCCTTCGATGGCACGGCGCCTCACGATCGTCTTCGTGCGGCCTATATGGAGGGGCCAACGCTTGCCACCAACCGACCCCGCAAACCGGCATGACCCCCGAAAATTCCCAGGAAATGTCCTTCCAAGAGGTTGAGGAGCTGCAGCCGGCCGACACGCCGTTCACACTTTTCCGTGAGTGGCTCGCCGAGGCCGAGCGGCACGAGCCCGAGGATCCGAACGCCATGACCCTGGCCACCGCGGACGCCGCCGGCGCGCCGACGGCCCGGGTGGTCCTGCTCAAGGGCTTCGACGAGCGCGGCTTCGTCTTCTACACCAACCTGGAGAGCCGCAAGGGCCGGCAGCTGGCCGGGAACCGCCAGGCGGCCCTGTGCTTCCACTGGAAGTCGCTGCGCAAGCAGGTGCGCGTCGAAGGCGTGGCGGAGCCGGTCGACCCGGCCGAGGCGGACGCCTACTTCGCCAGCCGGCCGCGCGGCTCGCGCATCGGCGCCTGGGCCTCGCGGCAGTCGCAGCCGCTGGAGGGGCGCTGGCGGCTTGAGCAGCGCATCGTCGAGTACACGGCGCGCCATCCGGTCGGCGAGGTGCCTCGGCCGCCGCACTGGTCCGGCTACCGGGTCGTGCCGTCGCGCATCGAGTTTTGGCGCGACCGTCCCTTTCGCCTGCATGACCGGGTCGTCTACCACCGGGCCCCGGGGGGCTCCGGCTGGAGCATCGAGCGGCTTTACCCGTGACGGCGCCGAGCCGACGAGAGGACCCGTCGGCTCGTCCGGAGGCGCGCCCGCCAGGCCTGCCGCGGCCCGGGCGTTCCCTCGCGAGCCAGGGGCTGAAACCACCGGCTCGCGGGTGCAAGGCGGCGCGGCGGCACAGGAAATCTTTACCGGCCCGGGTGTTGAATGGGCGGTCGCAGCAAGGACGGCCGCCCATGAGCCTCAGGGTACGGAGCTTTCAGATCCGCGACGGCGAGCACGCCAAGGCCGACGAGGACGGCGTCGCCGCATTCCTGCGCGCGGTCGAGGTCGACCGCATCGAGACGTCGTACCAGCCCGGCGCCGACGCGGGCTGGCGCCTGCTCGTGCTGTACGACGACAACAAGGAGCTGGAGGAGGCCGCGCAGATCGCCAGCGTGACGGCCACGGCGCTGCGGCAATGGCGGGCCGCCGCGGCGGCCGACGACCAGCGCGCCCTCGGCGAGGTGATCAGCGACGAGGCGATCGCCCGCATCGCCGGCCGGGCCCCGACCACGACGCCCGAGCTGCGCGCCATCCTCGATGTGCCTCCCGACCAGCCGGTGCCCTACGAGGAGGAGATCGTGCGCATCGTCTGCCGAGTGCTCGAGGACCTGTCCTGAGCGGGCGCCGGCCGGCCCCGGCCGGGCCGGGCATTGACCCGGCCGGGCGGCGCGGGGTCAGACGAGCATGCTGCGCAGCATCCAGGCGGTCTTCTCGTGCGAGGTCATGCGCTCGGCCAGCAGCCCGATCGTGACCTCGTCGTCGACCTCCTTGGCCGCCTCGAGCGCCGCCTTGGCGCCCTCGACCACGACCGCCTGGCTGTCGATCAGGTCCTGCACCATCTCGCCGGCCGCGGGCCTGGACTTCGGCGCGGCCACCCCGGTCAGCTTGTCGAACTCGGCGAAGCTGCCCGGGGCGTAGGCGCCCAGCGCGCGGATCCGCTCGGCGACCTCGTCGATCGCCTCGGCCAGCTCCTCGTACTGCTCCTGGAACATCTTGTGCAGGCCGTAGAAGCTCGGCCCCTCGACGTTCCAATGGTAGTTCTGGGTCTTCAGATAGAGCGCGTAGGAGTCGGCCAGCACGCGGACCAGCCCGCGGGTCACCGGCGTGTCGGTCTGATTGGTCGAGGTATCGCTCATGGCTCGCTGCTCCCGGTTGGATCGATAGAAGGCGTCAAAAAACAAGATAAACCGTAGGGATTTTGGACGATAGCGTCCAATCCTACCTGGCGATGCCGGCCATAGGCCGGGGCTATGCCTGGTCGGCCGGCCCCGGCGCCTCCGGCCCTGACGGCTGCCCGCCGATCCAGGTCTCGCGGACGCGCAGCGCGCCGTCCAGCAGCACCAGGTCGGCGGCGAAACCCGGGGCCAGGCGGCCGCGGCGGTCGGCCATGCCGAGGAAGGCCGCCGGGCTGGCCGAGGCCATGGCCAGCGCCTGCTCGAGCGGCCGGCCCAGCAGACCGACCGTGTTGCGCACCGCCGTCGCCATGTCCAGCGCCGCGCCGGCCAACACCCCCTCCTTGGTAGCGCAGACCCCGCCGCGGACCATGATCGGCTCGCCGTCGAGCCGGAAGCCGGGCCGGTCCGCGCCCACCACCGGCATGGCGTCGGTGACCAGCATGATCCGCTCCGGCCCCTTGGCGGCAAGCGCCGCCTTCAGCGCGGCCGGATGCACGTGGTGGCCGTCGACGATGACGCCGCACCAGCAGCCTTCGACGGACAGGGCGGCGCCGACCAGGCCGGGCGCCCGGCTCGCCAGCGGCGGCATGGCATTGAACAGATGGGTCACGCCCGTCGCCCCGGCCGCGAGCGCCCGGGCCGCGGTGTCATGATCGGCGGCGCTGTGGCCGAGCGACACCCGCACGCCGGCGGCGACCAGCCGGGCGATGGTGTCGGGCGGCACCCGCTCCGGCGCCAGGGTCACCAGAACCCGGTCCGGGCCCAGGCTGCCGATCAGCTCGAGCTCCGCCTCGGTGGGCGCGCGCAGGGCCGTTGCCCGATGCACGCCGCGCTTCTCCGGGCTGAGGAACGGCCCCTCCAGGTGGAGGCCGAGCAGCCCCGGCACGCCCTGCGCCAGACCCTCGCGCACCGCCTCGACCGCGGCGCGCATGCGATCCGGCTCGTCGCTGATCAGGGTCGGCAGGAAGCCGGTGGTGCCGAAGCGGCGGTGCGCGGCGCCGATCGCCCGGATCGTGGCCACCGTCGGCGCGTCGTTGAAGAGCACGCCGCCGCCGCCGTTCACCTGCACGTCGATGAACCCCGGCGCCAGCAGGCCGTCGCCCCCGGCGTCTTGCCGCGGCAGGTCCGCCGGCAGCTTGGTCTCCGGCACCAGCCCGGCGATCGTGGCGCCGTCGAGCACCACGGCCACGCCGTCGCGGATCGTCCGTCCGTCGAGGACCCGCGCTCCGGTCAGCGCCCGCCGGCCGTCGCCGCTCATGCCGGGGCCTCTCGCGCCAGCCGGAGCGCGCCGTCCAGCGCGTCGCCCAGCGGCGCGTCCAGGCTCCGCCGCGCCGCCTCCGGCAGCCACGGCCCGAGCGGCCCGGCGAGGCCGCCGAGCAGCGCCAGGCGCGGCGCCCCGGTCGCCCGCAGCGCCGCCAGCATCGCCGCCGCATCGGCCGCGGCCCGGCGCACGAGGTCGACGGCGGCCCCGTCCCCCGCCGCCGCGTGGTCGAGGACCAGCGGGGCCAGCCCGGCATAGTCGCGCGGGCCGGCGCCGTCGAGCCAGCCCACCACCGCCTCGGGGGCGCCGCCGAAGCGCGCCAGCACCGCGCCGGCAAGCGGCCCGGGGCCGGCCAGGCCGTCATGGGCCGCGAGCGCCAGGCGGATCGCCTCCAGCCCGAGCCAGGCGCCGCTCGCCGGGTCGGACACCGGGAAGCCCCAGCCGCCGACCCGGTGCCAGCGCCCGCCGACACGGGCCATGCCGCAGGAGCCGGTGCCGAGCACCAGCACGGCGCCGTCGCCGCCGGCGTGAGCGCCCAGGCACGCCGCCTCGGCGTCGGTCGCCAGCGCGAGGCCGGCGAACGGGTGGTCCCAGGCGAGCAGCCGCGCCCGATCGGCCGGCTGCCCGACCCCGGCCAGGCCCAGGCCGGCGCGGAGCCGCCCGAGCACCGGGTCCGGCAGGAAGGCCGCCGCCAGCGTCCGCCGCGCCACCTCGACCAGATGGCCGCAGGCCGCCTCGAGGCCGTGGCGCGGATTGGCCGGACCGCCGGTGGCCTCGGCCAGGACCCGGCCGGCGCCGTCGGCGAGCCGGGCCCGGCAGCCGGTGGCGCCGCCGTCGATGCCGAGATAGAGCGGGTCGGGCGTCCGGTCGGTCATGGGCCGGCAGGATACATGAGGAAGGGCCGCGCGCGCTCGGCGAAGCGGCGGTTCCCGTCGGCCCAGGCCGCCAGCAGTTCGGCCGGCGCCGCGCCCGGCGTCCGGCACCACCCGGCCAGCGCCGGACCGCCGGCCAGCCGGTCGAGGCACGGAGTGGGGCCAAGCCGCTCCGGCCAGCGGTCGCGCACGCAGGCCAGCAGGGCGAGCGCCAGCGGCAGCGCGCGGAAGCGCCAGCGATCGGTGATGGCGATGTCGATGCCGCGGCACACCGTGCGGGCGTGCTTCGACCTGGCGGGCCGGAACGCGCACGGCCGGACCAGGCAGCCGTCGGCGGCGGCGCGCGCGGCCTCGGCCAGCACCGCGCCGTCGAGGCCCGGGGCGCCCACCTGCAGGAACGGCCGGGCGGTGCCGCGCCCCTCGCTCAAGGCCGTGCCCTCGAGCAGCACCGTGCCGGCATAGGCGAAGGCCGACTCGGCGGTCGGCAGGTTGGGCGACGGCGCGGCCCAGGGCGCCCCGGCCGGCCGTGGCGCGCCGTCCCAGACGGGGCAGGCCAGCACCTCGGGTGCCGCGTCGCCCCGCTCGGCCGCCAGCAGCCGGGCCGCCTCGCCCAGGGTCAGGCCGTGGCGCAGCGGCAGGTCGGGGGCGCAGCCGCCCTCCACGGCGCGGCCCAGCGGATTGGGCCGGTCGAGGATCAGCACCGGCACCCCCGCGGCCGCGGCGGCCCGGCCGAGCGCGAGCACCGTGTCGAGATAGGTGTAGGCGCGCACGCCGACGTCGGGCAGGTCGGCGACGACGACGTCGAGATCGGCCAGATGCCCCGGCTCCGGCGCGGCGCGACGGCCGTACAGGGCGACCACCGGCAGCCCGCTGGCGGCGTCGGTGCCGTCGCCGAGCGGCTCGCCCGGGCCGGCCACACCGTCGACCCCGTGCTCGGCCGCGAACAGGCGGGTGAGCCGGACCCGCGGAACGGCCGCCAGCACCTGCGCGGCCGGCCGCCAGCGCCGGTCCAGGCTGGCGGCGTTGGCGAGCAGGCCGACCCGGCGGCCGGCCAGCCGCGCGGCCAGCGCGTCGGTCCGGTCGAGCCCGACCGGCACCGCGTTGACCGTCCGCCCGGCCTCGGGCATCAGGGCGGGCAGGCCCCGCCGGCGCGGGGCGCGACGACGGGAGAGACGGCGGCATGCGCACCGAAGCGGTCAGCCCGCGCTATGCCGGGCTCGACACCTGGCCCGGCGCCGAGGCGCTCGAGGCCCTGCTCGAATCGCAGCTCGCCGCGGTCGCCGCGGTGCGCCCGGCGCTGCCGGCGCTGGAAGCGGCGGTCGAGGCGGCGGCGGCGCGGCTCGGCGCCGGCGGCCGGCTGGCCTATGCCGGGGCCGGCACCTCGGGGCGCATCGCCGTGCAGGACGGGGTCGAGCTCACCCCGACCTTCCGCTGGCCGGCCGAGCGGCTGGTGCTCCTGCTGGCCGGCGGCGAGGCGGCGCTGACCCGGGCGATCGAGGGGGCGGAGGACGACGCGGCCGCCGGCGCCGCGGCGGTCGACGCGGCCGGGCTCGCCGCCGCCGACGTGGTGCTCGGCCTCGCCGCCAGCGGCGGCACCCGCTACACGGTGGCGGCGATCGAGCGGGCGCGGGCGCGGGGCGCGCTCACCGTCGGCCTCGCCAACAGCCCCGGGGCGCCGCTGCTGGCCGCGGCCGAGCATCCGGTGCTGCTCGACACCGGGCCGGAGGCGGTCGCCGGCTCGACCCGGCTCAAGGCCGGCACGGCCCAGAAGGTGGCGCTCAACCTGTTCTCCACCCTGGCCATGGCCCGGCTCGGCCGGCTCTACGGCGGCTACATGGTCGACCTGCTGGCGACCAACGCCAAGCTGGCGGCGCGCAGCGTGGCCATGCTCCAGAGCATCACCGGCTGCGCCGAGCCGGCCGCCCGCGACGCCCTCGAGCGCTGCGGCGGCCGGGTCAAGCCGGCGGTGCTGGTGCTGCGCGGGCTCGACCCGCGCGCGGCCGAGGCCGCCCTGGAGCGGGCCGGCGGCAGCCTGCGCGCGGCGCTCGAGGGGCTCGGGCCCTAGTCCTCGTCCCATCCGCCGGCGGCCACGACGTTGCCGACGGCGCGGCGCAGGTGGACCATCTCGAAGGGGCCGTGGCGGCTCGGGTGGAGCCGGTTGGTCAGCAGCGTCCAGGCGAGCCCGCGCGCTTGGTCGATCCACAGGCCGACCCCGGTGAAGCCGGTATGGCCGATGGTCCGGCTCGAGCACAGCGAGCCACCGGCCCAGCCCTCATGCCGGTGCTCCCAGCCGAGCGCGAAGCGCCGCACGTGCGGCCGCGCCATCTCCTCAAGCGCGGCCGGGCTGAGGACGCGACCTTCCAGGATCGCCAGCGCGGCGTCGAGCACGCCGTCCACGGTGCCGAACAGCCCGGCATGGCCGGCGCCGGCCAGCGCCCAGGCGTTCTCGTCGTGCACCTCGCCGCGCAGGACCCGGCCGCGCCATGGACAGTCCTCAGTGGCGGCGCAGCGGTCGGGCTCGGGCCAGAAGGTCAGGGCGCCGCCGGGCGCCAAGTCGATCGGCAGTTCGACGAAGCGGGTCTTGAGCCGGCGCTCGAGCACGAAGCCCAGCAGGATGAAGTCGAGGTCGGAGTAGACCGGCTCGCCGACCGGCCAGTGCCGCTGCAGGATGAGCGCGCGCAGCGCGTTGGGGTCGCCGCCCCAGGCGTAGATCGGCTCGGTCGCCGGCAGGCCGGTGCGGTGGGCGAGGCAATCGCGCAAGGTCATGCGCCGGACCGGCGCGTCGGGCGCGTAGTGGCAGAGGTCCGGCAGGTGCCGGGCCAGCGGATCGTCCAGGTCGGCCTGGCCGCGCTCGACCAGCTTCAGGATCGCCGGCGTGGTGACCAGCACCTTGGTCAGGCTGGCGAGATCGAACACGGTGCCGCGGTCGATCGGCTCGGGCGCCGGCACCAGGGTGGCGGAGCCGGTCCAGCGCACCGTGCGCGTGCCGTCGGCGGTGATCAGGCCGAGCACGGCGCCCGGCAGGTGGCCGTCCTTGACCGCCCGCTGCACCGGCTCGAAGGCGCATTCCGCGGTCCATTCCAGGGTCATGCTCTCGTCCGTCCTTACCTTACGCTCCCACCGGCTCGGGCGCAGGATGGAGCCGGCCGCCGGTCAAGGGCTGCGGTACGCCGGTGGTGCCGGGCAGGCTCAACGGCAGGCCGAGCCGGGAGCGCGCCGCCAGGAAGCCGAAGGCCTGGGCCTCGAGCGCGTCGCCGTTCCAGTCCGCCGCCTCGACCGGCGCGACCGGCACCCCGAGCGCGGCGCCGAGCCCGGCCATCAGCACCGGGTTGCGGCGGCCGCCGCCGGTGACCAGCCAGCGCCGGGGCGCCGCGGGCAGGTGCGCGCGCGACCGCGCAACGCTCTCGACCGTGAACGCGGCGAGGGTGGCGGCGCCGTCGGCCGCCGTCAAGCCGGCGAGCGCGGCCGCCGGATCGAAGGCGTTGCGGTCGAGCGACTTGGGCGGCGCTGCCTCGAGATAGGGGTGGTCGAGCAGCCGCGCGAGCCGGGCGCGGTCGACCCGCCCGGCGGCGGCGAGGGCGCCGTCGCGGTCGTAGGCCGCGCCGGTGTGCCGCCGGGTCCAGTCGTCGAGGAGCGCGTTGCCCGGGCCGGTGTCGAAGGCGATCAGCCCGGCCTCGTCAAGACCCGCTCCGAGGTAGGTGACGTTGCCGACGCCGCCCAGGTTGAGCACGGCGAGCGGCCCGGCGAGGCCCTCCGCGCGGGCCAGCGCCAGGTGGTAGAGCGGGGCGAAGGGCGCCCCCTGGCCGCCCGCGGCGACATCGGCCGACCGGAAATCGTCGACCACGGCGCGGCCGAGCCGGCGGGCCAGCGCCGCGCCGTCGCCGAGCTGCCGGGTGACGCCGCCGGCCGGGTCGTGCCACTGGGTGTGGCCGTGGAAGCCGACCAGGTCGATCGTGCCGGCCGGGATGCCGTGCCCGGCCAGGAACCGCTCGACCGCCGCGGCATGGGCCTCGGTCACGGCCTCCGCCGCCCGCTCGAGCAGGTCCGCCGGCGCCGCCGCGCCCAGCCCGACCGCCTCGGCCAGCAGCGCCCGCGCCTGCGGCGCGTAGGGTGTGGTCGCCCAGGCGGGCTCGGGCCGGGCGGCGTGGCCGTCGGTCAAGACCAGCGCCACATCGACCCCGTCCATCGAGGTCCCGCTCATCAGGCCGAGGGCAGCAAGTTGCACGAGGCGCACCTCCGGCGTTTCGCAACGGCTACCGGGATCTACACTATCGAGCGGTCGCTGACCCCGGTCATTCATCAGCCGCCCCGCGTCCGAGCTCATCCCCTGGGCGGTCCCCAGGCGGTCCCCAGGCGGTCCCTTGGCGGCCCCTGGGCGGCCCCGCTTGGCGGTCCCCCTTGGCGGCCGACGGGAGGCACGTCGTCGTTGCGCGCGACGCGAAGCCGTCCGGGCAGGTGCAAAGCTTCAGCAGGCCACGGCTTCGGCCCGCGTGTCGGTGCTCGCCAGGATGACGACAGGTCACGCTTACACGGCGTGTATCGGAACGACCACCCCAACCAGGCCTCAATGCCGGGACCGGTCCCAAGGCAATCGAGGCCTCCGACACGCCTGTCCGCCCCTCTATCCCCGGTGGCCGAGCCGGAGCGGGGCGGAGGCCTCGCCGCCCGGGCGGTCCTCGCGCAGCAGGTCGGCCAGGCTGATGCCGAGCGTCTGGCGGGCGCCGTCCTCGGCGTCGCCGACCCGCCGCTCGAGCCGCTCGAGCCAGGCGCCGTCGACGCCGCGGATGCCGCCGACCGGTCCGCGCACGGCCAGCCCCAGGCTGCGGCACAGGTCGTACAGGCTGACCGTGCCCAAATCGCGGGTCAGCACCCAGCTGTCCGCGGCGCTGCGGGTGATGAAGCGGGCCTGCTGCAGCTGGTCCAGCAGTTCCTCCAGAAACACCCCGCCCACCGGCAGCTGCCGCGTCAGGGTGCGGAAGCGCAGGCCGACGCCGTGCCGGCTGGCCGCCGCCAGCTCGTTGAGGATCGCCAGCACCAGGGTCAGCCGCGGCCCCGGCAGACGCTGGCGCAGGCCCCCGGGAAAGCGCCGGTGCGCCCGCCAGTCCGGCAGCGCCGCGGCGATCAGCGCGCCCAGCAGCACCACCGACCAGGTCAGGTACAGCCACACCAGGAAGATCGGGATGGTCGACAGCGCGCCGTAGATGGTCTGGTAGATCGGAAACCACGACAGATAGAAGGCGAAGCCGCCCTTGGAGATCTCGAACAGCACCGCCCCCGCCGCCGCGCCGGCCATGGAGTCGGCCCAGCGCACGGTACGGTTGGGGATCGTCTGGTACAGCACCAGCAAGCCGAGGAACTCGAAGAGCAGCGGCAGCAAGGGCAGGAGCAGCGGCATCGCCCCGGCCTCGCCGTCCTCGGCCGCCGCCTGGCTGAGCATCTCCGAGGTGATCGACAGGCTGATGCCGAACAGCAGCGGCGTCAGGGTCAGCACCGCCCAGAAGGTCAGCAGCCGGATCGTCCAGGGCCGCGGCTGGCGCGCCCGCCACACCTTCTGGAAGGTGCCGTCGATGGTCAGCAGCAGCAGCACCGCCGGCACGATGATGCCGATCACGCCGAGCGCCGTCAGCTGCCCGGTGTTCTGCATGAAGCCCTCGACATAGTCGAGCACGGTGGCGCCGACCTGCGGCACGAAGTTTTCGAACACCAGGGTCTTGGCCTGCTCGCGCACCCGGTCGAAGGCCGGGAAGGCGGTCAGGATGCCGAGCGCGATGGTGGTCGCCGGCACCACGGCGAGCAGGGTGGTGTAGGTCAGCGCCGCCGCCGCCGCCGGCAGGTCGTCCTCGAAGAAGCGCCCGGCGACATGCTTGACGAAGCCGCCGGGCCCGGCGGCGCC
>CAZTHL010000102.1:1430-12183 GCA_964613585.1 uncultured Mycobacteriaceae bacterium | reverse complement strand
CCGCCGCGTCGAGGGCGGCCTCGAAGACCAGGGCCTCTTGCACCTGCAGCCCGGCGACATCGTAAAGCGCGGAGACCACCGCCAAATCGCCTTCGGCTCTCATTGCATCGGCGATCGCGCGCGTGGTGATGCCATGGCCGTCCAATGTCGGATCGCCGAAGGATTGCCGTGGATCGACGACGACATTGGGCGCGATGTCCGGCCGCGGATGCCAAGCCACGGCGTCACCATCGGGATCGAACACCACATCCCTTCTCAAGGAGTCGTAGACCACCACGAACATTTCATAATTCCTGCTCTTCAAGTCGAAGAGCTGGGGCAGTCCTTGGGTCTGGCCGAACTCGGCCAGAATCCGCTTGCCATCGGTCTTGAACACGAGGTCGGTGGCGAATGGATGCGGGCGGCGCAGGATCTCCCTCATCTCCGCCATGATCGCCCGGATCTCGGCCTGCCTCACCCCGGCCCGTCGAAAGGTGGCGACGAAGCGGAGCTCCAGCAGGTTGGCGAAGCCGAGCGCCCATTGGCCGTGCATCCGGCCCACTTGATTATCCAGGACGGGATTGGGACCGGTCACCCAGGCGCGCACCTGCTGCGGCGACACGGCGATAAGCCTGGCCGCTTCCGGCACGGTGAAGACCCCCACCTCCAGCAGGTCGGGCATCCCCGGCCGCGCCCAGGCGGAGGCGTTCTTGTTGCCCTCGTGATCCATCACGTTCGGCTCACCGTCTCGGCCTTGTCGATGGGCCATCGGTCCCTGCCGGCCCCGCCCGCTCAGCGTCCGCGCAAGGCCCATTCACCCGGCCTGCCAGCACGCCGCCGACCGCTGCCCCCGTTCTTCTTCATGATTCGTTCTTACAACCTTGAAGGAGTCATCGCCAACGACTCTTTTCCCTTTGGTAAGTGGAGGGGAAACTCGCGCAATAGCAGCGGGCCCCTCACGCTGCCGCGGGTCATGACATCGGCCTTGGCGCCCCGGATCGCCGATGCGAGGCGTTGGGCGCGGACCGGCTCGATCAGGCTGGACCGCAGATCGTCGGTCTCGAGCAACAGGTCGACGGCGCCGTCGGCCCACGCCGCATCGCGGGCGGTTGAGCCGAACCGGCAAAACCGGGTCACGCCGCCCTGCCGCAGACGCTCGGCCGGGTCACGAGGACGGTTGAGCGCCGCCTGAGCTGGCATCACCTTAGGCATTGTGGTCGCTGACGAGGGCTGAGCACCACGCGGCGCGGCGCCGTGTCGTCAGGCCGCCGCAGCCAAGCCGGTCGATCGACCACGCCATTAGTGATCGACCACGCCATTAGCGGATGAGCCGCTTCATGCTACCTTGAGCAAGCTTGGATACTGAAGTCCATCCGAAGAAGGGGACAGGAACGCACGTAGAACGAGTCTTGATGAAGACTCCATTCTGGTTGATTCTCTGACACGCCGGACGGTCGGCCGTGCGTCGGGTTTCTGCCGCCGTAGTGGGTTGGCCAACGCCTGGGACCGGCATGCTGCCGACGCGGTTCATGGCTCAAGAGGCCTGCTTGGTGGAGATCGCCGGTCGACGCGAGCCACCGGTCGCGCTTGAGAGGGCCACCATGGCCCGCCGAAAGGGACATCATGGCTGAACGTCAATCCCTGTTTCGCCGCGCGCCGCCGCGGCCCGAGCTCGAGCGGCTGCTCGAGCGCGCACGGCAGACCGATGTCAGCGAGGACGAGCTTCGCGAGCAAATGGCCAGCTTCGTCTACGGCAATGCACCCGAAGGCTCACGCATCACAAAGGAGTCGGCGCGGGAAGCCGGTCAACGGTTCCGCCCGGCGAAGACCCCTTCGTGAGAAGGATGAAGCGGCAAAGCCTCAACCATGTTCGTGACGGAGCAAGAAGACGAGACGCTGTATGACTGGGTTCAGGAGCAGAACCTGAAGCGTCAATATGGTAATCTAATAAATTGCATTGACATCGGTCTCAGAAAAGGGCCTACCGCCTTTACAAAGCCATTCCTGTGGACGCTGAATCACATAGCCATGGCAAGCATCCATCAATTCGGCGGCCGGTTCCGCAAGGAACCCATCTACGTCGGACAGCACGAACCGCCTCATTTCAACGAGGTGGATGAATGGATGGAGCGCTAAATCTGCACGATCCAGGAAAACTGGTCCGTCTGGACGCCAACGGAATTGGCGGCATACGGTCTCTGGCGGCTCAACTGGATCCATCCGTTCGTCGAGGGCAATGGTCGGACGGCGCGCGCCGTCTGCTACTATCTGCTGTGCGTCCGATCCGGAGCGCTTCTTCGCGGGCGGAAGATTGTGCCGGAGCGGATACGGGAAGACCGGCAAGGCTACGAGAGCGCTCTGGCGGCGGCCGATCGCGCCTGGCATGTAGGCAATCTCGATATCAGGGATATGGAAGAGTATCTCGCCGCCCTGCTCCAAGAGCAGCTCAACGACGACGGTCTGCCATACGAGGGCCATTCGTCCGCATAAAGGGCCGCTTGTTCCCGCCCGCTGTCTCATACTGGCCGACCTCTTGGCCGCCGTTGGGCTGCTGATCCTGGTCGTGGTTGTCCTGTCCGCCTCTATCGAAGGCTACAATCAGCTCGTCATCGGGCTCGGGGCGGACGCACCGCTGGTGCTCGACGCTTTTGTCCGTGCGGCGCACGCCGACCCGTTCGGGCCGGACGGGTTCTGGGTCACCTTCATGCTGCTGAGCACGCTCGTCCCGACCTTCGTGCATCTGGTGATCCTGGCACTGGCGGTGCTGAGCGAGCTGCCGTTCGGACGCCTGTGGCTGGCCCAGCGGATCGAGCGGCACCGATGCGTCATGATCCGGGATCTGGCCGCGCTCTACCTGACGGGGATGCTGGCGGTCGCGGTTGCGCTGGCGGGCGGCTTCTTCTGGGGCTTCCCCACGCTGATCGCCTGGTTCGGCGAATCCGTGCCGGACCATCTGCTCGACCTGTCGCTCGGAACGATCGACCTGGTGCGCGGACTTGCCCGTGCCTAGGGCAACGGCCTTCGGCCGCTTCGGTGGGCAGGATGCCCGCCCTTCTGAGCGGCGCACGGCGCACCGCCGTTGCCCGGCGGGCGCACCCGCCTTGGTCATCCTCCGCGTCGATGCGCGGAGGCAGACGCCGCAGAACGGCTGCGCCGATACTGCGCGAGGCCGATCCCGCGCGAGGCCGTGCGGATGCCCTCGATCGCGTCAATCATGTCGGTCAGCCGGGCGCGGACGTTCCGGGTCATCAAAAAACCCGAACCGCGCCCGCCTCGATGCCCTTGCGGAACGCGGGATGGAGGCTGCCCCGGGTCATCAGGTCCGCCTCGGCGCCCAGGATGTCGGAGACCAGACGCCGGGCGCGCACCAGCTCGATCAGGCTGAAGCGCGGATCGTCCGTCTCGAAGAACAGATCGACATCGCTGTCGGACGTGGCGTCGCCGCGGGCCGTCGACCCGAACAGGTAGAGCCGGCTGATGCCGGCCTGCCGGAGGCGGTCCGCTTCCCCGCGCAAGCGGGATAGGGCTTCGGTGCGTTCCATGGCGTTCTTCATCGCCGTTGCGCGACGGGAGCCGGAAAGTCGGACCGTCCGATAACGTGCTCGATCGCGCTCTCCCACAGGATCGCCGCGCTGCCGCGCTGTGGACACGCGTGATCGCCTCGGCGAGGCGACGCCCGCGGGTCGCCGCCGGCAGCCGGTCGGGCGCGCCCGCCGCCCACGGGAGCAGGAGCGTGTTGCGAGCAGCGTCACGGGTCCTACGGGACTTGCCAGGGCCACGCCGACGTTTTGTCCTGATTGACGGTCTGTTTAGGATCCAAGGCCTATCATGGCTGGCGAATCGCGGCTGGGTGCGGGAGCGAAGCGTGGCCAAGGCCGACACGACAGTGGCGCAAAGGACGTCAAGGATCGGCAACGGTGCCGCGGTTGGCACCGATGCCCTTGCCCACGCTCGACGTCTCGGCGCCGACGCAGCGCCGTCCCGGGCCGCCGGGACCCTACGAACCACTCCATTTCGCTACCAACACGGCCCCAGCGGTGCCCTGGCATCGAGGAAGGCCTCGCGCGATCGTCTCGGCGTGGCCGCCTCAGGCGCTGGGGCCGACCATCGTCTCCGGCTTCACCCAGTCGTCGAACTGCTGCTCGGTCAGCAGGCCGAGCTCGACCGCGGCGCCCTTCAACGTGGTGCCGTCGGCGTAGGCCTTCTTGGCGATCTTGGCGGCGTTGTCGTAGCCGACATGCGGGTTGAGCGCGGTCACCAGCATCAGCGAGTCATGCAGCAGCTGGCCGATGCGCTCCCGGTTCGCCTCGATGCCGACCACGCAGTTGTCGGTGAAACTGCGCGCGGCGTCGGCGATCAGCCGGGTCGACTGCAGCAGGCTGTAGATCATCACCGGCTTGAAGACGTTCAGCTCGTAATGGCCGTTCGAGCCGGCGATGGTGGCGGTCACGTGGTTGCCCATGACCTGGGCGCAGACCATGGTCATGGCCTCGGACTGGGTCGGGTTCACCTTGCCCGGCATGATCGAGGAGCCGGGCTCGTTGGCCGGCAGGATCAGCTCGCCGATGCCGCAGCGCGGGCCGGAGCCCAGCAGCCGGATGTCGTTGGCGATCTTCATCAGGCTGGCGGCGATGGTGTTGAGCGCGCCCGAGGCCTCGACGATGGCATCGTGGGCGGCGAGCGCCTCGAATTTGTTCTCCGCCGTGACGAACGGGAAGCCGGTGATGGTCGCCACCTCCTCGGCGAAGCGCTCGGCGAAGCCGATCTTGGCGTTGAGGCCGGAGCCGACGGCGGTGCCGCCCTGCGCCAGCGCCAGCAGCCGCGGCATCGCGCCCTTGGCCCGCTCGATGCCGTAGCGCACCTGGGTGGCGTAGCCCGAGAACTCCTGGCCCAGGGTCAGGGGCGTCGCGTCCTGCAGGTGGGTGCGGCCGATCTTGACGATGTCGGCGAACTCCGTCGCCTTGGCGTCGAGCGCGGCGTGCAGGTGCTCCAGGGCCGGGATCAGTTCGTGGCCGAGCTGCTCGACCGCGGCGATGTGCATGGCGGTCGGGAAGGTGTCGTTCGAGGACTGGCCGCGGTTGCAGTGGTCGTTCGGATGCACCGGCTGCTTCGAGCCCATCTCGCCGCCCATCATCTCGATGGCCCGGTTCGAGATCACCTCGTTGGCGTTCATGTTGGTCTGGGTGCCGGAGCCGGTCTGCCAGACGACGAGCGGGAAGTGCTCGGCCAGGGTGCCGTCGATCACCTCCTCGGCGGCGGCGACCATGGCGTTGCCGATCTGCGGGTCGAGCTCGCCCAAGGCCATGTTGGCCAAGGCCGAGGCCTTCTTCTGGATGCCGAGGGCGCGGATCAGGGCCGGCGGCATGCGCTCGCCGCCGATCTTGAAGTTCTGCAGCGAGCGCTGGGTCTGCGCGCCCCAATAGCGGTCCGCCGGCACCTCCACCTGACCCAGGCTGTCGGTTTCGATGCGGACGGCAGGCTGCTCGGCCATGGCGGGATCCCTCGTGATGCCGGCGGGTGTGGGTGGGCGATCTGCTTACCACACGGCGCCGAGAGGCGGGAAGCGGCCACGCCCGGCAGGACGGCGGCACGCCGCCCGAGAAAGCGCTTGGCAAGCCGCATGGCGGTGGCGTCTAAGGGGCCCCGGCATGGCTGACGGCGCGGCCCGGGCCGGCGAGGCGGCGGCCGTGCCCGAGGCGCCCGCCCGAAAGCCCCGCTCCTCCATGACCCTGCTGCGCGCCATCGCCACCGTGGGCGGCCTGACCCTCTTGAGCCGGGTCGCCGGCTTCGTGCGGGACATCCTGACCGCCGCCCTGCTCGGCGCCGGGCCGGTGGCCGACGCCTTCTTCGTCGCGCTCAAGCTGCCGAACCTGTTCCGCCGCCTGTTCGCCGAGGGCGCCTTCAGCGTCTCCTTCGTGCCGCTGTTCTCCGCCACGCTGCAGACCGAGGGCCGGGCCGCCGCCATCGGCTTCGCCGAGCGGGCGCTGGCGCTGATGGTCCTGGTGCTGCTGCCGTTCACCGTGCTGGCGCTCCTGGCCATGCCGGCGGTGGTGACGGCGATCGCCCCGGGCTTCGCCGACGAGCCGGAGCGCTTCGCGCTGACCGTCGAGCTGGCCCGGATCACCTTCCCCTATCTGCTGCTGATGTCGCTGGTGGCGCTGATGGGCGGGGTGCTGAACGCGCTCGACCGCTTCGCCCCGTTCGCCGCCGCACCGGTGCTGTTCAACCTGTGCCTGATCGCCTTCCTGCTGCTGGGCGCGCCCCATCTGCCGACGCCCGGCCATGCCCTCGCCTGGGGCGTGGCGGCGGCCGGCGTCCTGCAGCTGGTCATGCTGGCCTGGGCCTGCGCGCGGGCCGGCGCGCGCCTGCGCCTGCCGCGGCCGCGGCTGTCGCCCAGGATCCGCCGGCTGTTCCGGCTGATGGGCCCCGGCGCGATCGGCGCCGGGGTCATGCAGGTCAACCTGTTCTTCGACGTGCTGCTGGCCTCGCTGCTGCCGGCCGGCGCGATCAGCTATCTCTACTACGCCGACCGGCTCTACCAACTGCCGCTCGGCGTCATCGGCATCGCCATCGGCACGGCGCTGCTGCCGCTGCTGTCGCGCCAGGTGGCCGGCGGCGCGCTCGCCGAGGCGGCGGCGACGCAGAACCGGGCGATCGAGTACGGGCTGCTGCTGGCCCTGCCGGCGGCGGCGGCGCTCATGGCGATCCCGGGGCCGATCCTCGCCGTGCTGTTCGAGCGCGGCGCTTTCGACGCCGAGGCCACGGCGGCGACCGCCCGGGCGCTCGCCGCCTACGCCGTCGGGATTCCCGCCTATATCCTGGTCAAGGTGCTGCAGACCGCCTTTTTCGCCCGGCAGGACACGGCGAGCCCGGTCAAGGTCGCGGTGCTGTGCACGGCGGCCAATATCGCCCTCAGCCTGGCGCTGATCGGATGGCTCGGCCATGTCGGCATCGCGCTGGCCACCGGGCTGACCGCCTGGCTGAACGCGGGCCTGCTGGCCCGGGGCCTGCGCCGGCGCGGCATCCTCGCGGTCGACCGGCGGCTGCGCACGCGGATGCCGCGGATCCTGGCGGCGACGGCCGGCCTCGCCGCGGCCGTGCTGGCCCTGGCGGCGGCGCTTGCCGGGGCGCTCGAGGCCTCGCTGCCCGAGCAGGCGGCGGCGCTGGCGGCGATCGTCGGCGGCGGCGCTCTGGTCTTCTTCGGGCTTGCCCACCTGACCGGGGCGGCGCGGCTCGGCGACCTGCGCACGCTCGCCCGGCGCACGCCCGCTTGACCGGCGGCCCGCGGCCGCGCGACATCCAGGACCCGAGATCCAGCCCGAGCCCGTCCCATGCCGACCCGACGCATCTTCTCCGGCATCCAGCCGACCTCGCACATGACCCTCGGAAACTATCTGGGGGCGGTGCGCAACTGGGTGCGGCTGCAGGACGAGGACTACGAGACGATCTTCTGTGTCGTCGACCTGCACGCGCTGACCCAGCCGCAGGAGCCGGACGCCCTGCGCCGGCAGACCCGGGAGCTGACCGCGGCGCTGCTCGCCTGCGGCGTCGATCCCGAGGGCTCGATCCTGTTCCTGCAGAGCCAGCTGCCCGAGCATTCCGAGCTCGCCTGGCTGTTCTCCTGCGTGACGCCGCTCGGCTGGCTTCGCCGCATGACCCAGTTCAAGGACAAGGCCGGCAAGCAGCAGGACCAGGCGATGCACGGGCTGCTCGCCTACCCGGTGCTGATGGCGGCGGACATCCTGCTGTACCGGGCGACCCACGTGCCGGTCGGCGAGGACCAGAAGCAGCACCTGGAGCTGGCCCGGGAGATAGCCGGCTCGTTCAACCACCGCTACGGCACGTCCTACTTCCCGCTGCCGGAGCCGCAGATCCTGGGAAGCGCAACCCGGGTCATGAGCCTGCGCGACGGCCGGCAGAAGATGAGCAAGTCCGACCCGTCGGACATGTCGCGCATCAACCTCACCGACGACGCCGACACCATCGCGCTCAAGCTGCGCAAGGCGCGCACCGATCCGCAGCCGCTGCCCGAGACGGCGGATGGCTTCGCCGACCGGCCCGAGGCGGAGAACTTGGTGAGCATCTACGCCGCCCTGGCCGAGGTCGAGGTGGCGACGGTGCTCGCCGAGTTCGGTGGCAGCCCGTTCTCCGGCTTCAAGACGGCCCTGGCGGAGCTCGCCATCGACAGGCTGGCGCCGATCGCCGCCGAGATGCGCCGGCTCCTGGCCGAGCCGGGCCATGTCGAGCAGGTCCTGCGCGCCGGGGCGGAGCGGGCCCGGGCGCTGGCGCGGCCGACCCTGGCCGAGGTGCAGGCGATGATGGGCCTGCTGCGGCTCTAGAGGGTTTCCGCCGGACGCGGACTTGGCACCTGAGCCGGAATTGCGCTGGCCCGTCACCGCGGCGCGCAAGCCGGTGGCCGCGGGCCGGGCAGGCCGCTAGGATCGGCGCGGGCGGCAGGTCGGACCGCCCCGGACAGCCCATGCAGATCTACCTCCCCATCGCCGAGATGTCGGTGAACGCCCTGCTCATCCTCGGGCTCGGCGGGCTCGTCGGCTACCTCTCCGGCCTCTTCGGCGTCGGCGGCGGCTTCCTGATGACGCCGCTGCTGATCTTCATCGGCGTGCCGCCGCCGGTGGCGGTCGGCACCCAGGCGAACCAGCTGGTCGCCGCCTCGGTGTCGGGCGTGCTGGCGCACTGGCGCCGCGGCACCGTCGACGTCAAGCTCGGCGCAGTGATGCTGGCGGGAAGCCTGGTCGGCACCGGCTTCGGCGTCTGGCTGTTCGGTCTGCTGCAGGCGCTCGGCCAGATCGACCTGGTGATCGCCTTGTCCTACGTGCTGTTCCTCGGGGTGGTCGGCGGCCTGATGCTGGGCGAGAGCCTGAGCGCCATGCTGCGGCCGCGGCGGCGACCCGCCGGGCGCGGCAAGCTGCACCATCACAACGTCCTGCACGGGCTGCCGCTCAAGCTGCGCTTCCACAAGTCGCGGCTGTACGTGAGCGCGCTGCTGCCGGCGGCGATCGGCCTGCTGGGCGGGCTGCTGGTCGCCATCATGGGCATCGGCGGCGGCTTCGTGCTGGTGCCGGCGATGATCTACCTGCTCGGCATGCCGGCCTCGATGGTGGCCGGCACCTCGCTGTTCCAGATCATCTTCACCACGGCCTTCGCCACCTTCCTGCACGCCTACCAGAACCAGACGGTGGACGTGCTGCTGGCCCTGCTGCTCCTGGCCGGCGGGGTGATTGGCGTGCAGTTCGGCTCGAGCGCCAGCGGCAAGCTCCGCGGCGAGCAGGCGCGGGCGCTGCTCGGTGGGCTCGTGGTCTCGGTGGCTCTGGCGCTCGCGGTCGACCTGGTGACCGCGCCCCAGGACCCGTTCTCGATCGCGGTGGTGCCGGCAGGACGCCCATGACCTCGCGCGTCCGCCCGATCCGCGATCTCGGCGTGGTCCTCGCCGCCTGGCTGGTGCTCGGCGGCTGGGGCGCCGGCACGGCGCGCGGCCAGGACCTGGTGGCCGACCTGTCGAGCCACCTGATCGCCATCACCACCGGCTTCACCGGCACCGAGGTGGTGCTGTTCGGCTCGGTGGAGGACGGCGGCGAGGTGGCGGTAGTGGTGCGCGGCCCGTCGCAGACCCTGACCGTCCGGCGCAAGGCGCGCACGCTCGGCATCTGGGTCAACGTCGAGAGCATGGACTTCACCGGCGTGCCGAGCTTCTACTGGCTGGCGACCAGCGCGCCGCTCGACGAGCTGGCGGAGCCGACGGTCCTGGCGCGCCACGGCATCGGCGTCGACCATCTGCGCCTGCCGCCGGCGGATCCGGCGCTGGCCGGGTCGGCCGGGCACGACAGCTTCCGCGCCGCCCTGGTCCGCAATCAGCAGGAGCGGGGCCTGTACAGCCTGCGGCCGGGGCGGGTGGCCTTCCTCGGCCAGCGCCTGTTCCGGACCAACCTCTTCTTCCCCGCCAACGTCCCGACCGGGCAGTATACGGTGAGCGTGCTCCTGTTCCGCGACGGCGTGGTGGCCAGCGCGCAGACGACGCCGCTCATCGTCAGCAAGATCGGCGTCGGTGCGGCCATCTTCGCCTTTGCCCAGCAGGAAGCGGCCGCTTACGGGCTGGCCGCCATCAGCCTGGCGGTCGCCACCGGCTGGATCGCCGGCGTGGTGTTCCGCCGGCCCTGACACCACCCCTGGAGAGCACCGCGCCAAGGACAGGCCATGGCTGATCCGCCCCCCGCACCGGCCACCGCGACACCCGCCGCTGCCGAGGCGCCCCGCATCTTTCTGGTGGTCGTCGACGAGACCGAGGAATGGCGGGCGGCGCTGCGCTACGCCTGCCGGCGCGCCGTCCACACCGAAGGCCGGGTCGCCCTGCTGCGCGTGGTGGAGCCCGCGGAATTCCAGCACTGGATGGCCGTCGAGGAGGTGATCCGCGAGGAGCGGCGCCAGGAAGCCGAGCAGCAGCTGCAGCGGGTCGCCAAGCAGGTGATCGAGGCCACCGGGCGCATGCCCGCCCTGCTGATTCGCGAGGGCAGCAAGCGTGACGAGTTGATGAGGCTCATCGACGAGGATCCGACGATCTCGGTGCTCGTGCTCGGCGCCAACCCGTCCTCGGAAGGCCCCGGCCCCCTCATCCAGTATCTGGCCACCAAGCGCTTCGGGCGCATGCCGATCCCCGTCACCATCGTGCCCGGCGGGCTGTCGGAGGACCGGATCGATGCCCTGACCTGATCGCCGGGACCTGATCGCCGGGACCTGATCGCCGGGACCTGATCGCCGG
>CAZTHL010000102.1:0-1330 GCA_964613585.1 uncultured Mycobacteriaceae bacterium | reverse complement strand
ACCTGATCGCCGGGACCTGATCGCCGGGACCTGATCGCCGGGACCTGATCGCCGGGACCTGATCGCCGGCCGAGCCCGCGCGGCCTCGGGGGCGGCCCGTCCCGCAATCCCGGGTCGGGCCTGTCCTGCGCGCGCCGGCGACGGGGACATCCCTTCAGGCGATCGCCAGCGACAGGCGATCGCCAGCGACAGTGCCCCGGTCGCTCCCCGGGTCGACACCGGCACGGGGGCATGCGATCCGGATTTTTCGTTGGAAACGTTCTAAGCCTAGCCCAAATTCAACGGAGCCATGCGCCGGGGCTTTGACCCTCATGGCTCGCCGGCTAGGCTGACGGTGGTCGGAGGGGATCAGCGAAGCGTCGGCCGCAACGGGGAGAGGACAACGAGACATGTTCATTCAGACGGAGCAGACCCCCAATCCGGCAAGCCTGAAGTTCCTTCCGGGCCGGACGGTCATGATCTCCGGGGTCGCGGACTTCCGCGATCCGGATGAGGCGGCCGCGCGCTCGCCGCTGGCCGAGCAGCTCTTCCGGATCGACGGGGTGACCGGCGTCTTCCTGGGATCGGACTTTATCACCGTCAGCAAGGCCGAGGATCGGGAGTGGTATCTGCTGAAGCCGTCGATCCTCGGCGTGATCATGGAGCACTTCACCACGGGTCGGCCGGTGCTTCTTGAGGCGACCGGCACCGACGAGGATGACCTGCCGACGGACGAGGACGACGAGGTCGTTCAGCAGATCCGCGAGCTGATCGAGACCCGTGTTCGCCCCGCCGTGGCCCAGGACGGCGGCGACATCATCTACCAGGGCTTCGAGGACGGGGTGGTCTATCTGCACCTGCGCGGCTCCTGCGCCGGTTGCCCGAGCTCGACCATGACCCTGAAGTCCGGCATCGAAAACATGCTGCGGCACTACATCCCCGAGGTGGTCGAGGTCCGCGCCATGATGTGACGGGGCTCGGCGCGGCCCTTGCCGGGAGTCGAAACAGCCGGCAGAGGCCGCTCGCCGCACCTTGATCTTCGTCGACAGGGGAGTTGACATGGACAGGGCATCCGCGGGCTGCTCAGGACGGCGGCCGCGTTGCATCCAAAGCCTTGCGTGGCTGCTCACGCCGCTGCTGCTGATGATGACCATGGGCGGCATTCAGTCGTCGAGCCGGGAGTCGGTAGTCGCACGCGTGCCCGTGGATCCGGTGGACGCGCTGGGTCTGATTGCTCCCGATCCCTTCCCGGACGACCGGACGGCATCGTCGGGACGTCTTGCGCCACCCATCGACGCGCCACCCATCGACGCGCCACCCATCGACGCGCCACCCATCGACGCGCCACCCA
>CAZTHL010000101.1:0-12219 GCA_964613585.1 uncultured Mycobacteriaceae bacterium | reverse complement strand
GGCTTCCAGAACGGCCATATCCACGGGCATTGGTTCGATCACCACCGGGATGGTCCTGCGCTGCAACTTCCGATACGCGGCAAGTCTGTGGTGACCATCGAAGACGATCAGTATCCTGGCGACCGGTAGTACCCGGATCGGATCAAGCTCCTGGCCATTCCGCAGGGTCTTCGCCAGGGCATCAACGTGATACGGATCAACTTCCCGTCCACCACGCGGCTGAAACAACACTGGTAACTCCACGACATCGTCCGTGTCGAGCCGCGCTGGTTCCGGTTCGCCAGTCTTCTGGTCGTCCCGCTGGTGATCGCGAAGGATCTTCAGGGCCGTCACATAGTCACTGGACTTCCGAATGGACTTCTTCAGTTTGGCGACGTCTCTCGGTTCAACCCAGCTGCGGGGTCTAGTGATGTCCGGCTCATCGTGTGGTCGAGCCGCGCCGGCTCCACGCCTACCGGCTCCGGGAAAACCGGAAGTATCCGGTTCCATTGCGTGTCCCAGTCCCGCAGGGACACCCGGTCGATCGGTCTTCACCGGCTCCCCCGCGACGGAGGTCGCTTCCCCCGCCCGCAGGGCTTCCCTCGCGGTCGGACAGTCGCTCGACTCGTACGGGTCATCGGGTCCCGCAGGGGCACCCGGTCGAAACTCGAACGGCTCAATGTCCTGGGCATCGTCCCCATCGACGCAAGACACCATGCCCTTCGGGGTCACGATGAAAACCTTGCCACTCCTGTGACCCTGGCTCATCTTCCGGTCCCCCGTCCACCGGGCTTCTCCTGCCTACCGTGGTTCTCCTGCCACTCACGCTCCATTTGCTGGTGTAGCACTGAAGCCATGCGATCGGACAGCCGCTCAGCTCGTGCGGCCCGCCGATGATCACCCCTACGCCGGGCCTCCAGCTTGATCTGCAGAAGCAGACTCAGGTCATCATCCGTCCACCGGCTCGGCCCGGCCCATTCGATCCGTTCCAGGTCTCTCCGCTCTTGCTCTCGCGTGTCTACGCGGGTCAACTTCCTGCGCTTCTTTCCCCGTAACCGCGCACTGTCGGGCGGATAGGGGATTCGGTCGTCGTCGTTGTCATCGTTGTTCTTCATGATTTCCTCGATTGGCTAGCGTGGTATTGGCTAGCGTGGTATTGACTAGCGTAGCGTTGGTATAGTGGTCGTCTAAAGGATTGCCTACGGTCCAGCCATTGGTCCTTCCTCTGTCGTGATACTAGCTGCGGAAGTGGTATTAGACCCGCTAGTGTCCATGCCGGCGATCACCCGGTGTAACTCATTGACCCGCTCTCGCTCGGCCATCTCGTCGTCTTCCATCTTGCGGATCACATTCAGGGCAACCGGCAGTATGGTGCGGAAGATCAGTCCACCGAGTTCATCCAGCGCCCTTGCTGGTATGTCCTGATAGACCCGATGTGCCTTCCCGGTGGTCTCGTTGAACCAAGTCCCGACATGAACGTCCGTCATCCGTCGCAGCACCCGCGCAGCTTGGAACCGTGCGGCTCGGTCAGATCGGAACCGCCGGGGCTGCTCGTGCCACAGTCGGAAGAACGCCAGCAGCGTCACCATCACGTCGCGCGGGCTGTCCGTGTCGTTGACATTGCGGATGCTCTCCAGGGCGATCCTGGAGTTCCTAGGGTGCGGTCTCGTCGCCATCTCGCGAAGCCCTCCAGCCGCCCATATCGCAAGTGCTCGCCACTGACCTTCGATCACATCCCACACCTGGTCGCGGTCGGTTCTCCGGTTGATGAACCGCCGGATTGCCCGCTCGTGCCCGCAAAGTTCCGACTTGGTGATCCCCGTCTGCTCGGGGTGACCGTGTCGCTGGTTCGCCCGTCGATGGGCACTGCATAGATTCCGGTACCCGACCGCTGTCCGGCCACAGCCAGGCACCTTGCACATTCGCCCCGGCCGTTGCCTGGGGCTGACCAACTGTCTCGCCATCATTCTCTCCATCTCGTTGAACAGGCCCCACACCCCATCGGACAGGGACTTAAACAACACTAAAAAATGTGTGAAATAGCATACCGGCATAAACAGGCCCTAGGTCCACCCGACCGCATCACGCCAGCCGGGCGAACCTAGGGACACTGCCGGAGAACGCTACCAGATGCTCAAGAGCAGCGTCAGCCAAATGCCGCACAGCGGCTAGGGGATGCCATAAAAGAAGCACCACAGAAAACACAGGAGCAACAGAACACTTCACCCGTCATCCTGACACAGATCAATCAATTGCCAGTCTGCAATTTCGTTTAGCCGCCCTTGCGGCATTGTTTCTTTCCTTAACGGGGAACCAAACAAGTAATTGGGATGGTCGTAGACTGTGTCATACGAACGCGCAAAAGAGAAAGTCGTCCTTCGCCTGCAGTCAGGCTTTCCCACCCACCGGATTTCCCCCGTCGCAGTCAGAGCAGACGGAGCGGTGCTTCAGTCTCGCCACCATGCCGCCAGCGGAAAACCAGTCGTCCCTGCTCGTAGTCCACGACGACGGCTTCCACGATCCGGCTCAGGATGCCATTCCGGGTGGTGGCGTCGTCCCCGTTGTTTACTGCCTGTATGAACTCCCGTGTCCGCTTCTGGATGCCGATGGGCCTGGAGAGTCGTTCCTTCGGATATAGCTCTTCCAGTTCTTCCAGCAGGTCTTCCCGCTCGGCTTCCAGGATTTCAAGTCGCTTCGCCAGGGTCGGACTGCCGTTACCCCGCTCGATCTCATCCAGGATCGCAGCGATCCGGTTATCCAGTTCATCACTCTGTCGCTCGGTATCAGCAATCTTCTCGCGCAAGCTCTCATCGGCGGCCGGCGGGTACGACCAAGCGTCGATGCCCTGGATAACGCCATTGACCACACCATCACCCATCAGGGCTTCATCAACCGCAGCCTGGGGAATGGTCCGGTAGCTACACCCCATGCCGCGCTTGGCGCGAGCACAGACCAGCATTGGTCCCCAAGACTTCTTGCCCTTGACAACGCGGGTCATGCTGCCACCGCACTTGGGGCACTTCGCCAGTCCCGCCAGGGTATAGGCGACGCCCTTCGTACCGGCTTCCTGCGGCTTGCGCTTCAGCCGTCCCGCCTGGACCGTCTCCCAGGTCTCCAGGTCGATAATAGCGGGATAGTAATTCTCGATCGGTTCCAGTGGCTGCCGGCGCTTCTTACCGCCTTCGTATACCAGCTTGTGCGGGACCATCGTTCCGATGACCGCCGGGTTCTCCAGGATTTTCTTGATGGTCGAACGGTACCAGCCGTCGCCACCATTTAGCGTCGGAGTACCATCGGCGTTCCGCCGTGCCGCGATCTGATGCTGACCACGGCCGGCAACGGCTTCCTCGAAGATGCGCCTTACCGTGTCCGCCTTCGCTTCATTAACCAGCCAGTGACCGTCATCGCCCAGGGTGAGCCAGGATGGACACATGGCCGTCAACGGCTTCTCGGTAGCCTTCTGGCGCTTCATCTCCCACGATGCTATCCCGCGTTTCGACTTGGTGGCGCTCTCCTCGTGCGCCCGTATGGCAACCATGAACGCCCACATGAACGCCATCGGGTCATTGTCCAGCGTGTCCGCGTCGTAGACCTTTCCGTCCACCAGGGTTACGACCGTGATGCCGGCGTCCACAAGGCTCTCCAGGACACGGACCGCCCGCCGTGCTATGTGCCGGCTGATACGATCCAGGCTCTCCACGATCAGCCAGGAACCACGCTCAACCGTGCTATTCTCGACTGCTTCCAGGAACGCAGCGAGAGCACCAACGTCAGCATTGCGACCACGGAACGCGCTGGTGCCCAGGTCTTCGAAGGTCAGTTCCGTATCTAGGTCGAGACCTTGTTGCTCGGCATATCGCTTCGCCGTTTCAGTCTGACGCTGATAGCTGCGGCCGGTCGCCTGTTCGGGTGTGGAGAATCGGGTATAGCTATACGCCTTCGCCATGGTCGTCTTGGTGAAGTCCTGGGCGCCCGTCGGCCTCCTGTTCACCCGAGCGTTCGCCAGCCGGGTATCCAAGTTCATCGCTGCGGTCATTGATGCGGTTTCCCATGCAGGGTGCTGCCGGACCATCCGGCACCCCGTCGATGGGTCCACATGTAGCCAACATGCTGCCGGCCGGGCCGCCGCCGACCCGTCCAAGAACGAGGGAGCGTGCCGATGCCCGCGCCTGACGGCGGGGCCTGTCCGTAGCCGGCCGGCGCCGGTCCGTCCGGGGACGGACCGGCGTCACGCCGTCACGCCGCGCGCCGTCCGCGCCCGCGCGAGCCCGGACGCTGGCCAAGGCCGATCGACTTGGCGAAGTCGCTCCGCTTGGCGGCGTAGTTCGGCGCCACCATCGGATAGTCCGCCGGAAGATTCCACTTCTGGCGATACTGCTCCGGCGTCATGCCGTAGACGGTCCGCAGATGCCGCTTCAGCATCTTCAGCTTCTTGCCGTCCTCCAGGCAGACGATGTAGTCGGGATTGACCGACTTGCGGATCGGCACCGCCGGCTTCTGCGGCGCCGGCTCGACCTCCGGCACCTCGTCTTCCGGCTCGTCGCCGAGCTTGCGCATGGCCTGCCCGACCGTCTCAATCAAGGCCGGCACATCCGCCGCTGCAACATTATTGTGACTGAGATAGCTGCTGACGATCTGCGCGCTCATGCGCATCAGCTCCGCCTTGTCCATTTCAGCTGGCATATTTCACTCCCTCCGTTTCTACCATTATTCCGCAGATGGTCTGCCGCGGACGATCCACAAGGGTTCGTAGGTGGGCCATTAACGAAAAATGTACCCCAGCCTTCTCTTGTCTGCGAGACTCGCGAATTGGCGCCGTCTTGCCCGACCCCGTGGTTGCTGATGGTGCCCTATAATCGGCCATGTTCGCCACAATCTTGAACGAGTTTCGTGCGGTGGCCCGAAGTGCACCCAGTCTCGAAGGATTGGAGACGGCACGACACGCCAACCATCAGCTATTGAACTGGACTTACAGGCCCGCAACGCCCCAAGCAAGGATTATTGCTGCGGCGCCACCGGGGCGGGGCCGTCGCCGCCCTGTTCTGCCGGCCGCCCGGGCACAGCCCGCTTGACAGCACGAGCTCTTCAGAACATAAGAAGAACAGAAGATGTCGTCCGCCGGTGCGCCTCGCCGCGGCGGCACGTCGTCCTGGCCTTTGCCCGCCGCGCGCGCCCTGTCGCGCCCGAGCGACCCGGTCCCGCAGGACGCCGCGCTCCGCGAAGCCGTCACCCCACGAAGCCGCCCCCAGGAAGCCGCGCTCCAGGAAGCCGCTCGATGACCGACCTGAGCCCGATCTCCCGCCAGATCTGGGAGATGAAGTATCGCTGCACCGCGGCCGACGGCCGCCCGCTCGACGAGACGGTCGAGGACACCTGGGTACGCGTCGCCGGCGCGCTGGCGGCGCAGGAGGCCGAGCCCGGGCGCTGGCAGGCGCGCTTCCTCGACATCCTGCGCGACTTCCAGTTCCTGCCGGCCGGCCGGATCCTCGCCGGCGCCGGCACGGAGCGCCGGGTCACCCTGTTCAACTGCTTTGTCATGGGCGCCATTCCCGACGACATGGCGGGGATCTTCGAGCACTTGAAGGAGGCGGCGCTGACCCTGCAGCAGGGCGGCGGCATCGGCTACGACTTCTCGACCCTGCGGCCGAAGGGGGCGCCGGTGCGCGGCGTCGGCGCCGACGCCGCGGGGCCGCTCTCCTTCATGGATGTGTGGGACGCCATGTGCCGCACGATCATGAGCGCCGGCGCCCGCCGCGGCGCCATGATGGCGACCCTGCGCTGCGACCATCCGGACATTGAGGCGTTCGTCGACGCCAAGCGCGACCCGGAGCGGCTGCGCATGTTCAACCTGTCGGTCCTGGCCACCGACGCGTTCATGCGGGCCGTCGACGAGGATGACGGCTGGGACCTGGTGTTCGACGGCCGGGTGTTCCGGCGGCTGCGCGCCCGCGACCTTTGGGAGCGGATCATGCGCGCCACCTACGACTATGCCGAGCCCGGGGTGATCTTCATCGACCGGATCAACGTGCTCAACAACCTCGGCTACTGCGAGACCATCCGCGCCACCAATCCCTGCGGCGAGCAGCCGCTGCCGCCCTACGGCGCCTGCCTGCTCGGCTCGGTCAACCTGGCCCGCCTGGTGCGCCGGCCGTTCACCGACGAGGCCGAGCTCGACCTGGGGCGGCTCGAGGAGATCACTGGCGTCGCGGTGCGCCTGCTCGACAACGCCATCGACGTCTCCAATTTCCCGCTGCCGGCGCAGGCCGAGGAGGCCCGGGCCAAGCGGCGCATCGGCCTCGGCGTCACCGGGCTCGCCGACGCCCTGATCGGTTGCGGCGTGCGCTACGGCTCCGAGGAGTCGGTGGCGCTGACCGAGCGCTGGCTGGGCGCGCTGCGGCGGGCCGCCTATGCCGCCTCGATCGCGCTGGCGGCGGAGAAGGGGCCGTTCCCCCTCTACGATGCCGAGGCGTTCCGCCGGCGGCCCAATGTCCAGAGTCTCGACGCCGGGCTGCAGGAGGCGCTCGCCGCCCACGGCATCCGCAACGGCCTGCTCACCTCGATCGCGCCGACCGGCACCATCTCGCTGCTCGCCGACAATGTCTCCTCGGGCATCGAGCCGGTGTTCGCCTACCGCTACAGCCGCGCCGTGCTGCTGCCGGACGGCCGCCGCCGGGTCGAGGAGGTGAGCGATCCGGCCTTTCGCGCGTACCGCCGGCTGCGCGGCGAGCCTGGGCCGCTGCCCGACAGCTTCGTCGATGTCCAGACGCTGACTCCGCAGGATCATCTGGCGATCCAGGCGGCCGCCCAGCGGCACATCGACAGCTCGATCAGCAAGACCATCAACTGCCCGGCCGACCTCGACTTCGAGGCCTTCAAGGATGTCTACACCCTGGCCTTCCGCTCGGGCTGCAAGGGGTGCACGACCTACCGGCCGAACCCGGTCACCGGGGCCGTCCTCGAATCGCGGCCGACCGAGCCCGCGGCCCCCGCCGCCGCGCCGGCCGAGCCCGGCCAGCCGCCCGATCCTTCCCAGCCGGACGGCTCGACGCGACCCGCGGCCCCGGGCGACGGCGCCGTGGTCTACATGACCCGGCCGCTCGACCGCCCCGAGGCGCTGCCCGGGCGTACCTACAAGCTGCGCTGGCCCGAGAGCGACCACGCCATCTACGTCACGGTGAACGACATCGAGCAGGACGGGCGCCGCCGCCCGTTCGAGGTGTTCATCAACTCGAAGAACATGGAGCACTACGCCTGGACCGTGGCGCTGACCCGGATGATCAGCGCGGTGTTCCGGCGCGGCGGCGATGTCGCCTTCGTGGTCGAGGAACTGAAGGCGGTGTTCGACCCGCGCGGCGGTCACTGGGTCGGCGGCCGCTATGTGCCGTCGCTGCTGGCGGCGATCGGCGAGGCGATCGAGCGGCATATGATCGACATCGGCTTCCTGCCCGTGGCCGAGGCGGCCGTCCGCCCGGCGCGCGCCGCGGTCCATGGCGGCCGGCCCGGCCGGCAATGCCCGCGCTGCGGCCAGCCGGGGCTCGTGCACCAGGAGGGCTGCGATCTGTGCCCATCCTGCGGCTACAGCCGCTGCGTCTGATGCCGCCGAGCCGACACGACGTCGTGTGGGCGCGGCTGAGGCGCCCGCCGACCCTGCCGCCCTTTGGGCGCCTCGTCGCGAGCCCATGGCGGAAGGCGATCGGCTCGCGCGCCTGACGTTGGGGAACCATCGCCGCCCGTCGGCCGCTATGAAAGGCTTGGGGGCGAGCCCCGGCACGCGCCCCGCCGCTCACGATGGACAGGGAGAGACGACGGCCATGGCCTTGGAGGTTCCGCCGGAGATCAGCTTCCACGGCATCGAGCCGAGCGAGGAGCTGGAGCGGCAGATTCGCGACCGGATCGCGGGTCTGGAGATGCTGTATGACCGGCTGACCGCGTGTCGGGTGATCGTCGGGGTGCCGCACCGGAAGCCCGGCGCCGCCACCCCGTCGGTGACCATTGAGCTGTCGCTGCCGAGCGCCGGCAACATCATTGTCAACCGCGAGCCGCACCGTCCGAAGGAGCAGTACCGCAACACCAGCCTCTACCGCGTCGTGCGCGACTCCTTCGACGCGGCGGAGCGCCAGCTCAAGAGCTTCGCCGAGCAGCGGCGCTCGCAGTCGGCGCCGCGCGGCGAGCCGCTGGCCGGCACCGTGCGGGAGATCCGCCCCGACGACGACTTCGGCTTTCTGATCTCCGCCGAGGGTCGGGAGCTGTACTTCCACGGCAACGCGGTGCTCAACGGTTCGCTCGCCGATCTGCGGCCGGGCGACCACGTCCACTATGTCGAGACGGTCGGCGTCACCGGCCCGCAGGCCAGTCGGGTCTGGCTCGCCGCCACGCCGAGCGCCTAAGGCCGGCGCCGGACCGGGTAAAGCAACCACGCCGTCCAAAGGTTAACAACTATTAACCAAAATCACACCGCCGTGAGTGCCTTCGGATGCCGGTCCTGCCCAGCACAGCCTTGGACGTGCGCTCACGATGGCATCAAGGAACTTTTGCTGCGTCCTTTCGTTACACAGCGGCGTGTGAGCTTGAAGCGGTCGGCGCAATGTCTATACTAGACAGATTAGTCGGTCTCGGGCTCGGTCGGGGTGTTGTGTCAGTCGATTCTCAGTTGAAGGACGAGAGTGGCATGCCGCACGACAGAGCCGTGCCGAAGCCGAGCGTGACAGGTCAGAGCGCAAAAGGTCAAAGCGCGAACGGTGTCAGCGCAACCGGTGACAGCGCGACGGGGGCCGCGACGGCGCTCGAGAGGACTGTGCTCGAGGGGACGGAGCTTGACGAGATGGGGGCGATGGTCAGTCCGTATTTGCTGAAGCCGGCGAGAACGCTCGAGCAGGCGTTGCGGGACCGCGAGGTTGGCCGCCGGCAGATCCCCGGGCCGACGCCGCGATCGGCCGAGGAGGACACCAACGTGTCACGACGCCGCGGCGGCCCTGCGGAGAGCGGCCCGCGCCACCAGGCCCCGCCCCGCTGACGCCGACGCTCCGGGGAGCCCCTAGGGGCGCCCCGCGACCGGCGGGAGCAGCCGCTCCCCGACCCGGTCGAGCGGTCCCATGCCCCCGGCGAGGCCCGGCGAGGCGATGACCCTGCGAGGCGATGACCCTGCGAGGCGATGAAGAGCCTGCAGAAGAGACCCGATCGAGCGTTTCCGCCTGACGTGGAAGCGGCACCTGCCCGCTACCCGCGACCGGCGCGGAGAGGATCCGACCAAAATCCTGTCGCTCGGCGATGCGTCGCCCACCTGGCGAGCGGTCCGCTCACCCGGCGGCGATGGCCACCACGGCGTCGACCACCTCGGGCGGGGTGTCGAACGCCGCCACCAGGCGATCGGTCGTCTCGTCCCAGGGGATGAAGCCGACCCCGTGATCCTGCAGCCGCCGCCGCACCGCGGGCGGCAGCGCCACAAACACCTCGTTGGCTTCGACCGGATGGACCAGACGCACGCCCGGCACCCGGGCCAGCCCTTCGGCCAAACGGGCGGCCTGGGCGTTGGCATGGCGGGCCAGGCGCAACCACAAATCGTCGGCCAGCCAAGCCTCGAGCTGAAGCGAGACGAAGCGCATCTTCGAGAGCAGGTGTCCGCCTCGCTTGCGACGGAAGCCCAGCGCCTCGGCCCGCGCGTCGTCGAACAGCACGATGGCCTCGGCGGCCAGGCAGCCGTTCTTGGTGGCGCCCAGGCACAGGATGTCGACGCCGGCCCGCCACGTCAGGTCGGCCGGCGCGCAGCCGAGCGTGGCCACGGCGTTGGCGAAGCGCGCGCCGTCCAGGTGCACGCCGAGCCCGTGCCGGCGCGCCACCTCGGCCAGCGCGGCGATCTCGGCGGGCCGATAGACGGTGCCGGCCTCGGTCGCCTGGGTCAAGCTGAGCGCGGCCGGCTGGACATGGTGAACGACGCCGGCGCCGGCGCGCGCCAGCCTGTCGTCGAGGTCGGCCGGACCGAGCCGCCCGTGCGCGCCCGGGACCGGCACCAGCTTGGCACCGCCGGTGTAGAGTTCCGGCGCGCCGCACTCGTCCACCTCGATATGGGCCTCCTCATGGCAGTAGACCGCACCGTAGGGCGGCGCCAGCACCGACAGCGCGAGCGCGTTGGCCGCCGTACCGGTGGCCACGGGGAACACGCGGACCGGGTGCTCGAGCAGCTCGGCGAGCCGGGCGGCCAGCCGCTCCGTGGCCGCGTCGTCGCCGTAGGGCGTGGCCGCGCCGCCGGCGCCACGGGCCAGGGCCTCGAGTATCTCCGGGGCGGCGCCGGTGACATTGTCGCTGGCGAAGTTCATGGGATCCGGCTCCGGGGCGCCTCGGTCGGGGACTCGGCGGTGGGCGGGCCGGACGGCGGCGCCGGGCCGGCGGATAGCGGAACGGTGGCAAGGATGCGGCCATCGTCCAACGCCATGATATATAGGGCGTCTCGACCGTCAGGCAGGCGGACGTGCAGCGCCAGCCGGTCGCCGGCCGCGGCCAGGTGCTCGACGGTGGCGCCCGGCGGCAGGCCTGGCCCGGCCGTCGGCCGGGGGCCGTCCGGCGCCGGCGGCCCGGTGAGGGACGTGCCCAGGAGCCGCAGCGACAGCTCGACGCCGATGACGACGAAGCCGATGACGATGAGCACGGCCATGCCGATGACCATGGCCTTGATGACGCGCAATGCCGGCTCCCTTGCCTGACCCGGCGGACGGCCCGCTCCCGCCCGCGACCGGACCCGGTATAGCCGAGCCGGGTGCGAAGGCGGAGCCTTCGCGCATGTGTGCCGCCACGGTGCGGCGTGCCGGTCGGCTCGACCGGGCCCTGGCCGAAGCGGTGCCGGAGCTGTCGCGCAGCCGGATCGCCGCCTTGATCCAGGCCGGCCGGGTCAGCCTTGGCGGCAGCGCCGTGACCGATCCGGCACGGCGCGTCGATCCCGGCCAAACTTTCGACATCGTCGTGCCCCAGCCTGCGGTTGCGGATATCCTCGCGCAGCCCATTCCCCTTCGTGTCATCCATGAGGACGGGGACGTGATCGTGGTCGACAAGCCGGCCGGTCTCGTGGTCCATCCGGCGGCCGGCAATCCGGACGGAACCCTGGTCAACGCGCTGCTGGCCCACTGCGGTAGCTCGCTGTCGGGCATCGGCGGGGCGGCGCGTCCGGGCATCGTGCATCGGCTCGACAAGGACACCAGTGGGCTGATGGTCATCGCCAAGCATGACCGGGCCCATGCCGCGCTGGCCCGGCAGTTCGCCGACCGGACGTTGTCACGGCGCTACGGCGCGGTGGTGCACGGCCGGCCGCCGCAGGACGCAGGCACCGTCGACGCGCCGATCGGCCGCCATCCGCGCGACCGCAAGCGCATGGCGGTGCGGCGGGACGTCGGTCGCGCGGCGGTCACCCACTACCGGCTGGAGCGCCGGCTGGGCACGGCGGCGAGCCTGGTCGAGTGCCGCCTCGACACCGGCCGGACGCACCAGATCCGGGTGCACTTGGCCGCGATCGGCGCGCCGGTGATCGGCGATCCCCTGTACGGGCGGGCACCGGGTTCCTGCCCCGACTGCGCCAGGCGCTTTCCGCGGCAGGCGCTGCACGCCCGAAGCCTGCACTTTCTTCACCCGCGCGACGGGCGCGAGGTCAGATTTGAAAGTGAACTTCCCTTTGAAATTACGGAATTAATTACTTGTTTAAAATCGTTACAGAAAACTATACCTGACCGTGAAACTAGGCTATTATAGAACAATGAGGATGGCGACATCGATCGGGCGACGGTTCCGCAGGACGGTGGGCCGGGCCGGGTCGGCCCCCCGGATCCGGGGAGCAATCGCCACCCGTGCCACACGCCAGAGGGAGGCTTGTTGACATGGCGGCCGTGCCCAGTGTTCCCGCGGTGGGAAGCGAGACGAACCTGACCCGCTATCTCCAGGACATCCGGCGCTTTCCGATGCTGGATCCGGAGGAGGAGTACATGCTGGCCAAGCGCTGGCAGGAGGCCGAGGACGTGCACGCGGCGCACAAGCTGGTGACCAGCCATCTGCGCCTCGTCGCCAAGATCGCCATGGGCTATCGCGGCTATGGCCTGCCCCTGTCGGAGCTGATCTCGGAGGGCAATGTCGGCATGATGCAGGCGGTCAAGCGGTTCGACCCGGACCGCGGCTTCCGGCTGGCCACCTACGCCATGTGGTGGATTCGCGCGGCCATCCAGGAATACATCCTGCACAGCTGGTCGCTGGTCAAGATGGGCA